>JAWKNA010000019.1:0-1515 GCA_041391925.1 Gelidibacter sp. | reverse complement strand
GCCAGAACTTATAGACAATCGTCATTAAAAGTCATTGGTCATTGAAGTCATTTTGTTGAAAATCACTGGCTTAGGATTTTGTTCCAATCAATTTTCAATGTGACTATCTATAAATACTGGAACAACTGATGTGGTATGGTGTTGCAGCATACGGCGGCCAGAGGCCGCAACCAATGCCCGTTTAAGAGCCAAAGCACCGCTTTTCAATTGGCAGGTGGTGGGCCAGCGGGGGCACGAGTCGCTGAAAACGACCCAGATTTACCTGCACGTCACGAAAGAGCGGTTGGTGAACACCCCCAGCCCTTTTGACGACCTAGACATATAGTTATGGTGAAAACAATTGGGGATATAATTTATGCGAAACCGCAACTTGTTGATATGCTGCCTTTTATGGCCAAGTACACAAAAAACAGGATGCTGGCATCCCATAAGGCAAATAACCCAATGGAAAGAGCCAATATTTACAAGTTTCATTCAAGATACCAAAACGGTTTGAAACCCATGAGAGTATATTTTATGCGAAGCCGCAAATTTTTGAACATCAGGCCATTGTGGGATAAAAATCTGTTTACATTTGTCTTGTGGTGGAGTAGTTAGAGGGGGGATACACGAAATGGGGATATGTCCGAGTTTCGTGTATCCGATGTTAGTGGCAAGCAAATAAAAAACAAAGAAAGAAGCGAAGCGATGGAAATTACAATAACTCTTGTTCATATTTAAAACATTTTAACCATGCCAGATGAATTTGATTGGGAAGACCATATTTATGAAGAACATGAAAGATGGCGTCAATCTCAAGAAGAGCTTCAAGATTATAATGAGCATTTGTGGGACAATATGAGCAAAGAGGAAAGGCTTGCTCACAGAGAGAAAGCTGAAAAGGAGTTCGAAAAAATGATAGAATACTCGCAAGAGATTGAATTCGAAAGAAAATTCAGGGAAAAACATCTTGCGGAGAGAGGAGCAAGGCTTATAGTCGATGGGGTTGTGACACTTGTGGACGGTAGGGATTCTCTGAGCAATTTTCACATCAACATTAATTACAATGACACAGAAAGATGGGTGCATTTAATTCTGCAATGGAGCAACAACCACCCTTCCGAAGCATGGATGGAAGAATTGTTTTGGATTCCAGAATATGGCCCTGAAGATGAGACATTAATTTCCGAATTAACCAAAGGCCTAACCGACAAAGGATGTTGGGATTTAAGTGAGGCACTTACAACTGCCATTGATTTAGGATTCAAACCATATTTTCGTCTGAATGATAAATCGGTAGAATATAAAATACTGCGTGACTCAGACAGTAAGAAATAAACAATGGCAGTAAACAAAAAACAATTGCAATTGAAATAAAAATAAAAGAGAAAAAGAAAGCCAGCCACTAATCGAGTAGGGAGAGGTGACCAAAAGTAATATAGATTGGCCTCCCCTGCCCTCTCACACCACCGTGCGTACGGGCCACGTACACGGCGGTTCACGGAACGAACTTCACGTCCTACTTTGGTTGGGCTT
>JAWKNA010000018.1:0-1558 GCA_041391925.1 Gelidibacter sp. | reverse complement strand
CTTATCATACCTGGCCTTCCTCCAAAAAGGGATGTTACAATGCCCATCATAAATGCACCATAAAGACCTACCAATGGATCAATGCCTGCAACAAAAGCAAATGCCACTGCTTCAGGAACAAGAGCCAATGCCACTGTTAATCCAGAGAGGATGTCATTTTTTGGATTTTGGGTGAAGTTTTTAATGGTTTTTTGTCGTAATGTCATAATCAGGTAATTCTAAAAGTCGGCAAAGATAGGCTTTTAAAGAAGAACACTGAAACCTGAAGATTTTTATTCCAAATGTTGTAATTTTTTGTATCTTCATTATCCGTAACGATGAAATCTATTACATTATGAAAAAGACTATAACATTTTTTGCCTTAGCGGCATTATTCTTTGTTGGAACTTACTCTTCAACCTCCCAAGAGGTCGATAAAAAAGCAGAACAAGAGCACTATGCCTTAAAGAAAAAACAAATGGCTGAAGCCGAAAGAATGGCTTTGCCTCCTGAAGATGTTGCCGAACAACAGACTGAAAATTTACAGGAGCTATTAAATCTCGATGAAAAACAAGGAATTAGGGTTTATGAAATTTGTCTATCGATAGAGAGAGAGATGGGTAAAATTCCCGCAGATTTAGCAGATGATAAACGAAAAACTAAAATAAGCGAACTTGAAAGCATTAAGAGTGAAAAGCTAAAAGAAGCTTTGACCCAGGATCAATATACGATGTATCTCAATTCGATTAAGAATGAAAAGAAATAAAAAAAAGAGGCTTTATAAAGCCTCTTTTTTGTTCTCTTGAACCATCCCAGGAGGATATTTCTCCATGATCTTTGATACAAATTCCTGGATGCGTTCTTCTTTTTTATCCATCTTATGCGATAAATACCCTGAGCCCATACCTTGCCAAATCAATTCTTTCTTATTGGCATCGATGAGGTCTATGTATAGGGTGCCTTCAGTAGAGGTGGACACCGAAGTGTTGTAATTGTTCCAATAATAAGGACTCCAGCCCCAGCCATAACCGTAAGGGCCAAATCCATTATTGTAAACATTGACTTTTTCGCGAGATTTGGTAAAAATACTCACAAGCATATCCGGATTTTCAGATTTTGTAAACCCTTTTGCCATCAATTGAGCTTCAATGGCCCGAAGAATTCTTCGTTTGTCCAAATCACTGATTTCCGCTTTGTCTATTCCTGTTTTGTAGAAAGCAAAGGTTTTGTACTGATTGAAGTTTGCATTCTTGTCGTAATCAGATGCAACCCTTACAGAACTGCAAGATGCCATTGCTGCGAATAGCACCACAAATGCCACTATTTTTGTTATTCTTTTTATCATTGCTTTTATATTTAAGGTTATAACGAGTTCAATAAATTTTCTTCGATAGGGTTTGGAAGTGTCACCTTTAAATTTGGTTCCATTTCCATAGCACGTTGGATTGCAAAAACCGCTTCCTTATTTCTTGCCCAACTTCTTCTGGCAATCCCATTATTGACATCCCAGAAAAGCATGGATTTTAAGCGTCTTTCCGCTTCTTTGGTACCATCAAGAACCATACCAAAACCGCCATTT
>JAWKNA010000017.1:0-2231 GCA_041391925.1 Gelidibacter sp. | reverse complement strand
AGCGTATTATACTGAAGGGGTTATTTTGACTTCATTTCTTTCTTTGCTTCTCTAATGTCTATTCTTGCTTTATGACCATGTTTTTCTAACAAGTAAAGCAAATTTGCACCATTCATTAAAGTCAACGGTTTGCCTTTGGCAAATTCGTAGGCATCGGGTCCATAATCTGCGGTCGTTACTAAAATTCCCTTTGTCGCTCCTTCATTCATAACCGTTCCATACAAATCTCGAACGGCAGCAACTCCAACGGTGTTTGTATATCTTTTGGCTTGGATAACAATTTTCCCTCCTCTGATTGGGTCTGGATCAAAGGCAATGGCATCCACTCCGCCGTCTTTGCTTGCTTGGGTCACTTTTACTTCTCCGCCGTTGCTATTAAACTCATTTGCAAAAACTTCTCGGATTAGATGTTCAAAATCTTCCCAATCCATTGAAGCCAAGTTCGTAGAACTATCCATGCCACTAGCAACTTCGTAGTGATTGACAAAGCGCTTATCTGTTTTATTTATCTGTAAAATCGGTTGGATTGGAGTTAGTCCACTCAATTTGCTGCTTCCAACACCCTTAAAGTTTTTGAAACATGTTTTTGGGTCAACGTGTGCCAAATCAACCTCGATAAATTCGGCTTTCTTGGCTTGAATTGATAAAATACAATTATTTTCTCTCTTGCCAGTTGCCCGATTTATTGCATTAACCCAACCGTTAAAACTTACAAATTCAACTGCATTTGCTTTGTCTGCTTCAAAAATCTCATGGATTGTCCGCAGTGTGATTTTATACATTGTTGCGTCAAACATTTTCTGCACTTGTGCATCAGAAATATGGTATTCTTTCAGTTCATTTTTGATAAACTTAACCTCGTTCAATGTGGGTAAATCTTCAATCGTGGGCAAGGAATATTCAATGACTAAAATTTTATTGTCTGGGTTGTAGTCAAGTTCAAAACTTTTTGGAAAACTATCAGGGTATTGAGAGTTATTCAAAACCAACTCACAATATTCTAAAACTGCGCTTTGGTCGCAATTTATATATTTGGCTTTTAACTCATCAACTTTCTTGTTTTTCTTTTCCTGCTTGTTTTCAAAATCTGTTTTCCTTTTTTGCCATGCTTTGACTTCATCAGCAATTTGCTGATGAATTTTACCTTTGGCTAGTTCAAATTCTACCAATTGGTGTTCGTAGTTATTTTTTCTTGTTTCATTCTGTCTGTCAATTTGTAAACAGTCCTCCTTCCATTTCAAAACTGCTCGGTTAAATACTTCTTTTGATTGCTGTATTTTTTTGTCTTTGCTTGATTTTATGAGTTTATCAAAAAAAGACAGTTTTGGTTCAAAATCGAACTCTCTTGGCTTTGTTGGATAACCTTCAATTATTGGTGACTTAGGTTCAGACAGAGCGTTTAAACGCTTATTCAAGTCATTTTCGGGATTGGGCTCTTTGAATTTTGTCTTATCTTTCAAAGTCTCCCAATCAATTGTGTCATCTATACTCAAAGTGTGAATGAGTATATTATCAACAGCCTCCAAAGACCTTACCGCTGCTTGGGTTCTAATCTCAGCCTCTTTTTGACTTGCAACTTGGTGATTTACAATGTTCTGTTTTAAAACGATTTTCTCCCATTTTTCTTCAAGTTTAGCAACATAGGATTGCACCTTGTTTTCCAAGATGTCTTCATCAAAGGCAGTAAATACCTTGTAATCTTTTAGCCCTTTGTGTGTTACTTCGGCTGTGTACTTGATTTTGTAGGTTCTTATTCCTACATCCTCAGAATGGTAATATATATCAATTAAATCTTCCTTCATCGTAACTGGTTTTATATTTATTTATGAATTTTTGTTTTTTAAATTGCCGAGAACACCAGATTACCGCATAGCATATTTTATTTAGCCGTCCACATAAAACACCTAATCCGCCAATCCCATCCTATTTCCAACAACCTCCCCGCACACACCCCAACCCTCCCAAAAATCCAACACCTCAAGCAAGCTACGCAAAGCCTACCACCAGCACCACAGCGTTCCACACCGGCCCCAACTACAACTTCATAAACAGAAGGCGCAGGCGCAGCACGGCAAGACAGGCAACCTACCTCTTTGTAACGTACATCCCCAACTTGATTCCCCCGAAAACAAAAAATGGCTGGCAACATGGTCGTTTAGGTTTTCGTGCAGTTTTCCCGGAGCATGCGGTCACGGTTTTTTCCCCGGCGCTAAATAAATGCAAAAACTTTA
>JAWKNA010000016.1:0-45855 GCA_041391925.1 Gelidibacter sp. | reverse complement strand
GGATTGATTTGGTAATCCAGTTTAGATGATTGAGATACTGTTATAAATGTAGAATCTTTCTTGAAAATATTCAAACCCAATTCCACTCCCAATGGAGAGCTAAAGAGATAGGGTAGCCTAGCTTTTACATCAAATGTTTTCTGTTCACTTTCGTCACTCTTGTAAAGTAATTTGAAGGATTCTCCATAATTCAGATTGTTGGTCAAATTCAGATTCAGATATCCGTTGAATTCTAACTTACTGGTTTCTTCATTGGTTCCAAAACCCAAAAAGCCGTCAAATGAGTTGCTCTTCTGTTTTTCTACATATATATATAATAAGGTAGAGTCTTTGGTGAATAATACTTCTGGGTCTTTAATTTGTGTAGCAAAAACCAAGTTGTCAAGTTCTGACATTTTATCTTTAATGGTTTTTAAATTGAAAGGCTGCTTTGCTTTTATTTTTAAATACCGTTTTACAAAAGATTTAGGAAATTTTTCATACCCTTTAATAATGATAGAATCAATTATGCGCTGTTGATGGTGTTCTGACACAATCAAATCAGCATACAGATTAGTATCGTCAACTTTTTTGATATTTGAAAGTTGCAATATGGAAAACGGATCCCCTTGATTGGAAAATTCAGAATTCAATAGTTGTAGCGTTTTCTCAAGGTTTATTATTTCAATATCGATGTAATTGTCATGAATTTCTGTTGAAACCAATTTTAGAATATTGCGATTGACAAAATCGTTAAAATACAATCGAATTGTTTTGTATGGATTATTCAAGCTGAAGCTGGCTAAAAAGGAAGAATCATTCTGTTTCTTTAATCCAATCAATTCACTTTCTATATAGCCTATGTTTGTGAGTTTGTTTTTAAGAAAAAAAACTTCATTTTGAAGAGACCCAAAATCCTGAAATGTTTTTTGATAGTATAAGGAATCAATCACTTTTGTTTCCGCTTCATTTTTGCCTTCTGCTGATAAATATAAAGTTTGGGAACTGATGTTAAAAGTAAACATCAACCCCAAAAAAAATAAAATCAAAGCTGTCTTTGAAGGCATAATAGGTATTGTCAATGTCAAAGCTAACGGAATTTTACTGCTTAAAATATGTGTAATGTTAAATAATTAAATAAACTTTTGAAAATTAATCATTTTCCATTTGAAAAACTGAAATTAATTTCTACCTTTGCAGCCCTCTAAATTGAGGATTTAAACAAAATTATATAGAAATATATGCCAACAATTTCACAATTAGTACGAATAGGAAGAACCAAAATAACCAAGAAGAGTAAATCGGTTGCTTTAGATTCGTGTCCACAAAGACGTGGGGTTTGTACGCGTGTTTACACTACAACGCCTAAAAAACCTAACTCTGCAATGCGTAAAGTTGCAAGGGTAAGGTTGACTAACGGTAATGAGGTGAACGCTTACATCCCAGGTGAAGGCCACAATCTACAAGAGCACTCGATAGTATTGGTTAGAGGTGGAAGGGTAAAAGATTTGCCAGGAGTTAGATATCATATCGTTCGTGGTGCTTTGGACACAGCAGGTGTTGCAGGTAGAACACAACGTAGATCTAAATATGGTGCAAAACGCCCTAAAAAGTAATTTAAAACTTTAAGAAGAAGACATGAGAAAAAGAGCAGCGAAAAAAAGACCGCTTTTGCCAGATCCACGTTTTAATGATCAGTTAGTGACTCGTTTCGTTAACATGATGATGTGGGATGGTAAAAAGTCAGTAGCGTTCAAAGTATTCTACGATGCAATTGATATTGTAGATGCCAAAAAAGGTGACACAGAAAAAACAGCCTTGGAGACTTGGAAAGATGCCTTGTCCAATGTGATGCCTCACGTAGAAGTGCGTAGCCGACGCGTTGGTGGAGCAACCTTCCAAATCCCTATGCAAATCCGTCCAGACCGTAAAGTATCTACTGCCATGAAATGGTTGATCAGTTACTCACGTAAAAGAAATGAAAAATCCATGCCAGCGAAGCTTGCTGCTGAAATTTTGGCTGCGGCTAAAGAAGAAGGTGCTGCAGTTAAAAAGCGTATGGATACTCACAAAATGGCAGAAGCTAACAAAGCATTCTCACACTTTAGATTTTAATTTAAGATGGCAAGAGATTTAAAATATACAAGAAATATAGGTATTGCTGCTCACATTGATGCAGGAAAAACAACCACGACAGAACGTATTTTGTTCTACACTGGTGTATCTCACAAAATTGGTGAGGTGCACGATGGTGCTGCAACTATGGACTGGATGGAGCAAGAACAAGAAAGAGGTATCACCATTACATCGGCTGCTACTACTTGTACTTGGGTTTTCCCTCGTTTGAATGGTGAGCCAACACCAGATTCTATGAGTTATCACTTTAATATTATCGATACTCCTGGTCACGTTGATTTTACGGTTGAGGTTAACCGTTCACTTCGTGTATTGGATGGATTGGTATTCTTGTTCAGTGCGGTTGATGGTGTTGAGCCACAATCTGAAACAAACTGGAGATTGGCTGATAACTACAAAGTGCCTCGAATTGGTTTCGTAAATAAAATGGACCGTCAAGGTGCAAACTTTATGGAAGTCAACAAGCAGGTCAAAGAAATGTTGGGCTCTAATGCAGTGCCAATCGTTCTTCCTATTGGTGACGAAGCCGATTTTAAAGGTATCGTTGACTTGGTTAAGAACAGGGCTATTGTATGGCACGACGAAACTTTGGGGGCAACTTTTGATGTCATTGAAATTCCAGATGATTTGAAGGCGGAAGCCAAAGAATATAGAGCTAAACTTATTGAAGAAGTAGCAAGTTATGACGAAAATCTTCTTGAAAAATTCATGGAAGATGAAGAGTCTATCACAGAAGAAGAAATCCACGCTGCGTTGAGAGCTGCCGTTATGGATATGGCAATCATCCCAATGATTTGTGGGTCTTCATTCAAAAATAAAGGTGTACAATTCTTGTTGGATGCTGTTTGTCGTTATTTGCCTTCTCCATTGGATAAAGAGGCAATTATCGGTGTAAATCCTGATACAGAAAAAGAAGAGAAAAGAAAGCCTTCAGTATCTGAACCATTTTCAGCGTTGGCGTTTAAAATTGCTACCGATCCTTTCGTAGGTCGTTTGGCATTCTTCCGTGCATATTCTGGTCGTTTGGATGCAGGTTCTTACGTTTTGAACAATCGTTCAGGAAGCAAAGAGCGTATCTCTCGTATCTATCAAATGCATGCGAACAAGCAAAACGCAATTGAATATATTGAAGCTGGAGATATCGGAGCCGCTGTTGGATTCAAGTCTATCAAAACAGGTGATACACTTTCTGATGAGAAACATCCAATTGTTTTGGAAAGTATGAACTTCCCTGATCCGGTAATCGGTATCGCTGTAGAGCCTAAAACTAAGGCTGATGTTGATAAATTGGGTATGGCTTTGTCAAAATTGGCTGAAGAAGATCCAACATTTACTGTTAGAACTGATGAAGCTTCAGGTCAAACCATTATCTCTGGAATGGGTGAGCTTCACTTGGATATCATTGTTGACCGTTTGCGTCGTGAATTCAAAGTCGAAGTAAACCAAGGTCAACCTCAAGTTGAGTACAAAGAGGCTATTACAAAAACTGCACAACATAGAGAAGTTTACAAAAAACAATCTGGTGGACGTGGTAAATTTGCTGATATTGTATTTACATTGAGCCCAGCTGATGAGGGTAAAACTGGCTTGGAATTCATTTCTGAGATCAAAGGTGGTAACATTCCTAAAGAATTTGTTCCATCAATAGAGAAAGGCTTCAAACAAGCGATGGTGAATGGACCGTTGGCAGGATATGAAGTTGATGCCATGAAAGTGGTTGTAACTGACGGATCTTACCATGATGTGGATTCTGACCAATTATCTTTCGAGTTGGCTGCAAAATTAGGATTTAAAGCTGCTGCAAAAGCTGCAAAAGCAGTAATCATGGAGCCAATCATGAAATTGGAAGTGTTAACTCCTGAAGAAAACATGGGAGATATTGTAGGTGACCTTAACCGTCGTCGTGGTCAAGTCAATGACATGGGCGATAGAGCTGGTTCAAAAGTTGTAAAGGCACATGTGCCATTGTCCGAAATGTTCGGTTATGTAACATCGTTACGTACATTGTCATCAGGTCGTGCAACATCCACTATGGAATTTTCACATTATGCTGAAACTCCTTCGAATATTTCTGAAGAAGTGATTAAAGCAGCTAAAGGCGTTGAAGCTTAAATTTTAAGATAATGAGTCAAAAAATCAGAATAAAACTAAAATCATACGATCATAATTTGGTAGACAAATCTGCTGATAAGATTGTTAAAACGGTTAAAAGTACTGGAGCAGTAGTAACTGGCCCAATTCCGTTACCTACAAACAAAAAGATTTTCACTGTACTACGTTCTCCACACGTAAACAAGAAAGCTAGAGAGCAGTTTCAATTAAGTTCTTACAAAAGACTTTTGGATATTTATAGCTCTTCATCAAAAACGATTGATGCGTTGATGAAACTTGAATTGCCAAGTGGTGTAGAAGTAGAAATTAAGGTGTAGTTGAAAGTCTTCCAGTAATTGGAGGTAAAAATGTCCCACCGCTGCGGGCGAGGGAAAAACGGTAAAAATACATTCAGGGTTGAAGTATTTTGACCCTGAATTTTTTAAATAAGTAAGTATTAATAAATAAATAATAATTATGTCTGGGTTAATTGGAAAAAAAATCGGTATGACCAGCATCTACGACGAGAACGGAAAAAACATTCCTTGTACCGTTATTGAAGCAGGTCCATGTATCGTTACCCAAGTCAGAACCGAAGAGGTTGACGGGTATAGTGCTCTTCAACTTGGTTTCGATGACAAGAGAGACAAAAGCACCAATAAAGCTGAAGCGGGTCACGCAAAGAAAGCTGGTACTTCTGTTAAAACTAAAGTCGCAGAATTCCAAGGATTTGAAGAAGATTACAAATTAGGTGACGCCATTACGGTTGAACATTTCATCGAAGGTGAATTTGTTGATATTGCAGGTGTTTCTAAAGGTAAAGGATTCCAAGGTGTTGTAAAACGCCATGGTTTTGGTGGAGTTGGTCAATCAACACATGGTCAGCACAACCGTTTGAGAGCTCCTGGTTCTGTCGGTGCAGCATCCTATCCTGCGAGAGTATTCAAAGGAATGAAAATGGCCGGAAGAATGGGCGGCGAAAGAGTGAAAGTTGAAAATTTAAGAGTTTACAAAGTTGTTCCTGAAAAGAATTTACTCGTTGTAAAAGGATGTGTTCCTGGTCACAAAAACTCTTATGTAATCATTGAGAAATAATGAAAATAGCAGTTGTAGACATTAACGGAAAAGACACAGGTAGAAAGGTTGAACTTTCTAAAGACGTGTTTGCTATAGAGCCTAACAACCATGCTGTCTATTTGGATGTTAAACAATATTTGGCAAACCAAAGACAAGGAACTCACAAATCTAAAGAAAGAAGTGAGATTGCAGGGAGTACTCGTAAAATCAAAAAGCAAAAAGGGACAGGTACTGCACGTGCAGGTTCTATAAAATCGGGTGTGTTTAAAGGTGGTGGACGTATGTTCGGACCTAGACCAAAAGATTATAGCTTTAAATTGAACAAAAATTTGAAGCGTTTGGCTCGAAAATCGGCTTTGACAATGAAAGCTAATGATGAGTCTATAGTAGTGTTGGAAGACTTCAACTTTGATACCCCAAAAACCAAAAACTTTACTAATGTTTTGAAGGCATTGGGAGTAGAAGACAAAAAATCTTTGTTTGTGTTGGGTGCTTCAAATAAAAATGTATATTTGTCTTCCCGAAATTTTGTAGGTTCTGAAGTTGTAACTAATTCAGAATTAAATACTTACAAAATTTTAAATGCAAATAAATTAATCCTTTTAGAGAGTTCTTTAGAAGGAATTGAATCGAATTTAAGTAAATAAGGAAACCATGAGTATCTTAATTAAACCTATCATCACTGAAAAAGCGACAGCAAATAGCGAGTTGAATAACTGCTATAGCTTCGAAGTGAACACAAAGGCGAACAAGGTGGAAATCAAAAAAGCAGTTGAATCTGCTTACGGTGTTTCTGTTGAAAAAGTTCGTACAATGAATGTCCGTCCAGATAGAAGAACCCGTTTTACTAAAACAGGTATTCAACATGGTAAAACAAATGCTGTTAAAAAAGCGATTGTACAACTGGCGGAAGGTGAATCTATTGATTTATACACTAACATGTAATTAAAGGCAAATGTCAGTAAGAAAATTAAAACCGATCACATCAGCACAGCGATTTAGAGTAGTCAATGGGTTTGACGCCATTACTACTGATAAGCCGGAGAAAAGTCTATTAGCTCCGAACAAAAAGTCTGGTGGTAGAAACAGTCAAGGAAAGATGACCATGCGCTACATTGGTGGTGGTCACAAAAGAAAGTATCGTATCATTGATTTCAAGCGTAACAAACCAGGAGTTCCTGCTGAAGTTGCGTCTATTGAGTACGATCCAAACAGAACAGCTTTTATCGCACTTTTGAATTATCAAGATGGTGAAAAACGTTACATCATTGCTCAAAATGGTTTACAAGTTGGGCAAAATGTAGTATCTGGAGAAACTGCAACTCCAGAAATTGGTAATGCAATGCCTTTGAGCCAAATTCCATTGGGTACAATTATTTCATGTATCGAATTGCGACCAGGTCAAGGAGCCATCATGGCAAGAAGTGCAGGTGCTTTTGCACAATTGATGGCAAGAGATGGTAAGTTCGCAACGGTGAAATTGCCTTCAGGAGAAACGCGTTTGGTTCTTGTTGAATGTATGGCAACTATTGGAGTGGTTTCCAATTCTGACCACCAATTGATTGTATCTGGTAAAGCAGGTAGAAGTAGATGGTTAGGAAGACGTCCACGTACAAGACCAGTTGTGATGAACCCAGTCGATCACCCTATGGGTGGTGGTGAAGGTCGTGCTTCAGGTGGTCATCCGAGATCTAGAAAAGGCATTCCGGCAAAAGGTTACAGAACACGTACAAAGACCAAAGCGAGTAATAAGTATATTGTAGAACGTAGAAAGAAATAATTGAGATAATATGGCACGTTCATTAAAAAAAGGACCTTACATCCATTATAAATTAGACAAAAAAGTTGCTGAGAATGTAGCTGCTAACAAAAAAACGGTTATCAAAACGTGGTCTAGAGCCTCCATGATTTCTCCGGATTTTGTTGGACAAACAATCGCAGTACATAATGGCCGTCAATTTGTTCCGGTTTATGTAACTGAAAATATGGTAGGTCATAAATTAGGAGAATTTTCACCGACTAGATCTTTTAGAGGTCACGCAGGTGCTAAAAATAAAGGTAAAAAATAAGTAGAGCTATGGGAAGTCGTAAAAAACAAATGGCAGACGCTATTAAGGAAGAGAAAAAGCACATCGCTTTTGCAAAGCTTAATAATTGTCCTACATCACCACGAAAAATGCGTTTGGTCGCAGACTTGGTTAGAGGGCAAAAAGCTGAAATGGCTCTTAATATTCTTAAGTTTAGCCCAAAAGAAGCTTCACGCCGCTTAGAGAAATTGGTGTTATCAGCAATTGCTAATTGGCAAGCGAAGAATGAAGATGCAAACATAGAGGATGCAGATTTATTTGTTCAAGAGATTAGAGTAGATGGTGGAGCAATGTTGAAACGTTTGCGTCCAGCACCTCAAGGTCGTGCACACAGAATAAGAAAACGTTCCAACCACGTAACAGTTGTGATTGGATCAAAAACTAACACACAAGCTTAAATAGAGATATGGGACAAAAGACAAATCCAATCGGAAATCGTTTAGGAATTATCAGAGGATGGGAATCTAACTGGTATGGTGGCAATGATTATGGAGATAAACTTGCTGAAGACGATAAGATTAGAAAATACGTTCACGCTCGTTTATCAAAAGCAAGTGTGTCACGAGTAATTATTGAGCGTACGCTTAAACTTGTAACCGTTACTATCACTACTGCCAGACCCGGTATCATAATCGGGAAAGGTGGCCAAGAGGTAGACAAGTTGAAAGAAGAGCTTAAGAAAATTACTGATAAGGAAGTTCAATTGAACATCTTCGAAATCAAGAGACCAGAGTTGGATGCCTTTTTAGTAGCATCTAGTATAGCTCGTCAAATTGAGAATCGTATTTCTTACAGACGTGCTATCAAAATGGCAATCGCTGCAACAATGCGTATGAATGCAGAAGGTATCAAAGTTCAAATCAGTGGTCGTTTAAACGGGGCAGAGATGGCTCGTAATGAGCACTACAAAGAAGGACGTATTCCATTATCAACATTTAGAGCTGATATTGATTATGCTTTGGTGGAAGCACATACTACTTACGGTAGATTAGGTGTCAAAGTATGGATCATGAAAGGTGAAGTGTATGGCAAAAGAGAATTGTCTCCACTTGTAGGTTTATCAAAAAAACAAGGAGGTAAAGGAAACTCTGATACGCCAAGACGTGGTGGAAATAACAAACCACAACGTCGCAGAAAGTAATTTTTAAAGACAAAGAAAAATGTTACAACCTAAAAAGACAAAATTCCGTAAGCAGCAGAAAGGCCGCATGAAAGGAAATGCCGAAAGAGGCCACACACTTTCCAATGGAATGTTTGGTATCAAATCGGTACACGAAAAAGGAATGTTTTTAACATCTCGTCAAATTGAAGCAGCACGTATCGCTGCAACCCGTTATATGAAAAGAGAAGGCCAGTTATGGATTAAGATATTTCCAGACAAGCCTATCACAAAGAAACCTCTTGAAGTACGTATGGGTAAGGGTAAAGGTGCTGTAGAATATTGGGTAGCAGTAGTAAAACCAGGTAGAGTTATGTTTGAAGTTGGCGGCGTGCCTTTAGAAGTTGCTAAAGAAGCTTTGCGTCTTGCGGCTCAGAAATTACCGGTTAAAACGAAGTTCCTCGTAGCTAGAGATTACGAAGCTTAATACAAGATACTATGAAGCAATCAGAAATTACAAAGCTCTCAGTAGCTGAATTACAAGAAAAATTAGGTGACACTAAAAAGAGTTACGCTGACCTTAAATTGGCTCATGCAATCTCTCCTTTAGAAAATCCAATCCAATTACGTAATGTAAGACGTAACGTAGCAAGACTGGCTACCGAGTTAACTAAAAGAGAAGTACAATAATTTGTATTCCGCGGAAAGATGGAAAAAAGAAATTTAAGAAAAGAACGTATAGGAGTTGTTACAAGTAACAAAATGATGAAATCCATTGTGGTTTCTGAGGTTAAGAAAGTAAAACACCCTATGTATGGAAAGTTCGTTTTGAAAACGAAAAAATACGTTGCACACGACGAAACAAACGACTGTAACATTGGAGATACCGTAAAGATCATGGAAACAAGACCTTTATCAAAATCCAAATGTTGGAGATTAGTAGAAATAATTGAAAGAGCGAAGTAATTATGTTACAACAAGAATCAAGATTAAAAGTAGCTGATAACACAGGAGCAAAAGAAGTTTTGACTATCCGTGTGTTAGGCGGAACCAACAGAAGATATGCTTCTGTAGGTGACAAGATTGTTGTGTCAGTAAAAGATGCAACACCTAACGGTAACGTTAAAAAAGGAGCTGTTTCTACGGCTGTTGTTGTGCGTACTGTAAAAGAGGTAAGACGTCCAGACGGTTCTTATATCCGTTTTGATGATAACGCTTGTGTCCTTTTAAACCCACAAGGTGAAATGAGAGGAACCCGTGTTTTCGGACCTGTTGCAAGAGAGCTTCGTGATAAACAATTCATGAAAATTGTATCATTGGCACCTGAAGTGCTTTAATGACTAATAAGATGACAAAGTTTAAAATAAAATCAGGAGATACTGTACAAGTGATTGCTGGTGACCATAAAGGTTCTGAAGGCAAAATTGTAAAGATCTTGAAAGATAAGAACAAAGCAATCGTTGAAGGTGTGAACATGGTTAAAAAGCATACTAAACCAAGTGCACAAAACCCTCAAGGAGGTATTGTAGAAAAAGAAGCACCCATTCATATTTCCAACCTTTCACTTTTGACAAAAAAAGGTGAAACCACAAGAGTTGGTTACAGAATGGATGGAGATAAAAAAGTGAGATTTTCCAAAAAATCAAATGAAGTAATATAGTTATGGCTTACACTCCAAGATTAAAACAAGAGTACAAGGACAAAGTAGTTTCTGCTCTTACAGAAGAATTCGGATATAAAAATGTAATGCAAGTTCCTAAGCTTAAAAAGATCGTTGTATCTAAAGGTGTAGGAGCTGCAGTAGCCGATAAAAAATTGGTGGACCATGCTGTAGAAGAATTGACAAAGATAACTGGTCAAAAAGCGGTTGCAACTGTATCTAAAAAAGATATTGCAACCTTCAAGTTACGTAAAGGTATGCCAATTGGTGCACGTGTCACTTTGAGAGGTGAGCAAATGTATGAATTTCTTGACCGTTTGGTAACTTCTGCTTTGCCACGTGTAAGAGATTTTAACGGTATCAAAGCAACTGGTTTTGACGGTAGAGGTAACTACACATTGGGTATTACCGAACAAATCATTTTCCCTGAAATTGATATCGATAAAGTCAATAGCATCTCAGGCATGGATATTTCATTTGTGACGTCTGCTGATACAGATAAAGAAGCAAAATCGTTATTAACAGAATTAGGTTTACCTTTTCAAAAGAATTAAGATATGGCTAAAGAATCAATGAAAGCCCGTGAGGTGAAAAGACAAAAAATGGTTGATAAGTATGCGGCAAAACGTAAAGCTTTGAAAGAAGCTGGCGATTATGAGGCATTACAAAAATTGCCAAGAAATGCATCACCTGTACGTTTGCACAACCGTTGTAAATTGACCGGAAGACCAAGAGGATACGTTCGTATCTTTGGAATCTCTCGCGTCATGTTGCGCGAAATGGCAAATCAAGGATTGATACCAGGTGTCCGCAAAGCATCTTGGTAATATAGATTGAGTTTAACTGGATGAAGGTTTGGGAAGAACCAAAAACCACGTCCGCAAATTAATATAAATGAATACAGATCCAATTGCAGATTATCTAACGAGAGTTAGAAATGCAGTGAAAGCTAACCACAGAGTGGTTGAGATTCCTGCATCCAATCTAAAAAAAGAAATCACTAAAATATTATTCGACCAAGGATATATTTTAAGTTACAAGTTTGATGACGAATCGGTACAGGGAACTATCAAAATAGCTCTAAAGTACAACAAGGAAACTAAAGAGCCTGTCATTAGAAAAATTCAAAGATTAAGTAAACCAGGTTTACGTAAATATGCAAGTGCTAGCGAAATGCCAAGAATCCTTAACGGTCTTGGAATTGCGATTGTGTCTACTTCTCACGGAGTAATGACAGGAAAACAAGCGCACAAAGAAAACGTTGGTGGTGAATTATTGTGCTACGTATACTAAAAAGAGGAAGAAATGTCAAGAATAGGAAAAAATCCAGTAGCAATCCCTCAAGGAGTTACAGTAGAAATAAAAGATAATGTGGTTAATGTTAAAGGAAAAATGGGTGAACTGTCCCAAGAATTCTCTAACGTAAAAATCACCGCTGAAGATGGGAATGTCGTCGTGGAACGTCCATCAGATAGTATCGAAGACAAAGCAAAGCATGGTCTTTACAGATCATTGGTCAAAAATATGATTGAAGGTGTCTCTAAAGGTTGGACCAAGGAATTGGAATTGGTGGGTGTAGGTTACAGAGCTACAAACCAAGGACAAAAATTGGATATGGCTTTAGGCTTCTCTCATAATATAGTAATGGATATTGCCCCAGAAATAAAAGTTGAAACAATTACTGAGAAAGGTAAAAATCCAATTATAAAATTAACTTCTCATGATAAACAGTTGGTTGGACAAGTAGCGGCTAAAATCCGTGGCTTTAGAAGACCAGAACCTTACAAAGGAAAAGGTATCAAGTTTGTAGGTGAAGAATTAAGAAGAAAAGCAGGTAAATCAGCTTAATAGTTTAGTTATGGCATTGACAAAGAATCAAAAAAGATTAAAAATTAAAAGCAGAATTCGCAAGGTAGTTTCAGGTACTGAAGCAAGACCTCGTTTAGCTGTTTTCAGAAGCAATAAAGAAATTTATGCACAGATTGTAGATGACGTCACTGGTAAAACTATTAGTGCTGCATCTTCAAGAGACAAAGATATCAGTTCTGCTAAAGGAACAAAATCAGAGATTGCCACATTGGTGGGCAAATCAATCGCTGAAAAAGCTTTAAAAGCTGGTGTGGAAACCATCGCTTTCGACAGAGGTGGATATCAATATCATGGAAGAGTTAAATCATTAGCAGAAGGCGCAAGAGAAGGCGGACTTAAATTTTAAGACATTATGTATCAAAAATATAAAAACGCAGAGTTAGTAAAACCAAGTGGACTTGAGCTTAAAGACCGTTTAGTTGGTGTACAAAGAGTTACCAAAGTAACCAAAGGAGGTAGAGCATTCGGTTTTTCTGCTATCGTAGTGGTAGGAGATGAAGCAGGTGTTGTAGGACACGGTTTGGGTAAATCGAAAGACGTTGCAACTGCAATCGCAAAAGCTATAGAAGACGCAAAAAAGAATTTGGTTAGAATTCCTTTGAAAAAGAAAACTTTACCGCATGATCAAAAAGGAAAATTTGGTGGAGCAAGAGTTAACATTATTCCCGCTGCTGAAGGTACAGGTGTTATTGCCGGTGGCGCTGTGAGAACGGTTTTGGAAGCAGTTGGAGTTCATGATGTATTGTCTAAATCCCAAGGGTCTTCAAATCCTCACAACGTGGTAAAAGCAACTTTTGATGCCTTGTTGCAATTAAGAGATGCAAGTACTGTTGCAAAGGAAAGAGGAATTTCACTTGAGAAAGTATTTAACGGTTAATCGATACGACAATGGGAAAGATTAAAGTAACAAAAGTAAAAAGTGATATCAAACGCACTGCAACGCAAAAAAGAACTTTAGAGTCTTTGGGTTTGAGAAAAATGAACCAAACGGTTGTACACGATAACACGCCAAGTATTCTTGGAATGATCAATAAAGTTCAACATTTAGTTTCTGTTGAAGAAACAAAATAATACAGCATAAGTAATGGATTTAAGTAATTTAAAACCGGCTGAAGGGTCAGTAAAAAATCAAGGCAAAAGAGTAGGTCGTGGACAAGGTTCTGGTAAAGGCGGTACCGCTACACGTGGTCACAAAGGAGCAAAATCTCGTTCAGGATATTCTAAAAAAGTAGGTTTTGAAGGTGGTCAAATGCCGCTTCAAAGACGTGTGCCGAAGTTTGGATTTACCAATATCAATAGAGTAGAGTATCAAGGAGTGAATCTAGATACATTACAACAATTGGTGGAGGACAAAAAAATTAAGGATACTGTAGATTTTAATACACTTATGGAACTTGGATTGGCAACCAAAAATGATATGGTCAAAATCTTGGGTCGTGGCGAATTGAAATCAAAATTGAAAGTAACTGCTCATAAATTTACTGCTTCAGCAAAAGCTGCTATCGAAGCTGCAGGAGGAGAAGCAATAACTTTATAAGACTATCTAAAGGATGAAATTTATAGAGACTTTAAAAAATGTTTGGAAAATTACCGAGCTAAAAGATCGGATTATGCTTACGCTTGGTTTGCTTTTAGTCTATCGTTTTGGTGCTCAAGTTACCTTGCCAGGTATTGATGCCACTCAACTTGGAGGATTGACCAATAGTACGAATTCTGGATTATTAGGATTGCTAAATGCTTTTACAGGGGGAGCTTTTGCTAAAGCTTCTGTGTTTGCATTGGGTATTATGCCTTACATTTCTGCCTCTATTGTAGTTCAGTTGATGGGAATTGCGATTCCTTATCTTCAAAAACTACAAAAAGACGGAGAAAGCGGACGTAAGAAAATCAATCAGATTACTCGTTGGTTAACTATCGGTATCTGTTTGGTACAAGCACCAGGGTATTTGGCAAGTTTGCCAGCTTTAGGTATTCCTACAAGCGCATTTCTATTGGGTACAGGAACCATGTTCTATGTGTCCTCAGTAATCATCTTAGTCACTGGTACAGTATTCGCAATGTGGCTAGGTGAAAAAATTACTGACAAAG
The DNA here is from genome assembly GCA_041391925.1 of Gelidibacter sp. Lineage (GTDB taxonomy): Bacteria > Bacteroidota > Bacteroidia > Flavobacteriales > Flavobacteriaceae > JBPOFM01. The sequence continues at coordinate 31,769 of JAWKNA010000016.1, read as the reverse complement.
GTATTGGTAATGGTATCTCTTTATTGATTATGGTAGGTATCATTGCACGAATGCCTGCAGCATTTGTTCAAAACTATGCATCAAGAATCAGTGGTGGAGGAAATGGTGGTTTGATGATGGTCTTGATAGAATTGGTTATTTGGATGCTCATTATCCTTGCATCAGTCATGTTAGTAATGGCCGTTCGTAAGATTGCTGTGCAATATGCAAGACGTACAGCTTCTGGTGGATATGAGAAAAATGTATTCGGATCACGTCAATTTTTACCTTTAAAATTGAATGCTTCTGGAGTCATGCCGATTATCTTTGCACAGGCAATTATGTTTGTGCCTAGTTTAATAGGAAAATCATTTGGAACCAGTGATGTCGGTCAATGGATGCAAGCTGAATTTTCGAACATCTTCGGATTTTGGTATAATTTAGTATTTGCATTGTTGATTATCATATTTACCTATTTCTATACTGCGATTACAGTGCCAACCAACAAAATGGCGGACGATTTGAAACGCAGTGGTGGTTTTATTCCTGGAATTAGACCTGGAACAGAAACATCAGAATATTTAGATAAAATAATGTCTCAAATCACTTTACCTGGTTCCTTGTTTTTGGCATTGATAGCTGTGTTCCCTGCTATTGTTATCCAAATTATGGGTACTCAACAAGGTTGGGCATTGTTCTTTGGTGGCACATCACTACTCATCTTGGTAGGAGTTGCAATAGATACGATGCAACAAGTGAATTCATACTTGTTGAACAAACACTATGATGGATTGATGAAAACCGGAAAAAATAGAAAAGCAGTAGCTTAATTTATGGCAAAACAATCAGCAATAGAGCAAGACGGTAGCATCATTGAGGCATTATCAAATGCGATGTTCCGTGTTGAATTGGAAAATGGTCACATTGTGACTGCGCATATCTCTGGTAAAATGCGTATGCACTATATCAAATTATTACCAGGAGACAAAGTAAAATTGGAAATGAGCCCTTATGATTTATCAAAGGCTCGAATAACTTATAGATACTAAAACTAATACGATGAAACCGAAAGGTTACATCTGACTTTAAAAACAAATAACTAGAACAGATGAAAGTAAGAGCATCAGTTAAAAAAAGAAGTGCCGATTGCAAATTGGTACGTCGAAAAGGAAGACTTTACGTCATTAACAAAAAGAATCCTAGATTCAAACAAAGACAAGGTTAATTATGGCAAGAATTGCAGGTGTTGATATACCAAAACAGAAAAGAGGCGCTATCGCGTTAACCTATATTTACGGCATAGGTAAAAGTAGAGCACAAGAAATTTTAGCAACCGCTAAAGTTGATGAAAACACTAAAGTTCAAGACTGGACAGACGACGAAATCAGTAACATTCGTGAGGCTGTGGGTTCTTTTACTATTGAAGGTGAATTGCGTTCAGAAATCCAATTGAACATCAAACGTTTGATGGACATCGGATGTTACAGAGGTATCCGTCATAGAGCTGGACTTCCATTAAGAGGTCAACGCACTAAAAACAACTCTAGAACACGTAAAGGAAGAAGAAAAACAGTTGCTAACAAGAAAAAAGTAACTAAATAATAATTGAGGTTAGAGACTTTAGACAAGAGACAATAGACTAGAATCGGTAGGATTCAAAAACTGTCTCAAGTCTAATATCTAAAGTCTAATATCTATATTTAATATTATGGCAAAGGCAAGTACAAAAGTTAAAAAGCGTAAAGTCATTGTTGACTCTGTTGGCGAAGCGCACATTGCTGCATCATTTAACAACATCATTATCTCTTTGACAAACAAAAAAGGAGATGTTGTGGCATGGTCATCAGCTGGTAAAATGGGTTTTAGAGGTTCTAAAAAGAACACGCCTTATGCAGCTCAATTGGCAGCAGAAGATGCATCTGGTGTTGCAAGAGAAGCAGGACTTAAAAAAGTAAAAGTTTACGTTAAGGGACCAGGAAATGGTAGAGAATCTGCCATCCGCTCTATCCACAATGCAGGGATTGAAGTAACCGAAATCATCGATGTTACTCCATTGCCACACAATGGATGTCGTCCTCCAAAACGTAGAAGAGTATAATTTATAGTTTAAGATTTGAATATCAGCTGTTTTTTAATGGTTGATATTCATTTTTTATTTGTAAATTTGCAAACCGAAAAAATAAACAAGTATTAACGGGAGATCAACGGGTATCGAAGGATAAGATTAAGACCTTAATTCATAACCACTCTCAAAACAACAATTTAAAATGGCAAGATATACTGGTCCTAAAACTAAAATAGCTCGTAAGTTTGGTGAAGCTATTTATGGAGATGACAAAGCGTTCGAAAAAAGAAACTATCCTCCAGGTCAACATGGTGCTAACAAGCGTCGTGGCAAACAATCTGAATACGCAATCCAATTGATGGAAAAGCAAAAAGCAAAATATACCTATGGTATTTTGGAGCGTCAGTTCAGAAACATGTTTAAAAAAGCAACAGCAGCACAAGGTATTACTGGTGAAGTGTTGTTGCAATTATGTGAATCTCGTTTAGATAACGTGGTTTACAGATTGGGATTATCTACTTCCAGAAGTGGAGCTCGTCAATTGGTTTCTCACAGACACATAACTGTAAATGGTGAAATCGTGAACATCCCATCTTACCAATTAAAAGCTGGCGATAAAGTTGCCGTTAGAGAAAAATCCAAATCTTTGGAAGCTATCCAAAATGCATTGGCAAATTCAAACAATGTGTACGAATGGATGACTTGGAACAATGATACAAAAGAAGGAACTTACGTTTCTGTTCCTGCTAGAGTTCAAATTCCAGAAAACATCAACGAGCAATTCATCGTCGAGTTATATTCTAAATAATAATTTAATCATATTGGTATTTGGCCAAAGGATTTATTCGTCCTCTTCAAACTTATAAATCGCGCAACCAAATAACAATTCAAACGAAGAAAAATATGGCAATATTAAATTTTCAGAAGCCTGATAAAGTAATTATGATAGATTCAACTCCTTTTGAAGGGAAGTTTGAGTTTAGACCACTAGAACCAGGTTATGGATTAACAGTAGGAAATGCTTTAAGAAGAGTTTTATTATCTTCCTTGGAAGGTTTCGCAATCACATCAGTTAGAATTGAAGGTGTAGACCATGAATTCTCAACGATTGCTGGTGTTGTTGAAGACGTTACAGAAATCATCTTGAACTTGAAGCAAGTTAACTTCAAGCGCCAAATAGATGAAATTGATAACGAAACAGTTACAATTTCTTTGTCTGGACAAAACCAAATCACAGCTGGAGATTTCCAAAAGTTCATCTCTGGTTTCCAAGTACTGAACAAAGACTTGGTTATCTGTAATTTGGATTCAAAAGTAAGTATCAATATGGAACTTACTATTGAAAAAGGTAGAGGTTACGTTCCTGCTGAAGAAAACAAAAAAGCTTCTGCACCAATTGGAACTATCTTTACAGATTCTATTTACACTCCGATAAAGAATGTAAAATATAGCATCGAAAACTTCCGTGTTGAGCAAAAAACTGACTACGAAAAATTGGTTTTTGAAATCATCACTGACGGTTCAATACATCCAAAGGAAGCGTTAACTGAAGCAGCAAAAATTTTGATTCACCACTTTATGTTGTTCTCTGATGAACGCATCACTTTAGAGGCTGATGAAATTGCGCAGACAGAAACTTATGATGAAGAATCACTTCACATGAGACAATTATTGAAAACCAAATTGGTTGACATGGACTTATCTGTACGTGCATTGAACTGCTTGAAGGCTGCAGAAGTTGATACCCTTGGAGACTTGGTGTCATTCAACAAAAATGATTTGATGAAATTCAGAAACTTCGGTAAAAAATCTTTGACAGAGCTAGAAGAGCTTGTGAATGTAAAAGGTTTGAATTTCGGGATGGATTTAAGTAAGTATAAATTAGATAAAGATTAATAATACATCATAGTTTGCTCCCCAGAGTGGGTCGATGCAAGATGATGATTAAACAAAAACGTCATGAGACACGGAAAAAAAGGAAACCATTTAGGTCGTAAAACGGCACACAGAAATTCAATGTTGGCCAATATGGCTTGTTCATTGATTGAGCACAAACGTATTAACACAACTGTTGCAAAAGCAAAAGCCTTGAAAGTATTTGTGGAACCGATGATCACAAAGTCAAAAGAAGACACAACTCACAACAGACGTATCGTTTTCTCTCGTTTGAGACAAAAAGAAGCGGTTGCTGAATTGTTTAGGGATGTAGCGCCTAAAGTGGGAGACCGTCCAGGTGGTTACACACGTATCATTAAATTGGGTAACCGATTGGGTGATAATGCTGATATGGCAATGATAGAGTTGGTTGATTTCAACGAACTTTACAATGCGGATAAGCAACCTAAAAAGAAAACAACTCGTAGAAGTCGTTCTAAAAAATCAGATGATACAACTGCTGCGACACCAGTTGTAGAAACAAAAGCTGAAAAGACTCCTGAAGTTCCAGCTAAATCAGAGGATAAAAGCGGAGAAGAGGAATAAATGACAAAGCATTTATAAATATAAAAGGATAAACCATTTTAGTTTATCCTTTTTTTTATGCAATTTTGCAAAACCTTTCTTATAAAATGAAATACCAAAAACGTAAAAAAGCAATAATTCTACTTGCAGATGGAACAATTTTCCATGGAAAATCAATAGGAAAAAACGGTTCCGCTTTCGGTGAAGTTTGTTTTAACACTGGAACAACAGGATATCAAGAAATCTTTACAGATCCATCCTATTACGGTCAAATAATGGTTGCTACCAATGCTCACATTGGAAATTATGGCACATTGACAGACGAAGTTGAATCAGAAACTATAAAAATAGCTGGCCTGGTATGCAAAAATTTTAGTTTTAATTATTCCAGAGTTGCTGCAGATGATTCACTTGAAAATTTCTTTGAAAAAAATAACCTTCTCGCCATTTCTGACGTGGACACTAGGGCGTTGGTAAGCTACATACGAGATAATGGTGCTATGAATGCTGTTATTTCAACAGAAGTCGATAATATTGAAAAGCTAAAAAAACAATTGGCAGACGTTCCTGACATGAATGGATTGGAGTTGGCTTCACAGGTTAGCACCAAAGAACCCTACTTTGTCGGGAATGAAAATGCAACTTACCGAATCGCTGCTTTAGATTTAGGCATCAAGAAAAATATTCTTCGAAATTTCGCCAAACGTGATGTCTATATAAAAGTGTTTCCCTATGATGCCACGTTTGAAGAGATGAACAAATTCAATCCTGACGGATTTTTCATTTCCAATGGACCTGGAGACCCAGAACCATTATCTGGAGCCATTGCTTTGGCCCAAGAGGTAATCAAACGTAATTTACCCTTATTTGGAATTTGTCTCGGGCATCAAGTTATAGGGCTGGCTAACGGCATATCAACTTATAAAATGAAAAACGGTCATAGAGGCATCAATCATCCAGTAAAAAATTTAATTACTGGTAAAGGAGAAATTACTTCCCAAAATCATGGTTTTGCCATTAATAGGGAGGAAACGGAAAATCATCCAGATATAGAAATTACCCATAACCATTTAAATGATAATACAGTTGCAGGATTGAGAATGAAAAGCAAAAATTGCTTTTCAGTACAATATCATCCAGAGGCGAGTCCAGGTCCGCATGATGCATCCTATTTATTTGATGAATTTATAGAGAATATCAAAAATAAATAATGAAGAAACCTCAAGGAAGTTATAAATTCTTTGAGGTTTTTTTATGGCGAAAACATTATCGTTTATTTTAAATGTAAATCTGAAGGTGTCTGTCACATATCGCGTAACTATTTTGTAAATTTGATTATCAATTATAAAAACATAAACCAAACACAAATGAGTATTATCATCAACATTCATGCAAGACAAATATTTGATTCAAGAGGAAATCCAACCATAGAAGTGGATGTACTTACCGAAAATGGAGTTTTGGGCCGTGCTGCGGTACCATCAGGAGCATCTACAGGGGAACATGAAGCGGTAGAACTTCGTGACGGTGGCAAATCATTTATGGGAAAAGGCGTCCTGAAGGCTGTTGACAATGTAAATTCCATAATTGCACAGGAACTTTTGGGAACTTCGGTTTTTGAACAAAATCAGATTGACAAAATCATGATTGATTTGGACGGAACAAAAAATAAGTCAAAATTAGGAGCCAATGCAATTTTGGGTGTCTCTCTAGCTGTAGCAAAAGCTGCAGCCAATGAGTTGGGAATGGCTTTATATCGGTATGTCGGTGGCGTATCGGCAAACACCTTGCCAGTACCGATGATGAATATTATCAATGGTGGTTCTCATAGTGATGCGCCAATTGCATTTCAAGAGTTTATGGTGATGCCAGTAAAAGCTAAAAACTTTACACATGCCATGCAAATGGGAACAGAGATTTTCCATAATCTTAAAAAAGTTTTGCATGATAGAGGATTAAGTACAGCCGTAGGTGATGAAGGTGGTTTTGCTCCAAACCTTGCAGGTGGCACAGAAGACGCTCTGGATACAATCAAAAAAGCGGTGGACAACGCAGGATATAAATTAGGGGATGATGTGATGATTGCATTGGATTGCGCATCCGCTGAATTTTATGTGAACGGAAAATACGATTACACCAAATTTGAAGGTGATACTGGGAAATTAAGAACCAGTAAGGAACAGGCCGATTATCTGGCAGAATTGGCAGAGAAATATCCAATTATTTCTATTGAAGATGGAATGGATGAAAATGATTGGGAAGGTTGGAAATATTTGACTGAAAAAATTGGTGATAAAGTACAACTGGTAGGGGATGATTTGTTTGTGACTAATGTGGAACGACTTTCAAGAGGAATTAAGGAAGGAATCGCCAATTCAATTTTAATCAAAGTCAACCAAATTGGAACGTTGACCGAAACCATTGCAGCAGTGAATATGGCACATAACTCAGGTTACACCTCTGTGATGTCACATCGCTCTGGCGAAACGGAAGACAATACCATTGCAGATTTGGCAGTAGCGCTGAATTGCGGACAGATTAAAACCGGTTCCGCATCGCGTAGCGACCGTATGGCAAAATATAATCAATTATTGCGTATTGAAGAGGAACTGGAGCGAGTGGCTTATTTTCCTGGATTAAAGGCTTTCAAAGTAAAATAACCATTGTTTGCATAATTTTAAAATTGCGATTGTTATTCTTAACAATCGCTTTCTTTTTTCATCAATTTCATCAATAGTTTAATTGTTAAAATGCTTGTTAAGTTACTTTCTATATCATGATATATTTTGTAAATTCGTGACATCTTTTCAGATACACAATTCAGAATAAAATTTATAGATTATTATGTCAGATAAAGCTACGTTAGAAATAAGCGGTAAAAAGTACGAATTTCCACTCATCAAAGGGACCGAAGATGAGGTCGCGATTGATATCAGCAACTTAAGAAGCACCACAGATAGCATCATCACAATGGATCCTGGTTATAAAAATACGGGGTCTTGTGAAAGTAAAATCACATTTTTGGATGGAGAAAAGGGAATCTTGAGATATAGGGGTTATTCCATCGAGGAATTGGCGGAAAAAGCAGATTTTCTTGAAGTGGCTTTTCTATTGATATTTGGTGAATTGCCTACAAAAGAGCAACTTGAAAAATTTCATGCCGATATCAAATCACATTCTGTGGTTGATGAAGATGTGCGTAAAATTGTGGATGCATTCCCAAAATCGGCGCATCCCATGGGAGTCATTGCTTCTTTGACAAGTGCATTGACAGCGTTTAACCCCTCATCTGTCAATGTCAAATCTGAAGAAGATATGTACAAGGCAATTGTGAAAATATTGGGTAAATTCCCAGTGTTGGTGGCATGGACGTTCCGCAAGAAACACGGTTTGCCATTGGATTATGGTGATAAAAATTTAGGTTATGTGGAGAACATCCTAAAAATGATGTTCAAGCAACCGAATGAAGAATACAAGTTGAACCCAATCGTTATCAATGCATTGGATAAATTATTGATTCTTCATGCTGACCACGAGCAAAACTGTTCAACATCAACAGTAAGAATCGCTGGATCGTCGCATGTTGGATTGTTTGCCTCTCTTTCCACGGGTATTTCTGCACTTTGGGGACCACTTCATGGTGGTGCCAATCAGGCGGTTTTGGAAATGCTGGAAGCTATCAATCAAGATGGTGGCGACACAGCCAAATATATGGCAAAAGCAAAAGACAAGGAAGACCCATTCCGTTTAATGGGTTTTGGGCATAGGGTTTATAAAAACTTTGACCCTCGCGCCAAAATCATCAAAAAAGCTGCTGATGAAATTTTGAATGATTTGGGCGTGGAAGATCCGATTCTGGAAATTGCAAAAGGGTTGGAGCAAGAAGCACTAAAGGATTCCTATTTTGTAGACAGAAAACTATATCCTAATGTTGACTTTTATTCGGGAATCATTTATAGGGCTATGGGAATACCTACCGATATGTTTACAGTAATGTTTGCATTGGGACGTTTGCCAGGTTGGATTGCACAATGGAGAGAAATGAGAATGAACAATGAGCCTATTGGCCGTCCTCGACAAATTTATATTGGGGAAACTTTGAGACCTTTTAAGTCCATCGATAAAAGGTAAAACAAATAGATAAAAATGGTTAATAAGCTTCGCTTTTCAGTGAAGCTTATTTTTTATAAACACTTATATGTTAATAATCTACAATGCTTTTAGGGCTATGTCATTGGGTTTCTCGATGAATAGGAAACTTATTAACCGTATGTAAATTCTGTCAAATATTTTGTTAAATTTATGAGATAACTTTAAACTTTACTCTTATGAAAACAAAAAATCTATTTCTAGCAACAACTTTATTCACCTGCGGAGCAATTTTTATAATGAATAGTCAAAATAACACTTTTACAGGAAGTGGAGCAGGGAATGGTAATACAGGAGGATCAAATTCTGGTTTTGGTGTTGATGTATTGAGCAACAATAATTCAGGCAATAGTAATGTGGCATTTGGAGTAGAGGCTTTACAGAATAATGTTTCTGGTAACCAAAATATTGGTATAGGTTGGAGAGCTCTTTCAGGGGCAAATACAGGGAATTATAATATTGCAATTGGAGGGCGAAATTTGGATTCTAATATAGGTGGAACTGGAAACATATCTTTAGGTTGGAGAACTTTAGAAGAAAATATTTCTGGAAGTAGTAATGTTGGTATAGGTTATTATTGTTTGCCAAATAGCAATGGTAGTGGCAATATTGCACTAGGGTATTTTACTGCTCTAAATTTGACCTCTGGTAACAATAATGTAATTATTGGAAAAAATCTTAACGTTGAAAATGCTGCTACCACTTCTACTTTAGCTGGATTTGACATAAGTAATAGTGTCATAATTGGAACTAATGCAATACAGCGTTTATTTATTCGAGATAATGGTTATACAGGTATTGGATTAGGAAATAATGTACTTCCTCAAAACAGACTGGAAATAGCTTCTGGTGTTTCGGGAACTGCTGGACTTCGATTTAGAGGTATTAATGTAAATAGCCCATCAATTGGAACAAATGGTAGAGTATTAACTGTTAATGCTAATGGAGATGTGGTTCTCGCGACTGACCAAGGTTCAGGTGGTTCAACTATAATTGTTGATGGTACAAATACTACTGTAACAGGAACAGGGGTTACGGCCACGCCTTATCAAATCAATGCCCAAAATATTTATACTGATGATGGGACATTGACAACAACTTCTGGTTTAAGAACAATAACTATGGGTAACAATAATCTATTCTTCAATACCAATGGTAGCAATTTTGCTGATGGAACTCAAGGAAGTGGAAGAATTTATATTGGTAATACTTTAGATTTGCCGAATTTAGATTCTACTGGAGCAACGACAGGGTCGATTAGCCAATACAGATTGTTGGTTGAAGGTGGTATTCTGACTGAGAAAGTTAAAGTTGCGGTGGCACATTCAGTAAACTGGGCTGATTATGTTTTTGAGAAAGACTATAAATTGATGCCTTTGACTGAAGTAGAACGTTTCATCAATGAGAATAATCATTTGCCTGGCATAGAGTCTGCCGATGAGCTTGTAAAAAATGGATTGGATTTAGGTGACATGCAAGCGAAACAGATGGCAAAAATAGAAGAATTGACATTTTACATTATTGAGCAAAACAAAACTCTTGAAAAGCAAAACCTAGAGATTGTAGAATTGAAAGAGCAAGTGAAATTGCTACTTGAAAAAAGATAATATAAGTTTAATCTAAAATTTTTAATTATGAAAAACTTATGTTATTTGAAAAATGCTAAAATTATTCTGCTCATAATTTTGCCTAGTGCATTGCATTTTGACGTATTTTCACAAAATTACATTACATGGAATAATGCTGGAGGGATAATAAATGGATTAGATGGAACTGGAATTAGCGTTACCGCAACGCTTTCTCCTGGAGTTCCTAATGTTGCATTTAACTTTCCGGCATTAGTTGATAATAATTTAGTTGTTAATGGAGCAAATACTTTTTCAACCTATGGCCCTACAAATAATCCACCTTCAAGGGATTTGATCTTTACTTTTAATCAACCAGTAATTGTTACCCAATATAATATGGCAGATATGGATATCGGAGGCTGGAACGATTCATTTAATTTCAATATTGCTTTTGCAACTACAAATTCAACAAATTGTATCTCTACACCAACAGGGGTGATTGCAACGGTTAATGCAGGAAACAATGCAGAGTTTGCTTCATGGTTCTGTTCGAATCCAATTACAGCATTTTCGTTAAACTACATTGGTAATAACAACAATTTGACTCATGCATATTTAGCATACTCTATGCAAGTAATGGCGGCGCCAATGATTGATTCTATTTGTTTGAATTCTGTACCGCCAAACTTTCCTCAAGTTGGTAATAATATTCAAGGAACTTGGAATCCAGCGACAATTAATACAAGTACGTTAGGCACTACTCAATATATATTTACCCCAAATGCAGGACAACCAATAGTTTGCTCCATTCCAATGGATATTACAATAATCGACTGTTGTATCCCAACACTGACATCTGGAACTAACATTGCAAGTATGGTACAGGAAGAAAGAGAGGATTGGATAAGGTCATCAGATGTCATAACTTTTGGAGATGGAGTCATGGGTAATGGTGTGGTTTACCATGCAGGTAACTTTGTTGAACTAACAGAAGGATTTGAAGCAGTTAATGGTTCACAATTTGTTGCATATCCTCAAGGTTGTTCGGGCAATTATCAGTATAGGCAAGTCGCTGAAGATATTATCCCTGTTAAACCTATTTACCAAATAAACAATTCATTGGAAAAAAGTATGCCTAAAGTGTTTAACATTGCTTATAGTAAATACAATGGAAGTGTGGAAGTAACCATGCTAAACATCGAAGCTTTGGGTTTAAAAGTCTTTAGTGTTGATGGCCGGTTAGTTTATGAGAATAATAATCAAGTTACTGATTCTTACAATTTTAATATTAGTTCTTTGAACTCAGGGGTATACATAATAAATGTAATTGACGAAGGAGGAAATGTTCATTCTGAAAAATTCATTAAAAGATAATTAATCCCATTAACTAAAAAAAAGCTCCATTTTGTATGAATGGGGCTTTTTTTATATTTGCAGTGATGGACTATTTAAAACTCAATATCAAAAATGAGACCTCGCGATTACGCGCTGTGGTCTTAGGAATCGCACAAAGCAACGGGCCAACACCAACCATAGAGGAAGCTTACGACCCAAAATCCTTGGAACATATCAAGGCAGGCACTTACCCTGTTGAAAAGGATATGGTCAAGGAAATGGAAGCTGTCGCTGCTGTTTTTGAAAAATACGATGTTCGGGTATTCCGTCCTGAATTGATTGAAGATTATAACCAGATTTTTGCAAGAGATATCGCTTTTGTCATTGATGATGTTTTTGTAAAAGCTAACATTCTTCCTGAACGCGATTGGGAATTGGATGCCATTCAATATGTGATTGATAAAATTGATCCCCAAAAAGTCATTCGCCCTCCTGAGGAAGTACACATTGAAGGTGGCGACGTGATGCTTTGGAATGACCATATTTTTATAGGAACTTACAAAGGGAGTGACTATAAAGACTATATTACTGCAAGAACGAATATGGAGGGTGTAGAATTCATCAAGAATCTATTTCCTAAAAAAATTGTGAAGGAATTTGATTTGGTAAAATCAAGGATAGAACCAAGAGATAATGCCCTACATCTCGATTGTTGCTTTCAACCTGTCGGAAAAAATAAAGGTATTATTTATAAAAGTGGGTTTAGGGAAGAAAGTGATTATGTTTATTTGTTAGACTTATTTGGAAAGGACAATTTATTTCATATTACTCGGGAGGAGATGTATCATATGAACAGTAATATTTTTTCCATTGCCGAAGACGTTGTGATTTCTGAAAGAAACTTTACACGCTTGAATACGTGGTTGCGGAAACATGGATTTACTGTTGAGGAAGTGCCTTATGCAGAAATATCCAAACAAGAGGGTCTGTTGCGCTGCACTACAATGCCTTTGATTAGAGATTAATTAATCTAGAATCAACTTCTTAATCAACCTTTGGTTCTCAATTTTAAACACCGCTAAATAATTGCCCCTGCTTAAGGAATCAATTTGAATGTCTTCATTTTGACGTGTCAAACTTTTATTAAGAACCTCTTTTCCCTGCACATCCACTAATCTAAAATCTACTGAATTTTCAGGTACTGATTTAAAAGTGATGTGCATCAATTTGCTTGCAGGATTGGGATATATTGCCACGAAAGATTCCAATGACTGCTCTTCTGAAACGTTCAACGTATTGTCATAAGCCACAGCAAACTGCATGGCAGCGCCAAGTGCACCTTTTGTTACTTCGTAGGCATAGTTGGGGTCCATGTGTGCTAAATTGTCATTGGCAGTATGATTTACAGGAGAAATATTTTTTTCATATAAACCTGTTATGATGTTTCCATTGTTTTCAAAAGGAATGTAGTCAGAAGAATAAGCATAAGAAATCTGAGTGTTGAGGTTGGAATAGAGTTCCATACAATTTGCCAAGACAGTTGTCGCAACATCAGATGCCGCATTGTTGGATGATGGACTGCTTTCATCACGTTCGCAGACTATAATGTTATTGGTCATCCCAGCAACACCACCAACTTCATCTATATTAAACACTAATTTGATATCCAAATTTTCAACATTTACAGTGTTATTTACATAATAGCTGCTTCCAATCAAACCATTTTCTTCACCACTAAAATGAATGAATTTGATGGAGTATTCTGTATCCACATCTTTTAGAAGGCGTGCCAATTCCAAAAGCAAAACTGTACCGGTACCATTGTCGTTAGTGCCAGGACCATTGATTGTATCATAATGTGCATCGATAATCAAATAGGTATTGGGATATACCGTTCCTGTTTTGGTAATGATGATGTTATTGGTTGTTTTGGTATTATAGGTAAAAGGCTGTAATACAATGTCAGTATAACCCAGACTTTGGTATCTATCGGTAATCCAATTTTGGGTATTGGTCAAGGCAGTTGTGCCCAATTGTTTTACTCCAAATCCTTCAAAAGCCGTTAAGTCGTTTAAGACATTTTCCGAAGATGTGTTAGCAACTATATTAGCGTAATATGGATTGTAGGTTTGGGCAGAAAGATTTAAAATGGATGTAAAAGCAACAATTAGAATGACTAGATATTTCATATGATATTTTATTATAAAGTAAATTTGATTGGCCGTTTTGGGTCTATATTATTTTCTATATAAAAAGTAATTATTGACTAAATCGATATAAATCCGTTTAGCTTCATCTTGACTTACATCTTTCACTTGAAAAAGTGCATTTGTTTTGAAAGCATTGATAATGGGTTTGCTACTGCTGGGCCTCTCATAATTATTAGTGGCCTTTTTGTAATATGCATAAAGGCGCAATAAAAAATCTGCAGGGAAAGGTTCTGTATAGTTGTTAATGCGCTCTACCGCATCTTCAAATTCTATGTCCAATGCGTCATTTTTCATACCTTCTCGGCGATGACACTTACACCACCTTTTACTCTTTGGTTAAGTTGCACGTTAATCTTGGCGTCCAATGGTAAAAACACATCTACTCTAGAGCCAAATTTTATAAACCCAGAATCGGCTCCTTGCGTCACTGTTTCATTTTCTTTGGCATAGTTTACAATGCGTTTTGCCAATGCGCCTGCTATCTGTCGATGTAATACATTACCAAAAATGGAATTGTTTACAACCACTGTGGTGCGTTCATTCTCTTCACTGGCTTTTGGATGCCAGGCTACCAGAAATTTTCCTGGATGATACTTGCTGAAAACGACTTTGCCGGCAACAGGATATCTCGTAACATGTACATTAATGGGTGACATAAAAATGGATATCTGACGTCGTTTCTCATTAAAAAATTCTTTTTCATATACTTCTTCAATTACGACCACTTTGCCGTCTACTGGAGATAGCACATGGTTTTCGTGCAGTTTTCCGATACGCTTTGGGTTTCTGAAGAATTGAAGAATCAATATAAAGAACCCTACCATCAACAACATCAAACTTTTTCGAAGCCATTCCAAAGTAACGAAATAGTCAATCAAAAAAATCGATACTACTAACACTAGCAGGCTAATGAAAATGATTTTATGACCTTCTTTATGAAACATGGGGAAACAATCTTAAGAACAAATAAAAAAATGGTGCTACAAAAATAATACTATCCAATCGATCCAGCAAACCACCATGTCCTGGCATGATGACACCACTGTCCTTGACATTGGCTTGTCGTTTGAATTTTGATTCTATCAAATCGCCCAAAGTACCAAAAACACTTACTATAATACCCAAAATCAACCAATATGTTGAATCCAAAGTCCCTGTAAATTTAGCAATGAAATAGCTTGCAACGCAGGCAAAAAATAAACCGCCTAAAAAACCTTCGACCGTTTTTTTGGGAGAGATGCGCGGAAATAATTTCTGTTTACCAAAATTCTTCCCAATCAAATAAGCTCCGGTATCATTGACCCAAGCCAAGATAAATGCTCCTAATAACAACAAAGGTGTGAAATCGTAATCATTATTGGCAATCAATATCAAAAAAATAAAAGAAGTAGTGAGATAGAATGTGGTGAGGATGAACCGCTTTGTATTGAACAAAGGAATGGTTTTTTCTGAAAACAGATCCTTTATCAGAAGCAATTGCACGAATATTGTAATGACATGTAAAATCTGTATAGCTTCATTAAATCCCGAGTCTTTTGAAGAGAATACACACCAAATGCTAAACCCAAGATACATGGTTATAAAAACAATGTATGGTGCCTTGCTTTCCAATTGTATCAATTTTTTGAATTCTGCCATACAGATGAGACCAAAACCCAAAAACAGTACTATCAATGCATACTGCCAATAAATACAAAGGATGAGTAGTGAAATATATAAAGCTCCCGAGATGGCTCGTGTACTGAGTTCTTTCATTTATAAGTCTTCTAACAGCAGCAAATATAGGTTTTTTGAACTGCTTCCATAAGTAAGAAAGTCCTTGTCTTCAAGGGTCTTGAAATGCTTTATAGTGGTAATGTTTGTTGGGATTTTATCTCTATTTTTATTTTTGATTCCTCTCAATCCTTCACCTATACTCTCCACAAACTGACTGGTTGTAGCATATATGATAAAGTTTGGAGGCAGGTCCTTAAGCTTTTTTTCTGCTATTTGATTAGATGAAATTAATAAGGATCCATCGTCAGCAATCAAATATTCGCAAGTGGAAAAGAAATAAGTGCATTCTGAAACCTTTTTAGTAGCATTGAGATTAAAATCTTTAAAAAGTTCTTTCAGTCGATCATCAAAAAGAAAAACTTGTTTATCTTCCCAATCATTCTCGTTGAGAATCTCTTTCAATGTTGTGTAGATTTCCTGCATATTTTCACAATACAGGAATTTTCCGCCATTCGCTTTGAAATTTATGGTAAATTTTTCGTCAATCGGCAGTTTTATTTCTGGCATATATTTGCCTCGCTCTTCGTTTTTTATGTTATCTCCTTCACTATCTTTTAAGCCGAAGATTTTACGAAATAGACTCATGTATGGGTTGCTATTAACCTAATTCTTAAAATGTTTTTATCAAATATAAAAAAACTTAAATTAAACAAGGATTAATTTAAGTTTTTTATAGTTTCATTGACATTCGTTATTTCAACAAATCATCCTGGACTTCTTCTTTGGGGATGTCTTTTATTTCATTCTCAGAATCAATAGTGTTGGACTGCTTTTTAACATCTTCAAGGAGTTCCTCTTTTTCATAAGCTCTCTTTCCAAATATTTTTTCGAGATTATCTTTAAAAATAACTTCTTTTTCCAAAAGAACTTCTGCCAATTCGGTCAATTTATCTTTATGTTCCTCCAATAAATTTACAGCTCTTTGATATTGCTCTTCGATAATGTTGGAGATTTCTTTATCAATCAATTCAGCAGTTTGTTCACTGTAAGGTTTTGTGAAACCCATTTCATTTTGCCCTGAAGAATCATAATAAGTGAGGTTTCCTACTTTATCGCTCAAACCATATATGGTTACCATGGCTCTTGCTTGTTTGGTCACTTTCTCAAGGTCGCTCAATGCGCCTGTAGAAATTTTACCAAAGATGACCTGTTCGGCAGCTCTTCCGCCAAGTGCGGCGCACATCTCATCCAACATTTGTTCCGTTCTCACAATCAATCGCTCTTCTGGTAAATACCAAGCTGCGCCAAGAGAACGTCCACGTGGAACTATGGTCACCTTTACCAAGGGTGCAGCATGCTCCAGCATCCAACTGATTGTGGCATGGCCAGCTTCGTGAAATGCAACAGCTCGTTTTTCGGAAGGTGTAACAATTTTATTTTTCTTTTCCAATCCGCCAATGATTCTATCCACTGCATCCAAAAAATCTTGCCTATTGACCACCTTTTTGTTTTGACGAGCCGCAATCAAAGCTGCTTCGTTACACACATTTGCAATATCTGCACCCGAAAACCCAGGTGTTTGGCGAGCAAGAAAATCAATGTCCAAATCGTCTGCTTTTTTAATAGGTCTCAAATGAACTTCAAAAATTTCTTTTCGTTCACGGATGTCTGGTAAATCAACAAATATCTGTCTGTCAAATCGACCAGCACGCATCAAGGCTTTATCTAAAACATCAGCTCTGTTGGTAGCAGCTAAAACAATGACGTTTGTATTGGTGCCAAACCCATCCATTTCAGTTAATAGTTGGTTCAAGGTGTTTTCACGCTCATCATTGGATCCAGAAAAATTATTTTTCCCTCTGGCTCTACCTATGGCATCAATCTCATCAATAAAAATAATTGCAGGTGATTTTTCTTTGGCTTGCTTGAATAAATCTCTAACACGAGAGGCTCCAACACCTACAAACATTTCTACAAAATCCGACCCTGACAAGGAGAAAAAAGGCACTTTGGCTTCACCAGCAACGGCTTTTGCCAATAGTGTTTTACCAGTTCCAGGAGGTCCAACAAGAAGTGCACCTTTAGGAATCTTGCCACCCAAGGAAGTATATTTTTCAGGATTTTTCAAGAAATCTACAATTTCCTGAACCTCTTCTTTGGCACCTTCCAGACCTGCAACATCCCTAAACGATGTTTTGACATCTGTATTTTCATCAAAAAGCTTTGCTTTCGATTTCCCAATGTTGAAAATCTGTCCGCCAGCGCCTCCACCTGCACCGGATGACATGCGTCGCATGATGAAAATCCACACACCGATAATTAAAATAAATGGAAGCAAGGTCAACAGAAAGTCGCCCCATACATTATGTTCTGTTTCAAATGTAACCTTTGTATTGGTCAAATTATTTTCATCAATGGTCTTGGCGATTTTTTCTTGAAACAATGCCAAATCACCAAATTCAAACGTATAGTTTGGAGGAGGTGTCAGGGTGGGTAAAATATTATTTGGCTTTGTTTTTTTATGGGTTTCAGTCTTTAAAGCTTCATCTGTAATGTAAACTTTAGCTTCACGGTTATTGACAATCACAACCTTACTCACTTCTCCTTTTTTCAAGAAATCGAAAAATTGAGAAGGAGTTGTGACAGCTGCATCCTGACCTCCAAAACCTCCTGAAAATATTTGGATACCGAAAAATATGGCGATAATGACACCATAAATCCAATAGGGATTTAATTTCGGTTTTTTGTTTAGGTTTTTATTTTCGTTTGCCATGTGTTCTTTAGTAACTTGTTTCTATAGCGGTAGTTTTTGCATCACCCCAAAGACTTTCAATGTCATAATATTGTCTTATATGCTTTTGAAAAACATGTACCACGACATTGACATAATCCATTAAAACCCATTCGGCATTATCACTACCTTCAATATGCCAAGGATGGTCTTTAAGTTCTTTGCTAACTTTCTTTTGTATGGAATTTACAATGGCGTTAACTTGTGTATTAGAAGTACCTTCACAAATAATGAAATAATCACAAACCGTGTTTTCCAATTCTCTCAAATCAAGAATCTTTATATCCTTCCCTTTTACATCTTCAATACCACCCAATATCACTGTTATCAACTGGTCTGTGCTATGATTGTTTTTCGCCATTAAATTAATTTACAATTTTGTGCAAAGTTATTATTTTTTTAGTTCTTTTGGGCTTTTAACAATCATAAGAAAATTATAATTTCAATAAACCCATTGTCGATGCATATAATCAAACTTAATGCCATTGATTCGACTAATTCGTTTTTGCGACAATTGAGTATGTCAGAGATGGTTGAGGATTATACAGTGGTTGTGGCAGATTATCAGACTCAAGGAAGAGGCCAAATGGGAACCAATTGGTCATCTCAAGAGTCTAAAAACCTTATGGTCAGCGTGTTTAAGGATATTTCTTTTTTAAAAACGGAGCAAAATTTTTATATCAGTATTGTAGTTTCTTTGGCCATTTTAAAAGCGTTGGAATTATTCCAAATTCAAAAATTAAAAGTGAAATGGCCGAACGACATTTTGTCAGACCAAAAAAAACTTGCTGGCGTATTGATTGAAAATGTGATAAAACAGAACCAATTGCAAGCCTCGATTATTGGGTTTGGTCTCAATGTCAATCAAACAGAGTTTGAAGATTTGCCCAATGCGTCATCTTTAAGATTGGTATCGGGACAAGTATATAACCTTGATGAGGTGCTGCGAAATTTTAAGCAACTTGAGGCACATTTTTCCGTTTGGAAAGTAGTCAGTTTGAACCATTGAGAAAAAAGAATATGAACAGTTGCTTTTCAGAAAAAACAAACCTTCCACATTTAGAGATATAAGTGGTGAATTCTTTACGGGTATTATCGGTGGGATTTCCGATTCTGGGAAACTACAAGTTCAAATCGAAGATAACATTATCAAGGAATTTGATTTAAAAGAAATCACCCTTTTGTATTAATAGCTTTTGGGATATTTGAAACCCAAGTTTCAATTAATTTGCTGATTGGACCCTTAACCATCATACCGATCATGGCATTGAAATCGCCTGTAAAGATAAATTGAGCCTCACTTGAGTTCTCGGTAACTTCGCTGATATCAATCGTTAAATTAAAATCAAGTTTTCCGCCAGCAGCTTCAAGTATCAGTTTATTTGGCGGCATGCTTACTTTCTTTTGAAGTGCTACTTCAGGCATTCCCGACAAGGCGAATACAAATCCATCGTTGCCGACCATTTCAAATTTACTGATGTTTTCAGGCATCAGTTTTTCAAAATTTTTGACATCGTTTAAAAAGGCATGTACTTCTTGTGATGATTTATCTATAGGTTGTTTGGAAGAATCTAATTTCATTTTATAATTTTAATGTTGAATGTTCAAGTTTAATCTCTTTGAACTTTTGACGACCAATATCAATTTGGATTCCATTCGCTTGGATTGGCATTCCAATCTGCTAAAATGTCCTGTTCTTTAGCGGTGATATATTTGGTGTCAAGTGCCTGTTCCAATAGACTTTCATAATTGCTTAACGTATGTAAAGTCACTTTATCTTTCTTAAAATTATTGATAGCAACTTCAAAACCATAGGAGAAAATTGCCACCATACCTTTGACATTGACACCAGCTTCTTTTAAAGCCTTCACTGCATTTAGACTACTCTTGCCTGTACTGATTAAATCTTCGACCACAACAACATTTTGACCATTTTGTATAAAGCCTTCTATTTGATTTTGACGACCATGGCCTTTAGCTTCTGGTCTTACGTACACAAAAGGCAGTCCAAGATATTCCGCCACTAAAATCCCAATTCCAATGGCTCCTGTGGCCACACCAGCAATGGCATCTGGTTTGCCATACTGTTTTTCAATATGTTTGGCCATGGTTTCCCGAATGTAGTTACGGATGGGTGGAAAAGACAATACAATGCGATTGTCACAATAAATAGGTGATTTCCAGCCAGATGCCCAAGTGAATGGTTGGTTTGGTTGGAGCTTTATCGCATTGATTTGTAATAAAAGTTTGGCGATTTGTTTAGCGGTAGTTTTGTCAAAAATCATGTTGCAAAACTAATCAAAATTGTGAAATTTTATTTTGAAAGTTGATAGAAAATTAATTTTGAAATACCTTGACATAAATCAAAAATTGATATTTTTACCAATTCAAGAAACATGTTAGCCATATAATGACTACAATTTTTGTCAATGACAAACCGATTATTCTGACCACCGAAGTTGGATTTGAGACCAACTTCAAGAATTATCTGTTGGATACTGTCCATATTGGCAAAGTCATCAAGGAGTTAAATTCTACTGATCTTGAAGGTGTTCGACTAATTGGGAAAAATGAACACAGTCTTCTTAAAAAGTTTTTAAAGAAACTTCCGAACATTGTTGCTGGTGGAGGAAAAGTATTGAACAAAAATGGGGACATACTTTTTATTTATCGCAATGATAAATGGGATTTGCCCAAAGGAAAAGTTGAGGGAAAGGAAAGCATTGAGGAAACTTCTTTGCGTGAAGTTGAAGAGGAAACCAATGTCACAGGTTTAAAAATCATTAAACAACTGGATACAACCTATCATATCTTTAAGCGCAACGGTCGGCATAAAATAAAAATCACCTATTGGTTTGAGATGAGCTCCAACTACAATGGTAAATTGGAACCACAAGTAGAAGAAGGAATTACCAAAGTGGAATGGCTGAATCCACAAGAAACGCTTGAGGCAATGGAGAATTCGTATGCGAATATTAGGATTTTGGTTTAGTGATTACTGAGAAATAGGTTAACTATGTATTGGATTCAGTTTAGCCCTTTTGATAAGGGATAATATAGTAAATCATGAAAAAAACCTTGCATGCAACTCTCACTACATGAACTAGCGCACCGTTACATCCAATATTAATTAGTCAAAACTAATTTAACAGTAGTCATTTTGTCTAAAAGAGATAGATTAATATAATAAATACCCGCAGCCCATTTAGTTGTTTCAATTTTAATTAAATCCGTATTTTTATATACATAAGACTTGATTAACTTTCCTTGGGAATCAAAAATATTCATCTTTATTTGTTCATGAAATTTTCCAAATTTAATAAAAGAAAAATCATTGGTTGGATTTGGATATAGAGAAATACTTTGTCCGAGATTATCTTCTGTAACATTCAAAACATTGGTATTATTATATATAACAGCAGCTCCAGCCGTAGAATAATAATTAGGTGCCAAAGAATAATAAGGAGCTCCTACTGCAAGAGTATCTCCGTCAGAATTCAAACTTACTGACCATCCAAAAAGATTAAAACTATTTTGCATAAAAATATCTGCGTTAACTTGCGTCCATACGCCTGCAATTTTTTTATAGACTTTTACATGTCCAGCGTAAGTCTGACCAGTACGATAATTGTATGGTGAACCAATTGCGAGGATATCTCCGTTAGCATTTAAACTAACTGAACGTCCAGTCCCCCAGTTTTCGACATTATCAAATGATCCAATTTGTGTCCATATACCCGCAATATATTCATAGACACTTACAGTATCATCAACATTTGGAGAACCAATTGCAAGAATATTACCATTAGAATTTAAGCTCACAGAAAACCCAGTCCAATCGCCCTCGACTCCACCATTTATGTTGGACCCAATTTGTGTCCATACACCTGCAATATTCTGAAAGACTCTGACATGCCCAGAATCATTCCCATTATCATCATTGAGTGGTGAACCTATAGCAACGATATCTCCATTAGAATTTAAAGAAATGGATTGCCCAGCCCTATCACCCGAACTTTCACCGTTAATATTGGACCCAATTTGTGTCCATACGCCTCCAATATTTTCAAAAACACTAACATGTCCAGGTATAGTGCCATTATCAAAATTACCTGGTGAACCAATTGCAACAATATTACCGTTAGCATTTAAACTCACAGAATGTCCAGCAAAATCCCCGGGATTTTCGCCATTGATATCGGACCCAATTTGCGTCCACACTCCAGCAATATTTTCGAAGACCCTAACATATCCGGCAAAGACTCCATTATAATCATTTCCGTAAGCTCCAATAGCCAATATATTCCCCTCAGAGTTTAGACTTGGAAATATTGAAAAATCATCATCATGTTCCCCATATATATCAGCACCAATTTGTGTCCATACGCCAGAAATATTTTCAAAGACTCTCACTAGACCTTGAGTGTCTTCGGAAGAACCAGGTGTAGTGGCATAAGATCCAATTGCGACAATAGTTCCTTCGGAGTTTATATCTACAGAAAGTCCGAATTCATCTAAAGGAGAATCACCAACGATTATGTTACCAATTTGATTCCATTGACTAAAACCCATGATTGTTTTTATAAGAAAAATACATAATACTAGTTTGGTTTTCATTTCTTTAAGTGATTTATGGTCTGACTTGTTGGCATAAAATTTGAACAAATTTTTATTTTAGGAGCAATGGATTTAACTGCATGATATAAAATCGTTTAAATGTTTAAATCAATCCCGAAATGTCGGAAAAAACCAATTTAGACAATTTTTTTGAGAAAACCAAGTTCACCTAACCCTATAAACTGGGTATTGCATATGCGCCAATTCATAACTCGGACTTTTTTTGTGCAACCAATCCAATTGTGCATACCAATTGTTTTCAAAATCGGGTTCTACTTTCTTCTTGGTTTCGAATTCTGTCTTTAATGCGTCATTATTTTTCAATAATTCTAGAGCCATATCTTCCCACACATAAGGTGAAAAACCTTCTTTCTGTTGCAAAATGGAATCAAAAAAATTCCAATTAAAGAAAGAATCAGGGGCTTGGGGCTCCAAAGTTTCCAGAAGATATCTAAAGGCCTGTTGATTGGTATCAATATAATAGTCTCCTTTTTTAAAAGTCATATTAACTGTGGTAGGAACAATTTTGGTATTGAAATGTTGGTAATGGCCTTCATACGGCAGGTTTCTGCTCTCGTAAGAATCAATCTTATAGCTTTCAACAGTTAAAGTTGTATCATTTTTAAATTCTATCATTTCTACTTTATTCAATTTCAACAATTCAATCACATTCCACCAACCTTGTGGAATGATATAGGCTTTTGGTACAGACACTTCAGCACTTGGCTTAAAATAATTTTGGTAAGCCACATCTTTCGTAAAAGGTCTGCTTCGGTCGTATTTCAAGCGTAGGTTTCCCGTGATTTCGCTTGGTATCATTTTACCTTCAAATCCTTTGAACTTTAATGTTGAAGTCTGTGTGGTATCTATTTCCCAATCTAGTGTGTAGTTTTCAGAATTCTGAAATGACTTTAATGCACTAGCCCTCAAATTTTTGATTTTATCCGAATTTTTTTCCACAATTTCAATCATGCTTTTCATCAACTCATAAGTACCTTCCACTCGCTGTTTGTAAGGCTTCAACATATGCGTTTCGACCATCATTCCCAATACGTTCCACAATGCTGTATAGCCTGTTGAATAACGTGGAGAATCCATGAATTGACTGAACCCTTTTTCTGGAACCTCATTAAAAACATTGACATAAGGAGTAATGTCCCATTTTTTGGAAGCTAGCATGAGTTCTAATTGAGGCATCATTTCAGTGTGTAGATAGTTGCCTAAATCGCCACCCAATTTATTGTGTTGGGTAAATAAATGCGTTAAGGTATATTGATAATCAGCACCATTGCTTACATGGTTATCAATGAAGACATCGGGTTGCACCAAATGATATATTTGTGCAAAGGTTCTTGCATTTTTTGTATCGCATTTAATGAAATCCCTGTTCAAATCATAATTTCTTGCATTACCTCTAAAACCATAGTCTTTTGGGCCGTTTTGATTGGTACGGGTCGTTGAGTTTCGGTTCAGACTTCCACCAACATTATAAATGGGAATGGTCACCAAAATGGTATTTAGAGGAGTTTTCATCTTTCCCTGCACAATATCTCTGAAAAGCATCATTGTGGCATCAATTCCATCTGGTTCACCTGGATGAATACCATTGTTAATAAGAAGAATTCGTTTGTTTTTTCTGATGGTTTCAAAGTCAAAAATCTTATCTGAATTTAGAATCACAAGATGCAAAGGCTTGCCAGAATCTGTTTCGCCAATGGTCTGAATCGAAATTTCCGAATAGGTGTTCGCCAATTTTGTATAATAATCAATCGTTTGTTCGTAAGTGGCGGTTTCCAAGCCATTACTTGTTTCAAAAACAGTCATAAAATCGTTGGATTGGTTAGTTTTTTGAGCCATACTAGTACTTGCTATCAGAAGAAATAAAAGAAGTTGTTTCATTTTGCGAGATTTGCATATAAACTTAATCATTTTAAACTAATTTTGCAGGTGTTAATCAATATCCATATGCAACAAACCACAAATACGATTTTGATGATTCGTCCTATCAATTTTAGGATGAATGAACAAACTGCCGTTAACAATTATTTTCAAGAAGATTTAGATTTGAAAAACGCTGAAATAAATGCAAAGGCACAAGCTGAATTTGATGCTTTTGTGGATAAATTGAGAGCGGTTGGGGTGAATGTAGTTGTAGAACAGGATGATAAATTGATGGACACACCAGATTCAATTTTTCCAAATAATTGGGTAAGTTTTCATGAAAATGGCGATGTAGCTTTATACCCAATGTTTGCTGAAAACAGACGGAAAGAACGTCGTGAGGAAGTTTTTATGAGTTTGGAGAATGATGGTTTTAGAATTGAAACAATTGTTGATTATACAAGTGCAGAGGAAGATGGCTATTTTTTGGAAGGCACTGGAAGTATTGTTTTGGACAGAGTGAACCGAAAAGCCTATTGTGCTTTGTCACCACGAGCTGATGAAGAATTGTTCATCGAATTCTGTGAGGATTTTGAATATACACCCATAGTATTTATTGCCAACCAAACAGTAGAAGGGAAACGACTTCCCATTTATCACACAAATGTAATGATGTGTATTGGCGAGACCTTTGCGGTCATTTGCCTTGATTGTATTGATGATAAGCAGGACCGCAAAAATGTGCTGAAACATCTAAAAGAAAGCAAAAAGGAAATCATAGAAATCAGTGAAACACAGATGACCCATTTTGCTGGAAACATGTTGCAGGTGCGTGGGAAAAATGACAAACGTTATTTGGTGATGAGCAAAGCGGCACATGATAGCTTAACTACCCTTCAGATTTCTAAAATTTCAATGCATTGCGATATAGTGTCCAGTGATTTGGAAACCATCGAAACCTGTGGAGGTGGAAGCGCACGATGTATGATGGCAGAAGTTTTTTTGCCTCAAGAAAAATAATCTACTCGTTGTTCGGTTTTGTTTTTGGGAGTTCCACATAAAATTTACTACCAACATTTTGGGTGCTTTCCACCCAAATTCTGCCTTTGTTCAGCTCAACTAGTTCTTTACAAATGGTAAGCCCTAAACCTGTTCCTTTTTCATTTTTGGTGCCAATGGTTGTAAAGTTATTGCCTTTAAATAGTTTGTTGAGATTTTCTTTGGACATGCCGACTCCAGTATCTTCAACGCAAATCAATGATTTTCCATTTTGCTCTTTATTGGAAATGGTAATAATATCACCAACTCTACTGAATTTTACCGCATTGGTAAACAAATTTTGAATCACGATTTCCACCATGCTCTTATCGGCATATACAAAATCACGTTGAGATTCGTCAATCAGCACGATTCGTTTTTGTTCAATCTTAGGTTCCACTAAACTCATTTTATTATGGAACACCTCTTGAATATTGAACATTTCTGGATTTGGCTCCAGGTTTTGCATTTGTGATTTTGACCAATTCAACAGATTGTAAAGAAGTAAGGAAGCGTTGTTGGCATTTTCGCTCAGCTCTGGTATCAATTCATTGAATTCTTCTCGGGAAATACTGTCTTCTTTTAGCAAATCCAAAAATCCTTTGATGGATGAAATGGAATCTTTTAAATCGTGCGAAACAATTGAAAACAGCCTGTCTTTAGATTTGTTTATTTCTTCAAGGTGTTGTGTTTGGGCAATGATAGCCTCATTCTGCATTTGAATTTGCTCATTTTTTGCCTCAAGTTCTTCAGTATATTTTAGTGTGTTTTTGCGTTTTAAATAAATAAGCAGCAAAACCGTCAAAACGGTTATGAAGGCGGCAATCAATATATAGGAGATGGCCTTAAGTTTTTTTAGCTGATGTTCGTTTTCGGAATTCTTTTGATAGGAGGTTAATGATTCCAAATCTCCTACACTAGAGGCGTCTTCTTTAATGGCATCAGTATTTACTGGTAATTTTGGTTTGGACTGTTGTTCCAATTCTTCTTTAAGAGAAAAATATTCGCGTTGCCATTGAAAGGCACTTTGAAATTTATTTCGTGTAGAATCGAGACTTACCAACAATTTCAAATTCTTTAATACTTCATTTTTGTCGGAAGAGGTTTTGGCCAGTTCGCGAGCTTCCAATATTTGTGATTCGGCCAAATTTGTTTTGTTTTGCTGCAAATTGAGATTTCCAATGGAATTCAATGCACGTAAAATGCCTTCATTGTTTTTGATGGAACGGTTATAGGTAAGGCCTTCCACTAAATATTCTGAGGCTTTGTCATATTCTTTAAATCGAAGATATTGGTCACCAATGCGAGGTAAAATTTCACCTCTCAAATCCTTGTCTTTATCAGGATTTAAAAGCGATAATACTTTTTCATAGTATTCAATGGCTTTTCTGTATTCTTTTCGCATGGAATAGAGCATTGCGATATTTTTGTTGGATGTTTTCATCCCAGAGCTGTCACGCAGTTGCTCCATGACATTCAGAGCTTTAAAATTAAATTCCAAAGCTTTGTCCACTTGTTGTGTATTGTAATAGGCTTTTGCCAAATTGCTATAGGCCAGACTTAAGTCTTTTCTCAGGTTTTTATCTTCAAATACTCGTATTGCTGATAAGGAATAGTCTAAACCAGCTGTGTAATTTCCGCGACTAATTTCAATAAGACCAATACTGTTGTTGACTTTTGCGATGCCGAGCGTATCCTTTATCTGGTTGTAAAACTTTCTTGATTTAGAATAATTGTCAATGGCACTGTAATAGTCATTTTTGTCTGAATAAATACGAGCTTTGTAATAATTGACATCCGCAAGTCCTTTGGTGTAATTAAGCGATTTGGCAAGACGCTCTGTCTCTTCAATGAACAATAATGCCTTTTTTGGCTCATTTGCTTCATAAAGTGCTTGAATCAAATACAGTGAGGTGTCTACTTTTGTTGAATCTTGTTTTTGGTACGCTAAATTTAGGATGAGACTATCTATTTCATTGGTTTGGGCAAAACCGATGATTACAGAAAAAAAAGCAGCTAAAGTAATTAACTGTTTCATCCGCAGGGATTAGTGTTAAAAATTGCAATGCCAATGTGATGGAATCTTGCCTTGAGGGAGAGGAAAAATAAGTACACAAAATACAATAACAATACAGTGAATGTATATTCGATTAGTATCATCAACATTTGGGACTTTGATTAATAGCTACCCAAAAATGGCTAAAAGTCCTGTATAAATCTAATTTTCGGGTTTTAATACCAATAAATTAGATGAAGTGAACTTTAAATTTTTATGCCGAAAAAGACCATCGATGAACGACATAAAACTTGGAAAAACGACACTTTTGTCGATGAACGGCAAAGAGGCAATGTTTAATTTTATAAATACCTGATATTCAGTTATTCATAATTATTTTTTATTTCATTGGAATTAATTCTCTATCTTCATAATCACAAAAAAAATCGATTAAGAACATAAAAAATGAACAAAACAATTAAAACAATTCTCTTGGTAGTAGGAGTAATATTGGTAGTATACGGAATTTACAAGCTTATTACTCCAGAAGCATCTGTGGATATTGGCGTTGCAGAGTTTGAAGCTCAAGATAACAATGATGCTTACATAACCATAGGACTAGGTCTTGCAGCTTTGGTTTTGGGCTTTTTGGGAAGAAAAAAAGCTTAAACCATCAATTTGCATTAAAAACATCAAAAACAGGAAGTGCTTCATGGTTAAAATCAAACATACATTGATTTTCCCATGCACTTCCATTTGTTGAAGTAGCATTATTTCCAGTAAAAGCAACCCAATCTGGCGCCCAATAGCAGAATCCAATACCTTTATCGTTTGGAATGGCTTTTATGGTAGTAACCAACCATTGAAAGTATGCCTTTTGGCCTTCAGGCGTTGCCGAAAATTCACTTAAAATCTGGCTATTGTCTCCAATATAATTGTTGCTATCGTCATCCCACTCCAATGTGAATGGATATGCAACTTCTACCATCATAATTTCTTTATCAAAATTAGTTGCTAGTTGGTTCAGTTTAGACTGTACCAAATTAAGGTTATGAGTTTGAAATTGTGGATAATATGACAATCCAATCACATCAAAATCAATATTTAAAGGCTGCAGTTCAGTAAAAAAATAGATTGCATTTTCTACACTAGAATGGTGCAGCATTATCTTTACAGAATTATCGGTATCAACTTCTCGAATAGCCCTTATAGCCTCATTTACCAGTCCAGCATAATTATGCCAATTATCAGCAAAAGCGTCCCAAACACGACCATAATCCCACAAAAATCCGCTGTCGGTTTCATTGCCAATCTGAATGATAGTCGGTAAGGTGTTCTGATTTTTAAGTTGTTGTACAACGTCTTTTGTATAGGTATAAATTGCAATTTTTATCTCTTCACTGCTCATGCTTTGCCAAGCAAGTGGAGGTGCTTGGTGTCCAGGGTCCGCCCAGGTATCTGAATAATGAAAATCCAGCAAAAAAGCTATGTTTTTGGCTTTTATTCGCTGTGCATAAGCCTTCACATCCGTTAGGCCATTCTGCCCATCTTCTGGTGTATGCCATAATTTTAAACGTACCAAATTGGTACCATTATTAGAAACATAATCTAACAATTGGACAGGATTTCCGTTGGTATCCTTATAAACTACATTGTAATCTTCAAGTTCTGATTGAAATGACAAATCCATGCCTTTATAAAAAGTAGGTTCGGGCATAGGTATCACATCATCGGTCAAATCATCTGGAGTATCATCAGTTGAATTATTGGAATTGCTACAATTAAATAATATAAAGGCTAAAAATAGTATTCGTATGAAATATTTCATGGGATGTATGAGGTATTTTCACTAAACTTCTGCTCCCAAACTTATGATAAAAAACTTATCTTTGCAACCTTAATAAAATGAAGCAAAATGAACCTTCAGGACACTCTATCAAAGCATATAAAAGAAGCGGTAAAATCAACCTTCAACGTAAAAGTGGATTCTATGGAATTCCAAGCGACTCGCAAAGAATTTGCTGGTGATATAACATTGGTTGTTTTTCCACTGTTGAAATTGATTAAAGGAAATCCTGTAACGATTGGTGAACAGATTGGGAATTATTTGTTGGAAACAATTGAAGATGTCAAAGGGTACAATGTTGTCAAAGGTTTTTTGAATATTGAGATTAGCGATTCATATTATTTGGATCAATTTAATAGAATCAAGGAAAATGAAAACTTCGGTTTTGTAAAGCCGAAACCGGAAAACAAGGCTGTTATGGTTGAATATTCTTCTCCAAACACCAACAAGCCACTGCATTTGGGACATATCCGAAATAATTTATTGGGTTACAGTGTTTCCAAAATCTTAGAAGCTTCCGGAAAAAAGGTCTATAAAACCCAAATCATCAACGACAGAGGTATTCATATTTGTAAAAGTATGTTGGCTTGGCAGCGATTTGGCCAAGGAGAAACTCCAGAATCCACCGGTTTGAAAGGTGATAAGTTAGTAGGAAATTACTATGTAAAGTTTGATCAAGAATACAAGAAAGAAATCAATGCCTTGATGGCCGAGGGAAAAACAGAAGACGAAGCTAAAAAACAAGCTCCAATTATTTTGGATGCCCAAGAAATGCTTCAAAAATGGGAAGCAGGCGATTTGGTAACCGTGGCACTTTGGGAAAAAATGAACGGTTGGGTGTATGAAGGGTTTGCTGAAACTTACAAGAACTTGGGAGTTGATTTTGATAAACTCTATTACGAAAGTCAAACCTATCTTTTAGGAAAAGAATTTGTTACCGAAGGATTGAGAACAGGTGTTTTCTATAAAAAAGAGGATGGCTCTGTCTGGTGTGATTTAACTCCTGACGGTCTGGATGAAAAAATAGTTTTGCGTTCAGATGGAACAGCCGTTTATATGACACAGGATATCGGTACAGCAATACAGCGTGCCAAGGATTTTCCGGATGTAGGAGGTATGGTTTATACCGTAGGCAATGAGCAGGAATATCATTTTAAGGTGTTGTTTCTGATTATACAAAAGCTTGGCTTTGATTGGGCCAAAAATCTATATCATTTAAGCTATGGAATGGTTGATTTACCTTCAGGAAAAATGAAAAGTAGGGAAGGTACTGTGGTTGATGCGGATGATCTGATTGAGGAAATGGCTAAAACTGCAGGACAGATTTCCGAAGAGCTTGGAAAATTGGAAGGCTATTCCGAAAGTGAAAAACAAGAACTTTACAAAATCATTGGTCTAGGTGCCTTAAAATATTACATACTCAAAGTTGACCCAAGGAAACGAATTCTATTTGACCCGGAAGAATCTATAGACTTTCAGGGAAATACGGGGCCATTTATTCAATATACATATGCAAGGATTCAATCCATTTTGCGAAAGGCTGAATCAGATCATCATGACAAATCAAGCAAAAATGATGTCTCTTTCCATGAGAAAGAAAAAGAGCTACTCAAGCAGATTTTGCTATTTCCAGAAATCATCCAAAATGCTGCGGACAATTACAGTCCAGCATTGATTGCCAATTATACGTATGATTTAGTAAAGGAATTCAATTCATTTTATCAAAACGTTTCCATTCTTGGAGCTGATAGAGTTGAGGAAAAAATTTTTAGAGTTGAATTGTCTAAAACTGTTGCAACAATTATCAAAAATGCATTAGAACTATTGGGAATTGATGTACCGGAAAGAATGTAACGGTGTAATTTCCAAATTTAACTTATAGTAAATTTTATATTTATTTACAATAAATGTGTCAGTTTTTGTCTTTTATTTTTGCAAATAATTCAATAAAATTTGTTAATAAAATGTTAAAGTTAAAGTTTTCTAAAAACTCATTTTAATTTTTTATCGTAAGTGTTCTCGTCTTCCCCCTTGGACACATTGTTTAATCAAAAAAACACTTACATGAAAAAACAAATTACGCTCTTAATTGCAATTGGAATTGCAATTTTTACAACA
>JAWKNA010000015.1:0-2341 GCA_041391925.1 Gelidibacter sp. | reverse complement strand
CGTGATATCTCCTCGGTTGATTAAGGCTTTGTTGTAAGCTGACCAATTGAGAACCTGATATTTTTCTTTCGGCTTGTCGCTTGTATGGTTATCCTTTTTTACCTTTGACATGGGCTGGTGTGTTTGTAGATTTAGTTGTGCAAAAACCAAATATACAAAACCAGCCCGCTTTTCATCCCGCACAATCTAAGCAGGATTCATGCAACAAAGCCTCAATGAAGACTTAAATAATTCATCTAAAATATTTGAACGAGATCCTATGAATACAATAGCTCCTTCATCCATCATCTCTTCAAGTTTACTTACAATGTCTTTCTGATATTTATCTTCAAACTCATCGATAGAGTCAACAAGCAATATAATTTGATACTCTTTTATTATCACCTTCAAGTCTCTCCCGTCAAAATAATCTTTTGTGATTAATCCCGAAATCATTTCGGACATATTAATTTTTCCATCTTGACTAATAGCGTCTCTAAGATTTACACTGTCAATAAAAATAGGCAAATGTCGCTTTCCAGCAATGACAGAATTTTGTCTGATGAAAAGTCGTCCAATTTCATATAAAAGCCTTGTCTTGCCTGTTCCGGGGTCGCCATGAAGGACCATCAGCCTTTCATTTTCTATTAAAACCCTTTCAAGATTGACTTTAGTGAAAGCTTTCTTAGTAGATTGTTTATCATCTGTTTTTAGAAAAATATTCGGCTCAATAAATATTGACAACAATTTTTGATATGCTGCCTTATATTCTACGAGTTTCTTTATTTCAAATGACTCATTGATTCTATTCTCAAAATATTTTTCATAAGTAATAAGTGATTGGTCATTATGCCTCCAATAGTCTGGATAGTTTTTCTCAATATTCTTAAGCAAATCATCTGTATCCCAATAGACAATTGAATTTTTATGAATAGTGGTTTGCTCTAATTTTACTCTAAACCCAGTAGAAATACTATGATTACTCACTAAATAAAATTTTGAGCATCCATTTTTAAATCTTCTGTCTATCTCTTCAGACAAAGGGTTCATGCCAGAGTAATTTTTGGAAAGTGGCTCTGCAAGCATACAATAAACATTCTTAAACGTACCTGCTACACCGGCTTCAATAGTAGCCTCAATTTGGTTGTCAGAAATTCTTATTAAAGAATCAATCCCGCTATTAATGAGCAAGTTTTGAATTAATTCTAATAATGTTTTTGAAGAAACTGCTTGAATGTAATTTCTTTTATCTTGTGTCATGACTTTAGTTTTTACTATTTTAATACTTCACCCTCACCTCCCCACTCATCACCTTCGGCAGCAGCGTATCTCGTACCCCTGTCAGCGTGCGGGTTGGTTGGGTATTAGTTTTGAATTTTTCAAAAAGTCAAATCATTTTCAAGTTAGCTTATCAATAATTTGCCTTCAAATGCTTTTGAAGGGCTTTGTTGCATGAATCGATCAGACATAGCTTCGCTAATTTTCCGCCAACTTAAGCCACTCTTCTTGGTTTAGCAACAGGCATACCTTGGGCTGTCATTATATTGAGCACTTTTATTTTGATATCGTTTTCGGTTTTTTGGCTGCTAAATTTTCGGGAATATAGTCTATCGCCGTGGATGGTTTTATAGCGAAACATTTCCGTCTCTGATAAACTTCGTCGATGATAGCCTGTTTCAACTTTCCATTCCTTTATACCGATTTCATTCATTCGATTTACAGCAACATTTCGTGGATAATCAGGGATGTCATCAGGTACCTCTTCATACCATTCGATAGCATTGCTCCGGGGTGGAATGATGGGATTTATATCTCTATCGATCAAACCATCCCAGCATTCTACGTGATCGTATGCACCATCCAGACAGACATCTGTCACTTCTGCTTCCACCTGGTCAACCAGTTCTTCCAACTGAGACCCGTCATCCACGTCATTCAACGTCAGGGTGTGGCAATGAATGAAACCGGTTTTAGGGTCGACACCAAGGTGAAGTTTTCGCCATGTTCTCCGCTTTGAATACCCGTGTTTCCTGACTTTCCATTCCCCTTCGCCGTAAATTTTCAGACCTGTTGAATCAATAGCTATTACAATCGGGCCGCTACGGGGAATCTGATAAACAGCTATATCCAAGGCTTTTGCACGACGGCAAATTTGCGTGTACGATGGAATTTCCAAATCCTCTATGCCCATTAATTTGAGCAAACTTTGTGAAAAACCTTGTGTCTGTCTGTATGCCAGTTTGAACACAACCTTAAACGTCAAAAGTGTCTCTATGCAAAGGTCGCTGTACACGGGTTGGGCTCCTCTTTGGTTGGGCAGATCACTGTACCATTTGTCTGTCACCTCGTCACCGAAATAGAT
>JAWKNA010000014.1:0-4041 GCA_041391925.1 Gelidibacter sp. | reverse complement strand
GTCTATCTTGTAATCCATCCATCTTGTTCAAGACAATGTTCAGAGCAGGATTTAGTAGATTTTATGATGGACACGATTCGGGTGCGGACTTCCTGCGTCCATCCTGTCTATCTTTTAATCCATTCATCCTGTTCAAGACAATGTTCAGAACAGGATTTAGTAGATTTAATGATGGACACGATTCGGGTGCGGACTTCCTGCGTCCATCTTGTCTATCTTGTAATCCATTCATCTTGTTCAAGACAATCAAAACCAACACCCAACAAATCCGCACGCTGACGGGGGTACGAGATACGCTGCTGCCGAAGGTGATGAGTGGGGAGGTGAGGGAAAAAAATATAACTTATGAGTTTTTTACTTTCATATGATGCATTCTTGAGAGTTGTCAAAGAAAATGCTGATACAAATCATGCTTTCCTCTTAGGTGCAGGTGCTTCAATCACATCAGGAGTACAATCAGCAGCCGATTGTATTTGGGAATGGAAAAAGAACATTTTCATTACAAAAAATCCAAATTTAGCAAGGCAATATTCAAATTTCAAGTCGGAAAGTATTCAGAAGGCAATTCAGAAATGGTTAGATTCAGAGGGGATTTACCCATTAGAAAATAGCCAAGAAGAATATTCATTTTATGCAAATGAAGCCTATCCAATCGAAGAAATAAGGCGTAAATATTTTGAAAATTTATGCAAGGACAAAGAACCTTATATAGGCTACAAGATTCTTTGCCACCTTGCTAAAAAAGGCTTGGTCAAATCCGTTTTTACAACAAATTTTGATGGGCTTGTTGAAAGAGCAGCACACCAAACGGGGTTGACACCAATTCCTGTATCGTTAGTACATCCTCAATCTATTCATCGAACTTCAAGTAGTTCTGAATTAATATGCGTAGCACTACATGGCGATTTTAAATTTGGCCCTTTAAAGAACACGGATATTGAACTTGATAGCCAACATGAGATATTTGTCTCATCTTTAAAAAAACATCTTTACGACAAGCATTTAATAGTTTTTGGTTATAGTGGAAGAGATTTATCGTTGATGAATGCATTAAAAGCTGCTTATAGCGAAGATGGTGGAGGAATGTTGTTCTGGTGTGGATACGGCCATGAAATTAATCAAAATGTAAATGATTTATTTGAACACCTCCAAAAATTTGGGCGCAAAGGATTTTATATCCCAACCGAAGGTTTTGATTCATCAATGATAAATTTAGCAAAAACGTGCTTTGCGAACGATGATGATTTTCTTTTAGGAATAGATAGACTTCTCCAGAATTCACAAATTGACAAAATTCAAAGAACTCCTTTCAAATTAGATGTCACTGAAAAGAATGCCTTACTTCGAAGTAATTTGTTCCCAATTTTACTGCCAAGAGAAGTATTTCAAGCTGAAGCTGCTTTTCCTGAGAATGAGAATATTTGGCGTTTAATAAAAGAATCAATTGGGAATAAAGACATTAGTATGGTGCCTCTTAAAGGTAGTCTCTATGGCTTTGGAATACAGTCCTTGATACGTGAAACATTTTCTAAACATATAACAGGCGAAATTAAGAGGACACCTGTAGAGTATAAAGAAATAAAAGAAGGAACTGTTTTTAATCACCTTTATTTGACCACAATAGTAAAAGGGATTAGTAAAAAATTTGGCTTTAGTGATAATGGCAGAAATAGAATTTGGAATTCAAATTATTTTGAAACAACAATAAATGAAAACAAGTACAAAGTACATGATGCTATTGAATTGGATTTATTTTTTGATGATAAGATTTTTACTTCTCGACCGTATGCTTACTTAAGCATAAATCCAACATTTCAAATTATCTCAGAAGCCGAAATCCCTAAATCCGTGAGATTTGAAATTGGTAAAAATTATCATGAAAACCTATTAAAAGGGCAACCAAATGTTAAGTTTAATGACCAGCTTGAAAAATGGATAGGTGTTTTATTTAGCAATGGTAAAAAGTTGCAATTTGAATACCCTTTGAATAGTGGTACTTTATTCAAATTTGCAATCAGTTCTGATACAATGCATGTTTCTTTGACAAAAAACTCCTTGCCAAACTACAAATTGCGATTGCCTTCTAATTTTTCTCAGAATAAGATTATCCATCATGGCATTCAGTATAGTGAACCCAGGCTTGAGTTTGCTAATAGATTAAATAGCGGTATTGTCCACGATTTTCATCCAATGAGGGGTTTGACGGATAACAGGCCTTATGATTATGCGCTAAACGGAAATGTTTTTGACCCTGAAGTTAATCTTGCTGTAATTTGCCCATCAGCTAATAGTAGAAACCTATCTGTCTTTCTGAATAGGTTAAATCAACCTGCGATTGCAGGCAGGAACAATCCGGATTACCTTTTAGACTACCCCGGATTTGTACAAGCCTATGGAGTACCGTTAAACGTTCCAGATTTATCGAGTGAGCTTTGGAGACAATGCGAACTTTCAACTGGGCACTCAACACTTATGAAAACAGCATTGGAATTAGCGGATTCTATTAAAAGGAATATCGACCAATTAGAAAGCACTCGTAGAAATATAGTGATTGTGATATTTATTCCTACGCTATGGAACAATTTTACTGATGTTCAGACTGATGAAGAAAAATTTGATTTGCATGATTATATTAAAGCCTATGCAGCACAAAAGCAAATTGCAACTCAATTCATCCAAGAAGAAACTCTTAATGATAGTTTGATTTGTCAAGTGAATTGGTGGCTCTCATTGTCATTTTACGTTAAAACTTACCGCACACCATGGGTGCTTCAAGGCCTGCAACAAGATACAGCTTTCGTTGGTATTGGCTATAGTGTGAACAAGCGAAACCAAGAAGACAATATTGTTGTCGGATGTAGTCACATTTACAATTCTTTGGGTCAAGGATTAAAATACAAACTAACAAAAGTTGAGGATTGC
Source organism: Gelidibacter sp. (assembly GCA_041391925.1). Taxonomy (GTDB): domain Bacteria; phylum Bacteroidota; class Bacteroidia; order Flavobacteriales; family Flavobacteriaceae; genus JBPOFM01. The sequence continues at coordinate 1,119 of JAWKNA010000014.1, read as the reverse complement.
ACATTTGACAATCAGAAAAATCCTTACCTATCGTATCAAGATGCTTATAAATTCGGAACAATGATAAGAGAGCTATTTTTAATAGCAACGAATGAACTTCCTAAGCGTGTGGTTATTCATAAAAGAACGCATTTCAAACATTATGAAATAAGAGGCATCGTTGATAGTCTTGGAAAAACAGGGATTAAAAATATTGACTTAATTGAGATTAATTATGAGCGAAGTGCAAAATTTATTGCATTATTCACCAATTATGAAGTCATAAAACCCAACTCATTTCCTTTATCAAGGGGGTCTTGTTTTCTAATTGATAATTATACTGCCTTACTATGGACGCATGGAATTGTCCCCTCTGTAAGAGCAGAAAAGAACAGCTATTTTCAAGGAGGCAAAGGCATGCCAGTTCCAATTAGGGTAAAAAAACACTATGGGTTTACGAATATTAATATGATAGCAACTGAAATTCTTGGCCTTACTAAAATGAATTGGAATAGTTTCGATTTGTATTCGAAATTACCTGCAACAATCCAAACGTCAAATGAAATTGCACGTATTGGTTGGCTGTTAAATAGGTTTGAAGGGAGGACGTATGACTATAGAAATTTTATGTAAATGAAACCCATCACAGAATCCCACATCGAGCAATCCGCCATCGAGACCCTGCAAGCGCAGGGCTGGGCGTAGGTGAATGGCAAAATGTCAACATTCATACAAGCCAAAAAATTCTATGGAAAACAAGAAATACAACCCACAAATCCACCATCGCCGTTCCATCCGGTTGAAAGGGTATGATTATTCGCAAAGAGGGGCCTATTTCATCACCATTTGTTTGCAGGACAGGGCCTGTTTGTTTGGCCGGGTGGCCGATGGGCAAATGGAATTAAACGATGCAGGAAAAATGATTGAAAAATGGTGGCAGAAAATACCGGAAAAATTCCCGGACATTGAATTGGGCGAATACACGGTGATGCCCAATCATTTCCATGCCGTGGTGTTGAATCGGGGCGTAGGGGCGGACCCACGTGTCCGCCCCTGTGATACGGGTGACACAAGTGATGGCATCGTGAATTTGGATGCGGGGGAAAATCCTACCACATTTGATGGCGGCACGGACATGGG
>JAWKNA010000013.1:0-5345 GCA_041391925.1 Gelidibacter sp. | reverse complement strand
AATTTGAACGCATCAATAATAACCGCTGGCCCAGGGTCTTCCCATTGAAAAACGACACCGCTCCTGCCGGCCCAGAGGTGAATTCGGGATAAATATTGCAACCGGCGCTACTGCGGGTGTCAATCAGGGGAGGCATCCACTTTTGCACGAAAGCATTGCTTATGCAGCTGCTGAATAGTTTTGTGCATTTAGTTAACGGTGGGAAATTGCCGGTTGCAAACCGGCAGGAGCGGGATGGTTTTTCAATGGGAAGACCTTGGGCCAGCGGGGGCAGAGTGGTTTTTTATTGGGAAGACCTTCCGCCAGCATGGACCTTGGGCCAGCGGGGCAGACCCTAAGCCAGCGGGCAGGCTTGGCGCCAGTTGGGCTTTGTGTTTTTTATATTATTACTTAGAGAAAATTCACTCCGAACTGCCGACCCCAAATATTTAATGCTGTTCGTAAATCTGGTTGGTACAATGCTTTATCAGCTTCTCTAATCAAATTATCCAAAGCTGTTTTGAAATTTGATTTCTGGACATAGTCCAACTTGGATGTAAAGTCATCATAGGGAGTTGCAGGGTTAATACTTGATACATTCCACCGAATTGAATTCCTTATCGCCTTTGCAGTTTCATAAAATGCAATATCATCCCTTTGATTAGACTGAAAGTTGTTCGTAACCCAGATTGTGAACGCAATACCGCTTGGCATTTTGCCGGCTCTTGCATTAGTCCAAATTTTGAAATATTTGATTACCCTCAATAATTGTCCACCGTTACCCTTGTATCTTCTTTGATTCTTGAACCAATCACAGAGTTCTTTTGGGTCGCTCTGTTCCCAACCATTCTTCGTAGCAAGGCAAGGATGTCTATCATAGCGTGTCATATAATACACCGGAAGGTCAATGTCAAAATCTCCCTTATAAATAACTCGTACACACTTGTTTCGATGTTCTGGAGGTGTATCAGTATGGCCATTCACAGCATTCCAAACATAGCTTTGCAAAGTATATGGTAGAATACTGGGCCTTTCCAAAAAATAAATTCCCAAATCCACATCATATTCCCCATTTCTATCCCTCACCATTGTCTTCATTTTATAAGAACCTTGAATGTAGAATTTTGGCATAAGAAAATTATGATTCCATGCGAAATAGTCTCGTATCCTCTTTTCCAATGCCTTACGAGAATCAATCAGTTTTGTCTTTTTTGTTGGGGTCAAAGAGAAGTCTTTTTCTAAGCCTAAAAAATGGTTATGGCAATTTGACATGTCATTATATTTTTTTTCGTTACTACTCAGTAGTTCTTTGATGATTACACCGCCGAGACTAACTGCAATAATCCTGAATAATATTGGTAGCATTTTCGTAATATTGATTTTGTGCTTTTTGAGCTAGTGATTTCAGTTTTTCTTTGTCAGTCTCATCCATTTCAACGCAAAGTGTGCTATCCAACTCAACGTTAATTCTTTGATACATAAAATTCGGCGATCTGATTTTTTCCTTGTCAATGCCATTTTGCATCAGTTGTACATAGTTCTCAACTTGTTGGGACTGTGCCTGCATGAACAAATCAATTATTCTTTTTCTGCTGAAATTTATCCAATACGTAATCCCCCACTTTTTTCTAGCTGCACCGTCTGAAAATTTTTGATGGCCTGTTCCTAATGATAACACTTTTAAATTTGCGAGCTTTTTATAAAATGCAACTTGAGCTTCAATGATTCCGATCAAGGTTGGGTTATTTGCGAACACCCCCCCATCAACTTTATTCTTGAATGGCCTTGTAATTCCATTCAAGTCTTTATATACACTGGAATAAGGGTCAAAATAAACTGGTGCTGCCGCAGTTGCTAATGCTGCTTGATAAGCAGGTATGTGATAATCTCTCGTAAACCGTTGATGATAATTGTTCTTTAACACAGAAGGCTTGCCTTCTAACAAATCGAAAGTTGGAATACAAATATTTGTCTTACAATCCTTTAATATTGGGTCTTTATCTCCATTAAATACCTTGAATTTTTCCTTGATTAATGATTCAAGTGAATCTCTTGAATGTGATGAGTAGTGAATTTGGCGGTACCATGATTTTTTTTGTCCAAATATTAATCCTGCATTTTCAAGATACAAATCAAAAACCTCTTTTGCAGGTATACCTAAGGCTAAAGCAATTGCAATAATCCCACCAGTTGAAGTCCCACATATCAAATCAAAATTTTGATATACTTGCCATTTCTCACGACCATCAGACTTTAGTTGAGCTTCCAGGCTTGTAAGAAACATAGCAGGAAATACTCCTCTAATTCCACCACCATCAATTGATAAAATTTTAAAAGGTCTTTTCATCATTAATTTAATTTTTACTCGTTTATTCTTTTCAATTCTTCAACTTGGTTTGAGACTTGTCAATCATGGTGAATCCCACCACCATGCCATTTGCCTGTAATTAGCCATATCTCATAGTGGAATAACCATTCACTTGTCCATGGAATGATAGTTTCAGCAAGGTATTTGTCAGATGTCCACTCACGATGTTTTTTATTATATAAGCACAAATGTTGCTTATCTGTGCTGTAAACATGCGGTAAACTAACCTTGCCTGGGTAAAGACTTAATTTTTGGTTGATGACGTAAACACTCGGGTGTTTTCCTCTTTCAAAAGTAAGTTTGACTTCGTAAATTTCGCTCAATGGCGTGGGTGACAAATTATGTTTCCATGTGAGCTTGTTTTTGTCAAAACGCAATTCTGAATTTGGGAATAATAGATTTATCCTTTTAGCTTGTTTTGCCATGTTGAGGCGATGTGATTTACTATCTACCATGAAAGTTGTGATTTGGGATTGATGTGCCAATAGTTCCTATAAAGCCTGTATCGGCAGCCATTTTTGATAATCCAGATTCCCTTCTTTGTCTTTGTAAGTCGCCATACTTACTAAATGCCTTTTCGACAATATCTTTTCCAAAGGGTGCTTCAAGTGCCTCTTTTATTATTGAAACACCTCTTTTTTCAGTGATACCTTTCACATCTGCCTTAACTTGTTCTAACCAAATGAAAAAACATCTTTCTCTCTCTAAGTCAAATTCCCACCTATCTGCAAAATTTTCATCAGAATTTACAGGGTTGGGTATCCATTTTATCTTTTTCATTGACTCAAAAGAAAATCGCTCTTCAATAAAGAATTCCATCTTTTCAATGACATTAACCAGTGCATCCAGAACATTTGATTCTCCATTGTATGCTCTTGCAGATAGGGTTGTGATGATTATGGAAATTGGTTTGCTTTCCTTTCCATTGAACATCATATCTCTATGTCGTTTGAGAATTTGAATTACTCTTTGGAGTGGTAACTTCTCGCTAGTGTACTGCGGCACTTCTTGTATCGTTTCGCTGAGCAAAGCTTTACGGATATTGCTTTTCTGGGCTTGTTGGAAAAACCATCTACCATATCCAAAAGGATTGCTTATTCTCCAATTCTCAGAGTTAGTTTCATATCGATAATTGCTGTCTTGCTTGTCAGTAATCCTAATTGCTAGATTATCTAGATTTTCATACTCTGATTCGGAGAATGCTTTTTCTAACACCATTGCATATCCAGTAGCTACGATTGAAGGCAAAACATCCATGTGGTACTTAGACTTGTAATTGAGCGCATTTTCTCTATAAAGTAAAGTCCAGCACCTTCTGCCTTCTTCATCCAACATTTCTCCATAACGCTCCTTAAGTCTATCACCAATCTTCTTTTTAAGGTCTGCTTGTGTCCAGTTTGGATTTTTCCCGGAAAGCTCACACACCAAATCAATATCCAAATCATCGTCTTTACAAATGGGCTGAATCATAGTTCCAAGCATGAATGACCCTTGTGGTCGTATTGCAGGAAAGTAAGGGTTTAAAGGAGAATCCTTATCGGCAAGAAACCTTGCAACTGCTCCATAGCTTTCAACAGCGGCATCATATTGTGACTTGGTAATGTCTAGTGATTCTCCTAGCTTTTCAAGGATTTCACTAAATTGCTCTTTTTGTTCTCTTGTCAACATGAGATTATTTTTTTTAATAAATAGTTTTGAATTTTATTCAGTTACCAATTCTAAATGCCCGATCATTTATACAAACTAATATTCAGAGTAACTCGAAATGAATTACTCTTGCATCCAGCAGATTTTTTGTGAAGCGCCTAAACCTTAGCGGCTCAGGCGCTCATTAACTTTATCCTTTAGGAGGATAAGGGTCATTTCCGTAAGAGTTCTTCTCCCGAATTTGACCGTTTGGCCTGTGGATGATAAGCTCGCTTTCCTGATTTTTAGCGATACCCTTGGCTACGTTTATCGCATCAGCTTGAGTAGGCAGAATTTTTGTTGCCTTACTGTTTCCAGCACCTTTCACTGCCCAGCCTTCTGGATGGGGCACAACATGTTGATTTTTCTTTGGCATCTTAAAGAAATTTAAATGTGAAAAAATTGTGGAATGTTGGAAGTCGAAAGGCAGGCTAATTCAAGAAAAAGTGAAAATTGACTACGATTTGTAAAACATTTGCACTATTCTTGCGTCATAATAAAACGACAAAGTCCTATGATGGATAAACCTATCATTCGACGACCAACAGAATTTTCAAAGGGTTATCAAGTTGCCGCTTGATAACCCCTTTTTGTTTAATTTAAGCTTTAGGGTTAAGTGCTATAATCAAATTCATTTCAAAATTATAAAAATTTATTTCAGACAAGCGGCTTTTGTTTCCACAAAATTTATCCACAAAATGTGGATAACTTCACAAGTAATTGATAATCAATTTGTTTTTATTGTTTTAAGAAATTTAAAACACTTTGTAGTCAATTATTTGGTATCAAAGTGCTTCTCCAGTTAATTCTTAAGTTTCAATACCACAAATCAGTTTGTCTGAATTTCGAAAAAACGCCTTAGCTTCAAATAAAGTTCTGAAATATTTTATCATTTACCATTCCATTGTCGGTTCTGTCAGATTTTGTGAAATATTATTTAATGTAAAAACACTTTCCGAGCCCTGTCCGCATGACAATTTGTCAGCTTTTGCCCCCACTGGAACATCCCCTGTATCCGCACACCTTATTTTTCCATCAAAAAAACAGCGTTGCTCGTCACAAGCTATGCTTGTTGGCGGGCTTTGGGCAGGGCTAACTGGTTCTGAAATTTCAACCCACAACTTCAGTTGTGGGGATACAAACAGGCGTTTTAATCAACCGATTTATCGGTTTCGGGCAGTAAAACGGTTAAAACCGTTGCCTGATGATCGTCTATCGAAAGCCCCACAACTGAAGTTGTGGGTTAATAAAGCAGAACCAATCAGCCATAGGCTTTTGGGGCAGCCTCCAGGCCGCAGGTTGTGGCACCGGC
>JAWKNA010000012.1:0-21859 GCA_041391925.1 Gelidibacter sp. | reverse complement strand
TCTACATTTATAACAGTATCTCAATCATCTAAACTGGATTACCAAATCAATCCAAAAAATTTAGTGTCAGCCGGAATAAAATCGATAACGTCCACAAATTTATTGGATAATAATACCCTCAACATAGAAGATTACAAATCTACATTCTACCTTTTTGATTATGTCTACACCAAAAGACAACGCTATGACGTGCTATTTCCAATAAATTTCAACTTTGATATCTCAACTGGTTTTGGACAGAGAACTTTAGAAAACATGAAGGAATCACAGTCACAGTTTGGACTCTATACATTTAAAATTTTCAATCTTAACGAAAGGAACAGTTTTTACATTGGATTCAATGGAGCCACTCTAGTTTCAGATACTTATTTGGAAAATGAACTGTTCCGGTTTGGCGGCATCAACTCCATCCGTGGATTTGAAGAGAACAGTCTCACCGCCAATCTTTTTTCTGTGCTTAATACAGAATATCGTTACAAAATTAATAATGGACTATATATTCACTCAGTGTTGGATGTCGCTTATTTTGAGAACGACATTGTGAATGTCAAAGAAAAACTTTTCGGATTTGGATTTGGGTTTGGGTTATTGACAAAAGCTGGATTGTTTAAGTTGAATTATTCCGCTGGAAAAACAGAAAATCAACCCTTCCGATTCTCAGATTCAAAAATTCATTTAAGTCTGACAGCCAGTTTTTAAACATAAAATTTGAAAAGTATTTAAAATTTTAAGCCAATATTATTGTTTTATTAACTTTTTATTATGACTTTTGATGTAGGCTAATTCAAATTAATTTAAATATGAAAACAAAGTTTAGTGGAATTCTAACGCTATTACTGGCGTTTATTGTGCAATTAACGTTTGCGCAAGAAAAAACAATTTCAGGAACTGTATCAGATGTATCTGGTTTACCGCTTCCTGGAGTTAATATTTTGGTGAAAGGCACAACTACCGGAACCCAAACTGATTTTGATGGAAAATATTCCATTAAAGCAGAAAGCGGTGCAGTTTTGGTCTTCTCATATGTAGGACTGAAAACTCAAGAAATTACGCTGGCAGCTTCCAATACTGTCAACGTGACAATGACTGAAGATGCTTCCGCATTGGACGAAGTTGTTGTAACGGCACTGGGTATTTCCAGAGAGAAAAAATCCCTTGGTTATTCTACACAGGAGGTAGAAGGTGAAGATCTAAGCACTGTAAAAAGTGGTAATTTCACCAATGCTCTATCAGGTAGAGCCTCAGGTGTTCAGATTAAAAGGAATAACAATTTAGGTGGTTCCACTAATGTTGTCATTCGTGGAAATGCCTCATTGACTGGAAGTAATCAAGCATTGTTTGTTGTGGATGGTGTTCCAATTAATAACACTAATACCAACACGGCAGGACAGGCACAAGGTGGAGGTGATTATTTTGACTATGGAAATACGGCTTCTGACATCAACCCTGATGACATTGAGTCTGTAAACATATTGAAAGGAGCAGCTGCATCTGCTCTATATGGGGCAAGGGCAGCCAATGGTGTTATCATTATTACTACCAAAAAGGGAAAAGCTAACAAAGGATTGGGAATAACTATCAATTCTGGCGTTGCCTTTGGTTCAGTTGATAAAAGCACATTCATCAAATACCAAAAACAATATGGTGGAGGTTATGGACCGTACTATGATACAGACGATGGTTTTTTCTATTTAGAGGACATTGATGGTGATGGTGTGGATGATTTAGTAACTCCATATACAGAGGATGCTTCCTACGGAGGAGCTTTTGATCCTAGCTTATTGGTATATCAATGGAACTCTTTTGATCCAGAGTCTCCATTATATCAAGTGGCAACACCATGGGTTGCAGCAAAAAATGACCCAATTACATTTTTTGAAACACCCATTACTACCACGACTTCAGTTGCGGTTGAGAATGGACTTGAAAAGGGATCCTACAGACTGGCTTATACAAGATTTCAACAATCAGGTATATTGCCTAACAGTGAAATTACCAAACATAATTTTTCATTCAGTGGTATTTTTGATTTAAATGACAAATTGAAAGTTACTGGTTTGGCAAACTTTATCCGTACTGATGGTTTGGGAAGAAACTCTACTGGTTATAGCGATAATATTATGTCTAACTTTAGGCAATGGTGGCAAGTCAATGTCGATATTAAAGAGTTGAGAGATATCTATTTTGCAACAAGAAGAAATGTAACTTGGAATCCAGCTACATCAGACCCAGGTTCGGCTCCAATTTTCTGGGATAATCCATATTTCCAACGTTATGAAAATTATCAAGATGATTCTAGAAATCGTTTCATAGGCCATTTATCATTAGATTATGATTTAACAGATTGGTTAAGCATTACTGGTAGAGTTGCAACTGATACCTATTCTGAACTTCAAGAAGAGCGCAGAGCTAATGGAAGTGTTGCTACTAATTTCGGAGTTTCCCGAGGGAATGTAGATTCTGGATATTTAAGAAGAAATATTTCCAATACTGAAACCAACTATGACTTGATGTTCAATTTTAACAAAGATATTACTGAAAAATTCAACCTTAAAGCAATATTGGGAACCAATATAAGAAGGAATGAATTTCAGTCAATTACAGCTTCTACAAGTGGAGGTTTGAGCGTACCAAAGTTATACTCATTACAAAATAGTGTTGGCCCACTACCTCTGCCACTAGAAACTGATTCCAAAATCGGAGTGGATGGTATTTATGCCAGTGCATCTTTAGGTTATGACAATTTAATATTTGTGGATGGTACCATCAGGAGAGATCATTCTTCAACATTACCAAAAGGTAATAGCACATTCTATTACCCATCAATTGCCACTAGTTTTGTATTTTCCAATCTTATCGATTCACAGGTATTTACTTTTGGTAAATTAAGAGCTAGTTATGCTGAAGTTGGTAATGATGCTCCTTTCGATTTTCTATACGATAGTTTTGTAGTTAATACTCCTATTGGAACTGCAAATACATCCGTAGGTAATGTTAAGAAAAACCCAAATCTTAAACCAGAATCAACTAAAAGTATTGAGGCTGGGTTGGAAATGCGTTTCTTAAAAAGTAGAGTTGGTTTCGATGTAGCCGTTTATAAAACCAATTCAGAAGATCAAATTTTTGGTGTTCCAGTTTCTACCGCGACCGGATATACCTCTAAAATTTTAAATGCTGGAGAGATAGAAAACAGAGGGGTTGAGGTATCTTTAAATGGTTCCCCAATTCGTTCAGATAACTTTGATTGGGACATCAATGTGAACTGGTCAAAAAACAAAAATGAAGTTCTATCATTGGCAGATGGTATTGAAAATCTGCAATTGGGATCATTCCAAGGTGGTATCACTATCAATGCTCGAGTAGGAGAACCATATGGAATTATCAATGGTACTGATTATACATATCTTAATGGGCAACGTGTAGTAGATCCTGTAAGTGGACAATATATTAAAACGGCAACTTCAGATCAAAATATTGGAGACACCAATCCTGAATGGATTGCTGGTATCTCTAATAAATTCCGTTACAAAAATATTTCCCTAAGTTTTCTAATTGATATTCAAAAAGGTGGTAGTATTTTTTCTTTGGACCGCTACTATGGTTTAGCGACAGGATTATATGATGATACGGTATTTATAAATGATTTAGGAAATCCAGTTAGAAATTCTCTCGCTGATGGTGGTGGTTTCATCAACCCAGGTGTTAATCCTGATGGAAGTCCAAATACAACAAGAATCAGAGCTGATCGATATGGTGCATTTGGATATGCTAGAGGCTTGCCAGATAGAGCTTTTGTCTATGACGCAGGTTATGTTAAATTGAGAGAGGTGGCATTGTCCTACAACCTTCCTAAACGTCTTTTAGAAAATATGTTTATTTCAGAAGTTTCTTTAAGTCTGATTGGTTCGAATCTTTGGATTATTGATAAAAATCTTCCAGATGCTGATCCAGAAAGTGGTTTAGGTTCTGGTAACTTACAAGGTTATTCAGTTGGTCCGTTGCCTACTACCAGAGATTATGCGTTTAACGTTAAGTTGAAATTTTAAAAAAAAATGAAATGAAAAAAATAATAATTTTATTAATAGGATTTATCATTTATTCGTGTTCTGATAATCTAGAGAGTTTAAATGAGAATATTAAAGATCCGGCTGCAGTGCCTGGTGAATCATTATTTACTGGAGCTGAAAAGAACTTGGTTGATCAAGTGGTGGATTTGAATGTAAATCTTAATAACACCAAACTTTGGGTGCAATATTTACAGGAAACGACCTATACTGACGAAAGTAATTACGATCAAGTTACGAGGACAATTCCCCAAAATCATTGGGATGCTATGTACAAAGATGTTTTAAAAGATCTGGATGAATCTTCAAAAGTTATTTCCGCAACAACTTACTCTCTTCCAGATGATATTGCAGCAAAACCAAACAAACTTTTAATCAACGAAATATTGACTGTTTACACATATGCAAATTTAGTTGAGACTTTTGGTGATGTTCCATATACTGAAGCTCTGGATATTGACAATTTATTGCCAAAATACGATGACGGATTAACAGTTTACAAAGACCTAATTGTAAGATTAACTGCGGCAATAAATAGTCTCGATACAGGCACAGGAAGCTATGGAGCGGCTGATAGAATATATGAAGGTGATGTTAGCAAATGGAAGAAATTCGCGAACTCTTTAAAATTAAGAATGGGTAATCTCTTATCTGATGTCGATCCAGCGTTAGCAGAAAGCACTATGTTAGAAGCTATTGCCAGTGGTGTAATCACGAGTTCAGATGATGATGCCACCTACACATATTTAAGTGCTGACCCTAATACTAATCCAATTTATGCCAATTTAGTATTGAGTGGTCGTTTCGACTTTGTTGCTGGTGCTACAATTATTGATGCGTTGGTTGCTTTTAACGACCCAAGATTGCCTCTATTTTTTGAGCCTACAGATGATGGCACATATCTCGGAGGAGAAATTGGTGATGCAGCAACTTATGCTAATTATTCTCACCTTTCTGAGCCTTTCAATACTGCAACGCTTCCTGGTGTCCTTTTTGATTATTCGGAGGTTGAATTTATATTGGCAGAAGCTGCAGCCCGTGGATTTGCCGTACCCGGCTCTGCTGAATCCCATTATAATGCTGGTATCACTGCATCCATATTATTCTGGGGTGGTTCGATGGCAGATGCTACTGCTTATTTAGCCCAACCTTCGGTTTCTTATGCATCAGCTATTGCATCAAGCAGTGCAGCAATGCCTTGGAAAGAAGTAATCGGTACACAAAAATGGATAGCCCTATTTAATAGAGGTAATGAAGCTTGGACTTCCATAAGGCTATTGGATTATCCAATTATGGCTGAACCAATTGATGCGCAATCAGGGTATCCTAACAGATACACGTATCCAATCATTGAGCAAACCTTAAATGGTGCTAGTTACACTGCAGCCGCTGCAGCTATTGGTGGAGACATGACCGAAACTCAATTGTTCTGGGACCTTAACTAATGGAATAAAGTAAATATTTAAAATTCTAAAGCCCTAACAAATTTGTTAGGGCTTTAATTTTGAGATATAGTAAAGCAAGTGAATTGTAAATTTGTAGTTAAAAGTTTTAGAGCTTAATTTCGTAATTTTGTAAAAATCAAAAACAGAATGATCAAAGCAAAAAAAAGATTTCTTTTTATAATCCTATTGGTTTGCTTATCAATCAATTGTTTTTCACAACGTGAATCCGCAAATTGGTACTTTGGGAATTTTGCTGGATTGACCTTTAATTCTGGCTCACCTATTCCTTTGACCAATAGTGCACTCAACACCAAAGAAGGTTGCGCTACCATCTCAGACGAAAATGGGAATCTAAAATTCTACACGGACGGCACTACAGTTTGGGACAGACAGCATCATGTTATGCCACATGGTGAGAATCTTTTGGGGCATAGCTCTAGCACAGAATCGGCAATTATTATTCCAAAACCGGGAAATACAGATGCCTTTTACATTTTCACAATTGACAAACCTAGTTACTTCTTAACTGAAGATGAACCCATTGACGGTGTTAATTACTCTGAGGTTGATATGACTCTCAATAATGGTTATGGTGATATTGTAGTAAGCAAAAAAAACATTCATTTAATTACTTACGATATAAATGATCCTGTTCAGAACGAGTACAAAACATCAGAAAAGATTACGGCAGTAACTCATAGCGATGGAAGCTCAATTTGGGTCATAACTCAATTTATAAATAAATTTTATTCATTCAGGGTTGATTTTGAAGGTGTTAATCATAACCCAGTAATATCAGTAGTGCCACAAGCTGTTTATCCGAGAATTGATGATGAAGGGTCTAATATTTCAGCCATAGGCTACCTTAAGGTTTCACCCAACGGTAAGAAAATAGCAATTGCACATAGCTCAACTACACTTGGCTCACCTTCTGTAGGCAGCAAAAAGTCTGGTAAAGTACTTTTATATGACTTTAACAACACTACTGGAATTGTTACAAACGAAAGAACACTTTTAGCCGACACTTATCCGTATGGAGTTGAATTTTCTCCAAATTCGAAATTATTATATGTAACGACATCAAATTTTAGTTCAAACAATCAATTCCTTGACAGCAATCTGTATCAGTTTAACCTTGATAGTTCGAATATTCCCGCCTCTAAGCAATCGATAAATGGGTCAAATAACGTGGCTGGAGCTCTGCAATTGGCAATAGATGGTAAGATATATAGATCTGGTTATCCCCTCTTTCAGCAAGGGCTTAAATTGTCGGTCATAAATAATCCTAATGAACTTGGCAGTGCATGTAACTATTCCCATAACAGCATAGATTTAGCCGGCAGGACTGCTCAGTTGGGACTTCCACCTTTTGTGCAATCCATATTCAATTTTACTTTTGATTTTGAATATGACTGCTTTTCAGATATGACACATTTTTTTATTACCTCAGAAGATCCTTATGATTCTGTATTATGGGATTTTGGAGATGGAGAAACCTCAACTTTGGAGGAGCCCATTCATGTCTATTCCCAATCTGGAACCTACATGGTCAGTTTATCATTTACAATTAATGGAATTACTCAAGATCCAATCCGAAGACAATTGACTATTCATCCACTTCCTCAAGTTTTACAAACAACCTATGAATTAGTGCAGTGTGATGGATTGGATGAAAATGCCGATGACGGATTTGCCACTTTTAATCTTAATTTGGCCAATGAACCTTTAACTCTAAACACCTCCGATCCTGTTGAAGTATTTTATTATCATTCCTTAGAGGAAGCCCTAGAGGATGATACCAATGAAAATGCGATGAATCCGGTATACATCAATCAATCTCAAAATGAAATTCTATATGCCAAAATTTACTTGGCAAATACCAAATGTTTTAACATTGGCAAAATAATGCTGAAAACAACTCAATCCGTAGAATTGGAAACTTACACATTGGAAGCTTGCGATGCACAGAATAATGGTGTAGCCACTTTCGATTTGAACATCGTTAAAAGTCAAGTTATGAATCAACTCAATCTGCCAAATACTGTTGAGATTTCGTTTCATGAAAGTGAGCAAAGTGCCAATATTGGTGTATACCCAGTTGCACTTGATTATACTACGATTTCAAAAACACTTTACATTCGAGTTGTAAGTGATAATGTATGTTATGGAACTGGAGTTCTCCATCTTATCGTCCTACCTTTTGCCGAGTTGGAAGATGAAACCATAGAAATGTGCCAATCTGATTTTCCTATTATTTTGACCACAGGATTAAGTTCAGAAGATATTTCCAATTACGATTTTTTTTGGAGCACCAACGAAACTACGTCTGAAATTTCCATAGAAAATTCGGGAGTTTATACTGTTACCGTTACAGATAATGACTTGAATTGTGAAGGAACAAAAACCATAACGGTAACAACCAATGAGGTACCTGTAATATTATCCATAGATGTTATGGATGGAGATGCTGCCATCATCCTTGAGTCGAATTTTGGTTTCGAGTTTGCCGTAGATAGTCCTATTTATCAAGAAAGCAACCAATTTCAAGATCTCTCACCAGGTACTCACATTGCATATGTAAGGGATCGTTACAATTGCAATACCATTCAACAAGAGTTTCAAGTGTTGGGGTTTCCTAAATTTTTCACTCCCAATGACGATGGCTCAAATGATTTTTGGAACGTAAAAGGATTGGATTTCAACATTTATCCTGTATTGAGAATATATATATTCAACCGTTATGGAAAACTTATATCAGAGTTTAACCCTAACACTTCACAAGGATGGTCAGGAAAATTTAATAATAAATTATTGCCCAGTGATGACTATTGGTACTATCTAAAAATTCCTAACGGAAAAGTCTATCGAGGTCATTTCGCATTGAAACTTTAGACAATCAACTATTATCCTGATAATTTTATTCGTATCTAATATTAAAGCATGCAAAAAGAAACTACCATTTTTGGTCTCAGAGCCGTTATTGAAGCTATAAAATCTGGAGAGAATATTGACAAAATATTTCTTCAAAAAGGTTTACATGGCGAACTGTTCAAAGAATTGGAACAACTCATCAATAAAGAGCGATTGAATGCTTCATACGTACCCGTGGAGAAACTGAACCGATTCACCAATATGAACCATCAAGGTGCTGTGGCCCAAATTGCTCCAATTGAATTCTATCCATTGGAAGAGTTGGTAACTTCTGTAATTGAATCGGGTACAACACCGTTATTTTTACTATTAGATCAATTGAGTGATGTCAGAAACTTCGGCGCTATTATAAGAACTGCCGAATGTACTGGCGTTTCTGGCATTATCATCCAGAAAAAAGGTGGTGCTCCCGTGAATGGCGATACAGTTAAAACTAGTGCTGGTGCCATTTTTAAAATACCAATATGTAAAGTTGATCATATTAAAGATGCAGTATTTTATTTACAGGCATGTGGAATCAGAGTTATCGCTGCAACCGAAAAAACGAACCAAAACCTTTATGATGTGTCTTTTATTGAGCCATGTGCGATAATTATGGGCTCCGAGGGGAGAGGCATCAATCCTTCTATCCTTAAAGTTGTGGATGAAAAGGCAAAACTTCCTATCCTTGGGGAAATTGAATCTTTAAATGTTTCGGTGGCTTGTGGTGCTTTTTTGTATGAAGTAGTGAGACAACGTCTCTAATCATTTTTATTCTTGAAGTGATATGTGATTTTTATTGGTTCCTTTGATTCTGTATCTAACTCAGGTTCATTTTCAATTTTAGGTTCTACATATTCGATGAAATTTCCATCTTTATCAAAATGTTTTAAAAATGGATCATCTTCTTCTTTATAATCGGGCTGCTGCCAAATATATTTTTCTGGTTTTACAATAGTTTTTCTGAAAACAAAAGCAAATAGAATACCTGCAATCAACCCTCCCAAATGACCTTCCCAAGATATATTTTCTTTAACTGGAAACACATACCAAATCATACTTCCGTACAAAAATATAACTATCAATGATAGTGCAATCAACCTGTAATGCCTAGCTAACAATCCCTTGAAAAAGATGAAACTGACCAATACGTAAATCAAGCTACTGGCTCCAATATGGTTTGCTGGTCTTCCTATGACCCAAGTAATCAGTCCGGATACTAAAATGCCATACAGCAAGATTTTCCATGCAATGGCACGATAAAAATAAAATAATGCCATCGTCAATATAAACAAGGGAATGGTATTGTGATAAATATGCTCTATATCGCCATGAATGAATGGGCTGAACAAGATGCCTCGAAGCCCTTTCCATGTTTGGGGAAAAATTCCAAAACTTTTTATCTCTGGAACAAATCGCACCTGTACCCAAAAAACAATCCATATCAACATAATCAAAGCTGTTGGATAGGCTATGACACTTGTGGAATATTTAAATTGGTGCTGGTCGTCCATAATTAGATTTATAACAATCCCTTCAAATTGTTGACCAATTAATGATTATATGAAATATTGTCACATCATATTTGTAATTTTACCTTATGAATGAACCTTTAGCAGAACGATTGCGCCCTAAGCACTTCAAAGACTATTTGAGCCAAGCTCATCTTGTTGGTGACAAGGGTGTACTGACACAACATATCAAGCAAGGTATCATTCCATCCATGATATTTTGGGGCCCTCCCGGGACAGGTAAAACCACTTTGGCCAATATCATCGCCAATGAATCCAACAGGCCTTTTTATGCCTTGAGTGCCATCAATAGTGGTGTGAAGGATGTGCGTGATGTAATTGAAAAAGCAAAGCAAAGCGGAGGTTTGTTCACCACCAAAAATCCTATTCTTTTCATTGATGAAATCCACAGGTTCAGCAAATCGCAGCAAGATTCACTGTTGCAAGCGGTTGAAAAAGGCTGGATTACCTTAATAGGAGCCACTACCGAAAACCCAAGTTTTGAGGTCATCTCTGCCCTACTCTCACGCTGTCAGGTGTATGTATTGAATTCTTTTGACAAAAAAGATTTGGAAATCCTTTTAAAACGTGCCATAAAAGAAGATGAATTGTTATCCAAATTGGATATTAGTCTAAAGGAAACAGAAGCGCTCATCCAACTTTCAGGAGGTGATGCCCGAAAACTGCTCAATATTTTTGAATTGATTGTGACGAGCTATGATCCCAAAGAAAAGATTACAATTACAAACAAGTCGGTTTTAGAACGTGTGCAGAGCAATACTGTACGATATGACAAAACTGGTGAGCAGCATTATGATATCATTTCGGCTTTTATCAAATCCATCCGTGGGAGTGACCCTAATGCAGCGGTTTATTATTTGGCTCGGATGATTGAAGGTGGTGAGGATGTAAAATTTATAGCGCGTCGATTGCTTATTCTTGCTAGTGAAGATATCGGCAATGCCAACCCAACGGCTTTGGTGATTGCCAATAGTACCTTTCAAGCTGTTTCTGTAATTGGCAATCCCGAGTCGCGAATTATCTTGAGCCAATGTACCATCTATTTGGCAACATCACCCAAAAGCAACGCATCTTATGAGGCTATTGGGAAAGCTCAGCAATTAGTGAGAGAAACTGGAGATCTGTCTGTGCCTTTATCAATCAGAAATGCACCTACAAAATTGATGAAAGAGCTAGGTTATGGTGACAATTATCAATATGCCCACAATTACGAACATAATTTTGTACCTCACGAATTTTTACCCGAAGACATTAAAAATACACAACTTTACAATCCTGGAAATAACCAAAGGGAACAAGCGCAACGTGAGTTTTTAAGGCAACGCTGGAAAGAGAAATATGGGTATTAAGAACATAGTCTCTAATCAAATTGCAATAAGATTTTTTAGAATTTTATATTGATAGGTGTTTCTTTGACTTCTTTACCATCATTTTCAGAATAAATCCATTGTTCTCCTTTTTTGAAAACAATGGCATTTTTGTCCTTTACCGTAAAAACATCCTTGGCTCCTGTGGGATATAATATCATTATCACTTTTGGCGTACTGTCTACAACCTGAAATCCATTTTCAATGGATTGTGCATACAATACCTCTGATTTTGATACTTTGGTTTCCGTTTTGGTTGCCATTGTTTCTTTTGGCATTGATTCCACTTTCGTCTCTTCGATTTTTTTGATTTCAGCCATTGGTTGTGTAACAGCAACCTCCTCCTTTTTTTCTTCTTTCAACGTTTTGATTTCTTCCTTCAAACGTGCAATTTCTTCTTTTTCCTTTTCACTTGTGTTTGCAAGTGTTGGTTTGGCTTTTGAGAGGATGGTTTCATTAGGCTGATACTTGTACTCCATATTTTGAAATGTCACAAAAGCATCCCTTAAAGCGAAATTATAAGCCTTGGCGTATTCCTTTTCTCGTGTCTCTCCCACTTGTGAGCTCATAATGACATTCCCATTACAATCCTTTAAATCAATTCGTAATTTGGTTTTGAAAAGCCCACCGTCCTTCACAACATCTGAAATCAATCCCAAGCATTTATTATTCTTTAAATCTTCGGGCAACTCTTCATCTTGCATATATGCTGTATACCCATACTTGTTGAACAAGAATTTGGTAATGGAATTGATCTGGTATTGATCACGTTCCTTCAAAAACTCAAATTGGGATGGCACAATAATGTATTTATAATCATTGACACTGCTCTGAGAAAATGAATTGAAATGTGCCACAATAAGACATGAAAATATATAAAACGCTTTGGTCATGGATTTAAAAAATTAAATGTATCTGAATTGTAAAGATACACTTTGTGCCCTAAAATCTTTTTGAAATGGCCATAAAATGTCACTGGTAATCACTCAAAAAAATAAGTGACGTCGGATTGCAGCTCCAAAGTTCCTTTATTTTCTGGAGTCCGCTGTTTATCAGTGGTTATAGGTGTGGTTTTATAAACCACTTTTGTGGCTTCCATAAAGGACGTTGTTTCGGGTTCTTCAATAAGAACGTTGGTTTCAACCCTCATTGGAGCCTCTTTTGTTCCTGCCGAAACAGGTACATGTACCTTGAATTTCAATTCATTGGCATCATTCAAAAATTCAAAATCGGTTGTAAAATTTTGCTCCAAGCTATTTTTGAATGTCAGTTTTAAACTTGCTTTTCTCACTTTCCCAATTGAGAGTTCAATATATGCAAACTCTAAAGGAATTGTATCAGTGAGAATCCTTTTTTCAATTGGTGAGGATTTGTCAATTAACCTATTGGCATCGATTGAAGTCTCGATTAAATCTGACTTTAAGGTTGGAGAAAACGACAGTTCTTCATTTTGTGATAATTCTCCATCTGTTGCGCAGGAACTCAAAACCATGGTCAATACCACCAGTAGATAAGTAATAAGATAAAATCTGCGTTTCATGGTGATTAGTTATATCTCTATTAACGCCAATTAATGGAATAAAGTATTCAGAGATATAATTTCAGTTCAGACAGTTGACTGATTTGTTTGATGTATGGCTCACTTTCGTCCTTTCTGTAATTGAAAAATATGGCATCATAACCCACTTCCAGTGCCCCCAATACATCCGCTTCGTAATTATCACCAATCATGATGCTTTCTTCAGGCTTGGCATTGGCAAGTTGCAAAGCATGCCGGAAAATAATGGGATTTGGCTTTTTTACTCCAGCCATTTCGGCATTGGTAACAGTCTTGAAGTAATGTGTAATGTTTGAAACCGTCAATTTGCGTTGCTGAGCCTCACTGAATCCATTGGTGATGATGTGCAATTGGTAATTAGATTGCAAATATTCCAAAATCTCGATGGTGTTTTCAAAAAGATGGTCGAAGGTAGTCAAATGGGTAATATAATCTTCCGAAAGCACGTATATCAAGTCATCGGTTATGGTAAAGTCCAACGTGTTGAAAGTATCTCTCAGACGCCCATAACGCAACTCTTCTTGGTCTATTTCAGAATTGCGATAAAGTTTCCAATAATTGAGATTTACTGGCTCATAGATACTCAAAAACCGTTTAATATCCACCTCCACTTTATTGAGCTTAAAAATCTTGTCGAAGGTCAATGCCGAATTCTTGTCAAAATCCCACAACGTGTGATCTAAATCAAAAAAGATGTGTTTGATATTTTTAATCTTCATCAACAGAATCTAATACATAGGTGAACAAATCCCTAAATCCTTTCCAGCGTTCTTCATCGCTAAACGAATGGTTATGGAACACAGGTGCAAATGTACCATCCACTTTTTTTATTTCTTCCATGAGCCGCTGCATTTCTTCCTTTTTATCCAATAAAGAGGCTTTTTTGAGCAAAGCACTATCAAAAAGGTGAAAGGTGTTGATCTGCAATGGCGTCTGTATCTCATAATCGAGGTCATAAAACTGAAAGGGCGTGCAGGTGCCAGCCCTAAAGCCCAACAGATTGATATAACCCATGGTAAAGTCCTGTTTGATTTCGAGTTCTATCATGTTGCGATAGGTCTCGGGCAAGTTGAGCTTTGAAAAAGAATTTCGAGAGGTTTCCAACTCATAATTAATGATGGATTCCATCTTTTGCTTTTCCTTTTTCAAAGTTTCAAAACTATCCAGGGCAAGATAGGATACTTTTAGCCCTACCTTACAATAGTCTGCTACAGACTTTATCAACGAGACAAACTCTTTTTTATTGATATTGATGTTTTTATCATAGGTAGAATAGTCTCCTATCAAAAAAAAGACAATGAATTTATTGGCTGTTTGCTTTTGTTTGGTAATGATCCACTTAAAAGTATCATAAGGGTCGCGACGCAGGCCTGCCAACACCAAGTAGCGCTTGTAAAAATGCCCTAATCGCAATCGATATACATCTGTAAGGGTAGCGCCAAAGGTACGCAAGAGGCCTTTTTGCTTGTAATAATAAGCCATGGGCACATCGATAATGGGCTGAATCTTATAATTGCGTTGGGGAAATGTGTATTCTTCAAAGGTTTTCTGCAAAGCATCACGAAACAGATAGGCCCAGATATCTACCACAGGTTGATGCAGAAACCCATTTTTGTATGCCAAGCTTTCCATACCCACAAAGCGTCCGAATTCGTCTTTGACATGTGGTAAATATTCTTCATAGCGAGACAATTGATAGAAGGACGCCGCAAACATATCGAAGGGCAAGCTACTTTTATCATTGGTCGGGAAAAAGCATTTGGTGTGTTCCCAATCTTGCACATGGATGTCCAAATCAGAAAGACCTTGCTCAAACAGCAACTCATGGCTGCGCACAAAAAACTCGTTTCCCAAGGGCTGCTTGGTATAGGACATTTTTAGGTTTTCATGCGTTATAAACTCTTCAATGATGGTGGTAAACCCAACAGGAATGCCCAAAATACGCACACAGATATGCTTGAAGATATAGCTGAAACGTGGTGTTATTTTATGGGTGTAAACGAGTAACAATGTTTTTTAGTTTTTAGTTGACGGTTGACAGTTGACGGTTGACGGTTGACAGTTGACAGTTGACAGTTGATGGTTATTTAAGATAAATTAATTGATAATTGATAATTGATAATTGTTAATTGTTAATTGTTAATTGTTAATTGTTAATTGTTAATTGCGAATCAAAGTATTCCTTCATCTGCAAAGCTAAAATACGCCTTTTCTGTAATGATTAAATGGTCCAATATTTTAATATCCATGCTTTCGGATGCGGTCTTTAGCTTTTGGGTTATCTGCTTGTCGGCTTCGCTTGGTTTCAGGGTTCCAGAAGGGTGGTTATGTGCCAGAATGAGCCCCGTAGCACCCACCTCAATGGCGGTTTTCATCACCAAACGCACATCCACCAGTGTTCCTGTGATGCCTCCTTTGCTCAACTGGTTTTTATGGATGACCTTGTTTGAATTGTTCAAATAGACAATCCAGAATTCTTCATGTGGCAACTCACCAATGATGGGCTGCATCAGTTCAAACACCGAATGGCTCGAATCGATTTTCTTCAATTGCAACGCCTCTTCTCCCCGACGCCTGCGTCCCAATTCCAAAGCGGCCACAATGGTGATGGCTTTGGCCTCACCTATCCCTTTGAATTCCATCAATTGCTTGACAGACAATTTCCCAAGCGCGCTCAAATTATTGCTGGTGCTGGCCAAGATGCGTTTGCACAGATCTACAGCACTTTCATTTCTACTTCCTGAACCTATCAAAATGGCTACCAATTCGGCATCGCTCAGGGCATCTTTGCCTTTATTGAGCAATTTTTCGCGAGGTCTGTCATCTTCTGACCAATGCTTAATGGAAAAAGAAGGCATTTTTTCTGACATAAGATACTTATAAATATTGTAAATTTCAGAACGAATTCCGTTAATAGCAATATTATGAAATCTTTATTTGATTCTGACACACATCAAGAGGTTTTAAAACGTCTTGCACAACTTGACGAGCACAGAGAGCCACTTTGGGGCAAAATGAACGTGGCAGAAATGCTCAACCACAGTCAATTTCCTCTTAAAGTTGCCAATGGTCGCATGACGCTTACGGAAACCCCCAATCCGTTTATGAAAGTGGTCTTTAAACTTTACAAGTCGCAACTGTACAATGACAAGCCTTGGAAACAGAACCTTCCCACAGTGAAGGATTTTAAAGTCACTGAGCATAGTACGTTTGAGGAGGAAAAGGAAAAGCTCATTGAATGCATCAATGAATTCCAAAAAAAAGACCTTAACTTGCATTGGCCTGAACATCCTTTTTTTGGGAAGTTTAGCACCGACCAATGGGGAAAGATGCAGTACAAGCACTTGGACCATCATTTACGGCAGTTTGGAGTTTGAGCAATGGACAAGGGACAATGGACAATTGATAATTGACAATGGATAATTGACAATGGACAATGAGCAATAGAAAATGAACAATGAAAAATTAGTGATGAATACTCAATTACCTTTTTATACTATGGATTATCTTTTAAGTATTAATTATTAATTGTCAATTGCATATGTATCCACCACCTTACCACTTAGATACGAATCACCATCATATGATTGATGTGATACAAACCTACCCTTTGGCCACGGTGATATCTGTGAAAGACACGCTGCCCCTCATTACCCATTTGCCCTTAATCTTTAGAGAAGCTGATGGAAAACTCATTGGCCACATCGATATCTATAACAAACAGGCGGAGCTGCTAAAGGATGGAAACGCAGTCACCATTTTATTTTCGGGGCCACAGTGCTACATTTCACCCAGTGTATATGCCACCACACAGTTGCCCACTTGGAACTATATCAAAGTGCACTTAACTGGTACCGTGGAAGCCATCGAGAGCCGAGAGGCCTTAAAAGAATCCCTCATCATTATGACGGAGTTCTTGGAGCAACCCGACCACAACTATCGGCTTGACCCGAACAATCCACGAATGGAGGCCAATCTAGATTATATCAAGATGTTTGAAATCAGCATTACCGATTGGGAGGGCAAGTTTAAACTCTCACAGGACAAACACCCAAAAGACATGCGCCTTGCTCGGGCCGAACTCATAAGGGCCAACCAACAGAGCATCGAAGCATTCTTGAACCGTGTATTTTAATGAACACTAAACACCTCAACTATGGAAGACAATAGAAAGAAAGTATTTTCAGGCACCTCACAGGTACAGGCCATGGGATTTAGAAATGCCCTTACAGAGGCGGGCATCACGTATCATGAACTCGACAAAACGGATTCGGCCTATACAGGACTGTTTGATGAGATACAGATTTATGTAGATGCCGAAGACGAGGACGAAGCCTTGGCGGTATTGAAGGCGTTGAAATATTCTTGATGGGCCAATAATTCATCTCTATCATGAAAGCGTTCGCCACTGTAGGTCTGTTGCTATTGAGCAATATCTTTATGACCATTGCCTGGTATGGGCATTTAAAATTTGCGGAGTGGAAATGGTTCAACAAGCTTGGGCTTATGGCCATCATTCTCATCAGTTGGGGCATAGCCCTGTTTGAATATCTATTTCAAGTACCTGCCAATAAGATAGGCTTTCAGGGCAATGGTGGGCCTTTTTCGCTTTTGCAGCTCAAAGTGATACAGGAGGTCATCACCCTATCGGTATTTGCGGTGTTTACCCTGCTGGTGTTCAAGAATGAAACCTTCCGCACCAACCATATTATTTCGTTTATCTTTTTGGTACTGGCGGTGTATTTTATGTTTAAGAAATAAGTTATTGATTCGCTTTCGTTTATTTCATAACTTGTACAGCATCAAAATTGTATGCCATGAAGCCACTTAAAAAAGAAGACATCCACCAAGACGTATTTGACCTTTATGATGACTATGCCCATAACAAACTCGAACGTCGGCAGTTTGTAGAAAAACTATCCCTTTATGCCATAGGTGGTGTGACTGTTGGTTCCTTGCTGAGCTTTATGTCGCCCGATTATGTCACTACCTTGTTGGTAGACAAAGACGACCCACGTTTGGAGTCTGGATATGTTACCTATGAATCGCCTAAAGGCGGTGGCAGCATCAAAGCTTTACTGTCCACACCTAAAGAGCTATCGGGGAAACTGCCAGGGGTGATTGTGGTCCATGAGAACCGTGGCCTTAATCCGTATATAGAAGATGTGGGAAGGCAGACGGCTTTGGAAGGGTTTATCAGCATTGCCCCCGATGCCCTAACTCCGCTGGGCGGCTATCCCGGGACTGATGATGAAGGCCGCGAACGGCAAAGCAAACGCGACCGCAACGAGATGCTTGAGGATTTCATAGCTGCCTTTGACTATCTGAAAAACCACAAAGATTGCAATGGCAAGATAGGCGTGGTTGGGTTTTGCTTTGGCGGATGGATATCCAACATGATGGCTGTGCGAGTGCCAGACCTGAAAGCCGCTGTGCCTTTTTATGGTGGTCAGCCCAGTGCGGAAGAGACCGCACAGATACATGCACCGCTGTTGCTTCATTATGCAGGGCTTGATACACGAGTGAATGCAGGTTGGCCAGATTATGAAGCTGCCCTTGAGGCCAATGACAAAGTTTATACCGTACTCTTTTATCCTGAGGTGAACCATGGTTTCCATAATACCACGACGCCCCGTTATGACCAACCCTCGGCTGACTTGGCCTGGGCACGCACCATTGCATTTTTTAAGGAGAAGCTGGTGTAGCTGGGTTGATTGTGCCGTTATTTTGAAACCTAAGATTAGTGTACCCTATCAATTTTAGATACAGGAAATGCTTCTCTTAAAGAATCCCGTTGGCTATCATAGGCTTTTTTCAATTCCTTATCTTGATAATCAGTGAACATATTCCAGTGAATGGTTTGATTTTCCTTTCTAAGACTGAAAGCAGCTTCATAGTGTGCGGATAAAACTTTTATGTAATCTTCATAAGGAGTATCTAACGTGTAATGATATTCAAAAAGAGTCCTAGGGTTGCTGTTATTTTTAAACTTGGGCACTAGAAACTTATCTGGAACAACAAGGCCGTCTACTTTTATGTCTTTTCCGATGTCAATGACAAGCAATTCTCGATTATTAACAAATTCTCTAAACCATTCCATTTCCTCTTTACCTATATCATCAGGCATTTCAGAGGGCCTGCGTGTCACCATAAAATCTTTACAGTAATAAGGTAAACATCCATTTACTGTGATGCCTTGAGTTTCAAATCTAGCAGTTGCATAAATTTCCTCCGTTGTCACATACATTATTTTAGTTAGGTTTAGTCTGCAAAGTGTGTTTTGAAAATCGAGGATATACTGCATGGGCATCTTTTTATCTGCCCATATTGCTGCTACTAAATATCGTCTTAATTCCTCGCGTTTTGATGCTCTCTCTACTTCCAATAAACTTGGCAGTTCTTCCAGAGTCAAACGACTGCCATCTTCCAATATAATTTCCAATTGTTTTTTGGCATCCAATCTCAATTTAAAACTTATAACCATGTACCTATTAGTATCCATTTCTGAATAATAATGGGATGAGGGAACATCAATTTTTGGGTTGTGTTCCAAAGCAAGGGCATCTAGCACTTTATAATTTATTGGGTTTACAAAAGACAGCCCAAAAGCCAATAGACATATCAACAGAAAATGCCCCAATAACCATAGGTACTTTCTTTTTTTCAATATCTGAATTATCGCTTTCCACGTTTCAAGATAGAGCACGACCAACAATAGACCTCCAAATGAAAACACATAGGGCATATATTCAAAATCTATAAAGCCAATGGAGAAAGTGCCGATAAATAGTCCCATCCGAAGGCTCCATTGGGCAAAACCACCATTCAGGAAAATTTGGTCATTAATAACCCGACGTATTTTGGGATTGTGACGTGAATTTACACGATAATTTCTGCTAAAAATACAGGTGATAGCTATAGCATTGCCATAAATCAAGGACAGGCCCGCAAAAAAGAGGTTGTATGTTTGTCTGTTGAAGTCGGAAATGATATTAGGGTAGTTTTCAAACCCAAAAACCATGACACGCAAGACCTCTCTTAATACATATATAAAACTATAAATGAAATATGCAGACACTAACCCAATGACCACTGAAAGTATCCAGCGTCCTTTAGAAATGTTCCTAAAATTCACCGAAGCGTCGTAGAAGCGTCTGCTAAATTTCATTGTTGATGGTAGTGTATACCTTATAAGTAGCTATACTGTAAGAATTGTTACATCTTTAAAGGATTTCAAATGATTTGCAATACCCAGTTTTTTAGCATTGTTGGTTTTTTTGAATTTGACGATGATGACATTCTTCTTGACTAACGGAAGGGTATAAATTAATGGTGTCTCATCGAGACTATGTATTATGGCTAGGAAAGGAGTTGAGTGGTATACGATGCACTCCGAACCCTATACGACGCACTCCGAGCCCTATACGATGCACTCTGAGCCCTATACGACGCACTCCGAGCCCTATACGACGCACTCTGAGCCCTATACGACGCACTCTGAGCCCTATACGACGCACTCCGAGCCCTATACGATGCACTCCGAGCCCTATACGACGCACCCTGAGCTCTATACGTTGACCTTGTATGCAAGTGAATGGACATATCTGGCTAGGGTGGGCGTTTTAACCTGCTTCTCTCCCACCTTTGTTCGGGTGCGTATGGTTGGGATGGATGTTTTTCCGAAAAACATTAGGGCAACGGCCGTATCTAATGTGGGTTTTTTTTTATATCTTTAAACACCTTCACTATAGAACGGCAAGCAACCTTATGACTACCATTACCCTCACGCCCTTATACCATCACCATGCTGAACAAATTGCCATTGGTTTTAAATATGAAGACAGCTTAAAATCGATTGTAAAAAACATCCACGGGGTGCTTTGGAGCCAAACGCACCAAACGTTTTATGTAAAACATGACAGTCATACGGTGAACCGCTTGTTTGGTTATTTTAAATCGAAAGGGTATTATGTAGATTATAGCAGCCTGAAAGCTAGCAAAGTGCCAGCAGTACCATTACCCGTGGCAAGACCGCGCAAGGCCATGGGCATAGACGGCAAGGTACTGTATACCGCTCTGCCATTGAGCCATAAAGAGTTGCTAAAGCGCTATGCAGCCTATTTGCGGGGCAAACGGTTGAGTGAACAAACTGTAAGGAGCTATGGTCATTTTGTGCTCAGGTTTTTGCATTATACAAAAGACAGGCGCATCGATCTTTTGAGAACCGAGCATATTGATAACTTCATGAGCGATGTGATAGCCAAGGAGCAGTACGGCATCAGCAGCCACCGGCAATGTGTGAGCGCGTTTAAATACCTCACCCAGCTGTGCAAGTTGCGTGGTTTTGATGCCAGCACCTATAAACGGCCCAAGAAAAGCAAGTATTTGCCAACGGTGCTCTCCAAAGAAGAAGTGATAGACCTGCTGCGTGCCTCAAATAACCTAAAGCACAGAGCCATTATTGGTCTGCTCTACTCATGTGGTCTCCGCATTGGGGAATTATTGAATCTTAAAAAAAGTGACCTAGATTTTGATAGACAGCAACTCTATATACGCAACGGTAAGGGGCGGAAAGACCGTGTGGTGGGAATGAGCGCCGTACTGCAGCCTTTGCTGATGAACTATCTGCACACCTATGCACCGACAGTATTTGTGATAGAGGGGAGTGGCGGCGGGCCGTATAGTGCAGTATCGGTACGTCATTTTTTGAAACGCAACTGCCAGCGCCTAGGCATTAAAAAACAGGTGACGCCGCATACGCTGCGCCACAGCTATGCCACGCATATGCTTGAAAATGGTGTGGATGTGCGCTATATACAGGAGCTATTAGGGCATAGCAAGCCAGAGACGACGATGATTTATACACACGTTGCTCAGCGCGATTTGATGCAGATACGCAACCCGCTGGATGTGACGGTGGAGCAAATAACAAAAAACGGTAAAGAACAGCAAAATGTACTGTTATCCCGAAATTATAAGGAAT
>JAWKNA010000011.1:0-133090 GCA_041391925.1 Gelidibacter sp. | reverse complement strand
AAAATGGTTCCCGGAAATGCTACATCATCATCTACACCAAGATTGAAGTGCAATATGGAGGCAATGAAGATACCTATCCCGATTCCCATTAACAATAATGCCAAGTTAAGAATGAGTATCTTCCAAATAGGTGCTGTGTGTGTTTTTCCCTTTACAAAAATACTTGCGTCCGCTCCTTTTTCGATGAGTGCCAAACGCTCTTTGTTTCGTGTGGAATAATACAGATAAAAGATTCCGAAAACTGCAGCTATCATAAGCGGCATGATGATAAATTCTGATCCCATAATTTCTAGTTTTAAATAATTGTTCGTTTTTTATTGATTAACTTTAATGTGTTCGTAGCTTATGACGACAGCTTTTAATTTATGGTTACACAAGTTTCAAATTATTTTTTTCAATTAATTGTAACCGATGATGAAATGAAGTCGTCAAACAATCAAATGACCACCAACGACGATTACATCATCAATCAAATCAAAATTGGCGACACCAAGGCATTTGCTGTTTTGGTTGAGCGTTATAAGGATTTGGTGTTTACGTTGGCCATTCGGATGTTAAAACATCGAGAGGAAGCTGAAGAAGTGGCCCAAGATACATTTGTCAAAGTGTTTAGATCGCTGCATAAATTTAAAGGCGAATCCAAATTCTCCACATGGATTTACAAAGTGGCTTACAATACCTGTTTGGATAGAATCAAACGAAACAAACGTCAAATGTGTGAGGTTGCTATTGATGAATTTACAGAACATGAGGTAAAAAGTATTGACAATGCCTTGGACAAACTTGAAAAACATGAACAACAGGAGGCCATTCAAGAATGTTTACACCTATTGCCTAGTGAGGACAGTTTTTTGTTGACCTTATATTATTTTGAAGACTTATCTTTGGAAGAGATTTCAAAGATTGTAGATATGGAAGCCAATACGGTCAAAGTGAAATTATTTCGATGCCGTAAAAAATTGGCAAGCATTTTAAAACGACGGTTAGAACCCGAAATTATCAGTAGTTATGAAAGAGAACGTGGATAAACAGATAGAAAATTTGGTTGATAAAGCAATGAAAACATCTGCTTTGGAAACGCCTTCATTCAATTTTACAACCGATGTCATGGCCCAAGTAGAAAGTGTTCAACAAAGAGCCACAACTACCTACCAACCATTGATTTCAAAGCGTGTCTGGATATTGATTTTAGCTGGATTTTTGGTTTTTGTCGCATATACAATCTTCATTACAAAACCGGAAGCTTCAGGATGGTTTACCAACTTAGATTTAAATTCTGAAAGAGTTTCTAAGCGTCTGACTAACATACAAACCCCAAGAATTGCTGCCTATGGCGTGGGATTATTGGCATTGATGTTATTGGTACAAATTCCGTTCCTCAAAAATTACTTTGATAAACGGATTTTGGGTTAGTTTTTTAGTCAACAATCATCTGTTAAAACTCCTTGCTTTGTGCTTGCAACTTCATAGAGTTAATACCAGCGTTTTTTGTTCTTTTTTGAACCTTGCCCTTTTCGGCCTTTTTTATGTTTGCTGCCTTGTTTTTTGTGAACGATTGGTTTTGCCTTTGGGTCTAAAGGATAGGGGTGTTCTTCTTCAACGGGAATTTGAACATTTATCAATTGCTGAATGGTCTTTACGTAACTTTTCTCGTCAGCAGAACAAAATGAATAAGAAGTTCCCATGAGCCCAGCACGTCCTGTTCTTCCTATTCTATGAACATAGGTTTCTGGTACATTTGGCATATCAAAATTGACAACTGAATCCAGTTCGTCTATATCAATACCACGAGCAGCTACATCAGTTGCAATAAGTATATTGACCTCTTTATGCTTGAATTTATTTAATGCTGTTTGTCTGTCATTCTGTGTTTTATCACCATGAATGGTCTCAACTTTGTAACCATTTTTGAGAAGTGTTTGCTCCAATTTATCCACTCCAAATTTTGTTCGACGGAAAATAAGAATGCTACCTCTGATTGTGTTTCTCAATAAATGCAAGCACAATTCAATTTTATTGCGTTTAGGAACGTAATATAAAATTTGACTCACATTTTTCGCTGTAGATGAAGTAGGAGAGACCTCTATGCGCTCTGGAGATTTTAAAATGCTGTTGGCCAATTGTTCAACCTTAAAAGGCATTGTTGCCGAAAACAATAAAATCTGTTTGTCTCTAGGACATAAACGCTCTATTTTTTGGATATCATCAATAAAGCCCATATCCAACATCAAATCAGCTTCATCAAGAACCAAAATCTCAACAAAATCGAGATTTAGTTGGTCTTGCTTATGTAAATCGAGAAGCCTGCCAGGCGTTGCCACTACAATATCTACACCTTTTTGAAGAATGTCAATTTGAGGCTCAATTCCAATACCTCCAAATATAACTGTGGAGCGAAGATTGGTATGCTTTCCATAAGATTTGAAGTTGGAATTGATTTGTACTGCCAATTCACGAGTGGGACTGACTATCAAAGCCCTTATTTTTTTGCCTTTTTTGGGAGCATCCTGTTTGTCAAAAAGTAATTGCAGGATTGGCAAAGCAAATGCAGCTGTTTTTCCGGTGCCAGTTTGTGCAGAAGCGATGATATCTTTCTTTTCCAATACTAACGGGATGGTTTTCTCTTGAATCAATGTCGGGTCCTCATAACCAGCTTCTTCTATGGCTTTGAGGATAGGTTTGTTAAGGTTTAAATTTTTGAATGACATCTTTATAATTTGCAGCAAAGATAGCGGAAAATTTAAAGGGGATTTTTTTGGTTTTCTTTCGTATGAAATGATTTATTCTTTTAAATAAAATTTCAATTTCTCCCTTTTTGAGGTTGGAATGGCTTCATTAACAATAGCTTTTTGTAAAAATTCTTAATTCTTTTCTTTTTCGAATAATAAATTGAAAAATTGGGAGGTTGACAAACTATTTGATTGCTGTTCCACAAGTTTTAGTTCATCTCCCACTTGAACAAATCCTTCTTCCAAAACCTTCACATAAGTTCCGGGACAGCCATGTTCGATAAATTGTTTTAAGACTTTCTGGTTGCCGAATTTGACACCCAATTTATAACAGGGCTCCCTTGGTAGTGTTATCTGTACCAGTGCATTTCCAATTCTATAGATATCACCTATGAAAATTTTGGTTTCATCCAAATTAGAGATAGTGAGGTTTTCACCCAACATTCCATAGCTCCAATCTAAATTTGGATAAAGACTTTTCCAATAGCTATAATTATCAGCAGAAAATAGATAACAGGCTTTGTATATGCCACCATGATGTTTTCTGTCTGAAACTTCGTCACCTTTGACTTCTCCCTTTCCGAGGTAAATAGCTAAGTCTGTTGGTTTTTTATAAATGCCTGTTATTTCCTCCCTTCCATTCCAAAGAAATGTTGTTGGTTTTGCAATATTTGTAGAAACGATTTGCATCAACTAAAAATAAAAAAACCATCTTGTGAAAACAAGATGGTCTTCTAAATTTTGCATAGATGTTCAAAAAGAATTTTATTCTTTGATGAATCTGAATGAATTTCCATTTTCCAAACGCATGATATACAATCCGTTTGAAAAGTCTTGGATGTTAATATATTGGTTTTCTACAATTTTACCTTGTTGGATTTTATTTCCCAACACATTGAAAATTTCATATGCTTGGGCAGTTTTCAAGTTTGCAAGCTTAATAAAATCTGTTGCAGGATTTGGATAAACCATCAAAGTTTGGTTCGACGAATTTCCATTGTTGAGAGAAAGTGTACTTGCAAAATCCCAAGTAAATGCATCCAATCCCATATAATCAATATCACCATCAGAAATGAATTCCAATTCATCTATTGGAAGAATGGAATAGTCAGACGCTCCTTCTGTGGCAAAATCAATAAACGTATAACCAGAATTGGGATCAAAAGCTACTACATCTGCAAAACCTGAACTTTTGGTAATGGTAAAAACAGTGGAACCTGTTAATTTTCCATTGATGGTCAAGGTCCCTGTTGGATTGGTAAAAGTGTTGGTGGCCAAAAACAAATAAAGACTAGAAACAATAATTTCTGTTCCATCACTAGTGGTAATGGTAAAGCTACTTTCATTGTTTGCATCATAGGAGAAGTAATTATCAACAAATTTGCTGTCTGGAGCAGTTCCATTCCATCCACCATTTAAGTCATCATTAACGGCGTAGGTATCGGTTGATGTACTTGAAACAATAAAAGATTGACCATTATCACTGAATATTGTGGATCCGAATGTTTCGTCTTCAAAAACCTCAGTAGATTGCGCAGTCACTGCTTGATTGTTCAAAAAGAACATAACAATAAGCAGAATGTGGAAAGAGTAAATTTTTTTCATAGTGGGGATTTTTTAAGTAATTTTTCAGAGTTTTTATACTTGACAAATGTACTTAATATTGCGTCACTTTTTACTAAAGAAGACTTAATATTTCAAGGAATATTTTAACTGATTTGGCGTATATTTTAACGCATTTAAACCTTGTTCTTTTTGGAAAAAATCTTGATGTGATAAACTACCGAAATGTAATCTGAACTTTTTAAAATTAGAGATGCATTCAACCAAACTAATGGCAAAATATTTTTATTGAAATTGTTTGGAAAGCAGTACGATTTGCCCTAAATGATAGGCATCATGTTGGAGTATGCCTTGGATGTGTTCATAATAGGTCATTTGGTTTACTTCATAAACAGCCTCAAATTGGCTGCTCTTCAGATTATTTAAAAAAAACATCCATTCCCGTTGTGTTTTTTCTAAAGATTGCAATGTTTCAGACCACGCTTTTTCTGAGGTGTCTTTGACAGGTTCAAAATAGTTATTACTTGGGGTTGTGAGGATTTTTCCATTAACTCTCTGCAAAACATTTTTTCGCCAGGATATCATGTGATTGGTGATTTCCCAAATGGTGTTACAGTTTGGAATTACACGTTCTTTTGCTTGGTCAGCCGAAAGAGGTTCTAAAACCGAAACCAAATTCATGTCTATCCATGGAATTCCGTTGTAAAGTTTTTCAAATAAACTTACCAATCGTTGTGATTCTTTCATTTGAATTGAATTAATGGTTTGAAATTACAAAAAAAACCACTTTGCAAAAACAAAATGGTTTATTATTCGAAAGTGTTATTGGAAATTATCTATTCTAAAATAGCATAACCAAAATTGACCGAAAACTCTACGCACCAAATAATAACATATTTATAATTTTCAAAATCTACGTTAGGAGGTAAATTATAACTGTAATTACCATCAATACCCTGAAGTTCACCTAGAGAAATATAATCAGAAACTGTAAGGTCTGTAGCTAGGTACACTTCTACAATTGGGCCATTAGAAGTCATAAAATTGTTAAGATTCAAAATGGTATGGTCTTCATTGACTTGTGCCACACCACTGGTCTCGTGTGCTGCAGATACAAAGTTGCCCTGATAGATGGCTGGTGTGTTGTCATCATTGGTATCATCACCATTGGTATCATCGCCATTCATATCATTGTTGTCACCATTGTTATCGTTCATATCCATAGAGTCATTTCCCATAGGATTATTGGAGTCATCAGATGAGGAACATCCAAAAATTAATAAGAAAAAAAGAAGGTAAAAAAGTCTGAAAAGCATAATGTTGTGGATTGGTTATCAACCAATAAGTCGTAGAAAAATGGATTACTTACAACTAGTTTAAAAGATTTAAATAATAGAAGAAAAAAACCACCTCGTTTTCACAAAGTGGTTTTTCTGGTTCATAACTGAAATCTTATTTTATCATTTCATAACTTCGTTTTATAAATTCACTCAATTCTTTCCCTTTTAACAGACCTTGGGACAAACGTGCTAAGTCCAAACTTTGCGAAATCAATCGCTCTTGCTTTTTCTTCGTTTTGGTATTGAGAATCTCACCGACCAATTCGGAATTGGTGTTTACCACCAAATTGTACATTTCAGGCATATTGCCCATCCCGAACATACCACCACCTGTTGCCTGCATCTCTTTCATACGTCGCATAAATTCAGGTTGAGTGATAATGAAGGGTGACGCATCACTATCCATAGCTTCCAATTGCACCATAAATTTTTCGGATGGGATAGCTTCTTTCAAAACATTTTCCAATTCTTTTTTCTGCTCATCCGACAATTTTGAAATTGTGGTGTCTTCTTTTTTGATGAGATTATCAATATGGTCGGCATCGACACGTGCAAACGAGATGTTTTCTTTAGTGGATTCCAATTTTTGCATCAAATGTGAAACGATTGGCGAATCGAGCAACAAGACTTCATACCCTTTAGATTTTGCGACTTCTATGTAGCTGTGCTGCGCATCTTGGTTAGATGCGTAAAGAATTATAGTTTTACCATCCTTATCTGTTTGATTGCCTTTAATTTTCTCCATCAATTCATCCCAGATGTAATACTTGCCATCTACAGTTGGGTACAAAGCAAATGCATCTGATTTTTCGTAGAATTTGTCCTCAGACAACATTCCATATTCAATCACAATCTTGATGTCGTCCCATTTCTTCTCAAAATCTTCACGATTGTCATTGAACAACGATTTCAATTTATCAGCTACTTTACGGGTGATATAAGATGAAATTTTCTTCACATTACCATCCGCTTGAAGATACGACCGGGACACATTCAAAGGAATGTCTGGAGAATCGATGACACCACGAAGCATCGTCAAAAATTCTGGTACAATGCCTTCTACATTGTCGGTGACAAAGACTTGATTTTGATATAGCTGTATTTTGTCTTTTTGAATGTTCAAATCACCAGTCATTTTAGGGAAGTATAAAATACCTGTCAAATTGAACGGATAATCCACATTCAGATGAATGTTGAACAATGGTTCTTCAAATTGCATTGGGTACAATTCGTGGTAGAATGTCTTATAATCCTCATCTTTTAAATCCGTTGGTTGCTTCGTCCAAGCCGGATTTGGATTGTTAATGATATTATCAACGCTTATTTTTTTATGAGGCTCTTTGGTTTCTTTACCGTCTTTATCTTTAATGGTTTTTGGCTCAAAATCTGGGTCGTTGATTTCCTTGGTTCCAAATTTGATTGGAATAGGCATAAACTTATTGTATTTCTGCAACAAGCCCTTAATTTTTGAATCATCCAAAAATTCAGTGGAATCTTCAGCGATGTGAAGGATGATTTCGGTGCCTCGATCTTTTTTGTCAGAAGGCTCTAGGGTAAATTCAGGTGACCCATCACAAACCCAATGAACTGCTGGTTCATCTTTGTAAGATTTGGTAATGATTTCCACTTTTTCAGCAACCATAAAGGCCGAATAGAAACCTAGACCGAAGTGACCAATGATTCCAGCATCCTTGCCTGAATCCTTGTATTTTTCCAAGAATTCTTCAGCACCAGAAAATGCAATTTGATTGATGTATTTTTCAACCTCTTCAGCTGTCATACCAATCCCTTGGTCAATGATATGGATTTTCTTGCCTTTTTTGTCAATTTTCACTTCAATTTTAGGATTGCCATACTCTACTTTGGCTTCTCCAATACTTGTTAAGTGTTTTAATTTTAAAGTAGCATCTGTTGCGTTACTTATGAGCTCACGTAAAAAGATTTCGTGATCGCTGTAAAGAAATTTTTTAATCAGTGGAAAGATGTTTTCAACTGAAACATTGATATTTCCTTTTGTCATATTATATATGTTTAATTAATTTTTCGTTTGATGTTTTATTGAAGATCAAAAAAAGTACCAAGAGTTAAAATGTGACAAACTGACATTTAAGGATGAAAATTTTATGTAAATAATAATATTGGTAACATTGAGGAGCTTATTTTTGCGACTTTGATAAATAAATGAAGTATATTGAATAAAAATTAGACTATGTACAATTCTAAAATAATAGGGCTCGGTCATTATGTGCCAGACAATGTAGTCACTAATGAAGCTTTATCGAAAATGATGGATACCAATGACGAATGGATTCAGGAGCGAACTGGCATTCAAGAGCGTCGTTGGGTGAAACAAGATTCTGGAGACACAACGGCTACAATGGGTGTTAAAGCTGCTAAAGTTGCCATTAAACGAGCTGGAATCGATAAAGACGACATCGATTTTATTGTATTCGCGACCTTGAGCCCAGATATGTATTTCCCGGGTCCAGGTGTGCAAGTTCAACATGCCTTGAATATTAAAACCGTTGGTGCATTGGATGTTCGAAATCAGTGTTCGGGGTTTGTATACGGAGTCTCTGTTGCTGATCAATTTATCAAAACGGGGATGTACAAAACTGTTTTGGTAATAGGAAGCGAATTGCATTCAAGAGGATTGGATAAAACGACACGAGGACGGGGTGTTTCCGTTATTTTCGGAGATGGGGCAGGAGCCGCCATTTTGACTAGAGAAGAAAATAATTCTAAGGGAATTTTGTCAACCCATTTACATTCAGAAGGTGAGCATGCCGAGGAATTGGTCGTTAAAGCTCCAGGCATGGGAACGCGTTGGGTGACCGATATTCTGAACGACAATGATGAAAATGACGAAAGCTATTTTCCTTATATGAACGGACAGTTTGTGTTTAAAAATGCGGTTGTTAGGTTCAGTGAAGTCATTATGGAAGGTCTAATGAAAAACAATCTTAAAAAAGAAGCTATTGATATGTTGATTCCACATCAAGCGAATCTGAGAATAGCACAATTCATCCAAAAGAAATTTGGATTAAGTGATGACCAAGTATTCAACAATATCCAAAAATATGGGAACACAACGGCTGCATCCATCCCTATTGCATTGACAGAAGCTTGGGAACAAGGTAAAATTAAAGAAGGAGATGTAGTTGTGCTTGCTGCTTTTGGGAGCGGTTTTACTTGGGGGAGTGTGATAATAAAATGGTAAAAAAAATCCGAAACATCAAATGCCTCGGATTTTCCTACTATTAATCAACTTAACTAACACTTAAACTAATTAACTATTTAAAACTTATCACTTATATATAGACGCTAAACTTTTTAAAATAGTATATATAAAATCATATTTAACTATCCATTAACATAGTAAATAGAAAATCCGAAGCGTTGACTTCGGATTTTCATTTTGCTATTAATCAATTTATATCAAAATCATAGGGGGAAAATATATAAATTGAGTACAAATTTAGTCGTTGTAATTTGAATTTCATTCCATTGATAATCAAAGTTTAACATACTTATAACAAAAACCCGAAATTTTGTGAAATTCCGGGTTGCATTTATATAAAAACACTGATTAATCGAATTTTAAATGGAATATGAAGGCTAATTCAAATTAATTCAAAAATTCGCTAGGGGTGTTTGTATAAAGACGACTGGTGTTGCAGATAATTACACTTCAATCAGCCAATTTATAAATTTTAACATTTTTCTAAAAACAAAAACCCAAAGTTTATAAGCTTCGGGTTTTCTTATTTAACAACCTAACATTAACACTAACCATCAACTATTACGTAGGCCATTAAATTTTTATCTTACATAAATCCTCCGCTTCCGGATGTTTCGTTATCATCCCTGTTTTTTCTTTGCAAGGCTCTGTATTTATTGCCGCCAAATCTATATGAGAAACCAATATTCCAAGAGTTGCTTTCCCAATTGAATTGACCAACTTGCGGTGTTGGACGCTCACCTTCGAACTCAAATTTCATCGTATTGAAAATATCACTGTAATTGAAACTAAAGGTAGCCCTATCATCTTCCATAAATGAATAACGCAATCCTGTATTGACCATAAACATTGGCTTTCTAGTAAATTGCAATCCTTTTTCTTCTCCTCTATACATGGTAAAAACAGAGAGGTTCAATTTTTTTGTTGCGCTAAAATTGTTGAACATCCTGAAATTATAGACAACATTATTTACTTCAATGGTCTGTCTTAAAATATCATCTGCTGTGGCTTCATCAGTCGGAACTGTCAATATTTCGGCTATCCCTTTCTGTTTTTTGGAATAAAGGTCAAAACTCAAATTGAAATTCCACCATTTTGTGGGTCTTAAGTTCCCGTTCAATTCCACCCCAAATGCTGTTGTGTTGTCAAAATTGTCATATGTGAGGATGTTTTTTGTGACATCCAAACGGTCAATAAACACAGCCCTATTTATTTCGTCTTCCACAATGCGATAAAATAGACCACCAGTGAGGGAACCTTTTTCCAATTTTCGGGTGTAATTGACTTCCATGGAATTTGTGAACTGAGGCTGTAACTCAGTGTTGCCAAAAGATGAGATAAGTGGCGTACTCCATTCTCTAATTGGATTCACTTGGTCCAAACCAGGACGGTCCACACGTCGGCTGTAACTTACCTGATAGGTATTTTTCTCACTTGGATTATAAGTAAAAAATGCTGAAGGGTACACTTGAAAGTAATCATTTTCAAATGGAGTGTCTTCAGTTGAATTTTCTAAAGTCCTTACGGCATTGGCATCTTCCATAACGCTTTCTCCCCGTAGCCCAAATTGATAGCTCCATTTCTCAAAAGTCTTACCATACGTTGCATACAATGAATAGATATCCCGTTTGTAATCAAAATCGGTTTGCGGCGTTGGAATGTATTCGTCGCCATTGTTTGGAATCTCATCTTGGTTTTCATTTACCGAAAGCCCCGTGGAAGTATAATCAATTTTGGTATCAAACAATCGGACTTCACCTCCAAACTCCAACTTTGCTTTTTCAGACAATGGATTCACATAATCCACGTTGATGGTAGTTTGGGTTCTGTCTGTATCAACAAAATCCTGATAATCTGGTGGGAATGAAAAATTTATATAATTAAAATTTGAATCCTCATCTTGAGAAAATACATTGTAATCGGCCTCAATATCCAGTTTTTCACCTTCCTTTTTGAACGTATGGTTATAGACACCATTGTATTGGGAAGAAATATTGTCGGTCATGTTGTTGAATTGCTGTAGCTGAAAGGGTTGATTGACATATTGTATTCCCGTAGATCCAGCTCCTTTACCGTCATAAAGATTTTGATTGGTAAAGAAAGAAACGGTGTTATGCTCATTCATGTAAAAATCCAATCCTACTTTATATAAGTGTGATTTATTATTGTTGAAAAAATTGAAATTTTGTACCGAATTGTCATCCAACCGCTCAATGGTTCCGTAATTGTCATATTTCCCGATGTTGTTTCCATAGTTGCCATAAAGATTGAATTTCCCATTTCGATAATTCATATCAATGGAACCATTGAATTTGGCATAAATTTCCTTGGTGAGCCCTAAATTGATATTCCCATTAAAGCCAATATTAGTATTTTTATGAAGAATGATATTGATGATGCCACTCATGCCTTCTGGATTATATTTGGCGGAAGGATTGGTTATCAATTCAATTTGTTTGATGGAGGATGAGGGAATTTGTTTCAACAATTGTGCAACGGGAACATTCGATAGCTTACCATCCACCATTACTCGGACGTTTTCATTGCCTCGCAAACTGATATTACCTGTTTGCTGGTCCACATTGACAGAAGGAATATTGTTCATAATATCAGAAGCGGTTGGCCCAGTCGTTGTCAAATCCTTGCCTACATTGATGACTTTTCTATCCACTTTTTGTTGAATGGTAGTGACTTCTGCGACAACGGTTACTTCGTCAAGGCTGGCAACATCTTCTTCAAGCATGATGTCACCCAAGTTGATGTCATAATTTTTGCCACCAATTTCCACTGTTTTGGAAATGGTTTTAAATCCTATATACTGAATGTTAACAATCACTTTCCCTTCTGGGATTTTTTTGATTTCAAAAGTACCATCGTCTTTTGTGATACTTCCGGTTATGGTTTCATTGGATAGCGTCTTGACAATAATATTTACATAAGGAAGCGGTTGGTTGAGTGATGCATCCATAATTCGTCCCGAAATGGAACCGTCTCTTAAATCTGCTTGTGATGGTTGTGCATTCATAAAAGCAGTTAACATAAATGCACACAAAAAGATAAGTTTCTTCATTTTTTGATTGATAGTTAATGTCACTAATTGAAGTGACTGATTGGTTAATTTTTTTGTTCCAACTGATTAGGTTGTTATTTCATAGACGCTTAAATTTGAATCGTGTTACTCATTTTAACAGACCTTAACACGTTTTTAACAAACAAGCAAGATGAAAAAGAAAACTTTGGTATTTGGAGCCTCAACAAATCCTGGGCGATATTCCTATTTAGCAATCAATCGATTGGTGGAGCATGGTCATGAGGTGGTGGCGTTTGGGCTTAGAAAAGGAAAGGTTTTTGGAGTGGAAATTGACACAGAATTAGTTGCTTATACTCATATAGATACTGTAACGCTGTATCTGAACCCAAAAAATCAAGAAAACTATTATGAGTATCTTATTTCACTGCATCCCAAGCGAATCATTTTCAACCCAGGAACAGAAAATCCTGAATTATATTCTCTTTTAAAAGAACAAGATATAGAATTTGAACAAGCTTGTACCTTAGTTTTATTGAGTATCAATCAATATTGATTACACAGAATTCCGAGCTTTCGCATCTTTGCGAGCAATTAAAAGTAAACCTAGGAAAGTTAGAAACCCATTCAGGATTAAAATGAAAAAACCAAATTCAAACCCAAACCATTTCAAGCTGTTCACGCTGATGAGATAGGAAATGATTGGTGATAAAACTGCAATAATAGGAACGAATACATCTTTTACAGTCATCCTAGTGAACAATCCAAATGCATATAAACCCAAAAGCGGTCCATAAGTATATCCAGCAAATACAAAAAGCTTTGCAATAACACTTTCATCCTTAATCAAATATTTAAAGGAAATGATAACGAAAATGAGCAATATGGATATCAGGATATGGATTTGCTTTCTCATTTTAATTTGTTTCTCTTTCGAATGTTTCTTTTCGATATTCAGGATATCAATACTGAATGACGTTGTCAAGGCTGTCAATGCACTGTCTGCACTACTGTAAGCGGCTGCAATCAATCCAATCAAGAAAAACACGAAAACTCCTGCACCAAGATGATTTTTGGCAAGCAAGGGGAATAAGTCGTCCTTGTGCGCATCAATACCATTTTTTTGGGCATAGACTGTCAGCAACAGACCTAAACTCAAAAACACAAAATTCACAATGGTCAACACGATTGTAAACCAAAACATATTCTTTTGAGCATCTTTAAGGCTTCGACAGGTCAAGTTTTTCTGCATCATATCTTGGTCCAATCCTGTCATCACGATTGCAATAAACGCTCCTGAAATGAACTGCTTCCAAAAATAATTTCCAGATTTAAAATCCTCAAAAAAGAAAGTTTTTGAAAGATCGTTGTCCAAAACATATCCAATTATATTTCCTCCTTCTATACCCAATTCACTACTTACAAAATAAATCGCTACTCCTACAGAAATCAGCATAAACAAGGTTTGAAATGTATCCGTCCAAACGATGGTTTTGATGCCAGATTTAAAGGTATATAACCAAATCAATAAGACAGTGATAGTAACCGTTTGCCAAAAGGAAATACCCAGTTCATCGAATAAAATCAATTGTAAAACATTGGCCACCAAATACAAGCGGAAACTGGCTCCAACAACTCTCGAAATTAGAAAAAATGAAGCGCCAGTCTTATAAGAATAATTACCAAAACGTTCTTCAAGATAAGTGTATATGGAGGTTAAATTAAGTCTATAATATAATGGAAGTAACACCGTACCGATAACGAGATACCCAACGATATATCCTAAAACCACTTGCATGTATCCAAACTGTGAAGCTTCAATCCAACCAGGTACTGAAATAAAAGTCACGCCCGAAAGCGATGCTCCAATCATTCCAAACGCAACCACATACCAAGGAGATGATTTATTGGCTTTAAAAAAAGTGTCGTTGTCAGATTTTTTTCCTGTAAAAAAGGATATCAAAATAAGTAAGCCAAAATAGGCAACAATTAAAAGGATAATGGATATTGGCGACATAATATGATGTTGTGGCAACAATATTAAGTAAATTTAAAGGAAATTAATTTCCTTTTATGGTTTTTATGGATGCTT
This sequence comes from Gelidibacter sp., assembly GCA_041391925.1. Taxonomy (GTDB): domain Bacteria; phylum Bacteroidota; class Bacteroidia; order Flavobacteriales; family Flavobacteriaceae; genus JBPOFM01. The sequence goes on along the minus strand of JAWKNA010000011.1, from coordinate 119,097 downwards.
ATTTTCATGAAAACTTGTAGATGATTCAGAATGAACTACTATAGTTTTTAAAAGAAACATTCAAAATTTACAGCTAAAATTTTCATTAAAATCGTAATTTCGCAGTCATGGAATTTTCTTCAAAACTTCTCGAAAAAGCGGTCAACGAAATGTCGCAATTACCAGGAATAGGAAAGCGCACTGCGTTACGTTTGGTGTTGCATCTGTTGCGTCAGCCAAATGACCAAACCAATCAATTGGCGACTGCGCTTCAGACCATGCGCAATGAGATTAAGTTTTGTAAAAGTTGCCATAATATCAGTGATACGTTGCTTTGCGAAATTTGTGCAAACCCTCATAGGACAGATGACATTATTTGTGTGGTAGAGGACATTAGAGATGTTATGGCAATAGAAAATACCAGCTCTTTTAGAGGTTTATATCATGTGTTGGGCGGAAAGATATCTCCGATGGATGGCATTGGTCCCAACAACTTGAACATTGATTCATTGGTCGAAAAGGTGAAACAAGGCAAAATAAAAGAACTCATTTTTGCGTTAAGTTCCACGATGGAAGGCGATACGACTAACTTTTACATTTTTAAGCAAATTCAGGATAGTAATATTATAACTTCAACGATTGCTCGTGGTATTTCGGTAGGTAATGAATTGGAATATACAGATGAAATTACTTTAGGTCGCAGCATCATGAATCGTATTCCTTTTGAATCCTCTTTAAAACTTTAGTGTTTTTGCAACTTTCAGTCATCATACTCAATTATAACGTACGCTTCTTTTTGGAGTTGTGCCTCAAAAGTGTTGAAGCTGCCGTTACAGATTTGGAAGCTGAAATAATCGTGGTCGATAACCATTCAAGCGATGATAGTTGCCAAATGGTCAAACAATTATTCCCAAAAGTCATTTTAATTGAAAACAAAGAAAATTATGGCTTTTCCAAAGGGAATAATATAGGAGTGGCACAAGCCAAAGGTGAATATGTTTGCATTCTCAATCCTGATACGGTTGTTGCGGAAGACACGTTTAAAATACTGTTGGATTTTGCGAAATCAAAGCCTAAAACGGGAATTGTAGGCTGTAAACTCGTAGATGGAAAAGGTCATTTTTTGCCAGAAAGTAAACGGAATGTGCCAACACCTTTGGTGTCCATTAAAAAGATTTTGGGCAATTCAAAATCCTACTATGCTAATCATTTGAATGAAGATGAAACTGGTGAAGTTGACATTTTGGTCGGTGCATTTATGTTGCTAAAACGCAATGTCTATAATGAAATCAACGGATTTGATGAAGATTATTTTATGTATGGCGATGATATGGATTTATCTTATCGAGTGGCCAAAGCAGGCTATCAAAATTATTACAATCCATCCACAACAGTCATTCATTTTAAAGGCGAAAGTACACTAAAAGATAAAATCTATGCAAAACGCTTCAATGAAGCAATGCAGATTTTCTTCAAAAAGCATTTTAAACCCAATGCTTTTTATAATGCTTTGATCTGGGCTGGTGTTAAAGGGATTATTTTATTAAATCCAAAACCTAAACAGGAGAAAACCGTTGTTGCAAATTATGTTTTAATGTCAGACGAAATGGATGAAAAGCTGCAATCAACATTGGATAAACCTGTTCATCTATATTCTAAAGCTCCAGAATTGACCGATCACCAGCAAATCATTTTCGACATTCAATTGTACCCCTTTAAAACCAGTATTGATTTTATTGTTAAATCAAGTAAAATAGCTGATGTAAGCTACAAATTCTTCATAAAAGAGTCAGACTTTATTATTGGTAGCAACAGTTCGAGAAGTAGAGGTGAAGTCATTAAATTCTAGATTTTTTTGAGTTATTTTGAAAAATACATCGTTGCAAATTCTGATGATTTTATAAGGAAGTCTGTCATTTTTAATTAATTTTGCAAAGCAATTGAATAAAATTACCATTACAATAATTATATGGCAAAATTTGAATTGAAACTCCCAAAAATGGGAGAAAGCGTTGCCGAAGCAACCATTACTTCTTGGCTAAAAAATGTTGGAGACACCATTGAAGCGGATGAAGCTGTTTTGGAAATTGCTACCGATAAGGTTGATAGTGAAGTGCCAAGTGAAGTTGAAGGTGTCCTGGTCGAAAAATTGTTCAATGTGGACGATGTAGTTCAAGTGGGGCAAACCATTGCTATCATAGAAACTGAAGCTTCGGGCTCTGTGGCAGAATCCGCACCAAAAGCCGAGCCAATTAAAGAGGTTGCTGTTGCAGAAAACGCTTCTGTGGCTCAAGTTGCACAAACTGTTGAAGCTGCAAAAACTGCGGTAGCTCCGGTAACATCTTCTGAAGATCGATTTTATTCACCATTGGTAAGAAATATTGCAAAAGCAGAAGGTGTGTCTCAATCCGAGCTGGATGCTATTTCTGGAACAGGGAAGGAAGGCCGCGTGACCAAAGACGATATTCTGTCATATATAGAAAATAGAAGTTCTCAACCTGCACAGATTCAACAACCACAGACACCAGCTCAAGAAACATATATACAAAAACCTATTGCAGCGGAATCTGCAAAAGAGACTCCACCAACTCCTCAAGTAGCCAAAGAACAGACAAATGGTGTTGAAAAACCGAAAGCTGACCCTGTTGTTGCAAGTGGCGATGATGAAGTCATTGAGATGAGCCGTATGAGCAAATTGATTGCGCATCATATGGTGGAATCCGTTCAAACCTCTGCACATGTTCAAAGTTTTATTGAAGCGGATGTCACCGAAATCTGGAATTGGAGAAATAAAGTCAAAGGCGAATTTTTAAAGCGTGAAGGCGAAAACCTGACGTTTACACCGATTTTCATGGAAGCGGTGGCAAAAGCCTTGAAAAAGTTTCCCATGATGAACATTTCCGTTCAGGGTGATAGCATCATTAAAAAGAAACACATCAATCTTGGAATGGCGGCCGCATTGGCAGATGGTAATTTGATTGTACCAGTCATCAAAGATGCTGACCAACTCAATCTTGTCGGAATGACCAAACGTGTCAACGATTTGGCCAATAGAGCCCGTTTAAACCAGCTAAAACCAGACGATATTCAAGGCGGCACTTACACCGTCACCAATGTTGGAACCTTCGGAAGCATCATGGGAACACCAATTATCAATCAGCCTCAAGTTGGAATCTTGGCGCTTGGTGCCATTAGAAAAGTTCCTGCGGTTGTCGAAACGCCTGCAGGTGATTATATAGGAATTCGCTACAGAATGTTCCTGTCGCACTCGTATGACCATCGTGTGGTCAATGGTGCTTTGGGTGGACAGTTTGTAAAAGCGGTCAAAGATTATTTGGAAGCTTGGGATTCTAATAGAGAAATATAACAAAATCCTGCACAAGTGGGAATCTTATCATAAAAGCACGGTTTCTATCCGTGCTTTTTTATTTCTGATTATCTTTGTCCAAAATTTTTAAAATGAATCTCAATCTCACCAAACCCATCTGTTTTTTCGACCTAGAAACCACGGGAATCAACATCACCACTGATAGAATTGTTGAAATTTCGGTGTTAAAAGTGTATCCAAACGGGAAAGAAGATAGCAAAACGTGGGTGGTAAACCCTACCATTCCCATTCCAAAAGAAGTGACTGCCATTCATGGTATTTCGGATGCAGATGTAGCAGATAAACCCACTTTTAAGGAAATTGCAAAGGATGTCTATACTATGATAAAAGATTCTGATTTGGGAGGTTTTAATTCTGATAGATTTGATATTCCTGTGTTGGCAGAAGAAATGCTTCGCGCTGATATCGATTTTGACATGAAAAATAGAGTAGCCATAGATGTACAAACTATTTTTCATAAAATGGAACAGCGTACATTGGCTGCGGCCTATAAGTTTTATTGCGATAAAAATTTGGATGATGCCCACAGCGCAGAGGCTGATACCAATGCCACTTACGAAGTATTGAAAGCGCAGTTGTCCAAATACGACGAGTTGGAAAATGATACCAAATTTTTGGCAGATTTCAGTTCGCGCAAAAAATTTGCTGATTTCGCAGGATTTATCACTTATAACAAGAAAAATGAAGAGTGTTTTTCTTTTGGAAAACACAAAGGCAAAAAGGTGGAAGATGTTTTGAACGAAGAACCGGGTTATTTCGGTTGGCTGTTGAATGCTGATTTTCCACTGTACACCAAGAAAGTATTGACTGCCATTAAGCTAAGGGCTTTAAATAATAAGCTGAATTGAAATACATTCAGTAAAAATTGTATAATATACTTTTTCCTTTAAGATGAAAATTATTTGCATTGGGCGCAATTATACGGAACACATCAAGGAATTGGCAAATGAACGGCCAACAGACCCTGTCATTTTTCTAAAACCAGATACATCAATATTATTAAAAAACCAGCCATTTTTTATTCCCGATTTTTCCAATGATGTACATCATGAAGTGGAAATTTTAGTAAGAATCAATAAAGTTGGAAAATACATTGATAAAAAATTTGCCCATAAATATTATGACGAAATCGGTCTTGGCATCGATTTTACGGCTCGCGATTTGCAAAACGAACTCAAGGCCAAAGGCTTACCTTGGGAAAAAGCCAAAGCTTTTGATGGTGCAGCCGTCATAGGCAATTGGTTGCCAAAATCCAACTTTAAAGATTTGGACAAAATTAATTTTTCATTAAAAAAGAATGAAGCTCTTGTGCAAGAAGGCAATACTGCGCAGATGCTTTGGAAAATTGATGAACTTATCGAATATATCTCAAAATATTTTACTTTAAAGATCGGAGATGTTATCTTTACGGGAACACCGTCTGGAGTTGCAAAAGTGAAACCGCATGACGAACTTGTCGGTTTTATTGAAGACTACGAGATGTTCAAACTAACAATTAGATAAATGGAGAAACATTATAAATTATCAAGAGTACGTGATTTGGCAGATGGTGATGAAGATTTTGTTAAGGCTCTGGCTTCTGCCTTTTTAGAAGAAGTACCAGAAGATGCAGCCAGACTCAAAAAAGCAGTTGCAGAAAAAGATTACTATACGGCCTATCAAGCTGCCCATAAAATGAAACCTACTATCGATTTGTTCGAACTTGGTGTATTGAGCGATTTAATTGAAGTACAGGATTGGGGTAAATTTGAGAATCCGGGTAATCATGATGTTTCTGAACAATTGCGAGAGGTTCTGTTGGCTGTAGAAAACGCTACTGAAGAAATAAAAAACGACTTCAACCTATAATGCACGCTGAAATTATTACCATTGGCGACGAAATCCTTATCGGACAAGTTGTTGATACCAATTCAGCCTTTATCGCCAAACAACTCAATAAGATTGGTGTTTCGGTCTATCAAATCACATCCGTTCAAGACGACAGAAAACATATTCTGAAAGCTTTGAAAGAAGCAGAAGAAAATGTAGACATCATTATCATCACAGGAGGATTGGGTCCTACCAAAGACGATATCACCAAAAAAACCATTACAGATTATTTTGAGGATACTTTAGTCAGAAATGCTTCTGTCACCGAAAATATTCACTCACTCTGGAAAAATTATGTGAACCAAACACCCTCACAAGTCAATCTTGACCAAGCACTTGTACCTTCAAAGGCTCAAGTTTTGATGAATGTTAATGGCAGTGCGCCTGGGATGTGGTTGGAGAAAAACGGAAAGGTTTTCGTTTCCTTGCCAGGTGTTCCTTATGAAATGAAAGCATTGGTTGACAATCATGTCATTCCCAAACTCCGTAAAACCTATAAGTTTCCATTCATTCTTCACAGAACCATTTTGACCTATGGTTTGGGCGAAAGCAATCTTGCAGCTCGAATCGAAAAATGGGAAGATAATTTGCCATCCTTTATAAAACTGGCGTATTTGCCAAGTCTGGGGAAAGTACGGTTGCGCTTGTCAGCTAAATCGAATGATAAAGCACAAGTTGAATCAGAAATGCAAAAACAAGTTGAACTGTTATTGCCACAGATTGAAGATATTTTTGTTGGTTTTGAAGAAGATGAATCACTCGAAGCTGTCATTGGGCATAAACTCATACAACTCAATAAGACAGTGGCAACTGCTGAAAGCTGCACAGGCGGAAAAATTGCAGAATCTTTCACAGCTAATGCTGGTGCGTCCAATTACTTTAAAGGAAGCGTCGTTAGTTATGCCACCGAAGCCAAAATTGACGTTTTAAAGATTGATAAAGCCTTGATTGAAGAATTTTCGGTGGTCAGTGGCCCAGTTTCGGAAGCCATGGCAAGGTCAGTTTTAAAGTTATTCGACACCGATTATGCCATTGCCACCACAGGCAATGCAGGCCCAACCAAAGGCGATGCCGATGCCGAAATTGGTACTGTTTTCATAGCCATTGCCAGTAAAACAAAGGTGTATTCGGAGAAATTCAACTTTGGAAACCATCGCACAAAAGTGATTCACAGGGCAACCAATAAAGCCTTCGAAATGCTTCAAAAAGAAATTTTAAAAAAGTAACACTTTTACTTTGTTGGTATTGTAAAGTTTTGCTAAATTTGCAGCCTGTTTTTGAATAACATATTTAAAGTTAAGAAGAATGTCAAGAGTTTGTGAACTTACTGGAAAAAAAGCGATGGTTGGAAACAATGTATCGCACGCGATGAACAAAACAAAGCGTAAATTTGATGCCAACCTCATCAAAAAACGTTTTTACATTCCTGAAGAGGATAAATGGGTGACTTTAAAAGTTTCTACTGCTGCATTGAAAACCATCAATAAAATTGGTATTTCTGCAGCCATCAAAGAAGCAAAAACCAAAGGATTTTTAAAATAATAGCCACAAGCTAAAAAGGTAATACAATGGCAAAAAAAGGCAATAGAATACAAGTGATATTAGAGTGTACCGAACACAAAGAATCAGGTATGCCAGGAACATCACGTTACATCACAAAGAAAAATAAAAAGAATACGCCAGACCGTATGGAGTTGAAAAAATTCAACCCAATCCTTAAGCGTATGACAGTTCATAAAGAGATAAAATAATTAAGTCATGGCAAAGAAAACCGTAGCAACCCTTCAGACATCTTCAAAAAGATTGACTAAAGCAATCAAAATGGTAAAATCTCCAAAAACAGGCGCTTACATGTTTGTTGAGTCCGTTATGGCACCAGAATTTGTAGATGATTTTCTAAGAAAAAAATAAATATATCCAATATATTTCAATACAACTGCTTTCATTATGAAGGCAGTTTTTTTATGTCTATATTTGACCTTAATCTGACAATATTACAGTTTGTTTGTTTGGCTTAATTGTTGACTGAACATCAAAAAATTAGTAACACGATGAGTTTTTTCAAAAAAATATTTTCTTCAGAAAAAAAGGAGACACTAGACAAAGGTCTTGAAAAGTCGAAAACCACCTTTTTTTCAAAGCTCAATAAAGCTATTGCTGGTAAATCAAAAGTTGATGATGATGTTTTAGATAATCTTGAGGAAATTTTGGTTTCAAGTGATGTAGGTGTGAATACGACATTGAAAATTATTGAGCGTATTGAAGCTCGTGTAGCCAAGGACAAATACCTTGGAACGTCAGAATTAAATCAAATACTTCGAGAAGAGATTGCAGGTTTACTGTCTGAAATTGATAGTGGTAACGCGACTGATTTTACCATTCCTCAAAATAAAAAGCCCTATGTAATTATGGTTGTAGGCGTCAATGGTGTTGGAAAAACAACTACCATTGGAAAATTGGCTTCTCAATTTAAAAAGCAAGGATTGAAAGTTGTTTTGGGTGCAGCCGATACGTTTAGAGCTGCAGCCATTGACCAATTACAAGTTTGGGCAGATAGAGTAGAGGTGCCAATGGTACGCCAAAATATGGGAAGCGACCCGGCTTCTGTGGCTTTTGACACGATTAAAAGTGCTGTCAACCAAAATGCCGATGTTGTGATCATTGATACCGCTGGACGTTTGCACAACAAAGTCAATTTAATGAATGAACTTACAAAAGTAAAGCGTGTCATGCAAAAAGTTGTTGAAGATGCACCTCACGATGTACTGTTGGTGTTGGATGGTTCCACTGGACAGAATGCTTTTGAACAGGCAAAACAGTTTACAGCAGCCACGGAAGTAACGTCTTTGGCAGTTACCAAACTAGACGGAACAGCTAAGGGCGGTGTGGTCATAGGTATTTCAGACCAATTCCAGATTCCCGTAAAATATATTGGTGTTGGGGAAGGCATTGATGACCTTCAAGTGTTCAACAAATATGAGTTTGTGGATTCTTTCTTCAAATAATCCTAGTGTTCAATAACGGCATTGATCTTCTCCCAAAGATCATTATCAAAACCAGATAAAGCAAAGGTAGGATTCTCTGGATTTGCAACATCACCCATTCTGATGACTACCAATTTTTTGCTCGGAACAATGTAAATCTTCTGGTCGTTTTTACCCAGAGCTGCATACATATCTGCTGGCGCATTTGGTATCAATTCTCCTGGAAATTCAAGTTGAGTTTGAGGTAAATGAAAGGATGATTTTCCATTCAGCCACCAAAGATACCCATAGGCTTTATTGATGTTTTGGGAAGTATTGGTGGCTTCATTCAAAAATTCTTCAGATATAATCCGTGTCCCATTCCAACTGCCTTTGGCATAAATCAACAAACCAAATCGTGCCATACTTCTAGAAGTGCTCCAATACACACTCAAATCATCTAAAGGCAACCAAGCACCAGTCATCCCAATCCTATCTCTTAACTTGGTATTGAAATAGTTTGTCCAAGTTTCATTGCTTGCTTCTGCTACAACATCCTGCATTTTTACATAGACATTATGATAGGCCCAACGAGTTCCAGCGTCTGCTATATAGTGAAGATTTGAAGGGGAGACATCATCTCCTAGAGAATCATCCAAACCCGAAGTCATAGTCAATAGATTTTTGCAGGTGATGAGGTTTTCTTTATCCAATGGTGCACTTGTCCAGCCTGTTCCTAAATAATCAGAGACCTTATTGTTGATATCTATCAATCCTTCATCTTGTGCGATGCCAGAAATAGTTGAGGTCAAAGTTTTTCCGGCACTAGCCCAGTACCAAGGAGATTCATCCGTATGGCCATTCATATAGGCTTCCACCACGATTTTTCCATCATGTAGGATGATGAATCCTTTAGTATGCTTTTCCTCTAAATACTCCAAAAGTGGTGACAATTGGCTTTCATCCCAGCCCAATTCTGAAAGTGGTGTGGTCTCCCAAGTATCTGAGTTGATGGGCGGAAAGTAAATTTCAGTTTCTTGCGGTCCATCATCCACTGGGTCATTGGATGAACAACCCATTGTCAAGAAGGAGAATAACGTAATGAGATAGAGTGCTTTCATTCTATAAGGAGTTTGATATTGGACTCTCAAATTTATTAAAAGTTTAACTGGACAACATCTTCAATTTTCAGATTGGAATTTATGTTATTTTTCTTCCAATAATAAAAAAACAAACTTTAAATTTACGCTTCTTATTTAACCAATTTCTAATTGAATGCTAAAGCCACTAAACTCGTTTTTCTTTTTTTTATTGTTCCTGGTCGTTACACAATCTGCAATGTCGCAACAAACTGTTCAGGGGAAGGTCACCGACAACAATACCCATGAACCTTTAATTGGTGCGAGCATTTATATTGTTGAATCCAATAAAGGAACTTCTACAAAGGAAGATGGTACCTATAGTATTTCTGGTTTAGGAAAGGGTTCCTATCAAGTGATTTTCAGTTTTTTGGGATATCAAAAAATCGTCAAGACGCTTGTGATTTCAAGTTCGGATACTGAGCCAACACTTGATGCTGCCCTTAATCCTGAGCCTGAACGCATGAATGAAGTTGTCGTTTCCAGTGTCTTTATCAATTCCCAAAAGGAGAACACCTATCAAGTTGAAGTAGTGAATAAAAACCAGATGCAGAAAACGGGAGGTGTGACTGTTATGGATGTTATCGACAAAGTTGCAGGCGTGGATGCTGTAACCACGGGACCAATGGTAAGCCGACCAATCATTAGAGGTTTGCAGGGCAATAGGGTGCTTACTGTTGTAGATGGTGCGCGTTTTGAAACCCAGCAATGGGATGATGAGCATGGTATTGGGGTAAATGAATTGGGAATGGATCATATCGAAATCATTAAAGGCCCAGCAAGTTTACTCTATGGACCAGAAGCCATGGGAGGCGTTGTTCGATTTGTGGATGAACAACCTGCAGCTGTAGGAACGGTTGACAAGTCGGTGTTGGCGGCTTTGTATTCCAATAATCTAGGTGGTCGTGTGAATGCAAATTTAAAAGGCGCCAATGAAAATCTTAATTATGGCGTAAATGTCATCGGGAAATTATTATCGGATTATTTTTATGATGGATATGATTTTAGGGTGCCCAACACCAGATTATTGGAGTTTGGTGGTAAAGGCTATGTAGGCATCAACAGAAAATGGGGTTCTTCAACGGTTTCATATCTTTTCAATCAAGCTTACTACGGAATTTTGGACGGAAAAGATATCGTCAGAAATGAACAAGGCCAAATTGTCAATATTGATAGTTTGGAAAAGGAAAAATTCCCATTTGAAATTGAAGCACCTTTTCATAATGTGACCGATAATCGTGTCAATTGGAAAACAACCTTGCTGACAGGCACTTCCAAAATAGAAGCTATTTTGGGCTATCAAAATAATCATCGGGTGGAAAATGAAGAATTGGCAGGGCATAAAAAAGGCTATACCTATTTGGATATGGTTTTGAATTCCTTGACCTATGATGTCAAATATCATTTCCCAAGAACGGATCACTTTGAAACAATTATAGGTGTTCAGGGCATGCGTCAAACCAATGCCAACAAGGATGGAGCGGCGACACGATTGATACCAGATGCGACCATCAATGATATTGGGTTTCTTGGCGTAGGCAAATATCGATTTAAAGATTTTACCACCAGTTTTGGGATTCGATACGATACTCGAAATTTAGAGAGCAAAAGCTTTGATGATGGAAGTGTTGCCATGCCTAACATTAAACGTAATTACGATAATATCAGTACGTCGTTGGGTGTTTCCTATGAGATTGTCAAGGGGCTTCTACTGAGAGCAAGTTATGCTTCGGGTTACCGTTCTCCCAATTTAAACGAACTGTTCGCCAATGGTGTTAAACTGGAAAACCAACGTTTTGAACGAGGCAATGTAGACTTTAAGAAAGAGACGAACAATCAATTTGACTTTGGTGTAAGTTATGATGGTGCTGATTTTAGTATTGATGGAGCTATTTTTTGGAATAATGTCAATGATTTCATCTACATCGCTCCCACTGGAACAACCATTGAAAGTAACCTCGACCCTGACGAACAAGTTCCGTTTTATCAGTTTGAGCAAAGCGATGCCACACTAAAAGGAGGCGAGGTTACTTTAGATATCCATCCTTCAACGTTGACTTGGACACATTTGGAAACACGATTTTCAACTATCAATGCCAAGCAGGATGATGATTCCTACCTCCCTATGATGCCAGCAACTAAACTTACCAATACGCTTTATTTCAATATTAAAAAATTCAATGCTTTTGATGAGGTTTTTTTTAACATAGGTACGGAAACCGCTTTTGAACAAACACAGGTAGCCGCAAATGAAGAAACTACACCAGCCTATACCTTATTGAATCTTGATGTTGGGGCGCATTATCATAAGACAGAATTTGTTTTGACGGCAAATAATGTTCTGGACAAAGCCTATCTCAATCACTTGTCGCGATTTAGGTCCTTTGATATTATCGAACCGGGAATCAATGTCTCGTTGAGTGTGTATTTTAAGCTGTAAACATTATTCCTTTATCATTTTAGGTTAAAGATGATTAAAAGATTTCAGGTGAAAACCTAAATCCACAATCATTGCGTATCTTTGCACCCTTAAATTTTTGCAATGCGTACAAAATCGTTAAAAAAGAATCGAATCAACGTGGTGACTCTTGGTTGTAGCAAGAATGTGTATGACAGTGAAGTGCTGATGGGACAATTGAAAGCCAGTGGCAAAGATGTGGTGCATGAGGAGGAAGGCAATATTGTGGTCATCAATACTTGTGGCTTTATCAATAATGCCAAAGAGGAGAGCATCAACACGATTTTGGAGTTTATGCAGAAAAAGGAGGCTGGCGATGTGGATAAAGTGTTTGTGACTGGCTGTTTGAGCGAACGCTATAAGCCAGATTTGCAAAAGGAAATCCCGAATGTGGACCAGTATTTTGGAACTACGGAACTTCCAGGGTTGTTGAAAGCGCTTGGTGCAGATTACAAGCATGAATTGATTGGTGAGCGATTGACTACAACACCAAAGAATTACGCTTATTTAAAGATTGCTGAAGGTTGCGACAGACCTTGCAGCTTTTGTGCGATTCCGTTGATGCGCGGGAAACATAAAAGTACGCCTATTGAGGACTTGGTGACCGAAGCCGAGAAGTTGGCTGCAACTGGTGTCAAGGAGTTGATTCTTATTGCACAAGACTTGACCTACTATGGTCTGGATTTATATAAAAAGCGAAACCTTGCCGAGCTATTGGAAGCTTTGGTAAAGGTGGAAGGCATTGAGTGGATTCGTTTGCACTATGCGTTTCCGACAGGTTTTCCAATGGATGTTTTGGAGGTGATGAATCGTGAGCCTAAAATCTGTAACTATTTGGATATTCCGTTGCAGCATATTAGTGATTCTATTTTGAAGAGCATGCGACGTGGCACGACGAAGGAAAAGACGACGAAGTTGTTGAAGCAATTCAGGCAGGCCGTGCCAAATATGACCATAAGAACGACTTTGATTGTTGGCTATCCTGGTGAAACGGAAGAGGATTATCAAACGTTGAAGAATTGGGTAGAGGAGATGCGTTTTGAGCGACTTGGATGCTTTACCTATTCGCATGAAGAGAATACGCATGCTTATAATTTGGAGGATAATGTACCAGAAGAAGTGAAGCAGGCGCGTGCCAATGAAATAATGGAAATACAATCCCAGATTTCTTGGGAGTTGAACCAAGAGAAGATTGGACAAACTTTTAAGGTAGTGATTGACCGTAAGGAAGGGAACTATTTTGTAGGACGTACAGAGTTTGATTCGCCGGATGTGGACAATGAAGTGTTGATTGATGCCTCCAAATGTTATTTGAAGACAGGCGAATTTACAACAGTTACCATTACAGATGCAGCGGATTTTGATTTGTATGCGGTAGTTGTTAGTTGATAGCTGGTTGGTAGTTGCTTGTTTTTAAAATACTTCTTTTATTATTTATTGCGGATGTCTTCCGAAAGTCCAATCAGTAAACCTTCAACGCCACGAATGTAACAAAGGCGATATATATTTTCATAATTAACAACATCACCTACAAGTTCGGCACCTTGTTTTTTCTAGCCTTGATAACAATTCGTCAATATTGTCTACTTCAAACATTGCTCTCAGATAACCAAGCGAGTTCACAGGTGAAGTTCTATGGTCGGATATTGTAGCAGGTGCAATGAATCTTGAAAGTTCAAGTCTGCTATGTCCATCAGGGGTAACCATCATGGCGATTTCTACAGATTGGTCACCAAGTCCTGTAACTTGTCCTGCCCATTCCCCTTCAACCATTGCTCGTCCTTCCAATGTCAATCCTAATTCTTCAAAAAAAGAAATGGCTCTATCGATAGATTCTACAACAATGCCCACATTGTGCATTTGAAGTAATTTACTTTTTGTCATAATATATAAATTAAGCTTTGTTTTAACTTTTTGTCACAATGAATTATAGCCGATGATGTTGTGCAAGGTATTTTATTCAGTTACTTCTTGAAGTCCAACAATGTCTTTTCGAATCTTTTTTCTCCATTTCTTTTCATATTTTTTGTCCAAATACTCGAAAACGGTTCGATTATATACATAAAGGCTTTCCCACGCAACACCTTCGCAACCATACTCAATAAAATTCACGTTATATTTTTTTGCAAATTTTGAGTCAGATTTATAAAATACAGGTGCGATTCCACTTGATTCTAGTATATTTATTTCTCCATTTTTGATGTCGGCAAGTGCTTTTGCTCGGTTTAGTCCTAATCTTGGTTTCATAACGAATTCAAACACGTATTCTTTTGGTTTGTCAACTCGGATTATTGTATCAAGATTCTCATATCCCAAAGCTGTTAATTCAATAGTTTCTAAACTGTCTTTTTCTCGAATTTCGTAGCTATAATTAAAATTTCCGTTTTCGTTTGTTGCTGAAAATCGGTATCTTGATTTATAGCTCACATAAACATTCTCAAGAGGTTTTCCATTGACTTCTGACAATACGATTCCTTTAATCAGGATTTCTTTTTTTTCTTCTTGTGAAAATCCGATGATAGAATGTAGAAATGATATTGTCAGTATGAGTTTTTTCATAATATGCACAACTCGTTATATATGTCATAAATATACTGATATCCCGTTATAGTTTTGGAAATAACGGATATTTTAAGCAGCATTTGGTTATAACCAGTATTTATTTATTTTTATCCAATGTTGTGAGTTCGGCCTTTTAATTTTCTTCTATTAAAGTTAGAAACTCGGGTTTGGTCTTGTTTACTTAAAATTAAATAAATGGCAAGAGGTAAACCGAAAGCAATAATAATGTAGTTGCTATGTGTGAAAAAGATAAAATAGAATGTGACAATTATGATGGTCAAAATTGCCAATCCCACAATTAAATAGGGCGTATTTGAACGCTGAGCATATAATTCATCGACGTGAAACTCTGTGACGGTTCCACAATTTTTACAATTCATTTTTTTTGTTTCACCATCTTGCATTGCAAATTCAACTCGTGTATTTGCATTGGTACTATATCCAATTTCGTTTTTACAACTTTTACATTTTCCGTAAACTTTCATGGTTTCAATAGTTAAGTATAGACATTATTGTGCAGCTTTTAGTGCCCAATTCTTATTTGATTTATTCCATTTTCAAAGGTAGTTATTTTGAAGTGGGGGAATTTGTTTTTGAATTTATCGGATTTGAAAATGTTGTCGTATTTGTAGCGTGGCAGTAATTCCTGAAGCTCTTTTAGTTTTTTGTTAAACAAACTGCCAATTTTGAATTGCCACATTTTGACGACTGAATACTCAAATTCTTGTCCATAAATTTTGGATGTCAGGTCAATCAATTCCTTGTAAGTCGGTCGGCTATCATCACAAGGCAAATGCCAAGTTTGGTTGTACACTTCTGTCGTGTTTCCCAGCAAAGCCATAGCGCGACTGGCATCAGGAGTCCAAATCAGGGTACGTTTGGTGTTGTCCTTTAATGGAACTTTGGGTTTTTTGTTTTGCTGAATGTTGTCAAAAATCAGGGTGTTGGTGATGCTCTGCGTTTTGTTGGGGCCGTAAAATTCGGGCGCCCTACAAATAATGGCTTCCATGGTTGCATTGTTGATTTCATTTAAGAGCATTTCTGCCATTGTAGCCCTTACTGTTGATTTTCGCCCCATAGGGATAAACGGGCTTTCTTCGGTCTGCGGTTCGCTAGTTTTGGCATACATATAGGTATTGTCAAAGAACACCAATTTGACCTTATGTTTTTTACAGGCTTTAATGACATTTGTCATTATTGTTGGGAATTGGTTTTCCCAAAGCTTAGAATTCATTGGAAGACCAACGGTCATATAGGCAATTTCACTTCCTTCAACAGCTTTTTCTGTCGCTAGGGAGTCCATTAAGTTAGCGGGAAAGAGTTGGTCTGTTTCGTGGACTTTTATGGGATTTCGGCTGACCAACCGAAGGTCTTTTGTATAGTTTTTGTACAGTTCGCGTGTCAGTTCTTCCGCAATTTGTCCGTTTGCTCCAAGTATGGTTTGCATGGAAGTTGTTTCTAATGTTGAAAGCTAAAGTTAATGAAAAAGAAAAACTATCATAAAAAATAATGGCAAGACCAAACCCCAAAGTCTTGCCATGATAGGCTAAATGTATGTAAAGAGGAGTCTTATTGTTTAATGAATTTTTTGGTAGTGTGGTTACCATTAAGCTCTACATTAACCAAGTACATACCAGAAGCCAATGTGCGGATATCTAAAATAGTTTCAACCCCAGAATTTAAATCTTGATGCATTACTTTTTGTCCCAGCGCATTAAAGATGGTCAATTTTCCGTTTTGATAGGCATTTATGTGCAGCTGAGTTGTGGAGGGATTTGGGAACATTTCAAAAAAATCCTGTGGTGTGACATCGTCTACACCTAAAAAGTTGCCAGAAGAGGAACAGGTATCAGCGTCTTGAACATTTAAGTAAATTGGTCCATTGGTTGCGGTCCCTACTACAGGTTTTGGCACTAAATATTGAGTAGTGGTAATTGCAGATGAACCAGAAAGTTCAATTCTTACCATCTTTCCAGGATAATCAGAGTTAGATTCTGTAAAGAACATATATAAGCCGCCATTTAGAAAGCAGAGTCCATAGCCACCAAGAAAGTCAAACGAAATACTGTACTGATGGAGTATGGTTCCGTTGGGTGACATCACATTTAAGGTATCGGTCATATAATCTACCATGGCATTGGTGCCGGTAAAAAAATAGACATTGCCAACATCATCTACCGCTAAATCTGCAAGTGTGATTTGAGTGGCAGGGTCGTTCCATATCTCATTTATCATTCCATTTTGGTAACGGACTATTGAAATCACGGAAAAATCTGGACTATATTTTTGGTAATATAAAAATTCATTCTTACCTCCAGGATTGTTTAAAGTACCGTCAGATACCGTGGCCAGCGTGTTCCAACTTGTGCCATCAAATTCTAAGATATGGCCTGCATAGTCAGATGTGTAAAAACGTTGGCCGTCACCCAAATCTGCAATAGCCAATCCAAGACCTGCACCCGCTGTTTCCGTAGTGTTAGGTATAGTGCCTATTTGCCCTGCATAGTTAAGGGAAGAACTTGTTTTAGTGAATTTGTGTAAGCCTCTTAAAGAAGCTGTTGTGGAATTTCCTATGACGAAGATGGAGGTATCATCACAGGTGATGGTTTGTGCCACTGTTGACATTTGGCATACTAATACTATTGGAATGTAGAAGTAGATTTTTTTCATAACAAGAGTTTTTATTTATCTAATGTATACCGGATACTCCTGAAAATCAATATTTTTACATCTATTGTGCGCTTTGCTTGATGAACGTGAAAATCGGTTACATCAAGTTTAAATGACCTTTCGTCAAGTTTTATGGTTTAGGCTGCTGCCGATGCCATAATTGCGTTACCTTTAAGAGATTGTGTGCCTATGAAACAGCTTTATCAGTTCTTGTCAAAGTATAAGGTGCTCCATATCATCTATTGGGTCTATGCGGCTTTGAACCATCTTCATACACTTGAGTTGCAGAGAGGGAAGGGATACCTTTTCAATACTTATGACTTGGTCAAGGATTTGTTCTTTGAGATGTTGGCAGTTTATTTCGTCATTTATGTGCTGCTTCCCAAATTCTTTTATCGTCAGAAATATTGGCAATTTTTTGTACTAGCGTTTCTTACGGTCATAGCGTGCAGTGCGCTGAATTGCTTGACGGCCGTCATCTACATACCGATTATAGACCCAACAAGGGATTTTCATCCGAGTTTCATATTGTTGTCCATCACATTTATGGCTCATTTTGTTGAAATATTGACGGTTGTGGTATTGTTTACCATTGTGATTTTGATTGAATATTATATCAAAAAAGACCGACAGAATCAATTGATGGAGCGTGAACGTCTTGAAACTGAACTGAATTTTCTGAAAGCGCAGATGAATCCTCATTTTCTGTTCAATGCATTGAATAATATTTACTTTTTAATTGATGGCGACCAGGAACTTTCAAAGGACGTATTAATAAAGTTTTCGTCGTTGTTGCGTTATCAATTGTATGATTGTGCTGTTGACAAAACGCCGCTTTCAGACGAAATAGGTTTTTTAAAGGATTATATTTCCTTGGAAAAGATTCGGCATACAGAGCATCTCACCATAACTTTCATCAAACCAAATCTAGAACACAATTATCAAATTTCTCCGTTACTGTTGATTCCATTCGTGGAAAATGCCTTCAAATATGTTTCAATTGATACCGATGGCAATAATTATATCACAATTCAAATTGAAATTGATGAGCGACATTGGTTGCATTTCAATATAAAAAACAGTTGCGCCGTAGATGTCACAACTTCTGGCAACAAAGGTTTGGGTATTGCCAATGTGAAAAGACGTTTGGAACTTTTGTACCCCAATGAACACGAACTGCACATTGAGAAATTGGACTCGGCCTATAAAGTGGATTTAAAAATAAAACTGAAATGAAATTAAATTGTGTTATCATCGAAGATGAGCCATTGGCGAGAAAAGGGCTTGAAGGCTTTGTGCGCAAATTGGAACAGCTGGTGGTTGTGGGAAGTTTTTCGAATCCGTTAAAGGCTTTGGAATGTTTTAAAACAGAGCAAATCGATGTTTTGTTTTTGGATATCAAAATGCCTGAAATGACAGGCTTAGCATTTTTGAAAACACTGGAGCATCCTCCAGCCGTGGTAATTACAACTGCTTATCCTAACTACGCCGTCCAAGGCTTTGAACTGAATGTCGTTGATTATCTATTGAAACCTTTTTCGTTCGACCGCTTTGTGATGGCTGTCAATAAAGTGATGAAACGTCTCGAACCCTCTGGTCATAAAGAAGATGATTTTATGTTCATCAAATGCGACAACAAAATTGAAAAAATTATGTTTGCTGATATTCTCTTTGTGCAGGCGATGGAGAATTATGTCATTATCCATACCGAATCAAAAAAATATGTGAGTTATTTGACCTTGAAAAGCGTGGAGGATTTTCTTCCTGAAAATTTATTTGTCAAAATTCATAAATCCTATATCGTTTCGTTGCAAAAGATTGATGCCATTGAAGGACAGACAGTACTTATTCGAGACCATCGCATTAAATTCAGTAAGAACAACAAAGAAGAGGTTTTGAATTTGATTACAAAAAATCGTTTCTTAAAACGATAGGGATTTCTAGTATTTTTTGATAAATCGAATGCTGGACGTATTTTCCACTATTTGTACATAAATTTCTTATTGTATATCCCATAATATTATCGGGGGAAATAAATCATTTTGTTGGTTTTTTGATTGTTATTGGAAAACACAGGAAATGTATGAAGAGATAGCCATTGAATGCTGCTCTACTTTTCGTTTTAAAGTTTTAGCTTTTTTGATAAAACTCCGTAACCCAGTTTGTATTAATTGCAAATTAGAAAATTCCAATGTGTAAATTAAAAGTAAGCCTAGGGAAATTTAAATCTAAAGTTTAGGTTTTCTCATGTTATCCATTCAGAATTAGTTTTTCTAATTGGGTTCAACTCATTATATACGTCATAAATATATTCATATCCCTTGAATGTCATTACCATTAAAAAATTAGAGGATATGTTTGGTGTATGCATTGGCATTCCTTTAGATATGCTTATTAAGTCGGAATAACATCAAATCAGAATTTGTCTCATCAAAACCAATATTCTTAAAGTTCAGTTCTTCCAGAAGCTTGGTTGAGCTTTGGTTATCTTTATGGGTATAGGCGTCTATGGTGTTTATGCCAAGTGTTTGAGTGGCATATTCGATTATTTTTTTTGCTGCTTCCCGCATAATTCCTTTTCCTTGGTATTCGGTTAAAAGTTCATATCCTATTTCACATGTTTGTTGCGCTTCTGATACATTAAAAAGGCAAATGGTACCTACCAGTTTTTCGTTTTCTTTTTTTGCAATGGCCCAATACGAAAGACTATTGTTTTTTATCTTATTAATAAATTCCAAGGCGTCTTCCAAGGATTTACTTGGCGGCCTGTCAAGATATTTGTTTATGGAACGGTCGGAACGAAGACGGTATATGTCCTGAATGTCGCTGTCTGCTAATTGTCGGAGCGTCAATCTTTCCGTTGCCAATATAGGGAAGGGTTTCATGGCTCTATTTCAAGTAATTTTTCATGATCTCTTGGAAGTAATTTTGCCTTATGACGGCTTATAGATTTTCTTCTATGTTCTTAAAATCTTCTCCATGGCTTTACCTTTAGCAAGTTCATCCACCAACTTATCCAAATACCTGATTTTTTGCATCAGTGGGTCTTCTATGTCTTCTACGCGATAGCCACAAATCACTCCTGTGATTTTAGAGATATTTGGATTCATCTCTGGCGCTTCTGCAAAAAAGGTCTCAAAATCAGTTTTGTCATCGATTATTTTTTCCAAGGCTATCTGATGATATCCTGTAAGCCAACGGATGATGGTGTCCAGCTCTTCCTTGCTACGGCCTTTCTTTTCTGCTTTGGCCACATAATGCGGATAGACACTGGCAAAGGACATTTTATAGATTCTTGTGTTTTTCATGTATTTAAATTGTTTATAATTATTCTTTCCAGTTTTGAAGTCGGTCGAGGTAGAGGTAGCTTTCCACAAAGGCTCTGTGCTCTTTGCTGGTCATTTTTTCGAGCAGTTTTAGGGCAGACACATAACTTGTCAAATTGCCATTGGAGGAGCTGAATTTACCATCCTCAACAAACGTTACCAAACTGTCGTTTTGCACCTTTAGGTTTGGATAATCGATTTGCAATTGTTTGCCACCACCTATCCACGTCACGATTTTATGTCCATCGGCAATGCCAGAAGCTCCTATGAGTTGTGCACCTGCACAATTACTGACCGTATATTTGGTTTCGTTGTTTTTCTGTTTGATGAAGTCCACAATTTTTGGGTTGTGCACTTGTGCGTACATATCATAAGCGCTAGGGACAAATAAAGCTTCCAATTTTGGACAGTTATCAAACGTATAATCGGGCACAAAATGCATGCCTTCTTCTGTAGTGATTGGATTTGAGGTTTCTGCAATAGTGATAACGTTGAAGAGCTGTTTGCCATCTTCTGTTGGTTTTGCAAACACATCCGAAGCCGCAATGACCTCGCTTTGCAATACACCATTGTAAATGAGCAATCCAATGGTCGGCAACTCTGCTTTAAAAGGTTTGAGGTGCTTGGTCAGCGTGTCTGACTGCGTTGTGTATTGTGGTGCGCTTTTGTCTTCGGTCACGATTTTTGATTTGTCTGTGTTGCAACTGAATACAACTGTTGCAATGGTAAGCACTGTTATGATTTTTGATGCGCTCATTTTTTTAATGGATTTGGAATCTGTTCAACCAATAATTTATTCCCGTCTTTGTCCAAATACGTTACGGTCATACCTTTTATGTCGGTCATCCATTTTTCAACACCTGCTTGAGCTGCTTGTTTGCAAAAGGTGAAATAATCTGTCTGTCCTTGCTGGTGAGTGGTAAGTGCAAGTTTCAAATGGGCAGCAGAACTGACTTCATTAACCTTTATTTTTGGATATTTGGGATGTCCATCCAATGAATCATTGGAAGAATCATAGAATTTGGATTGCCCATCAGATACGAATGTATCGTAATGTGTAACACCCATTGCGTTTAGGTCTTTGATATATTGTGGAAAGTCGGCACCACTTTTAACTTTTTTATGTGCGTTTTGGATTTTTTCTAGGGTAAACATTGCTTTTCAGTGAATTATAAGTTTCAATTGTTCATCAAATAGGAGGTGAGCTGTTTTATCTTTCCATTTTCAAATTCAAACACATCACAAAAAGAAGCATCCAACTGGTCTCCAGAGACCATTTTACCAATGACATTTCCTTCGACGATGACCACATCGGTGTCTTCAAACATACGGTGAATTTTGATGGTTGGGCTTCCGATGAAATTTTCGTCTTCGATTTCGCCGTCAAACTCCTTTTTCCCTGTTTTGCGGAATATTCCAGGGATGAGCCAAACGACATCCTCTGTTAGGCAGGAAAGTATTTGAGCATGGTCGCTTTTTTCAAAGCCATCCATGTATTTCAATATTGTATTTTTGTTTTCGCTCATATTTTATCAATCGTTTTTTTAGTGATGAATTGGAAAAGTAAAATAAAAATTGGAGCCTTCATTGCGATTACTTTTTACACCTATGGAGCCATTAAAGGCAGTCACTAACTTTTTGACTATTGCCAAACCCAGTCCAGTGCTCGATTCTCCATCAGTAGGTTGCGTACTGGTTTTTTGGAAATAATTAAAAAGTTTTTCCTGTTCTTCAAAAGGAATGCCCTTGCCATGGTCGATGACCTCAGTGAGAATTTGCTTATCCTTTTTGCTCACATTGATATGGATGTCACTTTTCTTTTCAGAGAATTTGATGGCGTTAGATAGGAGATTGTTAAGGATCTCCGACATGTAGTGGCTATCAAAGTCTGCAAAAAGTTGCATCTCATCGGATTGCAAATGAAGGACTATGTTCTTTTGGTTTGCCAATAATTGGTTGAGGTAAATTTGTTCTTTTACAAATTTGATGTAATCTTGATGCACTGTAGTGAGCTCTATCTTTCCAGACTCAATTTTGGCTACGTCCAAGAGATTCTTGATGATATCAAGGACATTCTGGCTCAAGGACTTCATCAATTGAACGATTTCCAATTCATCCTCGTTCATTTTCGTTTCTTTGTCGTTAAGCAGCAAATCGGAAAAACTGTAGATGCCGCTAATGGGATTTCGGATGTCGTGTGCAGCCATACCAATGAACCTGTTTTTTTCTTCATTAAGGTGTTTTAGTTTTTGGTTGGTCTCGTTGAGTCCGGTTTGTTTTTCACGAAACGAAAATACCAAGAGTCCAATGGTTATGAAGATGGCCAATCGTACAAAGGCATTCCAAATAGGAAAAAAGAAAGAAGAATAAGTCTTACTGTTTACATCAACCATATACCAACAAATAGCAGCTACAAGCGCAATTGAAATGATCATCGTCTTGTTGGATATTCTGCTAATGGATAAAATTGAAATAGGAATTAAATAAAAAATGGAAAACGATAGCTCTGCTCCAGATATGTAATCGAGAGCGGTAATTATGCCAATGGCAATAAGCGTCAATGCCATCGCCAAAGGTTTGTTTTTTACAGTATCAACATACAGCATCTACAAGCACAGGTATTAATTATAACTCAAAGCTATTGTTATTCACAAAGAATATGGCATTGACCAAAAACAATTTCCCGTTTTCCCAAAAACTTCTGAACATGGTGTTGTCCACCATATAAATCACACTGCCATTGCCCAAACGCTCCTCGCCAAACACCAAGGAATTGCCAAGATTTTTTAGAGCTTCACTACCAGCAAATCCAGAAACAGGTTTGGGATGGTCACTCAACCAAGCAATATTATAGCCATCTTCCAATAAACTGTAGGAATCATTTCCGAGCTTTAAAGTGAAGTAGGTTTTGCCATATCCAAATGCCATGGGATGTGTGTTATCAACATTGGTTTTGAAAATGGCACCAATGATGAATTCCTTTGCAGATTCACGTTCTCTATCGGCATACGGAATGAGGTTGTTTTTGACCTTTGTGGTGTCCTGTGGTTTGTTGCGTTTCAATCCGAAATCGTCCTTGTCCGCAAAGGCATTTAATGCACCATCAATGGCGATGAGTTTGCCTCCGTTGCCCACCCAAGTTTTTAGAGTTGCCAACGCCTCTGCATCCAACAATCTGGAATAATAACCATTTGGTAGAATCAGCACATTGTATTTGTTCAAATTCACATCTGTAAAATCTGCTGAATTGATGGAAGTCACAGGATAGTGCAGTTGCTGTTCAAAGAAATGCCATAATTCACCATAGCTTAAGGATGAGGTATAGTCTCCAGACAGCAAGGCGATTTTAGGTTTGCTCACCAACTTGATATCTGGCGAACCAAAGTCAGGACCGGATTTTGAGAATCCGCTGGAAGTGGCAACAAGCATTCTGTTGAATTTATTCGCGGCTTCAATGACTTTGTCGTCAAAATTTTCGACCGTTGGGTTGTCGCCTCTGGTGATGATTAAGGACCCTCTATCAAAATTACGTTCAGGATTTTTAACCGTAAAAGGCTTTTCCGTAAAACGAACTTTGATGTTTTGTTTTACTAATTCCGATAAAAATTCAGCATCTTTTAAATGGTTCCATTTGGTGATGTAGGCAGCAGCATTTGCGTCTTTCGTATTTAAGGTTGGCGTGATGCCTGTAACGGACGTTGAGACTGCTGTTTTGCTGGCAACGGCATTCAATCCGTAGGCATACGGCAAACTCCAAGCTGTGATGTCATACGTGAGTGAATCCACTAATTTCGTGTTGGGTTCAAATAACACCTGTACCATTTTCCCTTTGGGTTGATTGGTGCTAACCACCAAATCGCTTGAAGAAGCCGTCATGTTGCCATCTTTGCTGGTGCCATAATCAAATCCCGATACTTTGCCAGAACTTGCATTGCTATATTTGATGTCATGTTTGTCCAACAATTGTTTTAAGGCGTCCAATTTGTCTTTCTCACCCTTTAGGACAAAGCTCTTGTATTTATAGTTGGTGTCATCAAAGAATTTCTTGAATTCCGTATTCAGTTTTTGGGCATTTTGGGACGCAATTTCCACTGTTGACAGTCCGGTAACCGTATGATGTGCGACTCTATCCACCAAAGTAAGCACGATGCCTTCGTCGTTCAACACACCCAAACCGCCTTGTCCGGCTTGTTCGTAGGTCATCCCAATCGCACCCAAATAGGTTGGGTAGGTGTCGCCATAGCTTGGATAGAGCAAATCAAAACGTTCGCGGGTAAAATAGAGCCAACCATTTGCATCAAAATAACGTGCATGGTTGACACCAATTTGCGTCTGGAAATCGCGTTGCCAATCCGTAATGATTTCATGGAACGGCTCTGCTGCCGGTGCGAAATAATAGGGTTCGTTTCTACCTTGTTCATGAAAATCGACATGGATTTGTGGCAACCATTTATTGTATACTTTTAATCTTGCGGAGGATTCTACCTGTGACGCCCACGCCCAATCCCGATTCAAATCAAATAAATAATGATTGGCGCGTCCGCCTGGCCACGGTTGGTTGCTTTCGCTTGCTTGCGTATCTGTGTCATAAGGTGTGCTTGCTGTTTCGTTGTACCAGTTCACATATCTATCACGCCCATCAGGGTTCAAACACGGGTCGATAATAACCACCGTATTTTTGAGCCAGTCCTGTTGTTGGGTCAAAAGTTCGTAGATGGTTTTCATGGAAGCCTCCGTGCTGGATGCTTCCGTGCCATGCACATTGTAACTCAACCAAACAATGGCAATATCATTGGAGGTTGAATTTCCATCAATGATGCCTGCATTTTTGAGATTGTTCTCTCGGATGGTTTCAATATTTTGGATGTTTTCTTCAGAAGAAATAATCGCCACATACAACGGACGGCGTTCATTCGTTTCGCCATAGTGTTCCAGTTTTACCTGTTTGGGTAGTTCCGAAGCCACCTTTTTAAAATAATCTACAACTTGATGGTGTCTGGAGAATTGGGTGCCCAACTCATAGCCCAAAAAATCTTTAGGTGATGTGATTTGTTGTGCGTAGTAAGGAGGTAACGAAGCAAAAGCAACGAGAAAGGCAAGCAATAAATTTTTCATTTTATAAAGTCAACAGATTGTAAAAGTAAAGATAAGTACCAAATCGGAATTAACTAAAAATTAGTAAAAAAAATAGTTTAGAGCCTTATCTTTACCACAGATTGAATATTCACTATGCCAACAGACTGTATTCCGTTTAGAGATACCCGTTATTTTTCATCGCTCATCACCGATTATTTGGATGAAGCAGCACATTTAAGACCGTTTTATCATCGGTTTCCAACCTTGGGAAATTTTAAGGCTCAAATCGAGGAAAAACAAGTATCCTTTAATCATGAGCATAGAAAAACTTTGGTGAATGCTTTAATGAAACAATATGAAGGTATCAGCATTTCCTCATTGACACTCACCAATATTGACCTTTTAAAAGACAACACCACGTTAACAGTGACGACAGGTCATCAATTGAATCTTTTTACCGGACCACTTTATTTTTTCTACAAAATCATTTCCACCATCAATCTGTGCAAGGAATTAAAAAAGGCGTATCCTGACTACAATTTTGTACCCATCTATTGGATGGCGACCGAGGACCATGATTTTGAGGAAATCAACTATTTCAATTTCAAAGGAAAGAAAGTCCAATGGAATAGAAATGCTTCAGGAGCCGTTGGCGAATTGGATTTAGAAGGTTTGGATACCGTTTATGAAGTGTTTTCCTCTCAATTGGACAGAAGCACCAACGCCGAAAAGCTGAAGCACTTATTCAAGTCTGCTTATTTGGAGCATGAGAATTTAACCGATGCGACACGTTATCTGGTGAATGAACTATTTAAAAGTTATGGTTTGGTGATTGTAGATGGCAACGATATCCAATTGAAAAGTCTTTTCATTCCTTATATCGAAAAGGAATTGGTCCATCAGACCTCTTTTGCAAAAGTTTCGGAAACCAACCAACACATCAGCGAACTTGCCAATCAGAATTATAAAATCCAAGTGCATCCACGAGAGATTAATTTGTTTTACATCAAAGAAGGGCTTCGTGAACGCATCCTTGAAACTGATGGCAATTACGGTGTTTTGGATACGGATATTCGTTGGAATCAAGAAGAACTTTTGAAAGAAGTCCATGAACATCCAGAACGCTTCAGTCCAAACGTCATAATGCGGCCTTTATATCAAGAAGTGATTCTTCCCAATTTGTGTTATATCGGTGGTGGCGGTGAATTGGCGTACTGGTTGCAATTAAAGTCCAATTTTGAAGCACAAAAAATCACATTTCCAATCTTGTTATTGCGAAATTCAGTTTTGTTGATGACCAAACGCCAAAACGAAAAACTGCAAAAAATGAAGGTGTCGGTTGAGGATTTGTTTTTGAACCAAGATGATTTAATGACGAAAGTGACGAAACAAATTTCAGACGTAGACATTGATTTCACTCCGCAAAAAGAACATCTCAAAAAGCAATTTGAAGCCCTTTATAAACTTGCGGAGCAAACTGACAAATCCTTTAAAGGAGCCGTTGGTGCACAAGAAACCAAACAAATCAAAGGTTTGGAAAATCTCGAACATCGATTGCTTAAAGCACAAAAGCGAAAACTGGAGGACGTTTTGGAGCGTGTTCGTTTGCTACAGGATGAATTGTTTCCAGGCCAAAGTCTACAGGAACGCACTATGAATTTTTCGGAGTTTTATTTGGAATATGGCGAAGAGTTTATTTCGAAATTGATGCAAGAGCTCCAGCCTTTGAAAGGCGAGTTTGCTATAGTATCACTTTAAAAAATAAGTTTCAGACATGAAATGTTGCCTAAACATTTAGGGATTTCTATAGTGTGGGGTACAAAAGGGGTACATCCTGTTTTATGCTTTTTTAACAACTAAAATCATTATAGATTAGCTTGTAAATACCGCGTGTTTATGAGCAAGAATCCTCAACTTTTAGTATTCTTTTGTCTTTTTTTTAATGCGAGCTTCTCTCAATCCTTAAAAAAGGAAACACTTGCCCATCAAGGCAGTGCACATTTTGTGTACGCAAATACTAAAAGTTACTACATCCAAGAGAGCATTGGTCAAGCCAGTGTCATCAGAACGTTCAATACCCAAAATTATAGTTTGAGGCAAGGGTTTCTGCAACCGGTCAACGCTTCCTATTTAAATGATAACGTCAATTCAGGGTTAGATGCTTTGGTGTTTCCAAATCCCTTCACACAAACAGTGAATATCAGATTCAATGAAGCCATTTTGGATGTTCTTCATGTGAATGTGTCAGATATGACCGGTAGAATTGTGTATTCGGGCATTTATAATCCTGTTCAAACGCTGGCGATTCAATTAAATGATATAACAAGTGGCGTGTACCTTTTGCAAGTGAGAATGCGCCAAAAAACATTGGTTTCCAAAATCATAAGGCAATAGATGAAGCGGTTCTTTACTTTTTTTTACTGTTTTATCAGTGGTTTTACTCTTTTTGGGCAGCAACTCTTCCTTGAAGCGGGAAAATCAATTTCCTCATTTGATTATAAGAACTCTTTGGGGAATTCCATAGAGAATCTACAATCCAAGTCCAATACCTATTTGAATTTAGGGTATCGAGACCATCTGAATGATGATAAAACATTGTTTTTGGTGTTGGGATTGACTTACAGCGATTATGGAGCGATTGGTAGTGACCCAATTTTGGATAATTATTATGAATGGGATGTAACCTATTTGGGATTACAAGCAGGATTGGACTTTAGACTCTTTAGGATTCGGGATTTTTCGTTTTTTATCAAAGGAAGAGTCACCGTAGAACATTTAATCAGAGGGACACAGACCATCAACAATCAAGTGTATGATTTGGTGGGCGAAAAAGAATTTAATAGTAACATATTTTTTCTAAAAGGTGGTTTAGGTATGCAGTATCCCATTTCTCGAAATACCTCTGTTTTTGTCAATTATTTCTATGGAAAAACGATGCTGATAGACCAATCAAAAAGTCCCGACCAGGAAACCTTAAAATTTAATAATCATCAATTGGGCATTGGATTAATCATTAACCTTCCCAATTGCAATTGTTCATTCTAAAAATTTAAAATCATGAAAAGAAATGTACTCCTAGTATTGCTTCTGCTTAACGTTTTCTTTGCCAAAGCCCAAACGGATGGCATCAGTTACCAAGCGGTTATTGTGGACAACAATCCGCAAGAAATCCCAGGTGTTGATATTACGTCAAACAATTTGCCGAATGCTCCTTTAAAAGTGAGGTTCAGTATTATTGATAATACCTCGCAAATTGAATATCAAGAAACCCACACTACAGAAACCGATGCTTTTGGAATGATTAATTTAATGATTGGACAAGGTGAGTTGACTTCTGAATCATTGATGGCCTTTAATCAAATATATTGGGACAATGAAAAGTTTTTGAAAGTAGAAATAGACTTAATGGATGGCAATGGCTATGTGGAATTTAGTTATCAGACGCTCACTTACATTCCTTATGTGCGGCATAGGGAAATTATTGCGAGTTCTACATTGGATGTAGATGGTGAAACAAATTTAAACAATAGTCTCACGGTAAACAATCAAAGTCCAACCCATCTCACAGGCGACCTTACTGTGGATGGTTTGGTCAGTTTTGATGGTGAACTTGCGGTGGGTGGTGATACAAATCTATATTCAGATTTAACGGTTGCGGGCAATTCGCTTTTACAGGGCAATTTGAATGTTATGGGAACTTCCAATTTTGCTGACGGTATTTTTGAAAACATCACAGTCCATCAAAATTCTTCCTTAAATACTTTGTTTGCGAGTGGCGCTACCAATTTAGGCAATACCTTGGAAGTTTCAGGTCTAACCTCCATATATAATGATTTTAATGTCACCCAACAAGCAAATCTTCATTCAGCCGTTGTAGGCCAATCTGGTGCAGATACCAATCTTAATTCTTTAATTGTCAATGGAAGGACGTTGCATTCTGGACGAGTTTTAATTAGCCCACTTCTATCAGATACGAGCCAAAGCAATCCAAATTCATATCCTTTGGAGATTAGAGGCAGACATGGAATTTGGATTAGTGCCAATGCAGTCACACCCAGTAGCAACAATAACTTTTTAACCTTTTCAAATGCATCAAACACGCCTGTCGGTGCCATTGAAGGGCAAACTTTGAATGAACTGAACAATAGTTTTCGGTTTATTTGGGATGCCACCACAGCTTTTTTGGATGAAGCTTTTGTGGTTGCCGAAGGCGTAGCTTGTGGTTTTCAATTGGATGCGGGAGAGGTTGGCGTCATGGGGTTTCAAGGTGCCGCAGCGTATGCCCATCTATTAGAGCTTACTATCAATGCCACCAATAATGTTGGGGTGTCCTTTAAAACTGGCGGTGCAGATTATGCCGAATATCTTGAAAAAGAGAATAGCTCCATGCAATTTGAACCCGGGGAAGTGGTCGGTGTTTTCGGTGGAAAAATTTCTAAAAAAACCAGTGGGGCGCAACACATTTTGGTCATTTCTACAAACCCAATTGTGCTTGGTAACATGCCAAAAAATCCATCTGATGAAAATTTTGAAAAAGTGGCATTTTTGGGTCAAGTGCCTGTTAGGGTTGTGGGACGAGTGGCCATTGGAGACTACATCTTGCCATCGGGCAATGAGGATGGATTGGCCATTGCCAAAGCACCAGATAAAATGGCGCTGGGAGATTATTCTGAAATTATTGGTGTGGCTTGGCAAGCGTCTTTAGGAGATGTTTTTGGGTATGTCAATGTAGCCATTGGATTAAATACAAACGATATTGCTTTTCAATTGAAGCAACAGCAAAAAGAAATAGATGACATCAAGAACGAACTGAAAACCATTAATGAGCTTTTAAAAAGAGATAATGGCAATGTGGTTCAAGATACAAATGAGACAAATTTGCCAGAACAGAATGAACAAACTCCAGCATTGAATGTATTGCAAAGAAATCAAAATGACCTAAAATTGTCTGACGCTCAATTTGAAAACTGGTACCATACCTATGGTTATATTTTTGAAATCCGTATGAGATTGCTGGGTGATTACTTTAACAAAAACAATGTGAGGATTAGTGATTATCCAGAAATTGAAAAATTGATTACCAATACCAAAGAAGCCTTGCGCGACATGAATAATGGCGACTATTTGAAAACACTGTGGCAATCTTTCAAAACTAGATATCCAAAGGCATTTAAGGTCGATTAGAGCAGGTTTTGTGATGTAATTTTAAATTGAAATTACAATAGCTTCCAACGATTCATCGGAATCAATGCCCATTTTTTTACGTAGTCGCTGTCTTGCTTTTTTAATCCCATCACTGGAAATGTTTAATATATTGGCAATTTCTTTAGAGGAAAGATTCATTTTGAGAAGCGCCATTAAACGCAAATCATTGGTGGTAATGTTTGGAAATTGTTGCCTTGCTTTAGTATTGAAATCTTTATGGACTTCTTCAAAATAGCGAGAAAATTTTTCCCAGTTATTGTCATCCTGTAAATCAAAGTTGATGGTTTGTATCAACATTTGATAACCGGGATCGGCATTGGCATCCGCTTTTAAGACTTTGGCTTTTTGTTTTAAATCGTTCAATACTTCGTTCTTTTTTGCAAGATGCAATGCGTGGATGGTCAGTTCCTTGGTTTTATATTCTAAATCAACTTCGGCCTTTTCTCTTTCCAGTTTGTGTCGTTTACTTTTTTGAAAAAAGGCATAGAGCCCAATCAAGGCAAGCAAAAGTCCTGCTCCCAAAAGCATAAGTTGCTGTTTGCTTATTTTGTCTTTTACTTGCAAAAGGGCAATTTTGTTTTTCTGGTTTTTTATTTCCTGCTCTTTTTTCTCAATGTCATACAGTGTTTTTAGTTCTTCTATTTGTTGGATTTTTTTGCTCGAAAACAAGCTATCTTTGATGGTTTGGGATGCTTTCAGATAGTGTATCGCTTCATCATGTTGATTTAGCTTTTGTAATATGTCTGACCTAAAACTGTACAGATTTTGTAAATGGGGCAATAGGCCATTTTTTTTTGAAAGTTCAATAGCCATATCATTCTTATGCAGGGATTCTGTCAAATTATGTGAGTAAAAATCAATTTGTGACAATCCATCATAAACGTTGGCTAAACTGATTTGTAAATCCTCTTCTTCGGCTAGGGTTTTAGCTTCGTTTAACAACTGTTTCGCTTTTGGATAATTTTTATCTTTTATTTCCAATTCGGCCAAATCGTGCAGGACATTGGATAGAGATAATTTATCGCCAACGTCCGTTGCGTAATCTTTGGCCAAATTATAGGAGATTCGGGCGTTTTTATAATCCTTTAAATCCTGATAGCTTATTCCAAGCGAATTATAGGCATAGGCCAAATAGATTTTATCACCAAGTTGATTATAAATTTCGATGGCTTGCTTGAAGTACGAGATGGCATTATCATAATTTTCCAAACCGGACTCAATATCTCCTATTTGTTTTAGAACATCCGCTGTTCTAGATTGATGGTGTATCGCATTAAAACATTTTAAAGCTTTGAATGCCTCAATCAATGCCAGTTTGTAGCTTCCTTTTTCGATATAGATATTGGCCAGCGCAGTGTGTTCTCCGCCAATGAATTTGGTTTTTAAATCACCTTCAGGTTCGTGTGTTTTAATTAAGTCCAGCGTTTCTTCAGTAACTGCAATAGCTTTACGTAAGTCGCCTTTTGCGGCTAAAATACTGGACAATGAATGGTTTATGAATATAAGACCTCTAGTGCTATGGATTTCCTTAAATTGTTTTTTAGCCAAATAATAATAATACAGGGCAGAATCATTTTCATTTCTGTTGCTGAAATAATTGCCGATATGCATATTCCCACTGCCGATTCCTTTTTTAAAATCTATTTTTTTTGAGACCTTCAGCTCTTCATGTGCATACCCTAACGCTTCATCAGGATTGGAAAACATAAGTTTCTCATGAAGGGTGCTTAAAATGGCAACTTTAATGGAATCATCACGGTGGGTTCTCTTTAATTCGGTCTTTAAACTGTCGATTAATTCTGTATTTTGTGAATGAAGATTGACACAAAACATACAAAAGAAAAATATACTCAAGTATTTCATTATGGTTGATTAAAAATAGTGTACTGTCTTATAAAGATATTGTTAAAAATTAGAGTTATAAAAATTTAGGTAGGACAAAAGGGGTACAGGCTCAAAATTACTTGTCCGGAAGGTTTTGATTGGCTAAAAAATATTCAAAAAAGTGTAAACTGAAAACAGCCAATAAAAAATCAATCCTTATTTTTGCACATGCAACACAACAAAGTCCTAATTTTAGATTTCGGGTCGCAATACACACAATTGATTGCCCGAAGAGTCCGAGAACTCAACATTTATTGCGAAATTCATCCATACAACAAAATCCCAACCGAAACCGACAGTTTTAAAGCCGTCATTTTATCAGGAAGTCCATTTTCGGTTCGTGCCGAGAATTCACCACATCCTGATTTGTCAAACATCCGAGGTAAAAAACCGTTGTTGGCGGTCTGTTATGGTGCACAATATTTGGCACATTTTTCTGGCGGAAAAGTGGAGGCTTCCAATACGAGAGAATATGGTAGGGCCAATTTATCTTACATTAAGGTGAAAGAACCATTGTTCAATCATATTGATGCCGGAAGCCAAGTATGGATGAGCCACAGCGATACGATTAAGAAATTGCCAACCAATGGCATTTTAATTGCCAGTACAAAGGACGTTGAAAATGCGGCCTATGCCATTGAAGGCGAAATGACGTATGGAATTCAATTCCATCCAGAAGTCTATCATTCCACAGATGGGAAACAACTGCTGGAGAATTTCTTGGTGCACATTGCAAAAGTCAATCAGGACTGGACACCACAGTCTTTTGTGGAAGAAACGGTGGAAGCATTACAAGAAAAAGTTGGAAGTGATAAAGTCGTTCTTGGTCTTTCGGGAGGCGTGGATTCGTCTGTGGCTGCTATTTTGTTGCACAAAGCCATTGGGAAAAACCTCTATTGCATTTTTGTCAACAATGGTTTGTTACGCAAAAACGAATTTGAAAGTGTCCTTGCGCAATATGAGGGCATGGGACTCAATGTAAAAGGCGTGGACGCTTCGGCACGTTTTTTGGATGCATTGGCTGGACTGAACGACCCAGAACTCAAACGAAAAGCGATAGGTCGTGTGTTCATTGAAGTATTTGATGATGAAGCACACCAAATCAAGGACGTCAAGTGGTTGGCGCAAGGCACTATTTATCCAGATGTGATAGAAAGTGTGTCGGCAACAGGCGGTCCGAGTGCGACCATCAAAAGTCATCATAATGTTGGAGGTTTACCAGATTTCATGAAACTTAAAATTGTGGAACCTTTGAAAGCCTTGTTTAAGGATGAGGTGCGTAGAGTAGGAGCCACCATGGGAATGGACTCGAATTTATTGGGAAGACATCCATTTCCAGGACCTGGATTGGCAATTCGAATTTTAGGTGACATTACAGCCGAAAAAGTTCGTATCTTACAGGAGGTAGATGCAGTCTTTATCAATAACTTACGAGAATGGAATCTGTATGATAAAGTATGGCAGGCAGGCGCCATCTTATTGCCTGTGAACAGTGTAGGAGTGATGGGCGATGAGCGAACCTACGAAAAATGTGTGGCATTGCGTGCCGTGGAAAGCACCGACGGAATGACCGCAGATTGGGTCAATTTACCTTATGAGTTTTTGCAAAAAACCTCAAACGAAATAATAAATAAAGTAAAAGGCGTTAATAGAGTAGTGTATGACATAAGCTCAAAACCGCCTGCAACCATTGAATGGGAATGAAAAAGTAAGCAGTTGGCACTAACAGTCAGCTGTGAGACAACAACAATTAATCTATGAAAAAACGTCTTCTAATCATCATCATAATTCTATCTTGCCAAAGTCTTGCATTTTCGCAAAATTACAGGACACATAAGGTAAAGCAAGGCGACACTGTGGAAAGTATTGCTCGCCAATACCAAGTGACTATTTCCGATATTTACACCCTGAATCCCGACGCAAAGAAAAAATTGAATATCGACGATGTCTTGATTCTGCCAAAAGCTGGCTCGTTTTCTAAAGATGTGCCAACAGAAATCAGGGAATTGAATGGTTATGATACCCATAAGGTAAAACGCAAGGAAACGCTTTACAGTATCGCCAAAGAATATCACGTGGAGATTGCGGATATTAAAGAACACAACAAACAATTGTATTCAGAAAACCTTAAAAAAGGAGATAAAATACGGATTCCAAGGTATAAAACAGTTATTAACAAAACCACTCCAACCAATGCTGTAAAGACATATAAAGTTCAACCAAAAGAAGGCAAATGGCGCATCGCATACAAATTTGGATTGACAGTTCCAGAACTTGAAGCATTGAACCCAAACATGCCAGAGGTATTACAACCTGGTGAAGAAGTCAATGTGCCCAATCTGGAAACCAATCAAGAGAAAGTGACAGATGCCAATTATAACTATTATGAAGTATTGCCAAAAGAAGGGTTTTATCGTCTGAAAGTGAAACTAGGCTTAACCCAAGAACAATTGGAAGGCTTAAACCCAGAATTGAAAGAATCGGGTCTCAAGGAAGGCATGGTCTTAAAAGTTCCAGGCAACGTGACTGTAGGGACGGTTGAGGGAGAGGTTGAAAGTAGCAACCTTACCAAATCACTCAAAAATCTAAAAACGAAACGCATTGCCATGCTACTGCCATTTAGATTGGACAGGATTGATGTTGATTCTGTACAGGAAGCAAAGGATATCATGAAAAAAGACAGATTGATTTCTGTGACGCTCGATTTTTATTCTGGAGTGAAAATGGCTTTGGATTCCGCCAGACAATTGGGTATTTCCACTAATTTGAAAGTTTTTGACACACAAAATCAAACGGCTGAAATATCAAATATTCTATCAAAAAATGACTTTTCAGATTACGATGCTGTCATAGGACCTATTTTGGCTACTCATTTTGATAGAATAGCCTCAGAACTAAGACGCGATAATATTCCTGTAGTCTCTCCCTTGATGAAACCAATCAATCTTTATGAAAACGTATTTCAAACCATTCCGTCTGATAGTTATTTGGAAAATGCGATGATTAACTATGTAAAATCGGATTCGCTTCGTAGCAATGTGGTGGTCGTTTCAGATACAGCAAGCAGGAACATTAGCAATCACATTAAGTCTGAAATACCAAGTGCAACACAAGTCTTTTCAAAGAAAAATAAGGAAGGTAAGGAAGCGTTTTATGTCAGTGCATCCGATTTGACAGCAGCCTTTAAAAGTGGAAAGAATTATGTCTTTTTGGAAACTAATAATGCTGGTTTGGTGCTAAATGTGCTGAGTTCGCTCAATAGTATGACCACAAAAGAAAAAGAATTGATTTTGGTAACAACCAATAAAGGAGATGCCTTCGATTACGAGCATCTATCCAATTTTCATTTGAGCAATTTAAAATTTCATTACCCATCGGTGAACAAACCATTAAATTCTGATAAACCAAACGGTTTTGTGAAGTTGTACAAAAAAGAATATGGCATCGACCCCAACAAATATGCGGTTCGTGGCTTTGATTTGACCTTGGATGTCTTATTGCGATTGGCATCAAATGAAGATTTGTACCAAGCCTCTTCTAATGATGTTGAAACCGAATATATCGAGAATAAATTCCGATACGCAAAACAACTCTCTGGTGGCTATTATAACGAATCGGTCTATATCTTGCAATACACACCAGAGTTGACCATAGAAGAAGCAAAACGATGACCTCAAAAGTAACCTATCTTGGAGATTTACGCACTGAGTGTACCCATTTACAATCAGGCAATACCTTTATTACCGATGCACCATTGGACAATAATGGCAAAGGGGAAGCGTTCTCTCCTACAGATACGGTTGCGACTGGTTTGGCGACGTGTATGATGACCGTTATGGGTATCAAGGCACGAGATATTGGCATTGATATGAAGGGCACTACAGCCTCTGTGAATAAAATTATGGCCGCTGACCCAAGACGGATTTCCAGAATTGAAGTCATTTTTGAGTTGCCCTTTAAAGTGGATGACAAATCACGCACTATTTTAGAGCGAACCGCAAATACCTGTCCAGTCCATTACAGTCTGCATCCCGATATCGAAAGGGAAATTGTTTTTAATTGGCACTAATGTTTTATAAAAGTCTCATTGCTATTTGTGTTTCATTCTTGATGGTTACACCTATCAATGATGAGGTCATTTCTTGGCGCGACACTATCAAATTGAGTTGGAGTCAATTCAAGGGAACACCAAGAACTGATTTGTCTGCGGTTGCCGTAACAGCTTCCGGCATCACCTTTGAATTTTCAGTGAAAGAAACCGACACACATGTGGTGGGTTTTGATACAAAAGTTTTTGCGCATTTTTATCCGAATAAATCCTGGTACATCAAGGAAGAAGGTGATGACCACATCTTAGCGCACGAACAATTGCATTTTGATATTACAGAACTTTATGCGCGAAAGTTCAGAAAGCAAATTTCATATCTAAAAGTGAATGATAATATTAAGTTCCAGCTTCGTAATCTTCACGAAAAAATCAACAAGGAATTGGCAGCTACACAAAATCGTTATGACAAAGAAAGTGACAATTCAGTGAACAGGGAGTTTCAAGTAAAATGGAATATCTACGTGAAGCAAGAACTTGCTAAATTGGAAGCATACAAATCAAAAGACTGAATGCTTGAGCCCGATAAAGAGTTTCTGATAAAGCTGGCAAACTTTAAAATGCCATTTGGCAAATATAAAGACAATTACCTTATCGATATTCCAGAATATTACTATGTCTGGTACCAAGGCAAAGGTTTTCCAAAAGGGCAATTGGGCATCATGATGCAGCAGATGTATGAAATAAAACTGAATGGTCTGGAGGAATTAGTGTATGAAGTTAAAAAGCGTTATCCTAAATAGAACTTTTTTCTAGCAATAATTTTTTGATTAAGACAATCTGTCCCAGATGATAATAGGCATGCTCAATCATCCCATCGATATTTCGGAGATAGGTTCCGTATGTTTCTTCTACAAATACGCCATTTAATTTATCATCGGGTAATTCTGCAACTAGTTCCGAAAACCGTTCGGCGTCCTTCCACAGTTGATTTTGCAATGATTCCCATTCATCCTGTGAAATTATTGGTTGCATGTCAAAGCTAAATTTGTCGCTAATGTCAAGTGTGCCACCTTGCAGGACCTTTAGTACACCAGCAATGTAATAATGTATATGAAACGTCAGCACAGCGATAGAATTTAAATTGCCAACTTTGGTAGTTGCTTGTTCCCAGGAAACAGCTGAAAGCTGGTCTTTAAAATTAGTGTTGGCAATCCATTTGCCATCTAAAATGACTTCTCTGAAACGGGTGGAGAGTTCTGTGGATTGTGATTTCATGATTTTTATATTGAAATTAAATTTACCAAAATTAAGCCATTCACCAAAGTAATTCAGGTAATCATCACTCGTAAAATAACTAAAAACAATTACCGAATACTCTGTATAAATTTTGTAAATTTGCCTGCGTTTAACAACGCAACATGACCACGACCACAAAATATATATTTGTTACTGGAGGTGTAACATCCTCACTTGGTAAAGGCATCATTGCCGCTTCTTTGGCAAAATTGCTTCAGGCACAAGGCTACCGAACGACCATCCAAAAACTCGATCCTTACATCAATGTTGACCCCGGAACTTTAAATCCTTATGAGCATGGTGAATGTTATGTGACGGATGATGGAGCCGAAACGGATTTGGATTTGGGCCATTACGAGCGTTTTTTAAATGTCCCAACAAGCCAATCCAACAACGTTACCACAGGTCGCATCTATCAAAGTGTCATTGAAAAAGAACGTCGTGGCGAATTTTTGGGCAAAACTGTACAGGTCATTCCCCATATTACGGACGAAATAAAAAACAGAGTACAAATCCTAGGTAAATCGGGTGATTATGACATAGTCATTACCGAAATAGGAGGAACCGTTGGTGACATTGAGTCCTTACCTTATATTGAGGCGGTACGTCAGCTCAAATGGGATTTGGGAGAGCACAATGCAATAGTTATCCATTTAACGCTTGTGCCTTACTTATCGGCTGCAGGCGAGTTAAAAACAAAACCAACCCAACACAGTGTCAAAACCTTGATGGAAAGTGGAGTGATGGCAGATGTCTTGGTGTGCCGTACCGAGCACGAATTGCCAGAAGATTTGCGTCGTAAATTGGCACTCTTCTGCAATGTTCGTGAAGAAGCGGTCATTCAGTCCATAGATGCTTCCACAATATATGATGTGCCCAATCTAATGCTGCAACAAGGTTTGGATAAAGTTGTGCTTAAGAAATTAAATCTTCAAAGTGATACTCCCGATTTAACGCAATGGAATCAATTTTTGCAACGCCATAAAAACCCAAAAGGTGACATCACCATCGGATTGATTGGGAAATATGTGGAGCTTCAGGATTCTTAC
The DNA here is from genome assembly GCA_041391925.1 of Gelidibacter sp. Classification (GTDB taxonomy): domain Bacteria; phylum Bacteroidota; class Bacteroidia; order Flavobacteriales; family Flavobacteriaceae; genus JBPOFM01. The sequence goes on along the minus strand of JAWKNA010000011.1, from coordinate 80,185 downwards.
AAATCTATTTTGGAAGCATTCATACATGCAGGCGCTGAGAATGAGGTCAAGGTAAAAGTTGAACCGATTCATTCAGAATCCATGACGCAAAAGAACGCAGCAATGAAATTGGCACATTTGGATGGTGTTTTGGTTGCCCCAGGTTTTGGAGAACGTGGTATTGAAGGCAAAATTGAAGCAGTCAGGTATGTCAGGGAACATAACATTCCCTTCTTTGGAATTTGCCTTGGAATGCAAATGGCGGTCATTGAGTATAGCCGAAATATATTGGGATTGAAAGATGCCAACTCTACAGAAATGAACGAATCCACTTCAAATCCGGTCATTGATTTGATGGAATCTCAAAAGACCATTACCGACAAAGGTGGAACGATGCGACTTGGAGCCTGGGACTGTAAACTCTCTGAAGGAAGTGTTGCCAAAACCATTTATGGAACCACACAAGTCAAAGAACGTCATAGACATCGTTATGAATTCAACAATGCCTACAAAAAGCAGATTGAGGAGGCTGGTATGATTGCCACTGGTTTAAATCCTGATACGAATTTGGTAGAAATCATTGAGATTCCAGACCACAATTGGTTTGTCGGCGTGCAGTACCATCCTGAGTATAAAAGTACGGTTGCTAATCCACATCCTTTGTTTGTGGCATTCGTTAAGGCAGCATTGAATTACAAAAAAGAAAAAAAAGGTGTCAGTATGGCACAAAATCAATAACGGATAGCTTTTTGATAACCAAAAGCAGCAAAACAAGAATTTATTAATTAACTACCAGTATCTCCTGCTTCAAATAGGAGGAGACATCTATAAACATGGAAGAAAAAAAATTAGACCTTAACTCCATCATAGGATTTGTCCTCATTTTTGGAATATTATTGTTCATGCTTTGGAAAAACCAGCCAACACCAGAGGAACAAGCTGCCGAAAAAGCGAAACAGGAAAAGTTAGCCAAGGAACAGAAAGACAAAGAACGACAAAATCAAGACACATTTCAGGCTACGTCAGAAGATTTCTCTAACCAAACATCTTCAGATTCTACAAAACTGGCAGCACTAAAAAATAAGCTGGGAGCTTTTGCATACGCTTCCACATTATCGTCTGCAAAAGATGAAACAACTGAGGTCAAAACAGACTTTTTGACATTAAAATTCAGCAACAAAGGAGGATTTCTTTCTGAAGTGATGTTAAACAATTATGTCAATTATGATTCCATACCTATCTATTTGATTAAGGACAAGAATTCGGCATTCAACATTACGTTTGGCACTACTGACAATCGAACCTTAAATACCCAAGACTTATATTTTCAACCGAATGTCACTAAAAATGGTAGCAATACCATAGTTTCCATGAAGCTGAAAGTATCTGAAACTGAATTTTTGGAATATCGCTACGAGATTCAGCCTGATAATTACATGCTGAATTTCACTATCCGCTCACAAGGGCTGAATGATGTTATCAACACCTCCAAAGAGATTGAATTGGATTGGAAGATGAAAACCTTCCGCCACGACCAAAGTATTAGCTACGAAAATCGGTATACACGTTTAACCTATCAGCACGATAATGGCGATAAAATTGATAAGTTATCCCAGGGAAAACAAGATGAAGAAACGGAAACCGATGTCAATTGGCTATCCTATAGGCAACATTTTTTTAGCTCCATTTTAGTTGCGGAAAAACCATTCAAGAGTGCTCAATTTACTTCAAAAGATTTAGTGGAGAATGCAGATGTTGATACGATGTTCACCAAACAATATACTTCAAAAATACCTTTAAGTGTAGCAGGTGGGGAAATCAATGAGCCGATGAAATTTTACTTCGGACCTACCGATAGCAAAGTCCTTAAAAAATACGAAGGCTATCACTTGGAACGAAGTATTCCACTTGGTTGGGGAATTTTCGGATGGATTAACAAGAATTTGTTTATCCCATTATTTGGATTCTTGAGTAGCATCATGCCTTACGGAATTGCCATTATTGTGATGACTATTTTGATAAAAATACTGTTGTCTTTTGTGCAGTATAAGCAATTCCTTTCTCAGGCAAAAATGCGTGTCCTAAAACCTGAATTGGATGCCATTCGGGCCAAATACAAAGACAACAAATTAAAAGCTCAGCAAGAAACAATGGCTTTGCAGAATAAGGCTGGCGCTAGTCCGTTGAGTGGTTGTTTGCCAGGGCTGATGCAAATTCCTGTGTTTTATGCTTTGTTTATGTTTTTCCCAACGGCGTTTGATTTAAGACAGAAAAGCTTCCTGTGGGCTGATGATTTATCGTCTTACGATGTCATTGCAAAATTACCTTTCAAAATTCCTTTATATGGTGACCACGTAAGTTTGTTCCCTATATTGGCTGCCATTGCTATCTTCTTTTATATGAAAATGACCACGGGTGATCAAGTGGCATCACAGCCTACACAAGAAGGTATGCCAGACATGAGCAAGATGATGAAGTACATGATTTATTTTTCACCTTTACTGATGTTGATTTTCTTCAACCAATACGCATCAGGGTTGAGTTTGTACTATTTTATTTCCAACTTAATCAGTATCGGTATCATGTTGGTCATCAAGAATTACATCTTGGATGAAGAAAAAATCCATGCGCAGATTCAAGTGAACAAAGCAAAACCCAAAAAGCAGAACAAGTTTCAAAGAAAAATGCAGGAAATGATGGAGCAAGCCGAGCAACAGAAACAAGCACAGCAAAAACGTAAAAAATAATTTCATCGAGATTGCAAATCAAAAGAGCCGCCAAATTTGGCGGCTCTTTTTTTGCTAAAAATCAATCTTTATTAATATTCTTCTTTTTCATTCATTATTATGGTAGAATAACTTTGTCAATTGCATGAACTACACCGTTGATGCCTTGAATATCCACCAGCGAAGGAATAATGTTGCTTACTCTTCCATTTGCATCTGTCAGTGTTAAACTTGAAGCATTTAAAGTAACAGAGCCACCAAGAGTTGCCACGGAACCTGACATTAAATCTGTTGACCTTATATTTCCACTGACTACGTGATATAATAAAATATCTTCTACAGTAGCTGGATCAACATCACCCAAGCCTGTATTGCCTGATGGATCCAATTCCAATAATAATGAACTGAATGCATCGTCAGTCGGTGCAAAAACCGTAAATGGACCTGCTCCTGATAGTGTTCCAATAAGATTTGGTGATGGCGATTGGGAATCTGCTGATTGCAAAGCAGCAACCAAATTACTCAAGGCTGGGTTTGCTACTGCGAACGTTACGACAGTTGGCAAATCAATTACGGCATCAACCACATGAATTACGCCATTGGTGGCAATGATATCTGCAACCACAACATTGGAAGTCCCATTTAAAATAACACCATCATCAGTATTAATGTATAAACTTAAAGCATCTCCATCACTGTTTGTGGCAGCTGTAGTCACATAGCTGTTACTCAATCCATCTGATGTAGCAGTTGCACCCACTACTACATGGTTTGCAAGAACATTATTGATAGCATAACCATTAGGATTCGTGTAAGCACTAAATGCAGTATTGTTTGGGGCAAAAACAGTAAATTCTGTATCTGTATCAGATAACAGGTCTGTGAAAGTTGTATTACCACCAGCAGTTAAAGCTCCAACCAAACTGGAAAGATTTGGATTGGCAGTCGCATGTGTTACCAAGTTAGGAAGGCCAATGACAGCATCCACAATATGGACTGTACCATTGGATGCCATTACATCTGCAGTAGTTACAGTAGAAATACCATTAAGTTGCACACCACTTGATGTATTAAAGTAAATGCTCATGGGATTTCCACCTGCACCAGTTGCACTTGTTGAAGTATAACCGGAACCCAGTGCTGCTAAATCTGAAGAAGTAAGATTTCCTGAAATTACATGATTCAACAAAATTTGAGAGAGGAGGTCAGTTGGCACTTCATCTAAACTACTAAATCCATTGGCAGTCAAAAATGCAGCAAAGGCCTCATTTGTCGGAGCTAATACTGTAAATGGTCCACTTCCATTAAGTACATTTACCAAATTACCATCGGCTGCTTGTAATGCTGCTACCAAACTACTTAAAGATGGTGTCGCCATTGCAGTTTCCACAATGTTTAATTGTTGTGGTTGATCAGAGTTGTCGTCATCATTGCTACAAGATGAAATTAGAAATACCAGTGAAATCAATGGTATAATCTTTGCTAAATTTGAAATAATTTTCATTTTTTTGAGTTTTAAATAGAGTTAATATTAACTTTTGTTCAACTAATTTACAAAATGATTAAACAAAATATTATCACATTCATTATTTTAACATTTGTTTTAACAAATGCTAGCTCGCAAGTTCTCAACCAGTTAGATAACAATGGTGAGCGTCATGGACCATGGAAAAAGAATTTTGAAAAAACAGACCAACCTAAATATGAAGGTACATTTGAACATGGAAAGGAAGTTGGCACCTTTAAATTCTACAAATTGGTTGAAGGCAAAAGTAAATTAAGTGCCACTCGAGAATTTCTTCCAGATAGTGATAAAATCAACGTCAAATTCTTTTCATCCAAAGGTAAATTGATAAGTGAAGGGATGATGAGTGATAAACTTTTTATCGGAAAATGGATTTATTACCAAAACAAAAGTAATGGCATATTAATGATTGAAAATTACAATCAGAACGGTATTTTGGAGGGGGAGAAATTGGTGTATTACGAAAATGGAAAAATTGCCGAAAAGTCTATCTATATCAATGGACAAATAGATGGAATTTCCTATTGGTATTCCGAAAATGGAAATATATTAAAAGAGTTTACCTATAAAAATGGACAATTGCATGGTATGGCTAAATATTATGACATTGATGGCAAACTGTTGGCAGAAGGATTGTATCGTAATGACAAAAAGCATGGGATTTGGAAATACTACGAAAATGGTGAATTAAAGGAAGAAAAAGATTTTACCGTTCACAGTAAAAACCCAATCAAACAATAGTTGTAATCTATAGAACCCAAGCAATTTAGAATAGCAACTTTAATCGGTTGCTTTTTTTTATTTCTTAATTTTGCAGCATGCAAAGAGTAATTATAGGACTTTCAGGTGGAGTAGATTCAAGCGTTGCGGCTTACTTATTAAAAGAGCAAGGCTATGATGTCATTGGCTTGTTTATGAAAAATTGGCACGACGATTCTGTGACCATAAGCAATGAATGTCCTTGGTTGGATGACAGTAATGACGCCATGTTGGTAGCGGACAAATTAGGAATTCCCTTTCAAACAGTTGATTTAAGTGAGCAGTATAAAGAGCGTATCGTGGACTATATGTTCAACGAATACCAACAAGGTCGTACCCCAAACCCTGACGTGCTTTGCAATCGCGAAATAAAGTTTGATGTGTTCATGAAAATAGCACTCAACTTGGGAGCAGATTTTGTGGCAACGGGTCATTATTGCCGTAAGGGAACCCTCGAAAAAGATGGAAAGCAAATTTACCAACTCTTATCTGGTGTGGACAATAATAAGGACCAATCTTATTTTTTGTGCCAATTGTCACAAGAGCAACTGTCCAAATCTTTATTTCCTATTGGTGAATTGACAAAACCTGAAGTTCGTGAAATTGCTTCAAAAATTGGTTTAGTGACTGCAGATAAAAAAGATTCACAAGGGTTGTGCTTTATTGGAAAAGTTAAACTTCCAGATTTTCTGCAGCAACAGTTACAACCCAAAGAAGGGGTTATTGTAGAAATTTCGGAAGATAAAGGTTTTTACCATCAAGCGGAGCCTAATTTTACATCCACAAAGGAAAAACTACAGTATCTGACTCGAAAAATTGACTATTCCATTACCGATGGAAAAATTGTTGGCACACATCAAGGAGCTCATTATTTCACCAAAGGGCAACGCAAAGGTTTGGCAGTTGGTGGTACAGCAGAACCGTTGTTCGTCATTGATACTGATGTCGAAGAAAACGTCATTTATACAGGCCAAGGCAACCAACATCCTGGATTATTGAAAAAAGCTTTGTTTGTAAAGGAAGACGAAATCCATTGGATACGTGAAGACCTAAAATTGGAAATAGATCAAAGCATGTCCGTTAAAGCTCGAATCCGTTATCGTCAGCCACTTCAGAATGCAACACTTTATAAAGTTGAAGGTGGTATGTATGTGGAGTTTGAACAATTTCAATCGGCCATTACCGAAGGACAATTTGTTGCTTGGTATAGGGATAGTGAATTAGTTGGTTCGGGAGTAATTTCTTAAATTGCATGGATAATTTATCCTAGAAATTGCAATGAAAAAGAAATTGTTTCTTCTAATCTTGGTTTTTTGCCAAATGTCATTCTATGCACAACAAGATGCATGGGTCTATTTGACTGATAAGGTGAATGTAGCCGCATCGCTCCAAAACCCAATTACCATTCTTACCCAAAATGCCATTGACAGAAAAAATTCCCAAGGCATTATCATTGACGAACGTGATGTGCCAGTTAATGAAGCATACATTTCGCAACTCAAATCCCAAACTGGAATTTCCGTCATGGCAAAATCCAAATGGTTCAACGCGGTACATGTTAGAGGTACTGAAGCAGATATCAATGCCTTGACAGCTTTACCTTTTGTGGATGACATTGATTTTGCAGACAATAGTTTGGATACTTCAGGTCGAAGTTCGCAACAAACCGGTAAATTTCAGATGGAAGAAACTTTGACTGATTTCAATTATGGCAGCACCCAAAACCAAGTTGAAATGATTGATATTAATGCTCTACACACTCTGGATTATACAGGTGAAGGTATTAGGATTGCAGTCCTCGATGCCGGTTTTCCTAATGTGAATACTATGGGAGCTTTCCAACGCTTACGCGATAATGGTGATTTACTAAATGGATACGATTTTGTGACAAGAAACCCAAATGTATATGCCTATACAGGCAATACGCATGGCACCAAAGTATTAAGTACAATGGCTGCTTACATCCAAGACCAATATGTAGGGACAGCACCAGATGCTTCTTATTATCTATTCCGTACAGAAGATATCGATTCCGAAAACCCAGTTGAGGAAAGTTATTGGGTTGAAGCTGCTGAACGTGCGGACAGTCTCGGTGTACACGTCATCAACTCCTCATTGGGCTATACCACTTATGATAATCCAAATTACAGTTATACAAACAGCGACATGAATGGGTCAACTGCTTACATCTCGAGAGGTGCCAATATTGCTGCTGAAAAAGGAATTTTAGTGGTGAATTCTGCTGGTAATTCTGGAAACGACAGTTGGCAGATTGTAGGCGCTCCAGGAGATGCACAGGGTGTTTTTACAATTGGCGGTGTGGATGCGGATGGCAATTATGTAAACTTCAGTTCCCTAGGGAGTTCGGTTCAGCCTACACAAAAACCTGATGTAGTTGCTCGTGCAGGAGGGGCGTTTGTAATTGATGAGACCAATACAATCGTCAGTAACAATGGCACTTCTTTCAGTTCACCAATTATTGCAGGTGCTGTGGCTTGTTTGATGCAGGCATTGCCGAATTTGAATAGTGACCAAATAAAACAATACATACGGCAATCTGCCTCACAGTACAATTCACCAGATTACTTTTTAGGCTACGGAATTCCAGATTTTGGTATGGCTCTTGACAATGCTCTTTCTATTGAGGAAGCGCAAGTTGAAAACATTTATTTGTATCCAAATCCAGTAAAAGATTTACTTTATCTTCAGTTGCCATCAAATATGGAATTTTCACAAGTGTCCATTTTTGATATTACTGGAAAACAGATTTCGAGTAGAACATTAAATCAATCAGTAAAAACATTGGATGTCTCTTCATTACATGCTGGAATATATCTTTTGAAATTCCAGACGCACAATTCAGTCGTCAATCTCAAACTCATCAAACAATAAATGCCAAATAAACTCACCTCACTTTTCGGAATCAAATATCCAATTGTTCAAGCGGGAATGATTTGGGCGAGCGGTTGGCGATTAGCCTCAGCATCCAGTAATTCTGGTATTTTAGGACTGATAGGTGCAGGCTCTATGTATCCAGAAGTGTTGCGTGAGCATATCCAAAAATGCAAAAAAGCGACTGATAAGCCTTTTGGTGTCAATGTTCCGATGCTCTATCCCAACATAGAAGAAATTATGGATATTATCGTTGAGGAAGGAGTGAGAATAGTCTTTACGTCTGCCGGAAATCCCAATACTTGGACCAGTTGGTTGAAGGAACGTGATATTACAGTGGTACATGTAGTTAGCAGCGTGAAATTTGCCTTGAAAGCACAACAAGCTGGTGTGGATGCTGTCGTTGCCGAAGGGTTTGAAGCTGGAGGGCATAATGGCCGTGAGGAAACTACAACGCTTACTTTGATTCCCATGGTGCGTGAGCAATTACAGATTCCATTGATAGCAGCTGGTGGAATTGCCACTGGCCAAGCAATGTTAGCCACCATGATTTTAGGAGCCGATGGTGTGCAAATTGGCAGCCGATTTGTGGCTAGCGAAGAAGCATCTTCACATCCTAATTTTAAAAACTTGGTCGTTAGTTCCCAAGAAGGAGCTACCCATTTGACACTAAAGGAATTGGCACCTGTCCGAATGATTAAAAATAAATTTTATAACGAGCTGCAAGAACTTTATAAAAAAGGGCCCACAGTTGAGGAATTGCAAACGCTATTGGGAAGAGCAAGGGCCAAACGGGGGATGTTTGAAGGCGATTTGGATGATGGCGAATTGGAAATTGGTCAAATTTCAGGACTGATACACGACATTAAACCTGCTGCCAAAATCGTAACGGATTTATTGACGGAATTTGAGCAAGCAAAAAAGAATGTCAAGGATTTTTCTTGGTAATTATTTATTCCAGCTTCACTTGATATAATCTGCTCAATCCATTTTCATAACTGTTGAATGTTTCCAGCAAGCCTTTTAAATCGACATGAGATGTAAATGTTGGTTTCAAGGCATTTCGTTTGCTGGTAAAATATAAGGTATTTGTTGTTTCATCTACAAAAGGACAATACTCCATTTTATCAGAATTGATTTGATTGCCCATATTTTTCGATGGACTCCACTCGCCGGATTCTGATTTTGTACTGATATACAAGTCGCCACTTCCAAAACCACCTTCTCTGTTATAGCAGGTGTAAATTATAAAAGACTCATCACTCGAAACAAAGGCATTAAATTCGTAACCTTCAGAATTTACCGCATCTCCCAATTGTTTTGGTTGTGTATATCTCCCATCGATAAATTCACTTACATAAATGTTGTCTTTTTGCTTCAATTCAGGGTTGTCAAGCGTAAAATAAAGATTTTTGGAATCGGTAATGGAAGGATAGAATTCATCCATTTCGGTATTCACTGGGGCACCAATATTGATGGGTTGTGACCACTCTGAAATCGTTGATTCTCTTTGCACATACCAAATATCAAAATCCTTTGTGGTTTCCGAAGTTTGATCCAAAGGTCTATTGGAAACAAAATATAGTGTCAGTGCATCTTTGGAAAAAAAAGGTTCCAAATCAAAATACTGACCTGAAAAAGAAACAACTTCAGGTTCTTGCCATTCACCATTTATTCTTTTGACACAAACAAGAGCTGACATATCTCCCATTGCACTTTGTGCAGAAAACAAAACTTCATCTTTATTTTGGCTAATGGCCACGTCTCGGACATTTGGAAATTTAGAAACAATAGTTTCCAAAAAAGGTTCTACAGTTTGCGAAATGGATAGTGCATAGTATAAAAAAAAAGCGAAAGTAAAAATGAGTTTCATAGGTTGATTTTCAAGCAATTTACGAAACGACCTGCAATGTGATTTTAAAATTTTGTTAATTTAAAAATGGCACAAAAAAAAGGGGAAATAATTTTTCCCCTATTTAATTTGAAACGTTTTAACAGCAAATTTTTAATCCCTCTAAAATAATAGCTAAAATGTTTCTAAACAGTAAAAATTGAATTGTAGATATAAAACCCTAAATGCATCCATTTTAAACTGTCTGTTGTAAAAATAAAATTTTGATTTGTTTTATAGTAATCTTTTTTTTCCAACTTGTTAACAATAAATTGATAATTATCAATGATTTGCAGCTGTATTTTAAAAAAAGAAAATAAGTCTATAATATGGAAAGCCAAAAAACTAACTTTGCAGCATTAAATTTTAAAAGTGATTTTAAGCCATTATACCAAAGAATTCAAGCGCAATCTTCAACTTGCTACTCCAGTTATGTTGGGTATGTTGGGCCATACGTTTGTCGGCCTGATTGATAACATCATGGTGGGTCAATTGGGGTCGGCGGAATTGGCTGCTGTGTCATTGGGAAACAGTTTTATTTTTGTGGCGATGTCTATTGGTATTGGTTTTTCAACAGCTATCACTCCCTTGATTGCCGAAGCAGATTCTGAAAAAAACTTTGTAAAGGGCAAATCGTCTTTCAAACATGGACTGTTTTTGTGTACTGTTTTGAGTATTTTGCTTTTCTTGACATTGTTATTGGCTAAACCCCTGATGTACGTTATGGACCAACCTGAAGAAGTGGTCATATTGGCGATTCCATACTTGGATTTGGTGGGACTTTCATTGATTCCTCTCATTGTGTTTCAAGCGTTTAAACAATTCAGTGATGGGTTGTCATTGGTGAAATATCCAATGTATGCCACAATCATTGCCAATCTATTGAATGTTTTTTTTAATTATGTATTGATTTTTGGAAAACTCGGATTCCCCGAAATGGGAATTGTTGGGGCAGCATTAGGAACTTTGATTTCTCGTTTTGCTATGTTGGTTTTTCTTTGGTGGTTGTTGAAATTAAGAGAAAAATCGAAAGCCTATGTAACTCATATCAAAATTTTCGATTTGAGTAAATCCATGTTGAAAAAAGTATTCAATTTGGGAGTTCCAAGTTCTATGCAAATGTTTTTTGAAGTCCTAATTTTCACGGCGGCCATTTGGTTGAGTGGGATTTTGGGAAAAAACCCGCAAGCGGCCAATCAGATTGCTCTGAATCTTTCTTCCATGACCTTTATGGTCGCCACAGGTTTAAGCGTTGCAGCGATGATTCGAGTAGGTAATCAAAAAGGAGTTCAGAATTTTAGGGAGTTGCGAAGAATTGCCCATTCCATTTTTTTGTTGGGTATTATTTTTGCCACCATCTTTGCTTTGATGTTTTTGGTATTGCACAATGTGTTCCCAAAAATTTATGTCAATTTGGATGATCCTATCAATGCGATAGATAATGCCGAAGTTGTAAGTATAGCTGCTACACTCCTAATAGCTGCTGCGGTGTTTCAAATCAGTGATAGTATGCAGGTTGTTGCTTTGGGTGCCTTACGTGGTTTGCAGGATGTTAAGATTCCAACTATTATTACGTTCATTTCTTACTGGGCAATAGGGTTTCCTATTAGTTATTTTTGTGGAAAAGAAGAGACTTTGGGAAGTCTTGGTATTTGGTTGGGATTATTAGCAGGATTGACAAGCGCAGCAATATTGTTGTATATTAGATTTAATTATCTGACAAAGAAATTAATTTTGAATAACGAATAACGAATAACGAATAACGAATAACGAATAACGAATAACGAATAACGAATAACGAATAACGAATAACGAATAATGCATCCATGGAATTACCAAAATTCATACTTGGCGACAATACTGATTTTCCCGAAGCGATTTACATCATACATACTGATTTTCCAAGATTCATTCTGAATTTGGAAACAGATGATGTGGAATGGTTGGAAGAATTTGACGAACATGACCAAAAGGAAATCGAATCTGAAACCGAAAATTTAATTCAACAAGCTACTGATTTTTACGACAGGGAAATCTCTAGATACAATGAGTAATGATTGATCAAATCCTTCAGTACGATACAGACCTTTTTATCTATTTGAACAGTTTGGGAACCACAACTTGGGACCCTTTTTGGTTGGCATATACATCAAAATGGAATTGGATACCATTTTATGCTTTGCTGCTATATTTGATTTTTAGACAGATAGGAAAGAAACCAATGTTGATTACCATTGTTGTCATCGCGTTGATGATATTGGTTACTGACCAAGTGACCAATCTTTTCAAACACGGGTTTCATAGGTTGCGGCCATGCCATCTTGCTGAGCTGATTGATGGGATGCGATTGGTTCGTTCGGGCTGTGGTGGCAAATACGGTTTCTTTTCCGGTCATGCATCAAATACCATGGCGGCTGCAATTTTTATAGGATTGACCTTAAAAAACCGATTTAAATATTTGCTGTATATCTTAATTGTTTGGGCTTTTTTAATGGCATACAGTCGTGTGTATATAGGGGTTCACTATCCATTGGATATTCTATGCGGAATGGTCTTTGGAGCGTTGAATGGATTTGTTTTTTATAAATTAAACCTCTATTTTATCGGAAAATTTATCAAAGCCGAGTGAGTATATAAAACTCATTAACCAGTCTGTCATTATACCGTTTGGATCTTGGAGATACAGTATTCAAATCGAATGTATTCACTTTTTGAATCTCATATTTAGCTTGCAAAAGCTTGAAATCTTTTGTGCTCATATTGAGAGAAAGTATTCCAAATTTTTCTTCTGATGGTAAATTGAGAGAACCATCTTCTGATTTCAAGGGTGGAATTTTGTCGCCATACTGCCAAATCATTTCGGGTGAAATGCTATTGAGGCCATAAATTTTTAGGTTTTTATATTCTAGATTTGTAATAGGATTATTTGAAGTGCCGATGACCGGTTTTAAAAGTGGCAAAGCAAAGATGAAGATGGCCACAAAAAAAGCGACTGTAAGCATAAATACCTTTTGGATGTTTTTCTTTTTTAAGTTAATCAAAATCAAAATCCCAATACTTACAGTAATGATGGTTGTAATGGTAAAAAAAACCCATCTTCCCATTAATTTTTCTCCAACAAAAAAGTATAACGCAACGGGGAATAAAATGGCAATTAGGGCAATCAAACCAAAATTAAAATATACAGGAATTTTTTCCCTCTTATCTTTCATGATTTTGAAACATCTAATTAAATAATTCACATAAAACCCAATATTTATTGCCAATGGAATCAAGACAGGCATCAAATACCTCGACTTTTTCTCAGGAATCAGTGACAGCAAGATGACGGCAAAAATTGTCCAAAGCAGACTGAATTGATAGACCTTTAAATTAGACACCTTACTTTTTAAATAAGGATATATCAAACTGATAAATGCTGGAATAGTCCAAATACCACTTTGCGTGAAAAAACTCCAATAGTAATAAAACGGTTTTGTATTGTAGCTGTGCCAATTATTGGTTTCACGAGTGGCAATGGCTTCAAAGGTGAGAGGGTCGCTCATTCTAACATACACGTACCACCATCCGCCAATAATCAATGCCAAAATAATGCAGAACAAAACAGGAATCAATTTTGGTTTAAATTGTTTGTATCGAAATGTAAAACCGTACGCTAAAACAAAAGGGAGCAATAATGCATAAATAGAAATTGGTCCCTTGCACAATATGGAACAACCCATAAAAATACCTGCCAAAATGGAATGTTTTGCAAACTGATGTTGTTTTTGAAAGAGCTGAAAAAGATGATAAATGGCAATGAGCATATAACCGTGGGTAAAAATATCCCACGGTGCCTCAAGTGTTATTCCAATCACATAAAATGAGGTAATTCCAATCAATGCATTCGTGAAACTATGTGCTTTGTCTTCTAAAATTTTTTTGGACAATAAATAGATAAAGATTCCAATAACAGCAATAAATATAATAGCTGGAAACCGAAGTGCCAATAAACTTTTAAGCCCAAAAATCCATCCGAAAATCGCTGTCATCCATGTTGGCAAAGGGGGCTTTTCGTAGCGTGCTTCGCCATTCATAGTGGTCAACAACCAATTACCATCTGTAAGCATTTCCCTAGCAGTAATAAAATTCCGTGCCTCCATAATGCTCACAGGAACACAATCAATACTAAATGCAAGCATTAGGACCACTATAATTGTCAATGGAATAATTGGCTTATTTTGAAGGGCCTTGAGCATTGTTTTTGTGTATTAAAAAGAGATTTCGGGTGTAAATAATAGAACCCAATCCATGACCTACGAACAAAACAGGATCTTTCCTGAAAATGGCATAGGTGAGAATCAATAATGCGCCTACAAGGCTTAAAAGCCAAAACCCAAATGGCAAAGCGGACACTTTTTTATGTTCGGAATATAACCATTGATAAATGAATCGGAAAGTAAAAATGACTTGGGAGACAATCCCTAAAACCAAAAGCCAAAACGGAATCTCTTCATTTTTAAACAGTAAATTGACATCAATCTTATTGTTATTGAAGTAATACACCACTACCAAAGACGGTACAAGAAGTAAAACCCATTGAAGAATAGCTGGAATTTTTTTCCATTCGCCTTGTAATTGTAGATTCCTGATGTAGATAAAATAGGTCAATGCCTGTCCCAACATAATGGCGAAATCCTGTCGCAAATAACCATATACAAACAACAGCAAGGATGCCACTAAACTCAAAGTCCAAAATGTAGTTGGCGTTATAACTTTTTGTTGCTTTTCCGAAGCTATCCATTGAATCACAAGCCTTGATGAAAATAAAAGCTGGGCAATAAAACCAACACTATACACTAACCAATGGCTCATTCGCTTTGTTTGCTGATTTTATAATTGATATATTTTTTCTTCATCCACAGATAGGCAAAACAGTCCATCAAAGGTCCCAATAATCGATTCCAAAGACCAAATTTGGCTGTACCTGCAATTCTGGGAAAATGCTGTACAGGAATTTGGATAATTTTTCCTTCTTGAAGCAATATCATGGCCGGCAAAAAACGATGCAACCCCTTAAACATTGGAATGCGTTTGGCATATTTGGTTTTAATTACTTTCAAAGGACACCCTGTATCATCCATACCATCATGTGTAAATGCTCGACGAATGCCATTGGCAATCTTAGACGACATTTTTTTTACGAATGAATCCTTTCTGTTGGAACGAACACCAGTTACCAAATCGTACTCGCCAATATGGTCGAGCAAGAGATTAAAATCTTGGGGAGCCGTTTGCAAATCGGAATCGATATAGCCAACCAATTCAGTGTTTGTGTAATCAAAACCTGCTTTGATAGCTGCGCTCAACCCTCGGTTGGCTTCAAAACAAATATATTCAAAAGCATCATTCCGTTCACAGATAGCTTCGATAAGTTCTTGGCTCTTATCTTTGGAACCATCGTTGACAAATAATATTTTGGTTGGGACTTTAGCTATGGTTGTATAGTTGAGAAGCTCTTTTTCTACACGTTCCAAGTTATCTTCTTCGTTATAAACTGGCACAACAACAGTGAACCTATAAGTCATTTGAATAGGGTTAGTTCACACAAAAATATTGATTTTTAGATTAAAGCTTTAAAAATGCTGACTTATTCTATAAAAAAGATGTTAACTTGCATATTACTTTACAAAAATCGTCAATCAATGAAGATATTAGTCACAGGTGCTGCAGGTTTTATAGGCTCACATACAGCGGAGCGTTTGCAAAGTTTAGGTCATCAAGTTGTGGGTGTCGATAATTTTTCACCCTATTACAGTGTTGAACTGAAAAAGTTGAATGCCAAAGCACTTTCGGATAAAGGTGTTTCCATCATCAATCATGATTTGAGAACTGAAGAACTATTTAAAGTACTGCCCCTCGATGTCGATTATATATTCCATTTTGCAGCGCAACCAGGTATTTCTTCCACTTCCACATTTGAAGATTATTTCAGTAATAATATCATTGCGACAAAAAATTTGATTGATTACGCTTTGGAATGTAAGCAACTGAAGTTGTTCATAAACATTGGAACCTCGTCAATTTATGGATTGGAAGCAACGTTTCCAGAAGATTTTGCACCACAACCAGCCTCACATTATGGCGTGACCAAATTGGCTGCAGAACAATTGGTACTTCAGAAGAGTAGGGAGGATAGGTTTAAGGCATGTTCCTTAAGGCTATATTCCGTTATAGGTCCACGGGAGCGGCCTGAAAAAATGTATACTAAGTTGATTGAATTAGGTTTAAAAGGGGAAGCATTTCCATTGTTTGAAGGAAGCGATTCTCATCTGAGAAGTTTTACCTATGTTGGTGATATAGTTGATGGTGTTGTAAGTGTCATTGGAAATGAAAATAAGGTAAATGGAGAAATCATCAATTTAGGAACTGAAGTGGAGCATACTACAAAAGAAGGCATTGAAGCTGTGGAGCAGATTCTCGGAAAGAAAATTAAACTGAACATTATTGCAAAACGTGCTGGCGATCAATTGCGTACCAAAGCCAATATTGATAAGGCAAGAAAACTGCTCAATTACAATCCAAAAACTACCTTATTGGAGGGTGTGAAAGCCCAAGTGGAGTGGTATAATTCCAATTTTTAAACGAACGCACTATAACCCGTAATGGCTCGGCCAACGATTAAAGTATTAATTTCCTTGGTGCCTTCGTATGAATATATGGCTTCTGCATCGGCAACAAAACGGGCCACATCATATTCTAAAAGAATACCATTGCCGCCCATGACTTCTCTTGCTTGGCTAACCACATCTCTAGTTCTTAAAGAACAAAATACTTTGGCCAAAGAAGCATGTTCATCCGTCAATAACCCCTGGTCTTGAAGTTCAGATAGGCGATACACCATTGTTTTCATGGCAGTCAAATTGGACAACATTTCAACCAAATGATTTTGAATCAATTGGTAAGAAGCAATAGGTTTTCCAAATTGTTCTCTTTTTTTGGTATATTTTAGGGCACTTTCATAAGCACCTCTGGCACATCCAACGGCTTGCCATGCAACTCCAGCACGCGTCATTCGCAGCACTTTGGCAGTATCTTTAAAGGAATTGGCATTTTGCAATCTATCACTTTCAGGAACCCTACAATCGTTCATCGTGATGATGGCATTTTGAACGGTGCGTAATGCCATTTTATCTTCGATTTTTTCGGTTGAGAATCCTGGAGTTCCTTTTTTGACTATAAATCCTTTTACTTTATTAGACACTTCTTCCCGCGCCCAAATAATGGTCACATCTGCAAAGGTCGCATTCCCAATCCATTTTTTCTGACCGTTCAACACCCATTCATCGCCTTCAATTCTGCAAGTGGTCTCCATACCACCAGCAACACCACTGCCTACATTGGGCTCAGTAAGTCCAAAAGCTCCGATGACTTCCAATTTTTGCATTTTTGGCAACCATTTTTGTTTTTGTTCCTCACTTCCACAAAGATAGATGGAGCCCATTGCCAATCCACTATGCGCCCCAAAAAATGTTGAAACCGATACATCCACGCGTGCCATTTCTTCGGCAATGATACCTTCCATGATAAAAGGTAAATTAGGACAGCCATAGCCTTGGTAAGCAACCCCACAAATATTAAGTTCAGCTAGTTTTGGAATAATTTCTATGGGAAATTGAGCTTTTTTCCAATACTCATTGGCAATAGGATCAATTTCATTTTCCATAAAATTTCTGACTTTCATCTGAATGGAGCGTTGCTCTTGAGTCAATTTCAAATCCAGATCATAAAAATCCCCATCAATCGGTGGTAACTGATGTTGTCCTTTCTTTGCTTTTTCGGTCAGCATCTTCATCAGTCCGTTCAATTGTTTATCGTCCAATTCGCCAACGGTTTTCATGATTTTAGGCAAATCTATTTTCTCTGAAATTTCTCCCAGTTCTTTAAAATCCACTTCTTTCATTAAGTGGATGATGGATTTTATTTTATTGAATAGTTGCATGTTATATCTGTTTTAAATTCAATAATAATTCGGCAGCTAAAAAAGGGGTAGTCTCACCATTCTCTATGCGTTCCAATTGAGTTTTTAATTCTTTTTTGACGGTTGGATTGTTGTAAAATTCAGATTTCAATCGATCTTCGATGGTTTGTAACAACCAAAACTTGTTCTGTTCATTTCGCTTATGGGAAAAAAAATCAGTGTTTTTTATAAGTTTAAAATACTCTTCAATCAGTCCCCAGATTTCGGAGATGCCTTCATTGTTCAAAGCACTTGCCAATAAAACTTTAGGCTGCCAGCCCGAATCTTTTGCAGGATATAAATGCAAAGCTCTGTTGAATTCCACTTTGGCGGTTTTGGCGTTCTTCAAATTATCACCATCCGCTTTGTTGATGACAATTGCATCTGCCATTTCCATAATGCCTCGTTTGATGCCTTGGAGTTCGTCACCAGCACCAGCCAATTTTAGCAATAGAAAGAAATCTACCATGCTGTGGACGGCAGTTTCGCTTTGTCCAACTCCAACAGTTTCTATCAATATGGTATCAAATCCTGCTGCTTCACATAGAATAATAGTTTCACGAGTTTTACGTGCCACACCACCTAGTGAGGTTCCTGAAGGTGAAGGTCGAATGAAAGCATTATCATCCTTTACCAAATCTTCCATACGTGTTTTATCGCCTAGAATGGAGCCTTTACTCAACGTACTGCTCGGATCTACAGCCAAAACTGCGACTTTCTTTCCATTCGAAGTGAGATATGTCCCAAAGGTTTCAATAAATGTGCTTTTGCCCACACCAGGGACGCCAGTAATTCCGATACGTAAAGAGTTGTTGGCGTAAGGTAAACATTGTTTGATGATGTCATTTGCCTTTTGAAGGTGTTCAGGATTGGTGCTTTCTACCAAAGTGATGGCTCGACTCAAAGCGGTCATATTGCCATTTAAAATATCTTTGACCAATTCTTCTACAGAAGGTTGTACCTGACGTTTTTCTTTGAGAGTTTTGACAGCATTTTTATTGGTAATTTCGGAATCTGAAATACCTTTTTGTTCTTTTAAGGCAGGCTTTTTTTTCTTTTTTGTCAAAATAGTTAGGATTAACCTATTCCTGTGGGTTTTCTATGATTTCCAAAGGGACTTCAATTTTTGTTTTGTCCCAAACAAACGTCAATTTTAAATCATCTGTTATATTATCAAAAGCTATAGTAAACTGTTCCACAGATTTATCAAGGTGTTGTACCGGTTCTTCAATGTCCATTAAATCGAATTGTGGCTCACGCATAGGGCGCATTTGTTCATCTACACCCCAAGGATATTGCTTAGTGTTAAAAATAATGTCCCAAACGGTATCATGTGGAATGGTCCATAGAGTATATACACCTTTTGGCATCAGTTTTCCTTCAATCATCAAATCCTTATTGGTAGTAAATGTGGTTGCTTCATTAGCCCCTGTACGCCAAACTTCATCAAAGGGGACCAGTGCTCCAAATATTTCACGTCCTTTTTTATAAGGTCGATTGTAAAAAACTTCAAGCTTTGTGTCGTTCAACTCAAACCTCACAGTATCTTTTGGACTTAACCGTTTGCTGAAAATATCCTCAAAGAAATAGGCATAGACGAATAAACCCAAGGCAACGACTGAAAGTGTGATGATGATCCATTTTAACGCTTTGTTCATAAAAACCAGTACAATTTTAAAGATAATTTGACTATAAAGATAAATGAAATAGGTTGATACCTAAACCCTCTTAACGTTGTTTTGATAAATTTTGATATTTTTTCACATAAAATTCCTAAATTCTGCAACATCTTATTTTTTGTCTCGTCCTTAAGATGAACTAAACCATTAACCAAAAGTACAACCAAAGCATGTTTCAAACGGATATCATTGAAAAATGCCGGAATAACGATAGAAAAGCACAGCTGCAGCTGTACTCTCAATATTGTGATGGGATGTATGTCGTGGCGAATAGGTTTGTAAGGGATTCCCTGGAAGCTGAAGATATCGTACAGGAAGCCTTTATAAAAGCCTTTGCCAAACTACACCAATACAAAGCGGAAGTGACTTTTGGAGCTTGGTTAAAACGTATCGTCATTAATAAAAGTATCGATTTGCTAAAATCCAAAAAAAAGCAGCTGCAGGAATTGGAAGAGGTGCACCTCAAAATAGTCGATGGCTCCGATGACGAATGGTTAGTAGAAGACAATATAACAATTGAAGATGTAAAGCACGCGATAGAGCAATTGCCCGAAAAGTACAAATATGTGGTAATGCTCTATTTGATTGAAGGTTATGACCATCAAGAGATATCTGAAATTTTGGACATTACCGAAATCGCTTCACGAACACAATTATCTCGCGGAAAAGTAAAATTACAAGAACTATTAACACCTATGTACAATGGCACAAGATCTTAAAAAAATGTTTGATGAAGATCGATTGAAGATCCAAAATGGAATGCCTAAAGGTCACGAAGCACGCTTTCTAAAGAAATTGGAAAACCAGCCTCAAACGACATCAATCAAAAAACGTTTCAGTGTTTGGAATATGGCAGCTAGTGTCGTGGTGCTTTTGGGTTTGAGCTTTGGGGCTTACCAATTTTTTAAATCGCCAGAAGTCGTTGTAGAACCTGATAAAAAAGTGGTGACCTTGAAATCGCTGGGTGATGTTTCGCCCGACTTGAAGAAAGTGGAAGACTATTATGTAGCCAATATCAATCTTGAATTGGCAAATGTGAAGCTAACGCCAGAAAACAAGGACCTGTTTGATAGTTACATTGTGCGACTTGAAGAACTGAACAAGGAATACGAACGATTGTCAGTTGAATTAACTGAGCATGGACCAAACGAATTGACCGTCAGTGCCTTGATTGACAATCTGAAACTGCGTCTCAACCTGTTGTATCGTCTTAAGGAACAATTAAAAGAATTAAACACTTTTGAAGAACATCAAAATGTAAGCTAAACAGTTAAAAAAAGATGAAAACAATAAAACTAAAATTATTCATTCTGTTGTTGATGGGTACCCTAAGTGCCACTGCGCAACAAAAACTTACCAAATTCACCAAGTCGGTTAATGCCAACAAGGAGGTGAAAATTAATTTGAATACAAGCCATACCAATATTGAGGTGGATACCTGGAACAAAGACCTAGTAGAGGTGGAAGCATATATTGAAGGTGAAAAAATGTCCAAGGAAGACCTTGAAAAAGAACTTAAAAACTGGAATATCACTCTGAACGGTTCTGGGGATGAGGTCACCATTGAATCCAAAGGTATCGGAAACAGTTGGAATGTAGTTGGTGGCGACTATGACTTTGACTTCAACTTCGATACAGATGCCATGCGCGAACTTGAGTTTGAATTGGCGCCATTGCCTGATATGCCTCCCATACCAGGAATACCTGCTCTACCCGAAATGCCTGTATTTCCTGAAATGCCAGGAATGCCTGTAATGCCACCAATGCCTGAGCTTCCAGAATTGCCAAAAGGAATTGGTGCAGTAAATTTTGATTATGACGCCTATAAAAAAGATGGAGAAAAATATCTTGAAAAATGGAGCAAGGAATTTGAAGATGCCTATGGGAAAGAATACAAAGAGAAAATGAAAGCTTGGGGGCGTGAGTTTGGAAAGACCGATTTTAAAGAGTACTCAAAAAAGATGGAAGAATGGGGGGAGAAATTCGGAAAAGAGTATGGAGAGAAATTTGGAAAGGATTATGAAAAAAAGATGGAAGAATGGGGAAAGAAATTTGAAGAAACTTGGGGCAAAGAGTATGAGAAAAAAATGGAAGCTTGGGGTGAAAAATATGGCAAGCAAATGGAAGAACGAGCTCAAGCTATGGAAGCGAGACAAGAAGCCATGAGAGACCGTCAAGACCATATGAGAGACCGCCAAGAACATTTGGCAGAGCGTCGTGCCGAGATAGCTAAACGTATCGAAGAAAAAGTCAATACGAAGGTCAAAAAGACAATTAAGATAAAAATGCCCAAAAAGGCAAAGCTGAATATGAACGTTCGACATGGCGAATTGAAATTTGCCTCTGTCCTATATAATGTGCGAGGTGATATATCACACTCGGCTTTGACAGCAACAAACATTGATGGAAGCAAGACTTCCATCAATGTTTCTTATTCGCCTGTGTTAATTACCAATTGGAATCTTGGGGAATTGAAGCTTAATTTTGTGGACAATGCACAGATTGCGAATGTCAATCGATTGGTGCTGAGTAGCAATTCGTCTAATATCGATATCAATAGCTTGGCAGGAAATGCTGTCATTGATGGCAGTTTTGGAGAGTTGGCGGTAAATACGATTTTACCAACTTTCAATAACCTGAACATTGTATTGGAGAACAGTGAAGCTTTTGTAATGTTGCCAAAAACTGATTACAATTTGCAATACAAAGGCAGTCGCTCCAAATTGAAGCACCCAAAAAACAAAACTATCACAGCTTCTACCTTTTCTACTGGCGATATGACAAGTGGAAAAACAATTGTGGTCAATGCAAAATTCAGTGAAGTGACCATGCAATAAATTGCTTAAATTTGGGGAATTGATTTGCTCATGACCTCAGTCCAATTTTCTTCTTTTCTTGATAGCATCAGCAAATATCCACTTCCGGTTTTAGATGCATCTATCTCCTTAAAAAAGTATATACCTTTAGACCTTTCTATTTCCAACCAGGCTTTAAAAGAGGTTGATGTCAGCTCCTCAGTGGCTTTGCAAACCTATGTGAACAATCACATTGCAAAGCATGATGGTTTTGTGGCTTATGGAGGGTATAATGAAATACGCAGTATCTACAGACGTAGTGATTATTTTAACCAAGAAGATATCGAAACAGAACGTAACATCCATCTTGGAATGGACTTATGGTTAGCGGCTGGCTCGTCCATTATAGCTCCACTGGATGGTGTGGTTCACAGTTTTGCCTACAACAAGAATTTTGGCGATTATGGCCCAACCATTATTTTAAAACATTATATCAATGATGTGATTTTTTATACGCTCTATGGGCATTTAAGCCTTTCTTCGATTGAGAATTTATGGGAAGGACAACTATTTAGGCAAGGTGAAACACTCGCAATTTTGGGTAATCCATCTGTAAATGGAGATTACCCACCTCATTTGCATCTTCAGATAATTAAAGAAATTGGAGACTATAAAGGCGATTATCCAGGGGTCTGTAGCAAAAAGAATTTGGAGTTTTATTTGTCCAATTGTCCGGATCCCAATTTGATGTTGAAGTTGGGATGAATAATCATATTTATACCTCATTTCAATAATCATCAATAATTAGAACAGATTTCCTAACTAAATTTTTTAGCAATCTTATTTTCAATCAAATAGCTCAACCGTAACTGAAGATTGATAGGTTGTTCTGATAAATTCTCGGTAAAATAAAGACAGCCGTTTTTCTGAACTTTGAGCTCTGGTATCGGGTTTTTGCCAAAGGTTCTATGGTTGCGCAAGTCTAAATCATAATCAATCAATCGTGATTTTGAAAGACCAATGCTTTCAAGATGGCTGATTAATTTTTTTCGATTGACACTGGTGATTTTTAAATTTTCGATATCGGATGGATGGGTCAGTTTTTCTTTCTTGTGTTTTAAATGAATGCCTGTAATCAAAAAATAGTAATCTGTTTGTTTATTTGTATCGAATAACCATCCTTGACTGATTTTGCCATCTTTGTTTAGGTAGGAGAGTTCAAAAGTGAAGGTCGGAAGATCCTGGTTAAGGTAATGTAGTTGCGCTTTTTCGTCTATAAAAAAATTCTTGGAATTAATGGTGAAAATGACATCAATACCTTTG
This sequence comes from Gelidibacter sp., assembly GCA_041391925.1. Classification (GTDB taxonomy): domain Bacteria; phylum Bacteroidota; class Bacteroidia; order Flavobacteriales; family Flavobacteriaceae; genus JBPOFM01. Next base: position 56,617 of record JAWKNA010000011.1, on the reverse strand, counting down.
TGCTGCTGCTTGCTATCGTCAACTCTACTGAATGTTATACTCTTGGATTTGTAGATAGTATCCAAGTAAAGAGACAATACGTGCTCTTGCTCTAAATCAATCTTGAAAGTGGACAAGGTTACATTTGTTACGGTGATTGAATGAATCTAAATTCGTCATTTTTAATAAGATTTCAAATAAAAAAAGAGGTTCCTTATGTCGAAACCTCTTATATCATTTACTTTAATTAAAATTATTCTTCCGTCAACACCCAATCGCCTTTTGCCAAAAGCGGCTCGGCTTGTTTGTATTTTACGGTTCTGTTCTCACCACTCATCACATGTTTAATAGTCACTTTATCATTACGGCCAATCTTAGGTTTGTCGCGAACGATAGTTTCAGTAATTTCTTGTCGTTGTGTGTTGCCAGCAGCTCTACTTTGAGCAGAACGTTCATCCATATTAGGGATTTCGTCTTTTTGGGTTTCTAGTTTTTCTTGTTTTCGAGCTTTAGCTTCTTGAATTGTATTTTGGGTTTCAGTCGGCAATTCACCTTTGAACAAGAAGGAAATCACATCCTTGTTGACTTGGTCAATCATTGCTTTGAACAACTCAAAAGCTTCAAATTTGTAAATCAATAATGGATCTTTTTGTTCATGTACAGCCAACTGAACCGATTGTTTTAACTCGTCCATCTTACGCAAATGTGTTTTCCATGCATCGTCCACAATTGCTAAGGTGATATTCTTTTCAAAGTCGTTGACTAGCTGTTTCCCTTGCGTGTTGTATGATTTTTCAAGGTCTGTGACCACTTGAAGTGTTTTGACACCATCTGTAAAAGGAACTACAATACGTTTGAATTTGTCACGTTGATTTTCATACACATTCTTGATGACCGGAAATGCCATATCTGCATTTCGTTGCATCTTCTCCCGATAGTGCTCAAATGCTGCTTTATAGACTTTTCCAGCCAATTCTTTTTCAGACAGTTTGTTGAATTCCTGTTCAGTGATTGGAGAACTCATCGAAAAATAACGAATCAACTCAAATTCAAAATTCTTGTAATCGTTAGCTGCTTTGTTTGTTTCGGCAATACTTTCAGAAGTGTCATAAATCATGTTTGCCAAGTCCACACGCAAACGTTCACCATGCAACGCGTGTCGACGACGTTTGTAAACAACCTCACGTTGGGCATTCATGACATCATCATACTCCAAAAGACGTTTACGGACTCCAAAGTTGTTTTCCTCAACTTTTTTCTGTGCACGCTCAATCGATTTTGAAATCATGGAATGTTGGATTACTTCGCCTTCTTTCAAGCCCATTCGGTCCATCATTTTGGCAATTCGCTCACTACCAAATAGTCGCATGAGGTTATCTTCCAAAGACACATAGAATTGAGAACTTCCTGGATCTCCTTGTCGTCCTGCACGACCACGTAACTGTCGATCCACACGACGCGAATCGTGACGTTCAGTCCCCACGATGGCAAGTCCTCCAGCAGTTTTAACCAATTCTGCCAACTTGATGTCAGTACCACGACCAGCCATGTTGGTGGCAATAGTTACTTGGCCTGGCTGTCCAGCCTCGGCAACAATGTCAGCCTCTTTTTTGTGCAACTTGGCATTCAAAATGTTATGAGGAATCTTGCGGAGTGTCAACATTTTGCCTAATAGCTCACTGATTTCAACCGAAGTCGTACCAATCAACACTGGGCGTCCTTCTTGGGACAGTTTGGTGACCTCATCAATGACAGCATTATATTTTTCACGTTTGGTTTTGTATACCAGATCTTCTCTATCATCACGGGCAATCGGCCTATTGGTTGGAATTTCTACTACATCCAACTTGTATATTTCCCAGAACTCACCAGCTTCAGTAACAGCAGTACCAGTCATACCAGCCAATTTGCGATACATTCTAAAATAATTTTGAAGTGTAACTGTTGCAAACGTTTGGGTAACGGCTTCAATTTTTACATTTTCCTTCGCTTCAATAGCTTGGTGTAATCCATCACTATATCGACGACCGTCCATGATACGCCCCGTTTGCTCATCCACAATCAATACCTTATTGTCAATAACCACATATTGAATGTCTTTTTCAAATAGTGCATAGGCCTTTAACAATTGGTTGAGTGTATGGATACGTTCTGATTTGATTCCAAAATCGCGGAATAAATCTTCTTTGGCGTTAGCTTCTTCTTCTTTGGAAAGATTTTGGGCTTCTATTTTGGCAATTTCTGTTCCAATTTCTGGCATGACGAAGAAGTTAGGGTCGTCTTTTCCAGAAAGAAATTCCACGCCTTTATCAGACAGCTCCACTTGATTGTTCTTCTCGTCGATAACGTAGTACAATTCCGCATCCACTTTTGGCATTTCGCGGTTGTTGTCGGACATGTATTGATTTTCGGTTTTTTGAAGGAGCATTTTCACACCTTCTTCACTCAAATATTTGATCAACGCCTTGTTTTTGGGCATTCCGCGGTAAACTCGCAATAACTTAAAACCACCTTCTTTCGTATCGCCTTCTGAAATGAGTTTTTTAGCTTCTGCCAAAACGCCTGTCAAATACTTGCGTTGTACTTCAACAATCGAATCTACTTTTGGTTTCAATTCAATAAATTCATGCCGTTCACCTTGCGGTACAGGACCAGAAATAATCAAAGGGGTACGTGCATCATCCACCAAAACGGAATCCACCTCATCCACAATGGCATAATGATGTGGGCGTTGCACCAAATCGTCTGGTGAATGGGCCATATTATCACGCAAGTAATCGAAACCAAACTCATTGTTGGTTCCGTAGGTGATATCTGCCAAATAGGCTTTTTTGCGTGATGCAGAATTTGGTTGATGGTAATCGATACAATCGACACTCAAGCCATGGAATTCAAACAAAGGTGCCATCCATGCACTATCACGTTTTGCCAAATAATCATTTACTGTTACTAAATGCACACCATTACCAGCAAGAGCATTTAAGTAAACTGGAAGTGAAGCCACCAATGTTTTACCTTCACCCGTTTGCATTTCGGCAATTTTTCCTTGATGCAAGGCCACACCACCAATCAACTGAACGTCGTAGTGAATCATATCCCAAGTAATCGGTTTTCCGGCTGCATCCCAAGAGTTTGCCCAAACAGCTTTGTCGTCTTCAAGCACAACGTAGTCTTTGCTACCGGAAATTTCTCTATCAAAAGCATTTGCCGTTACCGTAATTGACGTATTATTGACAAAACGTTTGGCAGTTTCTTTGACCACAGCAAAAGCTTCAGGTAGTATGTCATTCAGCACATCTTCGGTAACTTTATAGATATCATCCTTGATACGGTCTATTTCCTGATAGATATCTTCGCGCTCGTCAATGTCTTCGGTTTCTTCAGCTTCCTTTTGAAGTTTTTCAATGGAATCATTAAAAGGTTGTCGTGCTTCGGCAATCTTGGATTTGAAAAAAGAAGTTTTGGCACGCAGCTCATCGTGTGTCAGCGATTCCAGTTCTTTTTCGAAGGTTTTAATTTGATTAACAAGCGGCATGATGGCTTTGACATCCTGTTTGGATTTGTCGCCAACAAAGACCTTTAATACTGAATCTAAAAAACTCATGAGGTTGTTATATTTAATTTATAAGTCGTTTGTGACCGACTTTGTAATTCTGTGAATGTATTCTGTATGCTTTTTTAAGGCTCACAAAGATACGGTTTGTATGATGTTATTTAAAAAATAGCGCACAAAAAAAGTCTCATGTCGAGACTTTTTAACTATTCTTTTTGATTTTATTTAATATTCGTCCTCATTCCAGAGGTAATCTTCGTCTGTTGGATAATCTGACCAGATTTCTTCAATCGAATCGTAAGAATCACCTTCATCTTCAATCGCCTGTAAATTTTCAACTACTTCCAATGGTGCTCCAGTACGGATTGCATAGTCAATTAATTCGTCTTTAGTGGCTGGCCAAGGCGCATCACTTAAATAAGAAGCCAATTCTAATGTCCAATACATTTTAGTGTGTTTTAATTTTCTGCAAAAATAATTTTTTTGTTCAAAAAGTCAAGAAAAAAATGAATTATTTCAAAGTTAATTTACCATTAATAGAAAGAGCGTTCATTCTTCCTTAAATTCTTGATATCTAAAGGATAGTCAAAAAAATCGGAATAGCCTAAAATTCTTACGATTCTTTTTGCGGAATCCATTTGATTTCTTCGGCTTGCAAGTCTTTAGACAACTTCCGTGCCAATACAAATAGATAGTCAGAAAGGCGGTTGAGATAGGTGAGTGCCTCTGGTAAAAAGGGCTCCAATTCATTGAGTGCAGAGGCTAAACGTTCCGCTCTACGGCAGACACAGCGCGCAATATGACAGAATGACACAGTTTGATGTCCACCAGGCAGTACGAAATGCGTCATAGGAGGCAAGGCTGTTTCCATTTCGTCCATTTCGTCTTCCAGTTTTTTGATATCTGCTTCCGAAATTTTAGGAATGTTCAGGCGTTCTTTGCCACTTTTGAGAATGGCTTTTTCTGGGTCTGTGGCCAAAATGGCGCCAACCGTAAATAATTTATCCTGAATAAGCATCAGCATTTCTTTGTAATGAGCATCGATTTGCTGGTCACGAATCAAACCGAGAAGCGAATTGAGTTCGTCAACAGTGCCATAACTTTCAATGCGAATATGATGTTTTGGAACGCGAGTGCCTCCAAATAATGCTGTGGTACCTTTGTCGCCTGTTTTTGTGTAGATTTTCATTGTGAAAAGTTCAAGGTTTGAAGTTCAGAATTCAAAGTTAATTGATTTTGGCCACTAATGCACGAATGTATCTTCAATACAATTCCATAATCTTTAAATTTTAAAAGATGTCTTTTTTATTTGAAGAAATTCTCAATAGTTACTTGAGTGGCTGAATACTGGATACTGCGACTGCCAACCTTGTTGTGTATGAACCGTTGCGTGTGAAAGCACGAATCATTCCAAGTAAAAAGCTACGTGAAAATGCCGCAGGAATTTTCCAGATGGGCACAGACCCAGAAATGGATTATATAGGGTGTTGGCAAACGTTATATATCATATTATTTTCATTAATTCATCTTTCAAAATTTTAGTTTCGATTTCGGTTCCGTTGTTCATTACAATTGTACATACTGCGCTAATATTAACTTTTATGTAGCTAATATTATTTAAATTAATCAATTTTACTGAATCTGATTTGTCGGTTATTTCGATGAAGTTTTTCATTATACATGTTTTATTTATTGAATTTATTTTCGAATTTTAAAATTCCTGATATTCATATGTTTCATTGTCATAATCATCTTCATACAGTTTTGCATTTGATTTTAAAGTTTCCATTTGATTCCGATGAATTAAAATTGAAATACCTAATCCAACTAGTGCCATAATTAAGATTACATATTTAGGAATTTCCTTTCCACCAAGTATTGAAGTCAGTATGGGGAACCCTAACGCAAACCAGAAGGAAAATGAAAAATAAGCAGACAAGTGAAAAATTATCTTTTCGGTATTGTCCATATTTCGCCACAATTTTTTTCCAGTTTTGATTAATTTGCTGCAATTACTACATCTAATAATTGGCGTCCCAAAAACTCCATGACTTCTTTTTTTCTTCCAAAATTTTAAATATTCTTTGCAATGAGGACATCTTACAGTTTGATATGTTGCCATGATATTTTTTTTATAATGTTTGCCTACTGAATACTAATTCCAATTCTCATCAAAATCGAGATGGTCATAATCATCGACGTCTAAATCATCTTCAAATTCATTGAATTCATCAAATTCATCAGCAGAGAATGATTTTTCAGGGGCTTGATCCGGAATTTGTCCGTGTGCGAACATCAAGTTTGGATAATCGACACTATCGGTTTCATCAACAATTTCTGCCAATTCCACAAAGAACGTCCACATATTCAAAAAATCATAGACATAAATGAGTTTTGTGGCAGCTTCATGGACGACATCGTTAATGAATGTTTCTTCCATGAGTTTTGCATCACCAAAATCACTCATGTCAAAAAGGGAATATTCTTCGCCTTGGTTCCAATCGTCATCGCTTCTGTAAAAGGAAGCCATTTCGGAGCCATCAAAACCAAATGATTGTGTGATGATGTTGTGCAAATCTTCCAAGGTATCGTCTTCACGGATTTCTAAATCACGAAACACATTGTCTTCTGTGTCGTTATCAAGGATTACTCTAAATCTATAAATCATGGCGTTAGTATATGGTGCAAAAGTTTGCAATCAGTTAGTTAGGATAGTTCTTTTGTGTTTGCTTTCTAAATATACATAAAATTGTATTCCAAATAAAATGGTTGCTGTCACTAAATGTATTGGTTGTGAAAGGAACGGAAAATCGAAATAATACATTGTGATTCCCGTAGTCATTTCAAGTAGGATACATAGCAAAATCAGATTGACTTTTTTGTAACCTAACTGAAGTTTTCTGTTTCTTAAAAACAAAAATAAATTGATGAAAAAAACAATCAAAGAAAATGTTCTGTGAACATAAAATATGATTGATGGATGCTCCATCCATAAGGATTTGAGATAGCCAACGGATTGTATGGTGGTATCTACTTCTTGACGAACCTGCGTTCCCAAAACAATTTGAATCAAGGACAGGAAAATGGCAATAGACAGAAAATTTTTAAACGGACTGTCAAATTTTTGAAGTTTAAACGAGGTCTTTGTTCGAAATATGAGGTACAAAATCATGGCAACAATTATCAATGCCATGACCATATGAATGGTGATTTTATAAGGCGCTAAATTAGAATCCACTACTGTTTTTCCCAGCCAAGCTTGAAAACCCATGGCAAAAACCGTCAAAAGCGAAAGAATGGGAATCCATTTATTGGCGCGCCAAAACCAAAAAGAAAGCACTGTAAAGATAAGGATTGGAATTCCTGAAAGAGCTCCAACCAATCGGTTGATATATTCCACCCAGGTATGAAGTGGATTGAAGATTGCATAATCATGTTTGGTGTAAGGCTCCCAATGGTTAGTTTGAAATGAATCAGTTGATTTAAAATCTTCTTTTACAACCAAAAGAGACTCATCCTTAATGATGACGACCCCTTTTTTATAGTCATGGTTTGGTTTGAATTGTAATTGGGAAATTTCCGTTGGAGGAATGTAATAGCCAAAACACTTCGGCCAGTCAGGACAGCCCATACCTGAACCCGTCATCCTCACGACCGCACCAGCAATGATGACCATGTAAACCAGAACCAAGGCTATTTTGGCAATTTTCCTAAAGTGTTTTTTCATTTATTGTTTCTTCAAACCAAGACGTTCCCCTTCTTTCAACATCAACTCATAAGCAGCGTGATATTCATTAGGAATATCGCCTTCAAGAATCGCTTCCTTGATGGTTTCCTTGATAATACCAATTTCCTTTGAGGGTTTCAAATTGAAAGTTTTCATTATGTCCTCGCCAGAAATAGGTGGTTGAAAATTACGAATATGGTCACGCTCTTCAACTTCGACGATTTTCTGACGAACCAGTTTAAAATTGTTATGATATTTGTTGAATTTTTTTGGGTTTTTTGTAGTGATATCAGCTTCGCATAGCGTCATCAAATCCTCAACATAATCGCCAGCATCAAACACCAATCGACGCACCGCAGAATCGGTGACATCATCATCCGACAATGCAATCGGTCGAGAACTCATAAACACCATTTTCTGGACAAACTTCATTTTGTCATTCAATGGCATTTTCAAGCGTTTGAAGAGGTGATAGACCATTTTGGCGCCTTCAAATTCGTGCGCGTGAAACGTCCAACCTACTTTTTTGCTGAATTTTTTTGTCGGTGCTTTCCCAATATCGTGGAGCAATGCGGCCCATCGCAACCAGACATCATCTGTATGTTGCGAAATATTGTCAACAACCTCAAGCGTGTGATAAAAATTGTCCTTATGCGTTTGACCTTCCACTTCGTCAATTCCTTTCAAGGCGGTCAATTCTGGTAGAATGTATTGAAGCAATCCTGTTTTTTCCAACAACAAGAATCCAATGGAAGGCTTATTGCTTTCCAAGATTTTGTTTAATTCCACTACAATGCGTTCGTTGGTAATGATGTTGATGCGGTCTTTGTTTCTCGTAATGGCTTCCAGCGACTCATCTTCTATTTTGAAACCCAACTGTGTGGCAAATCTGATAGCGCGCATCATTCGTAATGGGTCGTCGGAATAGGTAATATCAGGATTTAAAGGAGTACGGATAATTTTCTCATCCAAATCCTTAATGCCATTAAATGGGTCGAGAAGTTTTCCGAAGTTAGCTTCACTTAAATCCAAAGCCAAGGCATTGATGGTAAAATCACGACGGTTTTGGTCGTCTTCCAATGTGCCATTTTCTACAATCGGATTCCTGCTATCTTCATTATAGGATTCCTTTCTTGCGCCAACGAATTCAATTTCAATATCATCGTGGCGCAACATTGCGGTGCCATACGTTTTGAACACCTGAACTTTTGGTTTATTTGGAAGATTTTTGGCAACCTGTTTGGCGAGCTCAATGCCACTTCCAATGGCGACAATATCAATATCCTTGTGCTTTCCACGTTTCAAAATAAAATCGCGCACAAAACCACCAATGACGTAACTATCAACATTCAGTTCTTTAGCAGATTTCGAAATGATTTGGAAAATGGGATGTTGTAAGGCTTCTATGTAATTCATTTTATTTGCCACGAATTCACGAATAATTTGTCACAAAATAACACGCTTATGGTCTAGAAAGTCTTTGTGAAAATTGGCAATGATGGCCAATTTACAACCAGAAACTTTCAAATAATTTAAACATTGTGAAATATGTGCATCGTTCAATTCCTTAATAGATTTTATTTCCAATATGATTTTATCAAAAACCACAAAATCAGCATAGAATTTATGTTGTAATATGATGTTTTTATACTGAACAGAAAATTCTTTTTCTCTCTCAAAAGGTATATTCAATTGTTGAAGTTCATATTGAATCGCATCTTTATAAACTATTTCTGAAAAACCAGAACCGAGATTGTTGTAAACATCAAACAAAACACCAACGATAGAATAGCTTTCATCTTTATAAAGAATATTTGCCATAATTATTAGTGAATTCGTGGCGTAATTTTATGACCTAATTATTTTCACTTGACCATCATTGCTCAATTTGATAATTGATGATGGTTTTGTGTTTATTTTTTCTCGGTGCAAATTTACGACATAGTCCACACCTTTTAAAATGTCTTGGTCTATTTCTTTGAAGGATTTTGGCGTAGGTTGGCCACTGATGTTTGCAGAGGTTGAAACAATGGCACCATTGAAGCGTCGCAACAATTGAAAGCAAAAGTCATCATTAGGAATTCGGATGGCAATCGTATTGTCTGGAGCAATTAAATTGGAAGCCAAATTTTGCGGTTCATCATAAATGATAGTGATGGGTTCTTCCGAGATATCAATGATGTCGAAAGCCGCATCAGGAATCTTTTTGATGTATTTTTTAAGCATTCGGTCATCGGCTACCAAACATATCAAAGCCTTGCTGTCTTCGCGCTGCTTAAGTTTGAAAATCTTTGTAACCGCTTCTTCATTAGTTGCATCACAACCTATGCCCCAAACGGTGTCAGTTGGGTAGAGAAGGAGTCCACCGTTCATCAATACTTCAACTGCTTTTTTTATTTCTGTATTCATCAATTAAATTATGATTACGAATATAATTAATATTATGCCATACATCCGAAAGAAGTAAATTTAAAAGTGTAGAACTTTTTCTGAATGTGGCCAATTATAATGATTGAATAGTTTTAATTTTGCAACATGAGCAAATCAGTAATTCAAGATGAGTTTAAAAAATATAGAGCTAGTTTAGACGGTTTTATAAATAATTTTGATTCTCAAGGAAAACTCTTTATAAAGCAAAATAGAAATTCGCTTAAAACATTTGAGATGGACGGTTTGGTCTTGAACATCAAATCGTTCAAAATTCCTAATCCTGTCAATCAAATTGTCTATAGATTTTTTCGAAAAGGAAAAGCTCAGCGCTCCTTTGAATATGCCAATAAGTTGATTAAGTTGGGTTTTGGCACGCCTCAACCTATTGCATACTATGAATTCGCAACATTGTTTTTGTTCAAAAAAAGCTATTACGTTAGTGAGCATTTGGAGTGTGACCTAACTTACAGGGACTTGACAAAGAATTTGACTTATCCTAACCATGAAGCTATTTTGAGAGCTTTTACACAGTTTACTTTTCAATTGCACGAAAAAGGAATCAACTTTTTGGACCATTCACCAGGAAATACACTTATCAAAATTGAAGGCAATGACTATAAATTCTTTTTGGTTGACCTGAACAGAATGGAATTTCAGCCTATGGATTTTCAAGCTCGGATGAAAAACTTTGAACGCTTAGCCACACATAAATCTATGGTGGAAGTGATGAGTGATGAGTATGCAAAACTTTATGGAAAGCCTTACGAAGAGGTTTTTAACTTGATGTGGAAAAATACCGAAGATTTTCAATTGAAGTTCCATCGAAAAAAAAGGCTCAAAAAGAAATTGAAGTTTTGGAAAGTTTAATAGGATTGCTTTTTAATCAATTCTTTAAGTTTAATATATTTTAAAAATGTGATGTTGGCAGTCTGGGCGCAAATTACTAAACCATTAAAACCATCCAAAAAGCCAAGCCTTAAAATATACGCTTTAAAAAAAGCCCAAAGCGGATGGAACACAATTTTCCAAAGTGGTGCTTTTTTTCCTAATTCAAAATAGGATTGAGCAGAAAGGGTAGAAAAATGCTCGGTTTTCAGGTTAAATTCCGAATAACTCCTGTATGTCCAGTGCAAAATATCACCCTTTAATTGCCCGATGTTCTTCGATTTGCCCTCTATTTTTATTGTTTCATGAATGTGGTGTCCTTGCCACGCAGCTTTTCTTCTATCAAAAACCCGTAATTTTTTATTCGGATACCAATCTGAATGCTTTATCCATTGGCCACAAAAATGATTGAATCTATTGCAATAATAACCATCGTGCTTCCAGTTGTGTTTCAAATCAATAATAGATTTCTGAAGTGTTTCAGACAGGGCTTCATCACCATCAAGCGAAACAATATAATCATGGGATGCTTGTTGCAGAGCAAAATTTTTCTGTTCAACATATCCCAAAAAAGGCTGTTCAACAATTTTTACATTGAAGCGTTTGCAAATGGCAACTGTAGCATCGGTGGAAAGCGAATCGACCACCACAATTTCATCCACAACATCAGCCAGCGACTGTAAACATTTTTCAATGTTGCGCTCTTCATTATAGGTAATTACCACTCCCGAAAGTTTCACCATTTGTATTCAAATTGCCGAGTAAAAATACTACTTTTGGCAATATGAACTCACTAAAAGCTTCAGTAATTATAAGTACTTATAACCAACCACAATGGTTGGAGAAAGTGCTATGGAGTTATGAATTGCAGACAGAGACCAACTTTGAAATCATCATTGCAGATGATGGATCAACTGTCGAAACCAAGCAGGTGATTGATGGCTTTGTGAAAGATTCCAAATTAAGCATCAAACACGTTTGGCATGAAGATAACGGTTTTCAAAAGACCATTATACTTAACAAGGCCATTATGGAGAGCGTATCCGATTATTTGATTTTTACTGATGGCGATTGTCTTGCCAGAAAAGATTTTGTAGAGACACATTTGCGAATGCGGAAAGATGCATGTGCTCTTTCGGGAGGGTATTTCAGGTTGTCAGAACACTTATCTAATATCATAACCAATAGGGACATTGCAGAGGGAAAGTGTTTCAACTCTGATTGGTTGATTCATAAAGGATTGAAAAAAACCTTCAAGAACAATAAGCTGACATCAAACGGTTTTAAAGCTTGGTTGCTGAATACTTTTACACCCACAAAAGCTACATTTGATGGTATGAATGTGTCCGCTTGGAAACAAGATTTACTGGATGTCAACGGATTTGACGAACGTATGAAATATGGCGGTGAAGACAGGGAGCTTGGCGAGCGGATGATGAATAATGGAGTCAGATTTATTCAAGCACGCTATAGCTTGATTTGTCTACATTTATATCACTGTAGGCCTTATAAGAACAATGATGATTTGCTTTTGAACAAACAAATAAGAAAGGATGTTTTAAAAACTAATAGTTCTTGGACGATTTATGGGATTGTTAAATAATCAGGTTGTAACTAATCTGAATCCTTTTGTATTGTATAATGTCTATTAAAACTTTTAAGGGTAAAATAATTCAACCGTTTTCTCATTTTATATTTCCTGATTAAATTCAAGGGTTTGGAATTTAAATAAGACTTATCTGCATGTAAAAAATCAATACTTGCATCAATTACACGTTTACTTGATTTTCCATCGTAATAAGGATGCAAATTTTCAATAAAGTTGGCAATGTTGTCCATTAATGGATTAGGATATTTTAATGCTTCCTTTATTGAAGTTTCAATCAATTGAGCATCGGTTATGTTGATGAGATAGTCATGGTCAAAGGTGTGGTTGAAAGTGACAACAGGTTTCTTTTGAAGCAGAAACTCCTGGATTGCTGATGTGGTATCAGAAAACATAATATCAGATTCTTTAAATAAAGGAATCAAATCAGTCGTATCAAAATAGGTAAAATGTTCTCCGTCTAATGTTTGCCACTTATGTTTTATTTGAGTAGGTAGTTTGGGATGCAATACCATGATAAATTTGTAATCACCCTTTTTGGATATCTTTTTTATCACTTCAAAAACATCATCCCGATAGGATAAGCTCAATCGCTCCGTGAAAGTTGAAGCTATCATGACTATGGGTTTTGCGTTATGTTTTTTCGAGGTCGCCGGAAATAAGGGATCGACTTTTGACCAACCGGTTTCAATCACCTCAAAATGTGGATGTATTTTCTGTTGTACCTTGAAACCCGAAGTGGTGGAAGGTCCTTGGGTGCAGTACAAATCAAAAAAGCCTCGAATCCTGAAATGGGCAAATGAATTATTTCCTTCTGGTCGTTTTTCTGCATTAAAGCCGTGAAAGACCTGCACTTTAAGTCCTGATATAAAATCTGCTACACTATCTGTTGCAGTCAATACAATATCTGGTTGATAATCAATAACATCTTGAATATCATTTAAGGTATTTTGTTTAGCTTCTAGAGCTTTTCTTCCATCATCCAAATCACTAAACCATTTTACGGTGTAATTTCTATGAATGATTTCTTCTTCCAAAGGTTTCCCGATGGGTACGGAATAGCTATAGGATATGTATATCAAAAACTTGTAAGACATTTTCAAAAGTTTTACGATCTTTTTATTTCATACGTTTTTCCAACCAATGCAAAAGATAGTTTAAAATTGGTAGTGGACAGAGATCTAGACTTTGCATTCCCAAAAACAGTTTGCCTTTACTTTGTGTGTTCAATTTGAATTTATACCAAAATAGTGGTTTTTTGTAAGATCTAAAGTATATTAATTGTAAATCGTCTTTTAAAAAACATGTCTTGTTTTTAATTTCGAGATGATTTGCAAGACCTTGAGGAGTGAACTGTGATGGATCTCTAAACTTATGCTTTATGTTTTCGATAAATACATTTTGGTTGGCATCAAAATAATTTTTAAACGTTGATTTTCTTAATGGATGTGGCGTATGCTTAAAATTGTAATACGTATCGAAACCGATGAGCCGAGCCGCATTCTGCTGCACAGATTTGTGACCCAATTTTATTTTCTTAAATTTTTTATAACGGATGTCCTTGTCAAATTTCAGCCATTTTCCTCTCAATACAGGAAATCCTTCTATGAAAAAGTCTGTAGGTTTTGTTTCGTTGATTAAAAAAAAGTCATCATTTAAATAAATAAAGTGCTCAGCCAATTCGGGTATTCTGTAAAGGCAGGATTCTATTGGCCTACAATTGAACGTTGGTAAATACTCATGATAACCTTCAAATATAACTTTATGGTCAACTATGTGCACATTGTTGTAAATGCCATCGTTGTTTTTTTTCTTTAAAAAACTTGGTGTCTGATCATCGGTAACAATAAATATGTTTCTAACGTATGGAGCGAATTTTATTATCGAATCGATTGTAAACTTAATCTCGTTTACTTGGTCAAATCTGGTCCTGAACTTTTTGGATTTGGTTTTTTCTTTGTCTTCAATATATGGAAGTATTTTTTGTTTATGCTTTTCATCACTTCCATCAACCCACATTATGACTGCATCTATGGGATATTCTTGAATGTCTACTGCCATGGATTTGGAATATTGAATTTTAGTTTATTTAGTAATAATTTTTTGTCCTTTTTCAAATTTTGGAAGGATAAAATAGTCGCCAATAACGGTATTGTATTCATCCGGATAGAAATCATTTCTGGCATCAGACGGATAAAATGTCATTTCTCCAAATATGGATTTTCCGTTTACGGAATAAAAATCTACCCTCACGAAAGGCAAATCATCTGCCAATTGCTCTGAGAGTTCTATCATTTCCGATAGGTTGCTTGGTTTTTCAATATCAGAAGAAATGCTTTTATAGTTTTTACTTTTTCCGAATGGCAACAAATTAAATTCTAGATCAAAACATCCTTGTTTATGATCGTCCTCTCTATCCATATGTACATCAATAAACTTGGGCTTGCCATTGAAACAGTAAAATTTGTAATCCACTAAAGTGTTTTTATCTGTTTCTTTTAAAAACTTCTCAATCACTAGTTTTGGCTTGATATCTTTATATGCCCACTCTTGTCCTCTTCTATAATATTGATTCTTTTTTAACCATTTATTGAGCAGTTTAATGGCTTTTTCTCTGTCAAGATTTTTTTTGTCTTTTACAATTAAATTATGATTGTTTGTATGGTTTGCTTTAACAACAAACTGATTTGGCAAACTATCAAAATCTATAGCGTTGGCATTATCATAAACTGCGTATAGCTCATTTAGGTATTGCGTTCCAATTTTTTGTTCCACATAAGACCTAACTTCATATTTGTCTGCCAATTGTGTCAGAATCTTGGGACGATAATAGACTTTGTACCATTCTACTTTCTCGTTAAACTCTCTTGGATTTTCTAAATTTAATTTTTTACCTGTAAAGTAGTTGTAATGGTATTTGACATATATTTCGGACGGTAGAAATCGCATTTTTCTAGCAGTTCTAGCTATAAATCTTTGAACACTTTCTAGCATTGATTTTCAGGTTTTAGCAAATGTATGCTAATTTTTTTTCAGTTATAGTGAGCTGCTTCGCTTAAGTCTATGCCCAATTAAAGTTGTTGAGTTTTAAATTTGTGTCTAAACTATTACAATCGAAAACCAAACCCATCTCTTATATATTGTTTGCAAGGGTTGCATTTCCCACATGGTCGGTCGTTTGATTTATGGCAAAACCAGGTCTGTTCCATTAAATCAAAAAAGTTGTTGGCTTCAGAAATATGCTTCATTTCAGGTTTGGAAATGGTGTTTAAAGGGAATGTCATCCCTGAAAAAAGGTGTCTTCTGAAAAAATCTACTTTTTTTGGATTTATTCGCCAATTGGGTCCCAACTTGCCATCCTCAAATTTAATGAGTTGTTCTATGGAAAAAAAGCGATACATATCTTCTTTGTGCAAGGAAACTTCTAAATCTCGATAGTTTTTTGCTAGACATGCAAGCCAATAATATTGTTTACCGATACCTACTTTTGATCGGATAAATTTGTGGATTACCTTAAGAAATAAATCTGATGATATGTTCTCTCTTTTTATGATTATCAAAGGGAGTATCTTGCCTTGGGATTTTGTGAACTTTAAAGGAATTTCTTTTGTCAATTTTTCAATAACTCCCAACTCTTTTTTGGAAGATATCCGATTATGATCCAGGACATAAATAGGTTGAATGGTCGCACCAACACGGTACAGTTGAATAATTCTAAAGGTAGAATCCCAACCACCAGTCCAAAGTACGTTGTTGACTTTATTCATTGTTTATACCGCCACATTATATTCCCGTAAGGCATCGTTCAATGACGTCTTTTTATTGGTGCTTTCTTTTCGAGTGCCAATGATTAATGCACATGGTACTTGGTAATCGCCTGCAGGGAATTTTTTGGTGTAGCTTCCAGGAATCACGACAGAACGTGCAGGAACCACACCTTTCATTTCTTTTGGTTTTTTACCAGTTACATCAATAATTTTGGTTGAAGCGGTCAAAACCACATTCGCACCAAGAACGGCTTCTTTTTCTACACGCACACCTTCCACAACAATGCAGCGGCTTCCAATGAACGCATTATCTTCAATAATTACCGGAGCGGCTTGTAATGGCTCTAATACGCCACCAATACCAACACCACCTGATAAATGGACATTTTTTCCAATCTGTGCACAACTGCCAACTGTAGCCCAAGTGTCTACCATAGTTCCTTCGTCCACATAGGCACCAATGTTCACATAACTTGGCATCATTATCACTCCCTTGGAAATATAAGCACCATGACGTGCTACGGCATTTGGCACCACACGAATTCCTTTATTGGCATAGTCACGCTTCAAAGGGATTTTATCATGATATTCAAAAATACCTGCTTCCCAAGTTTCCATTTTTTGGATAGGGAAATACATGACCACCGCTTTTTTGACCCATTCGTTCACCTGCCAACCATTATCGGTTGGTTCTGCAACGCGAAGTGTACCTGCATCCAAAAGATCGATAACATTTTTTATGCTTTCAATTGTTACATCATTAGTTAAAAGGGTACGGTCTTCCCAAGCGTTTTCAATGTTATGGATCAGTTGTTTCATGTGACGGTTTCAATTTTTACAAAGATAGGTCTATAATTGATTTATTTAAATTCAAGTCTAAAAAATATGTTTGGTTACATAGAAGCACTAACTTTGCAGACTATGGCAAGACTATTGGCAATCGATTATGGAACCAAACGCACAGGCATTGCAGTTACTGATGAGCTTCAGATTATAGCTTCTGGTCTGACAACGGTTGAAACCTCTAAATTGTTGCCTTTTCTACAAGAGTATTGTACAAAGGAAAACGTTGAATTAGTTGTCATTGGAAAACCAAAGCAGATGAATAATCAGGTGTCCGAAAGCGAGGCTGCCATTCTATCATTTATTGATAAATTGAAAATTACCTTACCTTCTATTCCAATTGTAAGAGTTGATGAACGATTTACTTCCAAAATGGCATTCCAGACCATGATAGACAGTGGTTTAACAAAAGGACAACGGAGAAACAAAGCCTTAGTGGACGAAATCAGTGCAACCATTATTCTTCAAAGTTATATGGCTTCCCAAAGCTAGTGTTGCAACATTTTCATCACAACAAACCAAAATCCTCTTCAAATTTGTATTTTTGCATCTGAAAAATTTAAGAATCCATGATTTTACCGATTGTCGCTTATGGTGATGCCGTTTTAAGAAAAAAAGGAGATGATATTTCCAAAGACTATCCCAAGTTGGAGGAATTGATTGCCAATATGTATGACACGATGTATGGTGCCTTTGGTGTCGGTTTGGCTGCACCACAAATTGGCCTGCCCATTCGCCTTTTTTTGGTTGACACAAGCCCTTTTGCGGATGATGACGATTTCACTCCGGAAGAACAGGAAGAATTGAAAAACTTTAAACGTACATTTATAAATGCTAAAATACTAGAAGAATCTGGAGATGAATGGGCTTTTAATGAAGGTTGTTTGAGTATTCCTGATGTCCGTGAGGATGTGTTCAGGAAGCCAAATATTACTATTCAATATCTAGATGAGAATTTTGTCACACATACCGAAAAATTTGATGGCTTGATTGCTCGCGTCATACAGCACGAATATGACCATATCGAAGGTGTTCTTTTTACCGATAAACTTTCCGCTTTAAAAAAGCGCTTGATTAAATCACGATTGGGAAACATATCCAAAGGAAAAATAGATGTGGATTATAAAATGCGTTTTCCTGACATAAAAAAGAAACGTTAAAAATTGATTACTAATAGGGCCAACTTTTATATTTGCTCTCTTCAACAATAAAAATTTATGAGTTTAGATAAAATTCTTTCTATTTCTGGTAAACCTGGGCTGTATAAAGTGGTAACGCCAATAAGAAGCGGTTTTGTAGCCGAGTCTTTATTGGACAACAAACGCATTACTGTCAATGCGCACAGCAACGTCAGTGTATTGAGCGAAATTGCTGTTTACACATTGCAAGAAGAATTACCTTTGAGAGAAGTCTTCAAAAAAATAAGGGACAAAGAAGATGGGAAAGCGACCTCTATCAATCATAAAGACGATAAAAGCGTTCTGGAAGAATATTTTTTTGAAGTGCTTCCAGACTATGACGAAGATCGAGTGTATCCAAGCGATATCAAGAAAATTGTGCAATGGTATAACTTATTGCAAAAGCACGATTTGTTAAGTGCGCTGGATGAAGACAAGGAAGTAGCGAAATCTGATACCACTTCAGAGGAAGAATAAATTGCTTTTTACTACAAAATTTTTTCCCAATCTTAATTTTCCGTTCATAAATTGTTCACAGAAACATCCATTGATGACTGTATGAACTCTCCTAATAGTCGTATTTTTGATGAAATAATTCAAAACTATGTCAGATAAAACCCGACAACTTAAAGCCTTCGAGCGGTTGCTAGTTATCATGGATGAGTTGCGAGAGCAATGTCCATGGGACAAGAAACAAACCATGGAAACACTTCGGCATCTGACCATTGAGGAGGTTTATGAACTTGGTGATGCCATTTTAGAGAATGATTTGGATGAGGTCAAGAAGGAATTGGGCGACTTGTTGTTGCACATTGTTTTCTATTCACGAATTGGCAGCGAAACAAATATTTTTGATATTGCGGATGTCTGTAATACCATTTCAGATAAACTGATAGAGCGACACCCACATATTTACAGTGATGTGAAAGTTGAAAATGAAGAAGACGTCAAACGCAATTGGGAGCAAATCAAATTGAAAGAGAAAGGGAAAAAAAGCGTCCTGCAAGGCGTTCCTGCAAGTTTGCCAGCAATGGTTAAGGCTAATCGCATTCAGGATAAAGTGGCAGGTGTAGGTTTTGATTGGGAAGCACCAAACCAAGTTTGGGAAAAGGTAGAGGAGGAGTTGCAGGAATTTAAACACGAGGCTGATGCAGGTAATTGGGATACCATGGAAAGTGAATTTGGTGATGTTTTATTT
Source organism: Gelidibacter sp. (assembly GCA_041391925.1). Lineage (GTDB taxonomy): Bacteria > Bacteroidota > Bacteroidia > Flavobacteriales > Flavobacteriaceae > JBPOFM01. Next base: position 37,451 of record JAWKNA010000011.1, on the reverse strand, counting down.
TCACTTATCAATTATGCTCGCTTTTTAAAGATAAATCCAGAAAATGCTCTAGAAAGAACCAATAAAAAATTCATTAAACGATTTCAATATTTGGAAGCTAAATCTTTAGAAATCAACAAGAAATTGTCGGACATGACTTTAGACGAAATGGATGTGTTTTGGGAAGAGGCAAAAAAAATATAAATTTTTCTAATCTGCGTAATCCAAAACTGTCAGACGATACGTATATATGATATATTGAAACTCACTTTAGTTTCATAATCATAAGTAGGTAATCTTAATTTTATTTAAGCGGTAATAGTTAAGATTAAAATTTAGTTTAGTTAGGGGTCAAAATCCTATCCACCATCAGGCGGATAGGATTTGATTTTTATAGAATCTTGAGTATAAAAAAAGTCTCATCAATGGTTTTTGTGAGACTTTCTTCTTTTTTGAAATATTATTATTTATTCATAGAGTTCCTTGACCTTCTTCAATTTCTCCTCCCAAACAGCAAGATTGTCTTTATGGGTTTCAATATTTTTTAGTACGCTTTTGACCAATGGATTGGTCTCATCCACATTGGAAAAGAACTGCAGGTTATTTTCCAATTGATTGATTTCGCTTTTGGCCTCGTCAATTTTCTTACGGATAAAGTTATGCTCATTGTCAAGAAGTCTTGTGTCATCAGGTTGTGAAAGCGTTTCCAGCTTATTCTCAAACTTTATCATCTCCACTTCCGATTTGTCCATTTTAAGACTGCTGAACAAATTATCAAGTGCTTTATTGAACTTTCCTTCAATAAACCTTTTGTTTTGAGGCACTTGCCCCAAAGATTTCCATTCCTCTATTTTCCCTTTGATGGTTTCCACATCAACTTCCGGTTTTCCCGATAATTTTAATTCCTTAATAGAGTCCAAGAGCTTTGATTTTTTGTCAAAGGCATCAAATTGTTCTTGGTTTTCTGCCTTGCGTTCGGCATGTATTCGGTCAAAATAATGGTTGCAGGCTGCTTTAAATCGATTCCATATTTTGTCGCTGTCCTTTCTCGGAACATGACCTATACTTTTCCAATCACTTTGGATTTTCTTCATCAAAGGTGTGACAGTTTCAAAATCATCACTGTCTTTATTATCTTCCGCAACTTTGATAAGTTCCAGCTTTTTCTGAAGATTATCATATTGGTCTTTTTTCAGATTCTTATAAAAACCATTCTTCTTTCTGTTAAAAGCTCTTACTGCAGCTTTGAATTTTGACCAAGTAGTTTCATTGACTTTTAGTGGTACTTTTCCTGCATTAAAAAATTCTTGCCGTAAACCTTCAATTTTCTTGATTTTTTTCTGCCATGCTTGGTGCGAGTTGGCATCATCTTTTGCTACCTCATTGATTTGTGATATGATGTCTTCTTTTTTGACTAGATTGGCTTCATGTATTTCGTCGATATTGGCAAAATAAGCTTGACGTTTATCATGTATCTCTTTAGTGGCATTACTGAATCGTTCCCAAATGTCTTCTCGATATTCTCGGTCCACAGGGCCTAAATCTTCCTTCCACATTTTGTGAAGTACCTGCAATTCCCTAAAGGCTCTATTGGTGTTGTCATCTTTTGCCAATTCCTCGGCACGCTCAATGATTTTTAGTTTTTGTTCGAGATTGTGCTTGAAATCCATATCGCGCAAATCGCGATTGAGGTGCAAAAAATCATAGAAAATCTCAACATGGTGATGATAAGTATTCCATGCATTATTGTATTTATCCCTAGGAATTGGACCAGCATTTCGCCATTGCTCCTGCAAATCCTTAAAGTGCTTATAGGTAGTGTTGATGTTTTCTTCAACATTAATAAGACCCTTTATTTCTTCAATGATTTGTAGCCTTTTCTCAAGATTTGCCTTTAGGTTGGATTCTAAAGTTTTGTAGTATGCATTTAAATCTTTTCTGTAATCGTTATAAAGTGAATTGAATCGTTTTTTTACGGGACTCGAAAAATAAAAATCAATCTCATCACCTCCATCGGCTAAAAAATCTTCTTTTTTTTCTTCAAGGATTTCTGAAAATTTAGCATTAAATTCCGATTTGATTTCATCCACATGCGATTTGATGGTTTGAACCTTTTTGTTCTTCAGAAGATTTTCAAATTCATCGGCCAATTGTTCCATTGACATACTATGGTAATCTTTATCCTCTAAAGCATGCCTATCCACATTATCGGCATCTTCTGCATCTTCTGCATTTGATTCCTCAATTTCTTCTACATGGTTTTTTGCTTTTTTAGAAGATGTTTCAGTAGGTGAATCTTCTGAAATGTCTGTATGCTCATTGGAGGATGGTTCACCCTCTTCAGTTTTTATGGTAGATGATTCTGCCACAACATTTTCGGTTTCTTCGTTAGTTACCTCAGGCTCTTCCTGTGTTTCAACTTCTTGTTTTGAGGCTTCCTCTTCAACAATTTCCAGTTCATTACCCTTCGTATTCTTTTCCGAAACGTCTACTTCTTGTTTTCCATCTGCATTTTGCAGGTTATCATTCTCAGACATTGTTACAATGTTTAGGTTCAAAAATTTCTTAAAAGGTTAAATATACTAACAACTCGTTAGATTACAAAGTAAAAACATTTTTTGGGAGGATTTAAGCCATACTCCAAATATCCCAAGCTTTTTCTGCCTGTAATTCCAGCATTCTGAATCCGTTACTGATAGTGGCGCCTTTTATTTCACCACATATCAAAAATTTGGTCTGTATAGGATTGTAAATAAGGTCATAAAGTAAATGCCCTTTACCGACCGCATCATAAGGAATATCGGGACATTCGTTGACATTGGGAAGGGTTCCAATTGGTGTGCAATTAATGATGATGGGATACGATTTGATAAGGTCTTCGGTAAGGTCCCCATAAGTGAATTGTGCCATGCCGTTGGATTGGCGCGACACAAAATCAAATGAAATACCAAGGTTTTTGAGCCCAAAAGCCACGCCTTTTGAGGCACCACCAGTTCCTAAAATCAAGGCCCTTGTGTGATGGGGTTTAAGCAAGGGTTCAATGGATTTTTCAAATCCATAATAATCCGTGTTATAACCTTTTAACTTTCCGGAAGATTCAATTTTGATGGTATTGACTGCCCCTATTTCTCTTGCAATATCATTTAATTCGTCTAAATAGGGAATGATACTTTCTTTATATGGAATAGTGACATTCAACCCCAAAAGTTCTGGATAATTTTTTATTATGGAAGGAAACTGGGAGATATCCTCAATATCAAAATTTTCATAGGAATAATCGAGCTCGTCATTTTCAAATTTGGCTGTGAAGTGAGTTTTTGAAAATGAATATGAAATGTGTTTCCCTATGAGCCCAAAATTAGGCATTCAATTTTCGAGTTTTTTGACCATACCATTCCAGTGCTAATACAATCAGTATTCCTATTGCAATATACACAATTGCCAAATAGGTTTCACTGTTAAGTTGTGGAATAAATCGTTCATAGTTGGAAACAATTTTTGATCCAGTGGAGTCGTATAAAAAATCGCCTTTTTCAGATAATTTGTAAATGGTTTTTTTCCAAGGCCAAACAACTCCCAAACTACCTACAATAAAACCAATGATTACTGAAATGGTCACATTTTTATGATGTTTAAAGATATAAGTTAAAATATGCGAAAAGGTAACCAGACCAGTCACAGAGCCCAAAGTAAAAACAATCAATACTTTCAGCAACCGTATCCTCGCAGAGTTATGTATAAATCCAAAATTTCCACTTAAAAGGTCATAAAATGTATCCGAAAGCGCATTGACCGAATCGACCAACAACAATACATAATTCCCTAACAAAATGAGAATAAATGAACCTGAAAATCCTGGCAATGTCATGCCTGAAACACTAATGATGCCGCAAAAGAAAACAAACCACAGGTTATCGTTTTCTCTTGCAGGATCTAAAAAACTGATACCAATACCAATAAGGATACCTAGGACAAGAGATAGAAATGTTTTGTAATTCCACATTCTGAAATCTTTTTGGATGTAATATATAGATCCAATAATCATTCCGAAAAACATGCTCCAAACATAGAGTTCGTAATGCTTCAAAAAATAATCGAGAATTTTGGAAACGCTAAAATAGCTTACAATCATTCCAAAAAAAAGCAAACTTAAAAAACGGCCATTGATGTAATTGAAGAAACTTTTGAATCGTCCATTGAATAAGAGTTTGAAGGCAGTTTTGTTTACCTTTTGAAGCGAGTAGATAAATTCTTCATAAAATCCAGCCACAAATGCAACCACTCCACCAGAAACACCTGGGACTTTGTTAGCAGCTCCCATACCTAGTCCTTTGATGACAAGAAAAAGTCGATCTGTAAATGTTCGGGTGCTTTGCATGTCAGTTTTTTTTGTCGCCTATTCTTTCCAATATGAAAATAGTCAAAAAACCAATCAGCATCAAGCAAATTGCAAAAACTAGTTGAGGATTTCCTTCATAATTGAAAGGTGAAATACTTTTTTCCACTAGCGGAATATCCATGCCTGCCGAATCCTTGCGCCATGTCAAGACACGTTTCCAAGGCCAAATCTTGTTAAGTGAGCCAAAAATAAAACCTGTTAAAATTGCCAATGTGGCGTTATGGTAATGTTTAAACAACCATTTAAGGACTCGACTAAAGCTTAAAATGCCCACTAATGCTCCAAAGGCAAAAACGACAATTTTTTTAAAATCAAAATCATGAAGTGCGTCGCTCAAGGTTTTATAGGCACCAAGAATTACCAGTATAAAAGCTCCTGAAATACCAGGGAGAATCATGGCACAAATAGCCAAAGCCCCTGCAAAAAATAAGAAAAGTGAACTATCAGTATCTGACATTGAAGGCAATTGAGAGATATAATATGCAGCAATTGTTCCTATAGCAAAAGAAATTATGGCACTAGCGTTCCATTTTGTTATTTGCTTTCCAACAAAATAAACGCTTGCGACAATAAGCCCAAAAAAGAACGACCAAATAAGCACAGGATGATGTTCAATGAGATATTTTGCCAAACGCATGAACGATACAAAACTAATGAGGATTCCAGTCAATAATGCAACTAAAAAATTTCCATTGAGTTGTTTCCAAAAAGTCTTGAAACCTTCATTTTTAAATGTCGTAAATAAGGTAAGGTTGACACCACTTATGGTAGAAATCAATTCTTCATAAATTCCGGAAATAAAAGCGATGGTTCCTCCAGAAACTCCAGGAACTGCATCAGCTGCTCCCATGGCTATCCCTTTTAAAGAGATGACAGCATAGTCTAAAAAACGTCTTTGCATTGCAATTTTTAAATAGGAATGCTAAAGATATACAAATTTAGCTGGACTGTTTTTTAGAATTTGAAATTATATCTCTCACCGATTTTTGATTGGCAATCAATGGAAATAATTCGTCCATGATAAAATCGAATTCGGGATTGAGCAATAAGCCATTTTTTAGATGATAAAAGCCCTTTTCGGTTTCAAGCAGTGTATAGTAAATACCTGCTAGGCGATATTCAATTTCAGAAGTTTCGGGATAAAATTCAGCTGCTTGGATTAAATTAAGAGCAGCAGCTTCAAATTCACCTAAATTTACCAAAATGTCGCCACGTGATATCCATGTGTCCAATTCGTAATTGCCAAGGTCCAAGGTTTTTTTGTATCCTCGCTCTGCTTCTTCAAGAAAATTCAAACGATGGTTTATTTGTGCATATAATTTCCAATAGAGGACATTTTCACCATCAATATTTATTGCTTTATTGATGTAGTATAATGCCTTTTGGTAATCCTTTTGCTTGTTGTAAAATTTAGTAATGGCAATCCATCCTTTGTCCAAAAGTGGATCTTCGTGAACGGTTTTATAATAATATTGAACTGCCTCATCGAATTCCCCTAATTTTTCATGACAACTACCAATTCTCAATAATGCAAATGAAGTTGGTTCGTCAAGCGCCAAGGTGATTTTGTAATTCTCGATGGCTTCGAGATATTGTCTTTGTTTTTCAAGTACTTTGCCTTTTTCTAGATAGGCACCTACAAATGTATCATCAGAAATGATAGCAAAATCAAAGGCGGCTAATGCTTTTTCATAGTCCTTGAGGGCAAAATATTGTCTGCCCAATTGATGCCAAGCGACTTCGCTGTAGGGATTATTGTCAAGATAATGATTCAGAAAATCAATAGCCTCCGAATTCAAATCCAAAAAATCAAAGCAGTATATGATGTTATAAAGCGCCGAATAATCTTCATTGTCCAATTCCAAACACTTAACAAAGTAGTTTTTGGCATTTTCAAAATGGTCCATAAACAGGTATTCCATGCCAATCAATGCATACACATCCGCTTCGTCTGTTTCGTCCTCTATAAGTTTTAGTGCAATCATCAATGTGTCAATGGCTTTTTGATGCTCATCCCGCTTTGATAAAATGCTTGCTTTTTGAATGTAGATTTCCTCATTCGTAGGTTCCAGCAGATACAAGGCATCAAGCAATTTATCTGCCAATTGCAACTTATCTTCCAAAACGTAAATTTCCACTTGAAATAATTTAAGGGTCACAGAGGTAGGATGTTGTGCCAATCCCATTTTGATTGCCTTTTTTGCGAGAGCAATTTTTCCAATTTCAAGATAATGGTAGATGATGTTTTCGAATTCACCAGAGTCAAAGAACAAAACGTTGTTTGTTTTCAACATTGACTCAAATTTTGTCAGGGAATGATTGTTGTTGTCGTCACGTTGACTGAACTCCATAAGCAGTTGTTAAGGTTCGTTGAAATAAATTTACTGTTATCAATAAGAAATTGAAGTTTTTGGGTTCAATCTTTTCAACAAATTAATTAACAGTTGTATCTATATTTCAATTGAATTACGGTTAAGTTCTAATAAATAGATATTTAGGTCAGACCAAATCTATATTATTTTTTTTGAATTTTATCCAAAACAGAAAGAATAATGTTGCAACCGTGGATAATTTCTTCGTTTGAGATGGTCAATGGAGGTGTAATCCTGATGGCTTTTGGTTCAAAAAGTAGCCAAAATAAAATCAAACCTTCCTTTTGACAAGATAAAATCACCTCATTTACTACTTCTGCCGAAGATAAAATTGCGGCCAACATTAATCCTTTCCCTCTTATTTCTTTGATCAAAGGATGGGTCAAATGTTTACGGAAAAGTTGTTCTTTTTCGAGTGCTTGAGACATTAATCTGCTCTCTGTTACTTCTTTTAGCGTTGCCAAAGCTGCAGCAGCTATCACTGGATGTCCACCAAAGGTAGTAATGTGACCAAGTTTTGGATGATCCTTTAAGGTGGACATCATACCGCGAGATGCTGTGAAAGCACCAATAGGCATCCCGCCTCCAAGGCCTTTTCCGGTCACAAGAATATCTGGAACACAATGGTAATGTTCAAATCCGAACAATTTGCCTGTACGACCAATGCCTGGTTGAATTTCATCCAAAATCAACAAGGCACCAACCTCATCACAACGTGTTCTGACTTTAGACAAATAATTTCCTTTTGGTAAAATAAAACCTGCACCACCTTGGATGGTTTCCAAAAGCACAGCAGCCGTTTTTCGGGTGATGTTTTGAATGGCATCACAATCATTATAAGTGATAAAATGTACATCTGGTACCAAAGGGCGAAATGCCTTTTTTCGCTCTTCAAAACCCATCACGCTCATAGAACCCATGGTATTGCCATGGTAGGCATATTTTGCAGCAATAATTTCACTTCTACCTGTTGCTCGCCTCGCCAATTTCAACGCACCTTCAATCGCTTCTGTTCCAGAATTGGTCAAATATGTGGTCTCTAATGAATCTGGTAGGTGTTTCGCTAATGACTTGGTAAGCTCAACGGCTGGTTCTTGAATGTATTCGCCATAGACCATCACATGAAGATATTTATCCAATTGTTCCTTGATGGCCTTCACGACTTTTGGATGTTTATGTCCCAGCGTACAAGCGGAAACACCAGCTACAAAATCGAGATGAGGTTTGTCATTGGTGTCATAAATATAAGAACCTTCGGCATGCGATATTTCCATCGCCAATGGATGCGGTGTAGTTTGTGCTTGATATTTCAAAAAATCCTCTGACATCAATTTTCTTTTTTCAGGACTTTCTTCACAGAGCTCTTTTGAGTAGCCTTAATGGAATCAGATTTTTTTATAGCCTCTTCAGGTATGTTGCGTGCAGCTTTTTGTACTTCATCTTCCTTGGCATCTTTTGGAGTTGCATCTTCAACACGCTGCATCAATCCTTCGTCAAAAAAATCTTCCTGCGGCACATATTCGTCCAAACCTCTTATGACTGGTAATTCCAATGGTGGGTCGTCCTTAAACAAATCTTCCACACTTTTTGGTCGTTCATCATCACGCCAGACAAACCCTCTCAATTTTCTTGCATTTTCTGGAAATTCGGATTCTGGATAGATATCCCCATCGACCTGGTTGATAAATCGGGTTTCAACAATTTCATTGTTCTCAATTTGCATATTGATACTTCCAGATTTTGATTTGTTGATGCCTACCAATTCTCCTTTGTCATCACGCATAAAATAAATGACTTCTGCATTTTTGATGATATCAACATTATACAATTTATTGTCCTTAAAAAGACCAATCAAACGTTGGCCTTTGGTTTGACTGTAGCCATCTCCCAATGTGTCCTTACTTATAATGAATGCATCGTTAAAGACCAATAGAGAATCCAATTGTTCTGTTTTTGGATTCGCAATCAAATGGATGGTGTCGCCAGTCATTTGATTGCCGACATTCCACAAAACAGGATTTCTTTTGGAACTAAAAGCATCCGAGGAAGAAAAGCGGGCTAAATTAATCAAGCGTGTTAGGCCAGTTTTGTGATTTGCATGTATGGAATCTGCCTTTCCGCTCAAATCGCTTTTAAAGAGTCTGGCATTGTAATAGGCACGTGTAATTCGATTTTCTGGCGGGCCATTGACTCGAATGGTATCACTGTGCATGTAAAGCGAGTCGCCTTCTTGTACGGTGATAATCAACGCTCGTTTGGTTATGAACACAGAATCTTTTGCTTTCCAAACCTCCGCATAATGGCCTTTGGCAACACTATGGTTAATAGTATCAGTAATTTTGATATTATTGGTAGCTGAAGCAAAATCAATCTTTCGGTCAAAGTACATGCTGTCTCCTTCAATGATTCGGCTTTCATAATTGATTTTTGATTTTTTGACAAAATAGCCTGTGTCATTTTCTGTATCATAAAAACCACGTTCACAGTAAATGGTGCTTGTTTCACCAACAATGGTTGAAGGTCCATACAGATAGGCGTGTCCATTGTCTGAATAAAAATCGAGTTGATTGGTATTGAGTGTGTATTGAGGGTTTACCAAAACCACATCATTTACAAATTGATACTTCTTGTTCTCCATATAATAACGTCCAATTCTGCTGGTTATCGTTCCGGATGAATCCCTAACCACTTGTCCGCCAGTTTTATAATAAGCTTGTTGTTTTACCTTATCAAAATAGAGAGTATCTGTCGTTAAAGTTGACTTTGGTTCAGTAAGTATCACATTTCCGCTAGCAAATGCCAATTGGGTTTTTCCACTGTATTCTACATGTCTAGCGTTCATATTCACTGTGTCGCCCTGTTTCATGACCACATTGCTGAAGGCTTCGATAAAGTCTTCCTTTTCGTAATAAATGGCTTTGTCACACCACATATCAATACCTTCATGGGCAAAATGCACTTGCTGCATATTGTCACGGGTAAATACAGTTACTCCGGGACCTTTTAAGGAATCGGAATTGGCAAATGGCGCATATTCAATACGAATTTTTTTGGAAGTCTGTGCGGTGCTGATTATTGTGAAACACAAACTGAACATAAGAAATATAGCGTACGGGAATGCTTTCAAGATGTTAGATATTTGTTTCAAAAATAACTTTATTAATTTGCAGGTATTGTTAGTTAACAAAAGTTTTAACACTTGTATTATCTAACAATAGTCTGCTTTCTATCTGGCCCAACTGACACGATTGTAATTGGGATTTCGAGTTCTTTTTCAAGAAATTCAATATAATCCATTAACGGTTTTGGCATTTGGGAGGCTTCGGTCATTTCTGTCAAATCCGCATTCCAACCTTTCATTTCAGTATAAATGGGAGTAACATTTTCTTCATCAATATTAAAAGGGAAATGATGGATGGTTTCGCCTTTATATTTGTAAGCTGAACATATCTTCAAAGTTTTGAAACCGGAAAGCACATCGCCTTTCATCATAATCAATTGAGTGACTCCATTCACTTGACAAGCATAGCGCAACGCCACCAAATCCAGCCAGCCACAGCGACGTGGACGTCCAGTTGTGGCGCCAAATTCGTTACCTACACGACCCATTGTGGCACCATCTTCGTCAAACAATTCGGTTGGGAATGGACCTGAACCCACACGCGTGGTATAAGCCTTAAAAATGCCTATGACTTCACCAATTTTGTTGGGAGCAATTCCCAAACCCGTACACGCACCAGCTGCAGTTGTGTTTGATGAGGTTACAAATGGATAGGTTCCAAAATCGATGTCCAACAATGAACCTTGTGCCCCTTCAGCCAAAATGGATTTGCCCTCTTTTTGTGCTTTATGTAGATATTCTTCAGAATCAATGAATTGTAATGTCTTCAAAGTTTCAATAGATTTAAAAAACTCTGTTTCTAATTCCTTTAAATCATACTGAACATCGACATTGTAGAATGCAATCATCGCTTCATGCTTATCCGCCAAGGCACGGTATTTTTCTTTCCAGTCGGACATTTCTATATCGCCGACTCTAATGCCGTTTCGGCCTGTTTTGTCCATGTAGGTTGGACCAATACCTTTAAGTGTGGAACCGATTTTTGCTTTTCCTTTAGCCGCTTCACTGGCAGCATCAAGCAAACGATGGGTCGGCAAAATGATATGTGCCTTTCGAGAAATCAATAACGACTTTTTGTAGTCAATGTTTTGTTCATCCAGTTTGTCCAATTCTCTATTGAAGATGACAGGGTCAATCACTACACCATTGCCTACAAGATTTATTTTATCATCATGGAAAATTCCGGATGGAATGGTATGCAGCACGTGCTTTTTTCCATTGAAAACCAAGGTGTGTCCAGCATTTGGGCCACCTTGGAATCGTGCAATAATGTTGTATTTGGAGGTCAATACATCGACAATTTTTCCTTTGCCTTCATCGCCCCATTGTAATCCTAGTAGTAAATCTACTGCCATTTTAAAATATTAAGTTGTTGATTTGTTCTTTGTTCCGTAAAAGTAAAGAGAGTGGTTCGTAATGGATATATCGAATACTTCCTCAATCGTTTTTTTTATCGTCTGGATTCTTGGGTCGCAAAACTCAATCACTTCACCTGTATCGGTAAGGATGACATGGTCATGTTGTTTATCGAAATAGGATTTTTCGTAATGCGCTTGGTTTTGTCCAAACTGATGCTTACGAACCAAAGCACATTCCAGAAGCAATTCTATGGTATTGTAAAGTGTCGCGCGGCTCACACGATAGTTTTTGTTTTTCATTTTGATATATAGCGATTCGATATCAAAATGCTCTTCGCTATCGTAGATTTCCTGAAGGATTGCGTAACGTTCTGGAGTTTTTCTGTGGCCTTTTTCTTCAAGATATGCGGTAAAGACGTTCTTTACGATTTCTTGATTGTTATGTTCTGTTCTTACACTCATATTTGACGTTGCAAATTTACTCTTTTTATACTCTTGTCACCTTATCAATCCCATTAATTTTTTTGAGATTTTCCATTAGCTTTTTGAGCATTGTAATATTTTTCACCACAACGTTTATTTTTCCTGAAAAAACGCCATCGTCACTTTCAAAACTGATACTCTTCATATTCACATGCATATGCGATGAAATGACGTTTGTGATATGATTAACCAAACCTAAATTGTCAATACCAGACAAGGTAATTTGCGCGGTAAAATCTTGCTGTGACGAATCAATCCATTTGGCTTGCATAATTCTGTATGCATAGTTGGATTGTAAGCTCAAAGCATTTGGGCAATTTTTTTTATGGACTTTTATGCCTTCATTAATAGTCAAAAATCCAAATACATCATCACCTGGAATAGGATTGCAACAGGTTGATAATTTATAGTCCAGTTTTTCTTCCTCTTTTCCGAACACCAGCATATCATACTTGGCAGTAATCTCATCTTTGTCAATATCTGGAGCAACTGTTGGCTTACGGATTTTACTTTTTATATAGCTCATGAAGGCATTGCTTCGCGAGTTGGCAAAATCCTTAAGCATGGTATTGTCAATGGTTCCAACCCCAACTCTGTAAAACAAATCGAGACTCGTCTTGAGCTTAAAATGTACGACCATTTCGTTGACTGCTTTTTCGTCAAGATTTATTTTAAGTTGCTTTAGTTTGCGTCGTAAAATTTCCTTGCCTTCTTCGGCGACTTCTTTTTTCTCGTCCTTGAGAGATGATTTTATTTTGCTTCGCGCACGTGCTGTAGTGGCGTAGTCCAGCCAGTTTGGATTGGGTTTTGCACTTTCTGAAGTCAATATTTCCACTTGGTCACCACTTTGCAGTTCGTGGCTTAATGGCACCAACTTTCCATTGACTTTAGCCCCTCGTGTTCTCATACCAACTTCGGTATGGACGCTGAATGCAAAGTCCAAAGGAGTGGCTCCTTTAGGCAATGATTTTAAATCACCTTTTGGTGAAAAAACAAAGATTTCCTTTGAATAAAGATTCAATTTAAACTGCTCCACAAAATCCACTGCATTGGTTTCATTGCTTTCCAAGGCTTCTTGAAGTTTGTCAATCCATGTATCTAAAGCATCTTCAGCATTGCCTTGTTTGTATTTATAATGCGCGGCATAGCCTTTTTCGGCAATTTCATTCATTCGCTCACTACGAATCTGTACCTCCACCCAACGACCTTTGGGTCCCATAACAGTAATATGGAGCGCTTCATAACCGGTGGATTTCGGTGATGAAATCCAATCGCGGAGACGGATAGGGTTGGGAATGAAATGGTCGGTGACAATGGAGTAAATTTTCCAAGCGAGGAATTTCTCGTTTCCTAAATCGGATTTATAGATGATTCTGACCGCAAACTTATCATATACTTCATCAAACGAAACGCCTTGCTTTAACATCTTTCGTCTGATGGAATAAATGGATTTCGGTCTTCCTTTGATATCGTAGTTTAAGCCTTCATTATTCAATGAATCGACAATGACTTTGGAAAACGCCTTTATATATGCATCTTGCTCTTCTTTACTTTCTTTAATCTTATTGTGAATGTCATTATAGACATCAGGCTCCGTGTATTTAAGGCCGAGGTCTTCAAGTTCGGTTTTGATGTTGTAGAGACCAATCCGGTGCGCCAAGGGTGCATAGATGTATAAGGTTTCGGAAGCAATTTTCACCTGTTTGTCAGGTTTCATGCTGTCCATGGTTTGCATGTTGTGCAGACGATCGGCAATCTTGATGATGATGACACGCACATCGTCATTGAGCGTCAAGAGCATTTTACGGAAATTTTCCGCTTGCGTAGAGACATCGGTTTCCTTGCTCAAAGACGAAATCTTGGTCAATCCATCTACAATGCGCGCCACCGTTTTTCCGAAAAGACGTTCGATATCTTCCAACGAATAATCTGGATTGTCTTCCACCACATCGTGAAGTAGGGCAGCGGCAATACTTGTGGCGTCCAAGCCAATTTCTGAAGCGACAATCGTTGCCACGGCGATGGGATGGAAAATGTATGCCTCGCCTGATTTTCGGCGTTGGTCTTTGTGTGCATCTACGGCAACATCAAAAGCGCTTCTAATGAGTTTTTTATCGTCGTCTGTAAGGGTTTGATAACTTACTTTGAGTAGCCTTTTATACGCCTTGGCTATGTCCGCATTTTCTTTTTCTAACTCTACCTCTGTCATAAACTAAATGTAAGATAAAGAAAGTAAATGGACAATACTTTTTTGTTGGAAAATTTTTGGAGGAATTGGATTGCGTGTTCCAGGAAATGGATAGCGTGTTTCAGGAAATGGATAGCGTGTTTTGGAAAATGGATAGCGTGTTTTAGGAAATGGATAGCGTGTTTTGGAAAATGGATAGCGTGTTTTAGAAAATGGATAGCGTGTTTTGGAAAATGGATAACGTGTTTTAGGAAATGGATAACGTGTTTTAGGAAATGGATAACGTGTTTTAGGAAATGGATAACGTGTTTTAGGAAATGGATAACGTGTTTTAGAAAATGGATAGCGTATTTTAGAAAATGGATTACGTATTTTAAGAAATGGATTGCGTGTTTTAGAAAATGGATAGCGTGTTTTAGCGCTACCTCACAATATTATCAAACGCAAAGACTGATAAGGATATAGGTAAGAATAAAGGAGAACACAGGAGCAATGGCCCATACCACAAAGAAGCGCTTTACGGTTTTGTTTGAGAATGTGTTCTTAAAACCTTTTTTGCTGATGCTCAAGGCGATGAATCCGGCGGCATTCAGTTGTACCAAGGAGGTTGGTATGCCTTTTACTACGGAAGCAAAAATCAAGAGACTGGCTACGATGAATGCTATGATGGTGGCATTCAATGGATTCACTTCTACAATATCATCACCATTGGGTTTTGTGACTTTGTGCCCGAACAGAGAGCTTCCTATGGCAAAGCAAGGAGCGACAATCAATACTGATAAAATAATAATCGGGAGGAAATTCTCGGTGGAGGTGTACCCAACTTCATTGGCTGTCAACGAAGCAATAGGAGCTGCGGCATTGGCGACATTATTGGCTCCAATAGAAAACGCCACGTAGAGCGATGATAGTATCAGAAGGACTTTAAAACCTTTGTGGTGCGTGATAGTTTCTGAATTGCTTCTGAAAAATTGACGTTTAACGGCTGGGAGTATCCATTTTGAGAGGATAAAGACGATGATGAACGAGATGCAGGGCAGAATGACCCACGTAGGAATGATGTCTATAAATAAGGTGCGTTTGTTGAGGCTGTGCAATGCCGTTGCCGCGCCCGCAATTGCCAATACGGTGGACTGACTGGTGGATTGTGGCACTCCCAAAAGAATGGCGAATAAAATGGAAAGTCCGATGGACAATAGAATCAGGGAAGTGGTCAATGGCGTAAAGAAGGCACTATCCAGAAGATTATCTCCAAGGGTCAAGGAGACTTCCTTGCCAGCCAATAAAGCACCTAACACGACCATAATTCCGAAGAGTCCGGGAATCAAGGATTTCTTGATGACACGTGCGCCATACGCTGCAGAAAACGACGGTGCTGTGCCGCTTCCTCCCATTACCATTGCCAAAAACATTGCGAGTAAAAACGGAATTGTTAAAAGGTTAAAAATAGAGGACATAGTTATTTGGTTTTTTTAGACACATCAATGGTGTGATGCACGGTTAGTCTTACGATGTTGCGGTTATAAAAATCAACGCCAGACGGACGCTGCTGGAACCAATTGATGTAGCCCAACTCCAATCCGAAGTTTTTGATGGGCATATACTGAATGCTGGCGCCATAACGGTTTTGGTCGAAAGTGTTATTGACGATGTTTTCGCCCAGATTGATAAAAATTTCATCAAATGCCCTGAAGCTCAGACTTTCGCTGTGTTTGTATTGCAATTCGAGCCTGTAACGCATCCGCATATTTCCGTATTCATAATCTTTGCCTTCTTCCTTAAAATAGCGCAACTCATTCCAATAGCGATGGTTCATTGACAGTTTTTCAGACAGCGAATGCATATAGGTGAGCTCAAATTCAGAACGCAATTCCGGTTGGGTATAATTGACATCAGCCTCTGGGTCTTGAGGCAACGACTGACGGAAATACGCAACACCTGCACCGATGCCGAAACCATTTTCAAAATGATATCTGCCCATTGTGCGTGTTACAAACTGATGCTGACGCCACGGAAACCAGTAGGTGCACTCTTCAATTTCTTGGGACGCCGACCATCGGTCGTTGAATTTCAATTTTAGGGCATAGCGTGTCCAGAGAAGATTTTGATGGTCTACATTTTTCTGTGCCTTCGACATTGTGGTACCAAGAAGCACCATCATTATGATTATCATTCTCATTTGAACAGTCATAACCACCAATTTTTAATCAAATATACAAAAACATACTATTCATACCAAATAAGTATGATATAAAAACAAAAAAAATCACATACTCGCCAATTCTGTGATTGATTTTTCAAGCGTAGGGAGCATATCTGTACGCAGTTCTGCAAAGAGTTTTCGGATTTGGCAGGTTTCTTCGTCTATACATTCATTGCATTTTTCATAGAAATTTTCAGAGACACAGGGAATCAATGCGATAGGACCATCGACAATGCGCACCACGTCAGCCACCGTTATCTCACTTGGTTCCATCAAGAATTTATAACCGCCTTCTGCACCGCGCTCGCTCGTGAGCAGTTTATGTTGGCGCAATTCCCTCAAAATATTTTCCAAGAATTTATACGGAATGCGTTCTTGCTCCGCTATGATTTTAGCCGAAATAGGCGTTGCCTCACGGTTTTGGTGAAGAAAAATCAAAGTCTTGATGGCATATTTGGCTCGTTTGGAAAGCATTTTAATGCATTAGAGAACGAAGGTCGTCATTTTTTTTGACGCATCAAATTTAGTTCATCTTATCCAATTCAATTACATTAAAAATTTATTCAAATTCGCTCCAAAAAAACTTACAAATTCTGTAATTTAGTGACGGTTTTTCAGACCAACATCTGCTGTTGCCCCATACACATTTCTTCTAACCAATCAACAGGGCGTACCAGACAACTAATTAATTAAATTTCAGGAGGATTGATGCCTTTTGAAGAGAGGCTTTTGTGTTTATATGTCGTTTGAACGGATAAAAGAAAAATTGGAAATACTGGCGGATGCAGCCAAATACGATGTGTCGTGCGCATCGAGCGGCAGTACGCGTAAGAATACCACGAAAGGGCTTGGGAATTCCACTGGGATGGGCATCTGTCATTCGTACACCGAAGATGGACGCTGTGTGTCGCTGTTGAAAATTCTCCTCACCAATTACTGCATTTTTGATTGTGCCTATTGTGTGACGCGAAAGAGCAATGACATTAAGCGTGCTGCGTTTCAGGTGCAGGAAGTTGTGGATTTGACCATCAATTTTTACCGTCGGAATTATATAGAAGGTCTGTTTTTGAGTTCGGGTATTTTCAAGAGTCCCGATTATACCATGGAGCGGTTGGTTGCAGTTGCCAAAAAATTGCGACTCGAAGAAAATTTTCACGGGTATATCCACTTGAAATCTATACCGGGCTGTTCGGATGAATTGATGCGCGAGGCTGGGCTGTATGCCGACCGTTTGAGTGTGAATATTGAAATCCCGACGGAAACCGGTTTGAAATTGTTGGCACCCGACAAAAAACGGGAAGACTTTATCAAGCCGATGACCAAGGTGAAGAATGAAATCATTCAATATAAATCTGAAAAAAAACTTATCAAAAGCACGCCGAAGTACGCGCCAGCTGGGCAAAGTTCGCAGATGATTATCGGTGCCAGTGGCGAGAGCGACCAGCAGATTATGTGGACGGCGAATTATCTCTACGACAAATTTGATTTGAGGCGTGTGTACTACTCGGGCTATATACCCATCAGTTATGATGACCGCTTGCCGCATATCGGGACCGCTGTGCCGATGCTTCGTGAAAACCGATTGTATCAGACCGATTGGTTGATGCGGTTTTATGGGTTTAAAGTGAATGAGATTTTGAACAATGAGCATCCGAATTTGGATTTGGACGTTGACCCGAAATTGGGTTGGGCTCTTCGAAATTTGCAATTATTTCCTGTGGATGTGAATACGGCCGATAAACTGCTATTGGCCCGAGTGCCAGGTTTGGGAATGAAATCTGTAAATAAAATTTTGCACGCCAGGCGTTACCGACGTTTGAATTGGGAGCACTTGAAACGACTGGGTGTCGCTTTGAATCGAGCGAAATATTTTTTGGTTTGTGAATCTCGTGATTTTGAACGTCGTGATTTGAGTGCTATTCAATTGAAATCATTGATACTTCAAAACAGCACCTCAAAATACCAGCCCTTGTTGAGTCCGCAATTAAGTTTGTTTTGATGTTGGAAGCAAACGCATTACAGATATTGAGCTATGATGCCACCTTTGAAGGTTTTTTGACCTGTGTGTTTTATGTGTATGAACGGCGGTTGACCAACGTGGACATTCAGCCAAGTCACGTGGCGACCGATAGTTTGTTTGATTCGCGAGAGGAGATTATCACCGATTTAGAGAAATCAAAACGCGTTTGGAATGGATTGAAATCGAAGACTTCCAGTAATGGTAGATTGCGACTGATGTATGCTTTTTTGAGTGAGCAAGCAGGCATTGAACGGCATTTGTTGGAGTTTATTCGTTATGTCTTTGACAGCAAAAGCATTGTGGATGATGACTATTCGCACGAGGCTGTGTTGAAAGTGTCGCAGGTTGCCAAGAGTGTGGGGCGGGAGAAACATCGGATGGAGGCCTTTGTGCGTTTTCGGTTGAAGAAGGACGATTTGTATTTTGCCACCATTGAACCCGATTTTAATGTTTTGCCATTGATTCAAAAGCATTTCAAAAGCAGATATGCCGACCAAAAGTGGTTGATTTATGACCTCAAGCGAAAGTATGGCATTCACTACGATTTGAAAAAAGTAGAGATGGTGATAATGGAGTTGCCTGCTGATTTTGACCCAGTAAACACTTCAGAGGACTTTTTTGCTGAAGAAGAATTGAAGTTTCAATTGCTGTGGCAAAATTATTTTAAGAGCACCAATATCGAATCGCGCAAGAATATGAAGTTGCACGTGCGGCACGTTCCGAAGCGGTATTGGAAGTATTTGAGTGAGAAGAGATAATTAGACTTTAGATTTAAGACGTTCGATTTTAGACTTAAGACTTTCTGTAAATCCTTGGGCGGTTTATTATCGTAGGTTTCTGTATGAAGTATGGACTGTTTCTCTTTTTGTTTTTCCCTTCTATTTTATTTGCCCAAAAGATAGACCATTTGGTGTCGTATCGTCACATTTCCAGTGAGCGCTACTTTCGATTCAATTATGAGAATGATTATTTTGCGGCGACGGATGAAAACTACACTCAGGGTTACAATTTTGAATTGGCGTTGCCAGTGTTTGAGAAGAACCCTATCAACCATTTGTTTATTATTCCGAAGGACACTCATCGCAGTTACGGACTTGCTATTGAGCATATTGGTTATACGCCCAATCATTATGAGCGACCCGACATACAATTTGGTGACCGTCCGTTTGCGGCTGCCATTATGTTGAAAAGTTTTGTGGTTTCAACCGACACGATTAAAAAATCGCGATGGACTGGTGCGTTGAGTTTGGGGATTATTGGTCCGGGTGCTTTTGGTGAAGAAATGCAGGTGGGCATCCACAAGGCCACCGGAAATAAAGAACCCCTTGGATGGCGCCATCAAATCAAAAATGATGTGGTGTTGAATTATCAATTGGGTTACGAGAAGCAGGTGTTGCGATGGGATGATTGGTTTTCCTTGCAGGCACAAACTAGGATGCAGTTGGGAACTTTGTTTACCAATGCCTCTATCGGTTTTAATACCACCTTGGGGTGGATTGACTCTCCTTTTTCAAATGCGACCAGAACATATCGACTTTACTTTTATGTGAATCCTATGGCAAACGTGGTAGGTTATGATGCCACATTGCAAGGAGGATTGTTCAATAAAAGTAGCCCTTATACCATTGCTTCAAGAGATATTGAACGATTGACTGCCCAACTTGATTATGGGTTCATCCTTAAAACCCGTACGCTTTACTTTGAGTTTTCGAGGAGTTTGATTACCCGAGAAATCAGTACTTTGGATTCGGCCAGTTGGGGAGGTGTTAAGGTGGGATTTACGTTTTAACTACGATTTCAAATTCCGTACACGTTGCAACAGGGTAGGATGCGAATAATGCACCCAAACGTAAGCAGGATGTGGTGTGAGGTTGCTTAAGCTGTTTTTTGATAATTTTTTTAATGATGTGATTAGCGGTTGGGCAGCATAAGTGCCTTTAGCATAATCATCCGCCTGATATTCAAATTTTCTTGAGAAGTGATTCATAATGAAACCGGTCACTTCAGAGATAGGCGAGTAGAGGAGTCCGAAGGCAATCAATCCGACGTGAAAACTTGGAATGTCGACGCCAAGCGCTTGCGACAATAAGGGATTTGAAATGAAAATCGATAGGATGTAAAGCGTCAATCCTGTCAGCAGAATTGAGGCAATCAAATTGAAAATGATGTGCTTCTTTTTATAATGACCCACTTCGTGCGCCAAGACCGCGACAATTTCCTCTTCGTCCAAATCATTCACCAGCGTATCGTATAACGTGACGCGTTTTTCACTTCCAAAGCCAGAAAAATAAGCATTCGCTTTGGTACTTCTTTTGGAGCCATCAATCACAAAAATTTTGTCCAATTGAAATCCGACCGACTGCGCATACTCCGAAATTTTGTCTCTCAAACTACCCTCTTCTAGAGGTTTTTGCTTGTTGAAAATCGGCACAATCAATTTGGCATAAAACATATTCATAAACACTGTGAAGACGGTTACCAATCCCCAAGCGTAGAGCCAAAACTGGTTTCCGGTAAGGTTATAGAACCAAATAATAAGCGCCAAAATGCCACCACCTACAGTGGCCATCATCAGCAATCCCTTCAATTTATCGAGCCAAAACGTTTTTTTGGTGGTTTTGTTGAATCCGAAGCGTTCTTCAATCACGAAGGTTTTGTAATAAGAAAAAGGCGTCGAAATGATATCGCTGCCGAGCATAATAATTCCGAAGAAAATTAAGGCAATTACAATGGAGTTGTCGCTAAAACTTCTGGCGATGTTGTCCACGAATTCAAAACCGTCAAATATTAAAAACCCAAGTGTCAATGCAATTGAGAATGTTGAGGTCAATAATCCGAATTTGTAATTTGTTGCTTTGTAGGCCTGTGATTTTTTGTATTCATTTTCATCATAAACGTCATCTAATTCTTTGGGAATTGGGTCATTGTAACGTTTCGCGTTCAGCGCATCGAGGATTTTGTCGACTACAAAGTTTAGGATGATTATTGCGATTATGATATAAAAAAGGACAGTTGAATTCATCTTTAATTATTAGTTGATTCGTCTTTGGCGAACAGCCTCAAAAATAAGAATTCCTGCAGCGACTGACACATTCATACTATCAATTTCGCCTTGCATTGGGATGATGATGTTTTGGGTGGAATGTTTTAGCCATTCGTCACTTAAACCTGTAGCTTCCGTGCCCACGACGATGGCAGACGGTTTGGTGTAATCTTGCGTGTGGTATTCCTGTGATGCCTGTAAGGCCGCACAATAGATGTTGATGTTGTTGTTCTTTAAAAATGAGATGATTTCGGAGGTCGAGCCTGTTGCAATTTGATTGGTGAACACACAGCCCACACTGCTTCGGATGATGTTTGGATTGTACAAATCCGTTTTTGGGTTGGCAATGATGACCGCATCGACGTTGGCCGCATCGGCAGTGCGTAACAAGGCGCCAATATTACCAGGCTTTTCGGGCGCTTCTGCCACTAAAATCAACGGATTTTTATGTTTGAAATGGATGTCCTCTAACTGATGTGATTTGCTTTGAGCCACCGCCAAAATCCCTTCAGTGGTATCGCGATGTGCCAGTTTTTGATAGACCTCTTTGGAGATTTGAATGACTTCATCCACATTTAAATCCTCAAGTTGTGATGTAGAAAACAATTCAGGAACATATAAGATGGTCTCAATGTTGTAACCACCTTTGAGCGCCAATTGCAACTCGCGATGTCCTTCAATCAAGAAGCGTCCTGATTTTTTACGTTCGCGGGACTTTTCCTTTAACTGGAACAATTCCTTGATGAACGGATTTTGGATACTGGTTATTTCTTTTGTCATATTGAAACAAATGTAATTGATTTTCGTTTAAAGGTTGTAAATTTAGATTTCCAACGTTAAATCAAAAACCAATATAAAATGAAAAAACTCTTTTATCTCGTCTGCACTTTAACGCTTATAGTTTCTTGCAAGAACCCTAATAACAAGGACAATCCAAAGACTAATGAGGTCGTCAAAGATTCCGTCGTAGAGGTTGAAACACCAAAATATCCAGAACATCTTGTCAAGATATTTGATGCGCACGGCGGCTTGGACACTTGGAACACGATGCGGACTTTGGAGTTTTCAATGCAAAAACCCGATGGTTATGAAATTACCACTACCGATTTGAAAGAGCGCTATTCTTTGGTGGAAATGCCAAAACACACCATCGGTTTTGATGGAGAATCTGTTTGGATGAAAAGTAGTAAGGGCGCGAAATATGAAGGCAATCCCAAATTTTACTATAACTTGATGTTCTATTTTTATGCAATGCCGTTCGTATTGGCTGATGATGGCATCCATTATTCTGAAGCGCAGCCGTTGACATTTGAAGGCAAAACCTATCCAGGCATCCAAATTTCATATAATAGTGGCGTGGGAGCGTCTTCGGATGATGAATATGTGTTGTACTATGATGCTGACACTCATCAAATGGCGTGGTTGGCATATACGGTCACTTATTTCACCAAAGAGAAATCAAAGGAATGGCATTACATTAACTATAATAAATGGCAACAAGTGGAGGGTTTGCTTTTGCCAGAAACCATTACATGGTACAATGTGGAAAATAATGTTCCAACCACCGCCAAGAATGATGTGACATTTAGCCACATCAGTTTGACGACCGATAAAATGGATTTGCGAATGTATATGATGCCTGAAGGAGCGGAAGAAATTCAGTAAATTAAATTGATAAAACAAAAAGGCGAACATTCGGTTCGCCTTTTTTTATGGTTGTTTTTGTGATTTATACTTCTCATCATAGCGATGCCAAAGTTCCGTTTGATGCGTTTCTAAACTTACCGAACGTCCATCGATAAACGCGTGGGTGAGTTGGTTGGTTTTCATATCAAGCGCATCACCTTCACTGATAAATAAGGTGGCACTTTTACCAACTTCAAGCGTTCCGTAATCTTTGTCGATACCAAGGATTTTTGCAGTGTTAAAAGTTATCAGTTGCAAGGCTTGTTCTTTGGTCAAGCCATACGCCACTGTGGTTCCTGCATAAAACGGAAGATTTCGAGCGTTCATACGTTCCATATCACCACTGTTTTCAAGCGCAACCACTATGCCCTTGTCCACCAATAGTTTTGCCATTTTATAAGGCAAGTCATAATCATCATCGTCCGAATTGGGCAAGGAATGGACGCGCATCAACAGTACAGGGATGTTGTTTTGTTTCAATAAACCAGTAACTTTATATGCTTCGGCACCACCAACAATCACCATTGAAGTCACTTTGTTGTCTTTGGCAAAATTGATGGCATCAGTAATCCCTTTTTCATCATCCACATGAATGTACAGTTTTTTGGAACCATCGAATAAGCCTTCGGTCGCTTGATAGGGTAAGTTGATTGGATTTTTATCGCCTTTGGAATATGCTTTCGTTTCATTGAAGAAATTTACCAATTCAGCCACTTGTTCACCATATTTATCATTGAGTTTTAAGCCTGGGTCTTCTCCAAGCCACCAACGACCTCTTGAAAAATTGTTTGGCCAATTTAAATGAATGCCATCATCTGCTTTGACGGTGGCATCTTCCCAGTTCCAAGCATCAAACTGCACAATGGACGAGGTTCCCGAAATGCGTCCACCCCGTGGTGCAATCTGTCCAAGTAATACGCCATTGGGTCGCATGGTTTCCACCACTTTTGATTCGGCATTGTAGGCAATGATGCTTCTGACATGTGGAATCATGCCACCAATCTCGGCCTCATCTTCCGTGGCCCTAACGGCATCGATTTCTACCAAGCCCAAGGTTGAATTCGGAATGATAAAACCGGGATAGACCTGTTTTCCATTGGCATTGATGACTTCCATATTGGTCAAATCCATTTTTACAACGGTGGCATCAGCGACTGTTGTAATCTTTCCATCTTTCAGGACAATGAGACTGTTGTCTATCACTTGGCCATTGCCAATATGAGCGGTAGCACCCATGATGGCGATATCTTTGGTTTGCTTGGCGCCCGGCGTTTGTTGGGCAAATGCAAATCCTGTAAAGAGGAACGTAAGTAGTAAAAATTTGGTTGTTTTCATTTGTATCGTATTTCTTGCAAAAGGGTAGATGCTTATTTTATCATTTAGATATGTATAGTATGATTACTCGGAATCACAATGCAAATATTCTTTTTCTTTTTTCTTGATGGGCTGTGTTTTTAAGCCGTCATTTTTGGCCTTCAACATATCGTTGATGAGTTCGCTTTTTTCAACTTTCATGGCGGCTTCCATTTGGTTATTGCGCTCTATATCAAAATAGGTGGCGCCTTCGATGATGGTCTTTTCCGCTTTGGCATAAATGGAAAGTGGATTGTCGCTCCATAAGACCACATCGGCATCTTTGCCTACTTTAATGCTTCCAACCCTATCCTCTAGATGCAATAAGGTCGCAGGATTGATGGTCACAAATTTCCAAGCTTCCTCTTCAGTCATGCCACCATATTTAATGGTTTTGGCTGCTTCCTGATTTAAACGTCTGGACATTTCAGCATCGTCACTATTGATGGCAACGGTAATTCCTGCATCGTGCATAATGGCTGCATTGTATGGAATGGCATCGTTGACTTCATATTTATACGCCCACCAATCGCTAAAAGTGGAACCACCAGCGCCATGGGCTTTCATCTTGTCCGCCACTTTATAACCTTCGAGAATATGGGTAAATGTGTTGACATTGAAATTGAATTGTTCGGCCACTTTCATCAACATATTGATTTCGCTTTGCACATAGGAGTGGCAAGTGATGAAACGTTCCTTGTTCAAAATTTCGGACAAGGTCTCCATTTCGATGTCTTTACGATACGGTTTGCCGCTTTTCTTTAAAGCGTCATAGGCTTTTGCCCTTGTAAAATAATCGATATACACTTGCTCAACGCCCATTCGGGTTTGCGGGAATCGGTTGGTCTCTGTATCGCCCCAATTGCTCTGTTTGACATTTTCGCCCAATGCAAATTTGATGAATTTAGGCGTATTGGTATATACATAATCCTTTGCTGGATGTCCCCATTTGAGTTTGACAATCGCCGAGCGCCCACCGATTGGGTTGGCAGAACCATGCAATAGCTGTGCGGAGGTCACACCGCCTGCAAGGTCGCGATAAATGGACATATCGGTGTCGTCAATGACATCTTCCATGGCCACTTCTGCCGAGGAATTTTGCCCTGATTCGTTCACCGAAGCAAGTGCAATGTGCGAATGTTCATCAATGATGCCGGCAGTCAAATGTTTTCCTGTGGCATCAATCACTTTGGCGTTACCGTCAGAAATATTTTGTCCAATTTGGGCAATCTTGCCATTTTTGATGAGCACATCGGTGTTTTTAAGAATACCATCGTTTTCACTGGTCCAAACGGTGGCATTTTTAAATAGAAGTGTTTCCGCCTTGGGAAGTTCCTTAAAGCCAAACGCTTCGTTGGGATACGTTAAGGGTGACACTTTTTCTACCTCGTCCTTTTTATCTTCAGGTGTTTTGTCGCTCTCCATTTTTTTAGCATCCGAAACGCTTTCTTTTTTCGAAGCAAAAAACGAGCTTTCGTTTCCATTTGAAAAGAT
Source organism: Gelidibacter sp. (assembly GCA_041391925.1). Taxonomy (GTDB): domain Bacteria; phylum Bacteroidota; class Bacteroidia; order Flavobacteriales; family Flavobacteriaceae; genus JBPOFM01. The sequence goes on along the minus strand of JAWKNA010000011.1, from coordinate 11,752 downwards.
GGCTTTTCCGTTTAGATTTTGTTGGCCATCCACATTGGCAATGATTCTAACGAATTCCTGTTTGGTGGAATCTTGTGTGGTAAAAGCAATATTGACCCAATCGTCCATGTAGGAAATTTTAGAGCCTCTTGTTTTTTCTTCGGAAGTGATTTCCGTTTTCAGTTTGCTCAAATCACCTTTGATGTTCATTTCATAGGTTTCTCCAGCAAGTTTAAAATCATAAGTGCCTCTGATGTCTTTTTTACTTAAATCTTCTATGATATTCTTTTGTCCCTGAACCCAATTTTCATATAAAATGGTTTTTTCTTCAAAAATATCTCCAGAAGTGATTAGGAAATTGGCATAAGCTCCATTTTTAAGTGAACCGATTTTATCAGATTTTCCGAGTATCTGTGCTGGAACAGTGGTGAGTGCTTCCAAGGCTTTTTGTTTTGAAAGCCCATATTTGATGGCTTTCATTACATTATCAGTAAAATCCTTTATCTTTTTTAAGTCATGTGTTGTCAGGGAAAAGAGGATGTCATTGTCGGCCAAAATTTTCGGGTTGGCTGGTTTTTGGTTCCATTCCCTTAAATCCTTTAAGGACAAGGTTTGCGCCAAAAAGGAATTTTCGACATCATAGGCATCGGGAAAATTGATGGGAATAATCATCGGTGCTTTCATTGCCTTTATGTCATCAATACGTTCATATTCATCACCTCCACCTAAAATGACATATTGAATGTTGAACAAATCCCCGACTTTATCGGCTCTCAAATCATTGGCCCTGCTTCCTGCTTCAAATATCTGTACCAAATTCTTATTGTTGTTCAGAGCTTCCAAAGACAAATCCTTGGTGCTTACGTTGCCTTTTGCATACCAATCAGCATCATAGTACATTTGGCGGAGCAATGCCATGGCTCCCATAATACTTGTTGGATAGGATTGATTGGAACGATTACTTTTGCTAAAAGATAGATATTGTGCTGATTTGGGGTCAATCACTCGGGTGTCGTTACCATCCTTATTATTCAAAGCTATCAGGGTTCCTGTACCTCTGACAATTCCGTCTTGGATATGTGTATTCACAATGCCAAAACCAGCTTTGATAAGTTCATCAGCTTTCTTTGAATCATACTTGAATTTCTCAATCGCATTGTTCTCTGGCATGATGTGGTCATTCCAATAATAACCTGTTCTGCCTGCATCGTATTGTGGATTTCTTCGTCCACTGCTTTCGCGTTTTGGTTTTTCAATACCGAAATCGGAATAGATGTCTATAAAAGAAGGATAGATGCTTTTTCCAGCAATATCGACAACGGTCGCATTTTTAGGAATTGTAACTGAATTTCCTGTTGCAACCACCTTGCCGTCCTTAATCAAGAGCGTGCCATTTTCAATCACTTGAGTTGGCGTTACATGGATATTTGCGTTGGTAAAGGCTGTGTAATTGGTGTTTTTTGTTTTAACACCATCATTTTTGGGAAAATAATCTTGTGCAAAAAGGGTCAAGCTGCACAAACATGTGAGAATGGATAAATAGTGTTTAATCATTACAAGCAATGGATTGATAGTTAAGATTTCTAAAGATAAAAATTTATTCAGAGTTGTGATAATAAATATGGGATTTAACGTTACAGAGGGTTGGTCTCATAATAGTTTACCAAAAGTGCGACCACGTAACTATAGCTATCTATTCCGCCTGCTTGATTGTTTGCTTTTAGGAAACCGCTGTAGGTATCTTTAAAAAATTCTTCCGACGGATTTTGATAGGATTCCCAAAAGTCTCTTGCTTCATCATAATTTTTAAGAATTCCTGGGTTTACGAGTTTGATGATTTCAGACTGTGTTTCAGGGTCTCTCAAATACAAGTCACTTAAACAATGTGCCAACGCAAATGTGTAACCTGAATATTGAAAATAAATATCCTCATGATGCATCGCAGCCATCGAACCAATAAAATTTGCCTCATTTTCCGCTGCATATCCCAATTGATGTGCCACTTCATGACTGCAAGTGGTTGGATATTTATATTCTGGGATCAATCCATCGATTTGCGCTTCATTTGTAAAAGGGTTCAAATAACCACTAAAACCCATATACGTCAGTGGCAAACTATAGATCGAACGTTTTAAACTTATAGGATGGTACGCCAAATGCGGAAATTCTTTTGCCAATTGGTCATAACCTTTTGGGGTCATTGCTATCAATTCGCGCTTGGTATAGGGCATTTCTACTTTTGCAGAATCATCATTGGTAATTTGGCGATGGATGGCATTTGATTTCACGATAAGTTGTTTTGTGAACTTCACCAATTGTTCTGTTGTGTATTCATTTTCAATATTTAATGAACGATGCAATGGCAATCGATAATAGTTGAACGCCCAAAGTACATGAAACGCAAAATAGCCTATGGAAACTGCAGAAAGAACATCCAACACCCAGTTTTTTGTGTCTTTTATAATACGTTTCCTATTGACATAGAGCCATCTTAAACTATAGACTGCGGCTATTGTGTACAGAATGTCACCCATTGAAAACGGTAACCAGCCAAACACATATCGCATCATTTTTGAAATGAATTGATAGAGGCCATAGGTGTAAAATCGCTCTACAAATTCAGGGAATTTCGCAAGAATTTTAATCAGCACAATCTGAAGAATGAGAGAAAGTGCAATGATTGTTTTGAGGTGTTTTCGCATGAATCAAAAATAGAAAATTGTTTCATAAAACTTTCATGAATACCTACCTTTGTGAAACTAAATAGATATTATGAATTCAGAAATAAGAAACCTAGAGCCTAAAGCCCTTTGGAATAAATTTGCAGATTTAAATGCTGTGCCACGACCTTCAAAAAAAGAAGAACTTGTCATAGCCTTTATGAAAGATTTTGGAAACAAACTTGGGTTGGAAACTTCGGAAGATGAAGTCGGCAATGTCATCATCAAAAAACCGGCCACCAAAGGCTTGGAAGATAGAAAAACCATCGTGATGCAATCTCATCTTGATATGGTGCATCAAAAAAATAATGATACCAAATTTGATTTTGACACACAAGGTATTGAGATGTACATTGATGGCGATTGGGTCAGGGCAAAAGGCACGACCCTTGGCGCAGATAATGGATTGGGAGTAGCCACCATCATGGCGATTTTGGAAAGTAAGGATATTGCACATCCAGCCATTGAAGCTCTTTTTACCATCGATGAGGAAACAGGAATGACGGGCGCTATGGGTCTAAAAGGTGGGCTTCTAAAAGGTGAAATCCTCTTGAATCTTGATACGGAAGAAGATGATGAGATAGGTGTAGGCTGCGCTGGGGGAATTGATGTGACAGCTACCCGAACCTATGAACTAGAAGAAACACCAGAATTCAAGTTAGGATATAAATTATCCGTCAAGGGTTTGCAAGGAGGCCATTCGGGTATGGACATTCACAAAGGATTGGGCAATGCCAATAAATTGATGAATCGATTATTGTTTGATGGATTTGAAAACTTCGGATTGCGAATATCGGAAATTGATGGTGGCAGTTTGAGAAATGCCATACCTAGAGAAAGCAATGCTATCGTTGCTATTGACGCAATGAATGAAGAAGTTTTTGAATTGGAAATGAAAGAGCTTGCTGACACGATAAAAACCGAATTGAAGACCATGGAACCCAATTTAAAAATTGAGGTTTCAAAAACAGAAACACCAAAATACATCATGGATTTGGGCGTTCAGGAAGGTTTGACACGCGCCCTATATGCTGCTTGCAATGGCGTTTACAGAATGAGTGCGGATATTCCAAATTTGGTGGAAACGTCCAATAATATTGCCAGAGTGCTTGTAAAAGATGGCTCGATTACCATACAATGCCTGACACGTTCCTCTGTTGAAAGCTCAAAACTCGATTTGGCAAATGCCTTAAGAGCAACCTTTGAATTGACAGGCTGCGAAGTAGATTTTGCAGGTGATTATCCGGGATGGACACCCAATATGGAATCTCCAATCTTAAAGGTGATGAACAAATTATATACAGATATGAATGGCGTGGAACCGCATGTGGCAGCTTGTCATGCAGGATTGGAATGTGGAATTTTGGGTCAAAATTACCCAAATATGGACATGATAAGTTTTGGGCCAAACATCAAAGGTGCTCATTCCCCAGATGAACGTGCACAGATTTCTTCAGTTCAAAAGTATTGGAAATTTGTTTTGGAGATTCTTAAAAGCATTCCAAAGAAATAAAAAAAAGCCTCGAACTTCGAGGCTTTTTTTTTTGGACTGGAGTTTGGTTATTTCACTATTTCTACCATTTCCAATATAAATGTCAAATCTGTATTTGGTGCGATTCCGCCGCGTCCACGCTCTCCGTAAGCCAAATGTGAAGGCATAAAGAAATATGCTTTTTCACCAACTTTCAATTGTTTCAAGGCTTCTTTAAAACCAGTGATCAATTGTGCATCTGCTTTTATTGGCATGACGGTGGGTGCGTACATATTGGCATCTGCACGACGTTGGTCAAACATACCGTAGCGTTCTGCTACCGACTGGATGTTGCTGTCAAATAATTTACCATCGGTAAAATAACCTTCATAATTGACCTTTACATTATCACCTTCTTTTGGTTTTTCACCATTGGTTTTGGTAATCATATACATTTTCAATCCAGAAGGCAACGCTTTTGATTTACTATCGTAATCATCCAAAAGTTTTTTGGTATCAACAGCTGCAGCAGCAGATTTTTCTTCCATGATACGTTTTTTTTCTTCCATTTTGGCAACACGTTCTTTTTCTGCTTTTTCTGCTTCGGCAAAATGATTCTCAAAAACTTTTGGAGCATCAAAATCCTTTGCTTCCTTACCTTTTCGGATGATATTTACTTCCTTCATCACCACTGGCTCTACCGGTTTGTCACCTGGTTTCGTAGTTTCGACACCTGCTAATGTATGCAAAACATCTTCCCCTAATACCAAATAGCCAAATACATTATACGAGCCATCTAAAAAAGGTGTTTCTTTCTCGGTGATGAAGAATTGGCTTCCATTGGTGTTTGGACCTGAATTCGCCATGGATAGCGTTCCTATTTTATCATGTTTTAATTCTGGAGAGATTTCATTATTGAATTTGTATCCAGGGCTTCCAGAACCGGTACCCGTTGGATCACCTCCTTGGATCATGAACTCATCAATAATTCTATGGAATGTTAATCCATTGAAATATTTTTTCCCTTTGTAAATACTGTCCACAAGGGTATTGGTGCCTTCCGCAAGTGACACAAAATTCGCTACCGTTATGGGAGCTTTCTTGTATTCCAGCTCCAACACCATGGTTCCTTTGTTGGTAATGATTTCAGCGTACAAACCATCCTTCAAATCGGGATATTTGTTCTGACATGAGGCAGCTGAGAGTACCACAAACAGCGCTAAAAATTGAATTGTTCTAGTCATCAATTTCATAATGTTTAATCGTTTTGAGTTTGAGTTATTGAATGTACGGTTACTTTGCACATAATAGGGACGCTTGTACCAATTCTGTTGGTGTCTCCATAATAACCGTATGCTTTTTGGGATGGAAACAGAAACGTAACCGTTTCACCTGGCTTCATGAGTTTTAATCCTTCCCGAAGTCCAGTAAACAATTCTTCCTTGTCCATTATATAATCACGTGGTTGTATATCTTCATCTGAATAAATCACTTGGCCAGACAAAGAATTGACATTATAATCAAAGTTGACCACATCGCCAAAATCAGCTGTGATGGTATCTTGTTCCACTTTTGTTTCGTAGGTGTACCAAAATCCACTTTCGGAAGCGACGTAGATATTGGACGTATCGGCTTTGATGATTTGCTCAATTTTTTCTTTTTCCTTTTTGTTGAGCTTTATGTTCCGTTCTACTGAAGCATTGATAAACGAACCTGTTTTGTGTGAAATTGGCTGTCTTGCTTCGGGTGATTTACAACTCACCATTCCTATGAAGAGTAGTACTATGATAATAGGTCGTATCATAAATTTAAGGCATGTTTATAATTGGGCAAGATAGTGATAAATTTTTCAACTGTATCTTTTAAATTCAAATCACTTTTGCCGCCCGCAGCATTGGTATGGCCTCCACCATCAAAATATGCCCTTGCAAATTCATTGACCGAAAAATCACCTTTACTTCGTAGAGAAATTTTAGTAATGCCTTCCTGTTTATGTTCAATAAAAATGGCTGCAAAAACGATATTTTCAATAGATAATCCATAGTTCACAAAACCTTCAGTATCCCCTTTTTTAAAACCGAATTTGTCCAAATCTTTTTGTGAAAGTGTGATATAAGCTGTTTTAAACTCAGGCAATACTTTGAGATTTTTCAATGCACATCCCAATAACTGCAACCGTTCTGGAGTGTTGGTATCATAGATGGCATTATGTATAGCCGCATTATTAGCGCCTTTATCCATCAAATCAGCAATCACATGATGAGTTTTACTGGATGTGGAAGGAAAACGAAATGAACCTGTATCTGTCATGATACCAGCATAAAGACAGGTCGCGATTTGCGAATCAATGATGTTTGCGTCTCCAAGCTTTTCAATGAAATTATAAACCATTTCGCAAGTTGAGGACATACTTGTGTCCGAATACATATACTTGGCATAACCATCAGGTTGCTGATGATGGTCAATCATAATTTTGATGGCTTTGGATTTCTGTAAAGGGATTTCCATGTCACCCGTTCTGTGCAGTGCATTAAAATCCAGAGTAAAAATCACTTGAGCCACTTCCAATAGTTTATTTGAAGTCTCTCGTTCTGATTCGTATTTAATGACGGTCTCTTCTTTAGGCATCCATTTTAAAAAATCTGGGTAGTCGTTTGGAGAGATGATATTGACTAGATGCTTTTGTGTTTTTAAATAAAGATATAATCCTAAACAAGAACCGATAGCATCTCCATCAGGATTTTTATGTGGGACAATTACAATGTGTTTTGGAGTTGAAAGTAATTCCTTAATATTCGAAATATCCTGTTTTGTCATAGAAGGCGAAGATACAATTTTTTAATATCTGTTTGTGTGGTTTTTTTGAAGAAATGCGTTACTTTTGCACCAATTTTAAAATAAAAAAATGGCAACGAACAAAACATTTACCATGCTTAAGCCAGACGCGGTTGAAAAAGGACACGTTGGTGCTATATTAGAAAAAATCAATGCTTCAGGATTTAAAATCGTGGCGTTAAAATTAACTCAAATGACAACTGCTGATGCACAGGCATTTTATGCAATACATAAAGAACGACCGTTTTTTGGTGAATTGGTAGAATACATGACTCGTGGCCCTATCGTGGCAGCAATCTTGGAAAAAGACAATGCTGTTGAGGATTTTAGAACGTTGATTGGAGCTACTAATCCTGCAGATGCAGCCGAAGGAACCATCCGTAAATTGTACGCAGCATCCATTGGTGAAAATGCGGTGCACGGAAGTGATAGCGATGAAAATGCTGCGATAGAAGGAGCTTTTCATTTTTCGGGCAGAGAACAGTTTTAGAAATCGATATTAAATTAAAAAACTAAAGCCTAGACAGAAAATGTATAGGCTTTTTTTGGTCGTTTGCTTTAATGTTGGCCTACGACTTATATTTTTCATTACATTTACGACCTTTAAATTAACCCTATGAAATTATCTACTACTATTTTATCTTTATTTTTGGCATTGAGTTCTACATTAAAAGCACAAAATGCAACAAAGACCATAGCCAAATTAATTCAGGACACCCACGCTATCATTACCATAAATGAAGATACAGGTTTAGGAGAATTTGTTAGGTTTCCAATAAATGAAGCATTAGAGCTGAATGGAGCAACACTTCAGCAAAAAGCTTTTTCATTTCTGGAGGATTACAAGGCAATTTACAATATAGAATCGGTTAGCCAAACTTTAATCTTTGACAAAGTAGAAACGGATAATTACGGTTTAAAGAATGTTATTTTAAAACAAGTCTATCACGGAATTCCCGTGTTTGATGGCCAATTACGTTTTCATTTTAATTCAGACAAAAAACTCACTTCGATAAACGGGAACTATATATCGGGTATTTCAAAACTTAATCACGTTCCTACACTATCTTCAAATGAGGCTGAAGCCATCGCAATGAGTGCAATTGTGGAACAAGGCTTAAACCATTCGGGTCAATCGCTATTGGTCAACTCAAATAATCTGTATGTATTTGCAAAAGGATTGATTCAAGGAACTATCAATTCTGTTCATTTGGTATATGAAATTGAAATTAGAAATGAGGTTGATGTCAGGGAATTTATATATATCGATGCGCATACTGGAAAAATTGTTGAACAGTTTACTGGAATTGCCCATGCTTTGGATAGAAAAGTTTATGAAAATAATACGGGGAATTTGGTTTGGCAAGAAGGAAATGCATTTCCAGGTACCTTAACGATTTGGCAAAAAAATGAAGTTGAGGCTTCAGGCCACGTCTATAATTTCTTTAAAAATGCGTTTGGTCGTATTTCTTACAATGGTGCTGATGCTACCATGAGGACCATTAACAACAATCCAAATATTGTTTGTCCAAATGCGAATTGGAATGGTGTTACAGCCAATTATTGCAATGGTACTGCTGCCGATGATGTTATCGCACACGAATGGGGACATGCCTACACCGAATATACAAGCGGATTGATTTATGCATATCAACCTGGCGCACTAAATGAAGCCTATTCTGATATTTGGGGCGAAACCATCGATCTATTGAATAATTATGAAGATCTTGGAGAAAACTTAAGCATAAGAACAACTACCTCTTGTAATTCAGGACGCTGGAAAATTGGTGAAGACGCAACAGCATTTGGTGGCGCCATTCGTGATATGTGGAATCCGCCTTGTAATGGCGATCCTGCTAAAGTAACAGACGTGCGTTATCAATGCGGAGATAATCAATCAGCAATTGTACATATTAATTCTGGAATTCCAAATCATGCCTACGCCCTTTTGGTTGATGGAGGCACTTATAATGGTCAGATAATCAACGCCATTGGATTTGTAAAAGCGGCACATATTTTTTGGAGAGCCCAAAGTGTTTATCTGACTCCAACAAGTGATTTTGCAGCATTCGCAGATGCACTGGAAGCCGCTTGCTCAGATTTGATAGGCATTAATTTACAAGGTTTGTCAACAACAGGTTCTTCTGCAGGATTATCTGGTCAGGTAATCACCTTAGCTGATTTGCAAAGTGTTACAAATGCCATTTTAGCTGTAGAATTGAGAATCAATCCAGATGCCTGTGGATACCATCCCATTCTTGCTGAAGCTCCTGAATTATGTGAAGCTTCAACCACAAATCCATTGTTTTATGAAAATTGGGAATCTGGGTTGGGAAGTTGGACAGTTTCTCAATTGCCAACCAATGCAAGTACTTGGCAACCTAGAACTTGGGCAGTAAGTTCAAATCTACCAGCAGGTAGAGCTGGTAGCGCTATCTTTGCTACAGACCCACTGAATGGCAATTGTACAACTGATCTTGAAAACGGGATTATTAGTTTATTAAGCCCTTTAATTACCATTCCAAATATTACAACAGGTACCTTTGATATGGCTTTTAACCATTACGTTGCCACTGAAACCAATTGGGACGGAGGAAATATTAAATATAGACTTAACGGAGCTCCATGGACTATTTTACCTAGTAGTGCTTTTACAGTGAATCCTTATAACAGTTTTATTAACACAAGTGCTCAAGGCAATGACAACCCGCTGCAAGGCGAAGTCGCTTTTACTGGAACTGATGGTGGATCACTAACAAGTAGTTGGGGCCAAAGTGTTATTAATCTATCGGCTCTTGGAGTCACTGCTAATTCTACCATTCAATTCAGGTTTGAACTTGGTACTGATGGTTGTAATGGCAATGATGGATGGTATATTGACGAAATTATGATTTACAATTGTAGCGCAACGCTTTCTGTTGCTGATTCCAATTATCTTGAGAATGGTGTACGGATTTACCCAAATCCTTCAAACGGGATATTTACACTCAAGAAAATTAGAAATATTGATTTAGTTAAGGCGGAAATATTTGATATAAATGGACGCTCCATCAAAACAATAGATTTAGATACAATGCAAAATGAAAAGCAAATTGATTTAAATAATGCAGCTACAGGTGTTTACTTTATGACTTTGACTTCCAAAGACGCAAAAAGCGTGATTAAGCTTATCAGACAATAAGTATGAATAAACTCAACAAAAAACCCTGCAATTTTTGAATTGCAGGGTTTTACATTTAAAAAAGTTAATGCGTATATGTTAAATTACTTTGACGTTTACTGCGTTTAATCCTTTTTTTCCTTCTTGTAAGTCGAATTCAACTTCATCTCCTTCGCGTATTTCGTCAATCAACCCAGAGATGTGCACAAAATGTTCTTTTTTTGAACCTTCTTCAATAATAAAACCAAATCCTTTGGCATCATTGAAAAACTTAACTGTTCCTTTACTCATTGTAATAAAAATTAAATTAATTATAAGTTGTTAGACAAATATAGCGCCATAAAAATGAATTTCCCTATAAAATGTTAAATTTATTTTGGCTTAGTACTTCACTTATACTAGTTGGAATAATTCCATTTCCGATGCTTAAAAAACCTATCAGATAATAAATAAAAACTTATCGTAGCACTAATTTTTTGATGATTTCTTTTCCCATGGACTCGTTAAGCATTGCAATGATTTTTTCCTTTCCATAGCTTAATTCTTCACGAAGAACGCTCGAACTCAATTGGACGTACAGTGTATCACGTTCCAATTGTACAGCAGTCGTGTAGTTGTTTACACCATTTCCCATCATGTTCATCCATGCTTCTTGAACATTTACTTTGTCCAAACCTGTTTGCAAATGATTGGTGTCGACAAATTCTTTTATGATGTCGCTGATGGATTGGTTTTCATTGTTGCGTTTAGCCATTAGTCAAGGTCTAAGGGTTCGTATCGTTTATATACATATCGAAATTTATTCTGGTTTTGAAGAATCAATTCATTTTCTGAAGCTTTCAACACCGTTTCCTTCCATTCTGCATATTTGGTATTGTAGTAAATGTTCAAACTGTCATTTTCAATGACCACTCTTAAAGTTTCGGCATCATTTGAAGTCGAAAAAGTACCATCGAAATTAGGTTTCAATTTTTTTCTGAAACCTGTCAAATCATCTTTGATTTCAATAAAATCAATTGTCTCGTTAAAATTATAATCCCTTTTTGTACCATCAGCAAGGATGACTTCATCAATTTCCCAATAGCCATTCAAATGTTCAATAGAATCTTCTGGATTATTGGAACAGCTTAAAGTAATCAATAACAGGAATATGATTGTTTTTTTCAAAGCTTAAATATCTTATAAGACTGGTGGATGTGCTTTACAACATCTTCGGTGCGTTCGGCATGTGTGTCGCTGATGAATATTTGTCCAAAATGCTCCTCATCGACCAGTTCAATAATCTGTGCCACCCGAATTTCATCTAATTTATCAAAAATATCATCCAAAAGCAAAATAGGTGGCACACCACTTTGTTGCTTTATAAAGTCGAATTGCACCAATTTTAACGCCACCAAAAATGATTTCTGTTGACCTTGACTACCGAATTTTTTGATTGGAAACCCTTCAATTTCAAAATTCAAATCATCCTTATGGATGCCAACACTGGTATATTGAAGTGCTTTGTCTTTCTTGCTATGTTCTGTTAGCAATGCGGTCAATTCGCCATCAAACAAATCACTTTTGTAGCTTAAATTGACTTCCTCT
>JAWKNA010000010.1:0-142452 GCA_041391925.1 Gelidibacter sp. | reverse complement strand
GTGCAAATATACCACCCTTTTTTTGTTTCCAGCAAACCTTTTTCCAAGTTTTTTTTTTAGTTTCTTTCTAAGGACTGATTTCTAGGTTTTTGTACTATGGGATGTGCATTCTTTAATTTTAAAATTTGGTTTGGGTGAGTTACTGCGTTAGGGATTGAGGCATTTCGACTGTGCTCAGTGCAGGCGATGTTGGAGCTCTTAAGGTTTTATAAACCTTAAAGCGACTGCCGAAAGCCCGACCTCGCTTGTTCAGCGAGGGAACGCCCAAATCATAAAAAGAAATTCCACACGAGACCAAAACGTACCGTGAAGTCTCTGTAGGGATAGTTGGGAGCGGAATAATAGTTGTATCCTGTAAAGGAAGAATTGAAATGTTCAGCTTTCAGAAATATACGTGTCTGTCTTATCTTGGCATTAATAAAGAAGTCAAGTCTTGGGAAACTACCCAATTCGGTGGTGTTCTGAACATAGAATTCTGACAAAAGAGGGTCGTAGGCATTCATATTGTATTTTGTGAAATAATTGAATATGACACCCGTTTGCAGAAACATAGCTTTTTTAAATAGCTCACTGGAAAAATATAAAGTGTTTCTGGTAATGAGTTGGGGAACGTTTAGAATGTTTTCTCCATTTAGAACCTTTTGGTACATGATGGTATTATCTAGGGCGAACTTGCCAAGAACGAATTCTCTATTTAGTTTAATCCTTGTATAATTTATAGTGGCATTGCTTTGAAAAGGTTTGACATTGCTCGAATCATCCTTTGTAAAATAGGCATAGTTGGTGATGGTATTATAATCGAAGGATATGTTCAGAAGCTTTTTTGAGTGCATTTCCAAGGCCAATTGTTGTGTGCTTATATAGTCAAAACTGTTACTGTTGTCCCAATTGTAATTAATGTAATCACTTTGATATAGCAGCCAATTAAAATTCGGAGCTTTGGAACTAGTATTGAATATACCTTTAAAAGAAATATCATCTGTGAAATTGTAGGAGGCTTGTGCATATAAAAAATTGCCTTCAAAATCTCCGGAGATGTTGATACCAAGTTCACCTTCTATGTCAAATTGACCAATTCTTTTTTTATAAGCACCACCAAGATTAACTATACTTCCTTTTAATCGGTTTGTGATTGTGCTTTCATTTAATATTACCAGAGAATTATAGCCATAGTTATAATTGTTGTAATCAAGATTAAATTTTAAGTCTCCAACAATATTATTCTTATAATTAAGGAAAAAGCGATTGTAAAAATTTTCCAGTGTTACTTTATCATTTAAATCATTCTGCTTAAACGACTCTCCAAAAAAATCAGATCTAGTAGCTTGTTTGAACTGGAAATATTTGTCTTCAAAGGAAATTATATTTCCAATTGCCAACATATTTTTTGAAATTGAATCGTTTTGCTGCACTAAATTGTATTGATGTTCTAAATGGAACCTTTTGCCCCTTAGTATATTCTCAGCATTTTCAAAATTTGAATCAAATACCGATCGGTCCAAAAATTCTTCTTCCCCTGATTCAAAGTTTTGTACTCCTTCATCTGTTAAACCACCATTTTCTTGGTTTAACATATCTTGCATAACTATATGAGCACGTGCCTGATAACGGTTATTTTTTGTGGTGTAATTTGTGGTAAATCTAAAATTTCCTGTACTTGTCAGTATGTGTTGATATTTACCAAGAGAACGCAGCCCTTTGTATGCCAATGAGAAATTGAACTGTTTTGAAATATTGGTTGTAAAGAAAGCATCCAATAGTTGGCCTTGCTCGAATGCAGTTTTGTACATTAGTTCGGTCAAAGGTGTCGGAGCTTGGTAATAATTGATATCTTCGATTTCCATGTAATTGAAGTGTTTGGCTCTAGCGGCAAACAAAGGAAGGGTTTGAATGTTTTGAAAGTCGTAACTCAGGGTGTTGTAAGTCTGTCCAATATTTGAAAAGGCTATAAGATTGAAATTATCTTTCCTTAAATAATTGTACTTATATTCCTTTTGAATGGAAAGTGTTGTATCAACAAATGTAGTGTCCTTATCAAAGGAAACAATCTTATACATATCAATTTTGGCGTTTTCATTTTTGATTCCTTCATTTGAAGTGCTTTTACCAGAAAATTTTGTTGAATCGTTGATAGGTCGATTATCTAAATCTTTCTTTAATGGATTAAGTTTTTGGGCATTCAAATATTGAAAACTGAAAAACAATAATAACGTACAAAGAAGTCTTCTCATATAAATTTGATATTCTGCAAAATTAAAGATTTAAAACGGGAATGTTTTAATTAAAGTATTATTGCTCATGTTTATAAATGAAAAAACCTGCTAGGTAGCAGGTTTTTTCATTTATAAAAACAATTTATATAACTAATCTATTGGAGTCAATACAACCGAAGTATCAAACTGAGTTGTAAATAACGCCTGCTGAATGGTATAAGAAAAAGTTTTATTGCATGGAGAATATTCTCCTGCACCACCAGTAGCATAGGATGCATTACCTACAATTGTAACAGAAAAATCTGAATTTAAAACAATTGTCGCAGGATATAGATACTGCCCGTCATAAGCAGGATTCCCGGTTGCCCATGCTACAAAACTTGGACCCCAAGCAGTTGCAATAGTCCATTGATTAGACTGTCCAGCTACTGGAACCAGCTCTATCTCGTAAGCAGGAGCGGTTTCATCAAAAGCAGTTACTTCAGCAACATAGTTTAAAGATTCCAATCCACTAAAAGGACAAGATTTAACCAAAGTCAATGTAAAAGCAGTTCTAGAACCTAACACTGAACCTTCCACAGAATCCAATATCAATTTGACTTTTTTACCTTCCAAAACAGCATTTTCGAAATTACCCGTAATAGATATTTGTCCTACAATAGAATTGGCAGGAATCGTTAAGCTGGAACTTATCGTATAATCAACACCTTCTACAGCAGTGGAAGATGGGTCAATAGAGTAAGTGAATGACCTATCATAAGGTTTAGGTTCAGAAATACCTATTTTTACGTCATAAACAGCATTTTGACCTTCCTCTACAAATAATGAAGCTGAAGCATTAGGTACGAAGTAAGAAACTGAATCTCTGTCGTTCAAAAAGCTAGTATCATCATCCGTGCTATCACATGAGAAAACACATACAAAACAAAATAGAGCTAAGGCAATTTTTACGAAATTAAAATTTTTATTTTTCATTTTTTTAATTTTTAAACGTTAATAGTTAATCTAAAGTAACATCAGCTACAAAAAGACCAGGACAATTACTGTTATCATAATCAAATGCCATGCTTCCATAATCAGGATGCGTGATATCATATTCAATATGCAATACAGGACTTGGACCACTTGTATCTATAGTACCAGATCCTTCAATAAAATAATCAGTCAAATCACCTTGAAATATAGTTTCGACATATCTCTGATTAGGAATGTCAACAGTACCTGCATCTACATCTATAGAAATGTAAGCATCATATTCAAAAGTTACAGTTTCACCCCAATAATCTGATTCTAACCAATTATAACCTAATCCCTTAACTGTAATACCAGTACCACAAGGCAAGAAGAGTCTTACACGGCTATTGTCATCACCACAATTGTCTGTACCACTATAGTTTCCTTCAAAAGGCCTTAAAGCTTCATCTCTAGAACAATCATCTTCCAAAATGGTAACAGTAATAGATTTGCCTAAGCTGTCAGGACCTGGTGCCCCAGTTCTTACGTCAGTATCACCCAAGGTGATTGTCAAAACTTTATCTCCTTCCAATACGTCATTGTCAATGGGAACAATGCTAACGGTGTCTGTATATACTCCAGCCGGAAATGAAAAAGAACTTTGTCCATCAACGACCATATAATCTACACCTTCAACAGCTGTATCAGATGTAATTGTAAATCCAACACTTGCATCCGCAGAAGAATCTGCATGAACATATTGTGCCGTAATTACAATTGGTGTACTTGTACTTTCATCAGCAGATACTGCAGTAGTAGTAAAAGCGATATATTGATCTTCAGGAAATGATAGAGCATCATAAGTCACTTCATCTTCATCACAAGATGTGAAACCAAAAGAGATGATTCCTATTGCAATAAATAATTTAAATATTTTTTTCATAATTTCAATTTTTTAAGTATTAATAGCCAGGGTTTTGAACCATGTTTGGATTAACATCTATCTCCGTTTTAGGAATAGGTAGTTGAAATTTTGTATCACCAGCTGGCAAAGTGAGAGCAAGTGGAGGCGTCCCTGTACCATCAGCAAACTGACCTGCATCTGTTCTCATAATAGCATTACCACTTCTTTTTATATCAAAAAAACGGTGTCCTTCGAATGCAAGTTCCAATCTTCTTTCTGTCTGAATCGCATCTTTAAGTGCTTGACCAGTCTCATTGCCAGAAGCAAAACCAATATATCTTTGACTTCTTACCATATCCAAAGCAGCAAGTGCTGGACCATCTTGGCCTAATTTTGCAAGAGCTTCGGCTTTGTTCAATTGCACTTCAGCAGCCCTGATAACCTTTACATCTACAACTCCCGATCCTGCATTAACAGAACTTGAAAGATATTTTTTAACATGATTATAAGTGTTACCTTCAAAAGCTCCAGTTTGTACATAGGTAGCTTTTCTAATATCAGTGTTTTGGAATAGGTTATAAAATCCGAAGTCCAATACAAATTCAGATTTGATACCTCCACCCAAAGTTTGGCTGTAAGGCACTCCTACTGAAACATTGGTATCCGAATCAAAATTTTTCAACTCAAAAATGACACCATCATTGTTGGCATCTGTCCAAACTCCTGGAAAATTTGCAAAGGTAGAGACCGTAGTGGTAACTGCATTTGCTGCTGTAACTGCTTGTTGGTTTTGACCAGCGTATAAATAGACCCTAGACAATAAACCATTAATGGCATCAGCATTAAAACGTTCCTTTCCATTGTTTGGATCAATTAAAGTTTTAGCATCTTCCAAATCCGCAATCACTGCCTCATAAACCTCAGCTACAGTATTTCTAGAAGGATATTGGCGTATTGCAGAACTTGTGACGATTGGCATTCCTAAAGACCCATTGGCATCACCAGATTGAGTTGGTATTTTACCAAACACATTGTTCACGGTAAAAAGAGCCAAGGCTCTAGCAGCTTTACATTGCGCAATAACATTATTTTTTAGAGTTCCTTCTTCCAACCTATCGACATTTTCTAAAATGAAATTAGCCTGTTGAATGACAGTATAACATTGTGTCATAAAACCTTGATAGGTATTATTGGCATTGTACTGAAAATCAAATTGTGTTTTTTGAGTTCCCCTACCGCCAGGATTATAAATCAAATTATCAGAAATAACATCTGGGAACGACATAAAACTTGCCCCGTAAGACCCAAATATCATCTGTGTATACAATCCATTCACAGCTGCTTGAAAATCCGTAGGAGTGGTTAAAGCAACATCTGCACCTACAGAAGCAAATGGATTTAAATCTAAGTTTTCTTTATCACATGAAGTAAATAAAGTAACTAAACTTACTATTAAAATTAAACTATATTTTTTCATTTTTCTTATTTTTTTTTAAAATTGAATGTCAACACCAACAGATATTGTAGAAGTAGTTGGGTAACTGTATAGATTAAACTCACCAGGCACAACAGAAGTTCCTTGCGTTTCACCTGATCCTATACCAACTTCTGGATCTCCCTTAAAGTAAGGTGCATACGTCCATAAATTAGTACCAGAAACATAAATTCTTGCTCCTTTGAGTGCCATAGTTTCGGTAAATCTGCTAGGTAATGTGTAACCCAACTGTAAGCTACGTAATCTAATGTAATCACCTTTTTGTAAGAAACGGTCTGAAGTCTGTGCAGGGTCAAACTCATTTTGTCCCAATGGACTAGGCAACACATTGACATCCCCTGGGTTTCTCCAATAGTTAAAGGCATCTAAACGTTGATTATCCAATGCGCTTGAACCATCATTCAACAAGTTACTTTCTACTGTATTGTAAATATAGTTACCTACTTTATAATAGAAATTGGCCGATAAATCAAACCCTTCATATTGGAAGCTAGTGCTGATGCTTCCGTCCAGTTCAGCAAATGGTGATTTGCCAGACAAAGCAACTTCGTTACCACTGGCATTGTTTGTAATATTTCCATCCACATCATAATAAAGTGCTTCTCCATTGGCAGGATTAACTCCAGCATATCTAGTCAAATAGAAGGTATTCACTTCTTCCCCAACTCTTAAAATAGAAAAGAAATTGCTTGCTGTAAACAAATCACTCTCATTAACATCCAGTGTTTCTGGATCATCTTTATTTACCAGTTTAGTGACTTCATTGTCATATAAATTTAGGTTTGCTGAAACCGTCCATTTCAGTTTTTCATTTCTGATGACATCGCCTGCCAATTCAAATTCAAAACCTTTATTGACCATCTCGCCCAAATTACCAGTAACGTTAGCACCTCCTGTAGTTAAAGGCAATTGTTCAGCCAAAAGTAAATCAGACGTTGTTCTGTTATAATAATCAACCAAACCTCTTAACCTGTTGTTCCACAAACCGAATTCCAAACCTAAACCATAATTAAAGTTTTGCTCCCAACTCAAGGTAGGGTCACCAAAGTTTGCAGGCACGATAGTTGTAGAACCATTATTATAGGCTCCAAAACCGTAAGTAGTAATAGACGTGTATCGTCCAATTTGATCATTTCCTGAAGTACCCGCGGACGCCCTTAATTTTAAAGTACTGAATTTGCTTCCTTCCATGAACGCCTCATTACTGATATTCCAAGCCAACGATCCGCTGTAGAAATTACCATATTTAGAATCCTTTCCAAATCTTGAAGAACCATCACGTCTAACAGTAGCATTTAAAATATAACGATCATCATAATTATAATCAACGTTACCTGCTATGGAAAAAATAGTGTATTCTGATCGTCCACCTCCAACAGTAAGTGGTGTTGCAGCAACATCAAGCACTGAAGGTCCACCGATTACAAACCCTGTACCAGTCGCGGTGTAGGTCCTAAAATTATTACGAGTGTACTCTGTTAAAGCTGTTAATTCTAAATTGTGTACTTCACCGAAAGTATTTGAATAGGTGGCTTTATTCAACCATGTGTAAGTGAAATCAAAAGAGCCATTATCGGTTTTAGAACCTGTTGGAACTTGACTGTTCACAATTAAATCCAGCACAGAACCTGGTTGTAAGAAGTTTTCTCTCCTATATTGCTCATAAGTACCAGACCCTTGGGTCAAGAATTTAAGGTTTTTTGCTAGATTTAAATCTAAATACAGGTTTCCAATTACCCTATTATAGTAACGGGATGTAACGTTTTGTGTTAACTCGGCGGTTACCGGATATCCAGCATGGGTAGCATTCAAAACGGGATTACCATTATCATCTAAGACAGGATTGCCGTTATCATCCAAAACATATTTTGTTTCATAAGGATTATAGTCATAAATGGCTCTAAATGGATTTTGCGCGTTGTTCCTATCCCTTGGATCTGTTGTCTCGATACTTGAGAAAGATAAACTTGTGCCCAATTTTGCCCAATCTTTAGCTTGGTAATCAACATTCAGCCTTCCAGAAACCCTGTTATAAGCATCCACATCTTGAATAATACCTGTATCTTCATCATAGCCTAAAGAGAAGAAATAATTCATACGCTCTTCACCTCCTGAAGCAGAAAAATTGATACTTTTTTGCAAACCATCTTGTAATAAGTCATCTTTCCAATCGTGATCTAAGGCGACCAAGTCTTGATATGCTTCATTGGAAGAAAGACTTGCTCCTGGACCAACACCCAATTCTCTTTCATATTGGAGCTTTTGAGCCGCATTCATCATTTTAAAATTATCTTCAGTTTTTTTACTTCTGCCAATTCTAGAACTAAATTTGAAAACAGCCTCTTGACCTTTTTTACCTCTCTTAGTTGTTATAATGACAACTCCATTACCACCTTGAGCTCCATATATTGAAGTAGAAGCAGCATCTTTCAAAACACTCACAGATTCTACATCACTAGGATTGATACCGTTTACATCGTCCTCATTGACACGAGCGCCATCGACAATATATAAAGGTTGGTTACCAGCATTGATAGAGCCTATACCACGAACTCTGATAAAGGCTGTTTGGCCTGGCTTACCATTTTGAGCAGTAACTTGCACACCAGAAGCTACACCTTGAAGCATATTATCTATACTTACAGAAGGCGCAATTTTTTCTAAATCTTCAGATGTCACATTAGATACCGCAGATGTCAATTCATCTCTCGATTTTGTACTGAAACCTACGACAACAATTTCTGCCAAGGATTCTGCATCTTCCTGCATTTGAACATTTATAGTGCTATTTGTACCAACAACCTTCTCTACAGTTTTCATACCTACAAATGAAAACAGAAGGGTTTCATTGGCACTAACCTTAATAGTATAATTACCATCAAAATCAGTTTGCACTCCTCTAGTAGTACCTTTAACAATTACATTTACGCCAGGTAATGGTAAACCATCCGTAGCTGCTGTAATTGTACCCGAAACAGATTTCTCTTGTGCAAAAGAAATTTGAATCATAAACGCCATAAAAAGCGTCATTAACCATGTTAACTTTAATTTCATAAAACAATTATTTGAGTTAGTCTAGCGCAAACATCTTAATAATATATTAAATAAACAAGTATTTAACCCAAAAAAATGTTAATGCCAGAAACGGGAATTGTTTAATATCATTCAACATAAATTGTACATTTTACTAATAAGTAGATACATAATACTTTAAAAGGTTGCGTTAAAATTTTAACTTTGTTCAAACTTTAACATTTTGCCCTTACTTCTAAAGTTAACAAATTGTGAATTGGAATGTGGTACAGACGAAGCTGGACGTGGCTGCCTTGCTGGCCCAGTCACAGCTGCCGCCGTAATTTTAGCTAATGATTTTGCAAACAAATTGTTAAATGATTCCAAATTGCTTTCAGAGCTTAAAAGAGGTAAATTAAGGCCGATTATAGAATCTACATCCATCGCTTTTGCTTTTTCCCATGTATTTCATGAGGAGATTGACACCATTAATATTTTGAATGCTTCTATTTTAGCCATGCACCAAGCAATTGATAAATTACCTATCGTACCCGAATTTATCTCTGTAGACGGAAATCGCTTCAAACCCTATAAAGATATACCACATCAAACAATAGTTAAAGGCGACGGAAAATATCAGAACATAGCTGCGGCTTCCATATTGGCAAAAACCTATCGCGATGCTTACATGTGCAAAATACATGAAGAATATCCTATGTACAATTGGAAACAAAACAAAGGCTACCCAACAAAAGAACATCGTGAAGCTATCAAGAAATACGGCATTACAAAATATCACAGAAAATCATTCAGATTATTGGAGGAACAATTAAAATTAGACTTCTAACTTTTTATATTTGCAAAAACCCTTTGAAATGAGAAAATTTTGGATCCTGATTCCTCTTGTCCTTATTATAATAGGATGCGAAAACGACGCTACAACAAGTTCAAATCTCATATCAACCGTTCCTCCAAATGCTTCTATCATTATCAAGACAAAATCCATTGAAGGATTGAAAAGTGTTTTTAAAAACAATGATTTGTTAAATGGAGTTTTAGAATATAAATCCATTTGTAAAATCCAATCTCAAATTCATTACCTAGATTATCTAAATCCTGTTGACAATGTTTTATTGAGTTTTGGCAAAAATGACAAGGACAGTTTGCAAATTGCCCTAATCACGAAATTCGATAAAAATTTATTTAAATTGGATTCTGTACCAAATCGCAGTGTTGAGACTTATTCCTACAACCGTTTGACAATTTCCAAGACCACATTAGACAATACCATTATATATAGTACTGTTAAGGATAGTATCTTTTTTGCATCCAATGACCAATCACTTACTGAGTCTGCATTTAATGACAAAAAAGAAATTGACAAAAACCTATTGGCTATTTACAAAACAGCTGGAACTGACAAATCAGTATCTATACTTATCAATACAAAAGAGAATAAATTAGTGCCTTCTTTTTTCCTGAACAAAGAGTTGAACCATGTGCCTCTATCAAATTATTTTTTAGTTGATGGCGATTTATCTCAAGATCAATTGGTATTTAATGGCATCACCAAAGCAGTCGATTCAGCCAAAAGCCTCATCAACGTTTTCAGAAATACTACGGCACAAGAAAACAAATTGTCACAAATATGTCCACAGGACGTAGATGGATTTTTAAGCTTCACATTCAATAATTACAAAGTGTTCAGTGAAAATCTTTCCAAGTTCAAAAAAAGAGATTCCATTGCCCCAACTTCTCTTTTTGATACAGCTTCAGAAATTGGAGTAATAGATAGGGGAAATGAACAGGCTATTATAGTGCACTCTTTGGATGCTACTGCAATGGGTGATCTATTATTGACCCAAAATGCTATTGAAACGTATCGCGAAGTGGCTATTTTTCCTTATGACCACCCAGAATTATTTAAAGATTATTTTTCGCCATTCATCAGTTATAAAAATGCATCAAGTTATGCCAATATTGATGATTTCTTTGTGTTTACCGATAGTGATGCCCTAATGAAAGATATTATATCTAGTTATCAAAATTCGGCCACGCTTTCAGAAACTTCTGCATTCAAAAGTATTATGGAACAGATGAGCGACGAATCTTCATTGTTTGTATATGCCAATGCTGAAAGTCTAAATCATCTGTTGGATACTAACTTTTCAGAAGAAAAAAATCTTAAAATAGATGCTTTTAGGGCTTCAGGAATCCAATTTATCCAAGACACCGATTTTGACCATGTAAATATCGTCATCAAAAAGAATAAAGGCAAAACCGTTGCAAATTCGGTCTCCGAAGACATAAATGTTGCCTTGGATGACGATTTGTTGACAGACCCTCAATTGGTAAATAATCATACCAATAACCAAATGGAAATTGTGGTACAAGATGTGAAAAACAACTTTTATCTGATTTCCAATGATGGCAAGGTTCTTTGGAAAAAACAATTGGAAGGTAAAGTCCTTGGCAAGGTTGAACAAATAGATATGTATAAAAACGGACGTTTGCAGTTGGTTTTTGCTACCTCCAACAGAGTATATGTTTTAGACAGAAACGGTAAAGATGTATCGCCTTTTCCATTAAAATTTAATGATAACATTACACAACCACTTTCTGTATTTGATTATGACAATAAACGTGATTACCGTTTGATGGTCACTCAAGGATCATCGACCTTGATGTACGACGGACAAGGAAAAATTGTCAGTGGCTTTACTTTTAAGAAAGCTCAAAGCAACATCAACTCCCAACCAAAACATTTTAGGATAGGACGTAAAGATTACATTGTATTTGTACAAGGTCACGAATTGGAGATTTTGGACCGAACTGGTAAAACAAGAGTCAATGTTAAAAACAATATTTCTTTTTCCAATAATGATGTGTATCTGTACGACAACAAATTTACGGCTACCACTGATAAAGGTGATTTGATTCAAATAGATGAGAATGGCAAAATGAACAGTTTAGACCTTAACCTTGGAGAAAAACATGCTATGACTGCCACTAGCAAAACATTGGTCACGCTATCCGATAATATTTTGAACATCAAAACCCATAAAATTGAAATGGATTATGGCGTGTATACAGCGCCAAAAATCTTTTATCTTAATGACAAAATTTATGTTTCGGTAACCGACCTACAAACTAAAAAGGTGTATTTGTTTGATAGCCTTGGGAAAGAAATCAGTAATTTTCCTGTCTATGGAAATTCCGGTATTGAACTCGATAATATAGACAATGGAAAAGGATTGGAATTTATTACGAAAGGTGATAGCAATTCCATTTTAATTTACCATATGAATTGATTCCCAAATTATTTTTATCAAAATATTCTTCAAAAAATCATAAAATCTATCCTTGAGCAAACAACAAACATACACTATGGAAATTCTTTGGCGCTTTTTGTTTATATTTCACTAATTTAGTTAATACCAAACTTTTAGGATGAATAAGTTATACTGCCTCATATTATTCATAGTGTCCTTTCAATTCGTCCATTCTCAGGAAAAAACTACCAAATCTGAAATCACAAAACCTATTGAGGAAGTCGATTCACTGAAAAAACTTCTGAATGCAGCCGTAAACGATTCCATCAAAATAACTTTGCTTTACGAAATTGGTTCTGGTTTCAACAAAAAAACCAAAACCGATTCCGCTGTTTATTATACAAAACAAGGCATTGCCCAGGCCAAAAAAAACAACTTTCCAGCTTTAGAAGGTCGAGGATATATCGTTTTGGGAAATTTCAATCTCTATGATTATAAATATTCCGAAGCGTTTCAAAATTATTACAAAGTAGATTCCATCTGTGAGAGCCACGAAAAACTTAAGGTTTCAAGACTGAGGGCTCAAGCCTATAATTATATGGGGTATTCTGTAAGGCTGACGCACGATTATGATAAAGCTGGCGAATACTATTTAAAGGCCAAAGCAATGTACGAAACTCTTGTTTATGACCCTGGTGTTCAGGAAGTGAACATAGGATTGGCCCAACTTTATATCTCCAAAAATGAATATACAAAAGCTTTGGATTTGTTCAACAGGGCAATTGAGTACCACGAAAAAAATGGCCCAGAAAATTCATTGAGCTATGCAGCCATTTGCAGAGGCTATTTATTGGTAAAGATGAAACGGTTTAAGGAAGCAGAAAAAGATTACCAACGCTACTATGACATCGCTTATAAATCTGGAAATAACATCAAACAATTGCGGGCACTATCTTATTTTGGGTATTTCTATACCGAATCTGGAGAATATGAAAAAGCCGCTCACTATTACAACGAGGGAATTAAGATATGCCAAGAAACTGACAATCTAACGATGAGTGAAGAAATGTACGGTGGGCTTATTGATATCTACACCAAACAAAAGAATTCCGAAAAGCTTAATGAAGCTTATAAAAATTACATATCTACACGGAACAAAATTGACAGCATCAGCAAAAATGATGAAATATACAAGTTAGAGACCGAATTCCAGACCCAAAAGAAAGAACAGGAAATTGCACTTTTGAAATCGCAAAACGAATTGGCCAAAGAAGAACAAAAAAACCAGAGATATTTGTTTATTGGTTTGCTAAGCCTCGGCTTCATGATTGGTGGATTTTTGCTTTATGCTTATAGAAACAAACTCAAAACAGCTCAAAAGTTAAAAGAATTGGATGGTTTGAAATCGAGATTCTTTGCCAATATCTCGCATGAGTTCAGAACGCCCTTGACCTTAATCAAAAGTCCGCTGCAGTTGCTTAAAAATGAAGAGACCGATACAAACAAGACAAAACAATTGAATATGATTGAGCAACATTCGGATCGAATGTTGGCATTAGTGGACCAATTGTTGCAACTCTCCAAAATAGATTCTGGAAATCTTAAACTTTTACTACAAAAAAGCAATCTCACCACCTTCTTGGAATCACTTGTTGAGCCTTTCAAAATGAAAGCCGAAGAAATTAATCTAACGTTTACCAAACAGATAGAAAATTCAAACAAAGAAGAATGGTTTGATATGGATGTTTTGGAAAAAATTACCACTAACCTACTTTCTAACGCCTTAAAATATACTCCAGAAGGAAAATTTATTTCTTTTGATTCAAAATTTGAAGATAATCACTTACACCTATCCATTTCCAATTTCACAACACTCCAAAGCCAAGACATTTCAAAGCTATTTGAACGTTTTTATCAAGATAAAAAATCCAGTGAAGGTGTTGGTATTGGTTTGGCTTTGGTTAAAGAATTGGTTTCTTTATACAAAGGAAGTATTCAGACCAAACTTCATAATAACGTACTAAAATTTTCTGTAAAATTACCTTTGGACAAAGAATTACTGAAAGATGTCAGTGTCATAGCAGAAGAACGTTTTAAAGGGCAGAATCAAATCTCTTCCGAAAATCTTGAAGAACTTCCCATCATGCTTGTTGCAGATGACAACAATGACATCCGCTCTGTTCTGAAAGATATTTTTAAAGCAGACTATCACATTCTTGAAGCTGAAGACGGTGAAATGGCATTGAAACTCGCCATAGAAAATATTCCAGACATTATCATAAGCGATGTCATGATGCCCAAAATGGATGGCTTCGGACTGACTGAACAACTGAAACAAAATGAAACCACGTCATTCATTCCCATCATTCTTTTGACTGCAAAAACATCGGATGAATCTAAGTTAAAAGGATTACACACCGAAGCTGATGATTATCTGACCAAACCATTCAATCACGAAATTTTAAAGAAAAAAGTCCACCAATTGATTGAGATAAGGCACAAACTTCGAGAACGTTACAGTAAAGAACTCATCCTGAAACCAACGGACATCACCATCACTTCTGCTGATGAAAAATTCATCCAGCGTTTGGAACAAGTTTTGGAAAAAGAGCTCTCTAATTCTGAATATACCATTGACGATTTTGCCAAAACCGTTGGTATGAGCCGAATGCAATTGCATCGAAAGTTGAAATCGTTATTTGGAGTTTCCGCAACGGAATTTATCCGCAACGAGCGCATTAAGGCAGCGGCAATTTTGATTGAAAAAGGAGGCATAAACATTTCTGAAATTGGATATGCCGTAGGATTTACTGATATGTCTTACTTTGCCAAGTGCTTTAAGGACATTTATGGTGTCACACCTTCCAATTACCGTCCAAATTCTTAAAAAAAACAACTGTTTATCAGTGATTTACAACTATGTTACATGACTCTTATGGTCTGTTACATAGCTCTTACCATTTGAAAATTTACTCCACTAATTTTACTTCAAACAATTGGATGCAGCTCTTTCATGCCTAAAAAAAAACATAATTACAAAGGTGAATTGGAGCAGTTTCCCTCAACCAAAGTTTATCTAAATGTTAATTACTTGGAAAAAGGAAACTATGAATTACACATTGTCCATAAGAACAAATTAATCAAGAAAACAACCTTTAAAAAGTAACATTATGAAAACGAAACTCATCGCAGTCATTCTATTTGTGGTTTTTAGCTTACAAGCCAATGCACAGCTACTTAAAAAAGTGAGTGACGCAGCACAAAGAGGTGTAGAACGTACCGTCGAACGTAAAGTTGAAGAAAAAAGTGAAAAAGAAACTGGAAAAGCCATGGATAGCGTCTTGAATCCGAGCAAAAAAGACAAAAAGAAAAGCAAGAAAGAAAAGTCCAAATCCTCTAAAAATGATAAACCTGTCATTGATAACACAGGAAACCCTGACTCCAAAACAGTAAAGTCAAACAGCGATTTTGTTCCTGGTGGAACGGTAATTTTCTCTGACGATTTTTCACAAGACGCCATTGGCGATTTTCCAGCACAGTGGAACACGAACGGTAGCGGTGAAGTCGTGACGATTGAAGGGTTGAAAGGTAGATGGTTGAGCGTGATGCACAACTCCATCGTCAATCCTGTTATGGACAAGTC
This sequence comes from Gelidibacter sp., assembly GCA_041391925.1. Taxonomy (GTDB): domain Bacteria; phylum Bacteroidota; class Bacteroidia; order Flavobacteriales; family Flavobacteriaceae; genus JBPOFM01. The sequence goes on along the minus strand of JAWKNA010000010.1, from coordinate 126,959 downwards.
GCTCCCGGAAAACTCCACGATTGAATTTGACTTATTCCTCCAAGCAAACAATCAACAATCCACGCCGTTCATCCAATTTGGATTGACACCTGTGCGCGACATTCTAAAGGAAGATATGTTCAACAGAAACCGTTTCTTCATCAACCTACATCGCTACTCCGAAAAAGACGGACAGACGTTGGAATATGGTTTAAAAAATGACGTCATTGGTAATAAAAGTGATTTTCCACTTACAAAATATGCCAATAAAGTATTGCATGTAGCCATTGCCATCAACAAAACCCGAATAAGATTGTATTTGGATGATAACAAAATCATCGATTTGCCAAGGGCTTTGACCACAGATATGCTCAATAATTTCTTTTTGAACAACAACTATCTCATTCCTGCTTCAGAAATTCCAATGTTTATTAGCAACGTGCGTATTGCTTCGGCAGATGTGGATGCTCGTAGCTTACTCATTAAGGAATTGATGGACAACGGAAAAACCTCAACATCAGACATTCTTTTTGATGTGAACAGTGACATTTTAAAGAAAGAATCATTTGCTGTTATCAAACAATTTGGAGATGCTTTGGTGCAAAACCAAAGCTTGAAAATAAAGATTGTCGGACACACAGACAGTGATGGTTCGGACGCTGACAATATGGAGCTTTCCAAAAAACGTGCCGCCGCGGTCAAGACTTACATTACTGAAAATTATGCAGTGGCAGGTTCCAGAATCCAAACAGAAGGTAAAGGCGAATCGCAACCAGTTGCCCAAAACACCTCCTCCGATGGTAAAGCCAAAAATCGTCGTGTGGAATTCATCAAATTGTAACCCTAAAATCAACATATTATGAAAACTACAAAACATATCCTTACAGCTGCTCTTACATTGATTTTACTTGCATCTTGTAGTAGCGACGACGATGGTGGCAGTACACCTATGCAAACATTATTGACAAAAATTGTCACAAATTCTCAAACCACCACCTACACCTATGACAATAACAATCGAGCCACTGGCTTCAGCAGCGTTTACTCAAATCCGCTAAATGATTATGCAGCGACCTATACTTACAACAGTTCTGGACAGCTTTCCGAGGCTTTTTACGATGTACAATCTCCGTCTGATGACTTCAAGAGCGTTTACTTCTATAATGTCAGTGGTCAAGTTACCAAGATTGAGACCTACCTCGTGGTAGACGGGGTTGAAACTTATGATTCAAAATCGGAAGCGGATTACAGCGTTCCAGGAAAAGTAAGCGTTTACCAAACATATGCCGGCAACGCGCCATACTTGAGTGTAGAGTATTACTTGGACGCCAATGGAAATACAACATCCCAACTATCTTATGATACCAATGGCCTTCTCATAGTTACTACCGAAAACTCGGATTTTGATGACAAGCACATATCCTCCTTGTCAGTTCCAAATACTGGCTTTGTACGCAATGTCAATAATTACAGGACAGTAACTGTGACACCTACTGGTGGAACCCCAAATGTAGGCACATTCACTTATGAATATAACAACGACGACTACCCTACCAAACGCACCTCAAACACTGGAAGCGTGGTCACTTATGAATATATCAAACGATAAATGTGATAAAGATGAAAGTAAAAATTCTTGTAACATTGATACTGCTTATTGGTACGTTTAGCTTCGGTCAAACATCAGAATTGGAGAGGCTTACCAACGTACCTGCACTTATCCCTGAAAACGACCCACCAATCGATGGAAGCACTTCGAGAATGGTATTGAATTTTGATAAACTGGTGATGATAACTGCCGTAAATCCTGATGGATTGGAAACAAAAATCCAATTGTACATCAATACGTCCAACGGTGACATCGCTACCATTACAGGAAAGATAGGCAATGCTGATGATGGAAGTTTTGATATCGACGACCCAGATTTCAGATTGACCTATTACAATCCGCACGGACGAGTTTATAACTTTTATACACACAAGAAAAACGGCAATATTGTGCGATACATGAGCTCAATGAATACAGAAATTGTTGCTTATTCTGGAGACATTCCATTTGAAAGAACAACGGTGTATCGCACAGGTGATGGTATCAATCCGTTGCCGCAGAATTTTGTTGCACATTCGTTTAAGGCTTCTGGCAGCAGTGTTCCCACATTCATTTTATGCGGTGGAAAACCTGGTACAAAGCCTAATAAACTACTGTTCAAACGTTTTATCGGTTACAGTGGTATAGGGTATATCAAAACTGATGAAGGCGTTTTTATGGTCGTCAAAGTGAAGTCGAGCAAAGGCACCTTCACAGCCAATAGCTGGAAAAACGAGCGCCACAAAATCACTTTATCCGATTTCAAGCATATCGAAGGTGAGATGTATTCTGATATGGCTGCCAATAATGCATCGCAAACCGCGACACTCGAAAACAAAACCTTTTCTGGGAATTGTTCTGACATAGAAAGCCGCATCAATCAACTTAAAATTGAACAAAAAAAGAAGGAGAAAAAAAATATTGAGGAGATGTCAAAAGGCAACGCGGTCACAGATGCCAATGTGAGAAACGCTATGAAAGGTATGTATGGCGACCCTGTAGAGCTGTTGGAAATTGATGAACTGTCAGTGGAACTCAAACTCTGCAAGTGGGAACAAATACGAGTCAAAACAGACTCTGACCATCAAAAAAAAGCTTGTTATATGGAAGAAAAAGCCAGAATACAGCAAGCAGCAATCGAGCTTACCACTTTAAAACAACGTTATTCAGGTCCTAATGACCCACCGTTGATAATGACTCCTGAATATCGTGAGATTCAGAAGCGAATGCAGGAAAAATCATCACGCTGTAAAAAATAAAATCTAAAAATATAAACCATGAAAACATTAAAGATTATATCAGTTTTATGTCTTATCATATTTGCAAGCTGCAACAATGATGATGATAACTCAAATACCATAACTGACTATTTCCCAACAAAAATTTCTACTGTACAAACAGGCTCCTCAAATGCAGTTGATATGACAATTCAATACAACTCCAGCGACAGAATCTCTCAATTTAATTTTGTAAATAGCACACAAACCAATAGTTATGACATAACTTATAGTGCTGATTCCAGTATTTCTTCAATTATCAATACGAGGGATGATGGCTCTACTTTAGAATACGCATTTGAGTATTCTAACGATAAAGTCTCACAAGTCACACTCATCAATTCAACTAGTTCTATCCCCTTAACCGTGGTGTATAATGAATTTGCCAATACCTACAGCGTCCCATCGGGATTAGGTGATTTGTTGTTTAAATACGACGCATCTGGCAATATCATTAATATCAATGCAACTGCAGGCAACTTTCAGTTCAGTTATGGTAGCAGTGAAGGGGTGTTTAAAAATGTCCCAGATAATTTCCCTTTGATACTTGTCATCTCGCTAGGCTCATCATCATCGAACATATTCAACACCTTGCTATTTTCCACCAAGCAATTAACGGGCATTACATTCCTTGGAAATAATGTCAACGTTGAATCCACAAGAGACGAAAACAATGAGATAGAAACGGTCAAATTAATCGATGGCACCACATTTGATATCCAATCTACATCAACCATTACTTACGAATTGAGATAACCTTTTATTTGCTATTAGTTTTTTGAAACGCCAAAGCATTTCTTTGGCGTTTTTTTCTTTTATGTCGATGTGAAATTATGTAGTATTGCAATCATCAAAATGCAAAGCAAATCATGATTAAAAGGAACAAAGCCTCGTTTCACAAATGCATCCTTCATAAGGTTGGAAATAAGTTCAATAGCACCAAAAATGCATTTTCAGAAAGTGAAATCGACTTTGATGAAGTGAGCTATGACCTGATGTTGGGCTATCTGCTGCGTCCTTTCGGAAGTGTGGTGGAAAGTTATCGTTTCAACCATCATAGCAATATCAACCTCAACGAAATCAATAGCTATGCTTTGCAATTGCTTCAAGATGACAGCGACTTTATAGATGTTTCAAAGCACATTGTGACGCATTTGTTTGAACAGAGCAATTCCGCACAAATAAAGACAGGCGATGTATTGGTATGCCTTTTCAATGACATTCAGTATGAAGATTTTTTTGTGAATGCCGTAGGAATTTTTAAGATTGAAAACAAAAGCGAATTCTTCCAGACCTATCTTGAAAATGGCAGTTACGACATCATCACACAACGCGGTATTCCGACAAAAAAAGTGGACAAAGGTGTGCTTATTTTGAACACTGCCGACACAGAAGGAAATATCGTGTTGAGCGTTGACAACAACAGCTATGACACTCAATATTGGACCAAGCATTTTCTCAATGTGAAATATCCTGATGATGCCAATCAGCACACCAAAAATTACATTGAAATGTGCCGCGAATTTTCAGAAGATATCTTGAAACCATCCTATGGTGTGCAAGAAAAAAGCAGTTTTCTGGCAAAAACCATCGACTTCTTTAAGGAAAATGAGGTCATCAATGTAGAAAACTTTAAAGAGGATGTTTTTGAAGATGATAAGTTCAAGGACCTATTTGATGATTATAAAAAGGGCTTTGAAAGCAATCGAGCCGTCGTTATCCGTAATCAATTTGATGTATCTGAAAGCGTCCTGAAAAAGCAGAAACAGAAAATCAAAACCGAAATCAAACTCGATACCAACATCCAAATCAAATTAGATGTCGATGCTCCAGACGCTTCCGCAGAATATTTAGAACGTGGTTATGACGAGACCAAAAAGATGCATTATTACAAAGTGTATTTTAATGATGAGTCGTAACTTATATATATTTGAATTAATTTTTAATACATGGAATGTGTTATGAAGATTGAAAGGAATGAATGTTTGAACTTTATTAAATCTTACTATTTAATCGGCACAAATGACAACTAAAATTTTTAACACTCTTCACGATTTTTTTTTAAAACAGAAAAATGATACCTTTATCACCAACCCCATAATTTGATGCCAGATTTTTTCATTTCTTGGTTTTACACTTCTTTTGCTGTTATTAAAACATATTTTCTGTATGCTGGCGGTTTATATCTTCTGTTTTACGTGGTATTTAAGAATGGGTTTATGCAACGGAAAATCCAAAAGCGTTTTCCGCAATGGGCCATCATAAAACATGAAATCTTTAATTCTTGTTGTACCGCAGTGATTTTTGGAGGGGTAACTATTGTAACGCTGAAATATCTTTATCCGTATACCAATATGTTCACGGATAGGGACGAGTATGGCATGGCGTATTATTACCTCAGCCTACCCCTAATGTTCATTATTCACGATGCTTATTTCTACTGGACCCATCGGTTGATGCATATTCCGTTACTGTACAAATGGATTCATAAAACGCATCATATCAGCATCAATCCTAATCCTTTTAGCTCTTACTCCTTTCATCCAGCGGAAGCCTTTGTTGAAGCTGGGATTATTTTAGTCATCGTTTTTACTCTGCCGGTAAGTCCTTCGGCACTGTTATTCTTCTTGTTTTGGCAATTTATATATAATCTTTATGGCCATTCGGGCTATGAAATGTACCCAAGTTGGCTCCACAAAACGTTTGTTGGGAAATGGATTAATACATCATTTTCGCACAATATGCATCATCGTGTGGCTCATAAAAACTTTGGGCTTTATTTTCTGTTTTGGGACCGCTTGATGGGAACGTTGCACCACAAATATGAAGAGAGATTTGAACTTGCTCAAAAAAGCAGGCAATAGAAAACTTAAAACTAAGGTTTATTTTTTTAATATTTGTAGCAATATTCCTAAGAAACTTGTTATACTTCTGCCCCAAACAATGCAATAAAATGTTTCACTAGTTTTTGTTTTACCTCAGCTTCATCTACCCAATCCACACCGAGTTCTACATGCAAAGATGTGACAGCCTTACCACGAATGCCACACGGAATGATATTGTCGAAATAACCCAAATCAACATTGACATTAAGTGCAAAGCCGTGCATGGTAACCCATCGGCTGGCACGTACACCCATAGCGCAGATTTTGCGTGCAAATGGCGTACCGACATCGAGCCACACGCCTGTTTCTCCAGGGCTACGTTCACTTTTGATACCGTATTCTGCAAGAGTTAGGATGATGATTTCCTCTAAAAAACGTAAATATTTATGGATGTCTGTAAAGAAGTTTTCCAAGTCCAGAATGGGATACCCTACAATCTGGCCTGGTCCATGATACGTAATATCTCCACCTCTATTGATTTTATAAAATGTGGCACCTTTACTTTTAAGTTGGGATTCATTCAAAAGCAAATGATCCATATCACCGCTTTTGCCTAAAGTATACACATGCGGATGCTCAACGAATAGGAAGTAATTGTCTGTTTTGACTTGCGTATCTTCTCTTCTGTTTTTAATTTTAGTATCAACTATAGCATTGAAGAGGGTTTCTTGGTAATCCCAAGTCTCTTTATAATCTTTGTGTCCTAAATCTTGTATGTTTACGGTTTTGTTCAACTCTTAATTTTCTAACTCCACTTTTAGGTTTAAAATAGAATCATCATCATGAATGGTATCCCAATCTACCTTCAAAGTCAAAGACTTACCGTCTGCAGAAATGACCGCCATATCACTTGATACTGATTTGATACGTCTTGGAAAAGTGTATTGTATTGTGTAGAAAGCATTTTTGAACATATCTTCAAATTGTGCTTCTATTTGTTTTGTCATCTCATCGCCTGCACTTTCGTTGTCTTCCTCATCTTCATACCCCATGTCATCCCTTTCTATTGGATAATCTTCAATAACCGTTTCCTCAATGACTTCATTATCAACTGACTCAATTTCTTCATTCACTTTAGATGCTACATTCATATCACTATTTGCGTTTTCTTTGTAGTTGATACGTTCAAACACATTATCCCTGTAAGCGTAAGTCACCTTTGTTTCCTGCTTGTAATCGTTTATACCTACATTCTCCATTTCATTAGTACCGCCGTAATCAAAAATCATATTAGTAGCATTGTCGAGATTCTTACCTACAGACATCAAATCATCAAAATCTTTAAATTTCTTTCCAATGGTGTAAGTTGAAATTCCATTAGGTTCATCTTGGTGCACCTCAAAGACCATTCCTCTCAATTTATCAAGTTTGGCCTGTTCTTCGGGAGACATCATAGCAATACTGTCTTTATATTGCGTAATCATGTCATCGATGTTGAAGATGGTATCCATCTTTACCTTCGGTTCACGCTCAACATTTTCAGGTCTGTTGTCATTGGCGTAGGACAACATTGGCCCTAAATCATAAGTGGTTTTATAAATACCACTCATATCGTTGTTAAAAACAATAGATTCGGTAACATTACAGTTCATTGCCAGTAGTGCCAAGCAGACAGACCCGAAAAGACTAGAAAGTTTCATATAACTGGATGTTTAAATTCAGACCATAAAATTACTTTTTTTTAGTGAATAATGAATGAATTTTATGGGTCCCGAACTCACACTAAAGTCCTAGATAATCTTATAGCTCTACCTGTCTGGGTTGTTCAAGATGACCAAAGCTGCAATAACGCCAGGCACCCAGCCACAAAGCCACAATAAAAATACGATGATTACAGAACCACACCCTTTACCAATGACGGCCAGAGGAGGACAAAAGATGGATAGAATAACTCTCCAGATACTCATGATGATTTGATTTTGATGATTGATGTATGGATTGGACGTACAAACTTGTTATTTGTTACATCCACAACAGATAGGGATAATGTATTTCATTTTCAAATAAAATATAGTAGCTTCGTAGCATGAAAACATCTGTTGTTTTATTGTTTTTCATAGTGGTCTCCTTATCCGCCCAGGCACAATACAAATTTAGCGGGCATATCGACACCAAAAAATGGCACGATAATGTGTATCTTTCCATTATAGAAGATTATCGGAAGATTTCTGGGGTATATTCAGAACAAATCATAGCACGAGCAAAAACAGATAGTTTGGGTTATTTTGAATTCACAGGCAACGAATTGGAAAATGTCAATCGCATCTATAGGCTTCATGTTGACAATTGTTTTGATGCAGAGCAAGACCAAAACCATTTTGACGGCCATTGTGATGATAGCGAAGAAGTTATTTTCATTGCAAAAAACAAGGACACACTGGTGTTTCCATTTTCATTTGATAAGCAGATTTTTTGTGATATCAATTCTACCAACGACAAATCGATGGTTTTTGTAAAGATTGATTCTTTAAGGGAAAATATGCGATATGCATTTGCGGAGTATCGTAGTGAAGCCAACCGTAAGCTCAATAACAAGAAATGGTTCAAAACACTTCAGGATTATGGCAAAAGCCTTGACGAGCCCATTGCTGAACTTTACATTTATTCTTTTCTGTCTAACAGGGGCAATGATTTGCACGAGCATTATATAGAAGACTTAAAGACTAATGATTATTATGAGGATTTGTTGAAACGTCTGGAAGAGCGTTATCCCAATTCGACCTATACCAAACAATACCAATCAGAATTAAGATCAGATGAATATATTATCAATAGTGCTTCAGATTCTGGTTTCAATTGGAATTATCCTTTGTATGCACTTTTGGCGGTTTCCTTGCTCGGCAATGCGTGGTTGTGGAGACGTCGTGAAAAACACCAAACCATAACATTGGATATTGCCAAAGAACAATTGACCAAACAAGAGCAGAATATATTAGAGTTGCTGTTGGAAGAAAAATCAAATAAGGAGATTGCAGATGCCCTTTTTGTAAGCTTAAGTACAGTAAAAACACATGTAAACAACATTTACAAGAAATTGAACGTTCAGTCTAGAGACGAAGTTAAATCATTGTTTAATAGTTAGTTAAAAAAATCATACTAGGTACTAGTACTCAATTCATCCTTTATTTTTATCTATTTTAATAATCTTTTTGTGATGTTTGCTTCAATATTAATCAAAACTCAAATAATATGAATTTATCATTAAACAAATTAAGCAAGGTTTATGCAAGTCTTTTATTTTTTGCATTGATTTCCACATTAGGGTTCTCTCAAGAGATGACCTCCTCTGACAAAGTGGGTAAATTTTCTTTTGAAACCGAAGAAATTGACTACGGAAAAATTGAACAAAATGCAGATGGTGTACGTGTCTTTAAATTTACCAATACTGGAGAAGCGCCTATTGTCATTTCAGCTGCAAAAGGTTCCTGCGGATGTACAGTACCAACGTATAGTAAAGATGTCATAAAACCAGGAGAAACAGGTGAAATTAGTGTAAAATATGCTACCAATAGAATTGGTGCCTTTACCAAAACGGTCACCTTGACTTCCAATGCTTCTGAACCTTCAAAGGTTTTAAGAATCAAAGGTGAAGTTCTAAATCCAGAAAAGGCAAAAGAGGATAAAGTAAACTAAGTTTTAGGCTTGTTCTTAAATCTACTTAAAAGTTGTATGCTGATTTTTTGAAAATAGTGTAATTTTGCACTCGTCCGCCGAAAAAGGCTGAATTCAAAATTATTAGCATGCAACTTTCTGAACAAGAACTCATCCGAAGGGAAAAACTAGACAAACTCCGTGAGTTGGGGATTAATCCTTACCCAGCCAATTTATACCCTGTAAGCCATACTTCCAAACAGGTTAAGGAGCAATTTGAAGAAGGCAAAAAAGTTATCATTGCAGGACGATTGATGTCCATAAGAGTGCAAGGAAAAGCCAGTTTTGCACAACTTCAAGATTCAGAAGGAAAAATTCAAGTTTATTTTAATAGGGACGAAATCTGCCCAAGTGATGATAAAGCCTTATACAATGAGGTGTTTAAAAAACTATTGGACTTTGGGGATTTTGTAGGAATTGAAGGGACATTGTTTACTACTCAAGTAGGCGAAAAATCCGTTAGGGCAAAAAACTTTACGCTCTTAAGCAAATCGTTAAAACCATTGCCCCTTCCAAAAGAAAAAGACGGCATCATCCACGATGCATTTACAGATCCTGAGCAACGTTATAGACAACGCTATGCAGATTTGGTTGTTAATCCAAACGTTAAGGAAGTATTCATCAAACGCACCAAATTGTTCAATGCCATGCGTCAGTTTTTTAACGATGCTGGTTATTTTGAAGTAGAAACACCAGTGTTGCAACCTATTGCAGGTGGTGCTGCTGCACGTCCATTTGTAACACATCACAATAGTTTGGATATCCCTTTATTCATGCGAATTGCCAATGAATTGTATTTAAAACGATTGATTGTGGGCGGTTTTGACGGTGTATACGAATTCTCAAAAAATTTCCGTAACGAAGGCATGGATCGCACCCACAATCCAGAATTCACAGCCATGGAAATCTACGTGGCCTATAAAGATTACAATTGGATGATGGATTTTTGTGAACGATTATTGGAACATTGCGCCATCGCTGTCAATGGGACAACCAAAGCTACGTTTGGAGAACATCATATTGATTTCAAAGCGCCTTATGCTCGCGTGACGATGGCAGATTCAATTAAGGAATTTACAGGTTTTGACATATCCGGGAAAACGGAAGAAGAGATACGTACTGCGGCAAAAGGGATGGGAATTGTTGTGGATGATACTATGGGCAAAGGCAAACTAATAGATGAGATTTTTGGGGAAAAATGTGAAGGCAATTATATTCAACCGACCTTCATCACGGATTATCCGAAAGAGATGAGTCCATTATGTAAGGAACATAGAACCAATCCCGATTTGACCGAACGTTTTGAGTTGATGGTCTGTGGAAAGGAAATCGCCAATGCGTATTCTGAATTGAATGACCCAATCGATCAACGGGAACGTTTTGAACATCAAATGGAGTTGGCACAGAAAGGGGATGATGAAGCCACTGGTGTGATTGATTATGACTTCTTACGTGCTTTGGAATACGGAATGCCACCAACATCAGGCATGGGAATTGGTATGGACCGACTCATCATGTTCCTGACCAACAATCAATCGATTCAAGAAGTATTGTTCTTTCCTCAAATGAAACCTGAGAAGAAAGCTATTGCCCTGACCGATGAAGAAAAAGTTGTATTTGCAATCCTTAAAGCAAAGTCACCCATCGATTTGAATATTTTGAAAGAACAATCAGGATTGAGCAACAAAAAATGGGATACCACTATTAAGAGTTTGACCAAAAACAAAATTGCCAAAGTCAGCAAAAATGATGATGGGTTGTTTGTAGAGCTTGTGTAATCTTAAATTAAGATTCTAGAAAAAGAATTGCTTTTAAGCGATTCTTTTTTGTTTTACAAATTTTCTTACTTTAGTAAACACTTATCCAATCATCTGGAATATGATGTCTAAAAAGAATTGGCCAATCCTAAAATATGCAGTTCCAATAGTGGCATTAATGATTATAGGAGTGCACTTTATTCTTGTGAGGACGTCCAACCTCAACAAATGGAAAGGTGGCGGATTTGGGATGTATTCCGAAGTGCACTATTATTTCAATGAAGTTTATATCAACAATCTTACAGAGCCACTTGATTCGCTCATTGCTGATGATAAAAACATTGGCAATTTGATGATGGATGTCAAACGAATGCCAAATAAAATGAACCTAAAGAAAATGGCAACGGTCATGTCAAATTATGTAACGAATGATACTGTAACCATTGAGGTATGGAAACCACTGATTGATTCTAAAAATTCAAAGTATTCACGGGAGCTTATCAACAAATACCAATTCATTAAACCATGAATGTACTGAATTGGAAAAGTACCAAAGAGGTATTGGCAGACAAAAATTATTTAGCCCTCAAACTGCTCTTAATTTTTATAACTGTGTATCTCATCAGCACTGGGATGGACCATAAAAGGGTAAAACTTCCATTGCTTTGTATAGGGCTGTTTTTGATTGTATTTTTTGTTAAAAACTTGAGGCAACCTCTGCTGTGGTATATATTTTTGACAATCCTTATTTCTGATTTAATATGCGATTATTTCGTTCGTGCAAATCACCATTTTCTGTTGATCTATATAACGATTCTCGTTATCATATTTCTTCATAATGGGCAATATGAAGATTTCATCACAAACATCAAATTGTTGGCTGTCATTGTATTGTTGTTTTCAGGAATTCAAAAACTTGTCTCTCCTCAATTTGTTTCTGGCGATTTCTATTATTACATGATCAACACAGGTAGTTTTTTTAAGCCTCTTCTATATTTTAATCCTGAAATGAAGCAAATTGTTGCTCACAACCATGCTCAAATTTCAGAATTGGCTCTTCTTGACCCAAACACATCAAAAATAGTCACCTTTCAGAATGTTCTACCCAATCTAGCCATTATCAGCCATATATTTGCTTGGTTCACCATCATTATTGAAATGGGAACAGCTATTTTAATATTTTTAAAACCGAAGCATCTTGTGACACATGCTTTATTTATCAGTTTGATTCTCGGTATCTTCCTTACAAGGTTGGAAAATGGTTTCTTGACCTTATTGGCCATAAGTGGAATTTGGCTTTCTGAACATACAAGAATAAGAGCTATTTACAGTGTTTTGGCAATTGTTTTTATAACTCTGATAATTATTAACATTGGCTTCTACTGATTGATGATGCAATTTCTAAAAAACTCGATTAAAGTATTTAAAGTGATACTTCTTATCCTGTTCCTATGTTTACTGTTTATACATTTTATTCTTAAAGACCGCTATTATACGTTTAGCATCTTGTATTATGCATGTCCTTTACCATTGATTATACTTTTTGGACTATTGGTAACACTACTTTTTTTCAGTAAGAAACGTATTTTTTATATTCTGATAGTATTATTGGTAGGAATGAATTGCTATTTCTTTTTACATTATTTTGGAGCAGCTGCAGAAGAAGATAAAATTGCAACCTCAAGCATATTATTTTGGAATGTTGCAGAAAACAAACCTTTGCCCACAGACATTATCACAGAGAAGATTGATCAATACCATCCAGAAATCATAGCGTTGGTTGAAGCTCTTCCTTCACAGGAGGATTTAAACGTCTTAAAAAAAGCCTGTCCAGATTATCAATTCCAAAAATTATATGGGACGATGTTGGTTGGCATTAAGGGCTCAATCGATAATGTGGAGTTCAAGGCCAAAACCAGTGTTTACAAGTTCAACTTCATAAAGGCAACAATCAATGGTAAGTTATTCAAGATAATGATTGCCGATGTAAATGCCGTTCCATTTTTCAATAAAAAGTTTCCTTTGGATTTTATACATGATTTTTCCCAAAAACACAAAGTAGATGTCTTGTTAGGTGATTTTAACACACCTTATGAAAGTGTTTTTTTTGAGAACTTTAAACAAGATTATTATAGCTTCCATCCATATAGCATTGGAATGACATCCACTTGGCCAACAAAATTTCCAGTGATAGAAATAGACCAAATCTGGATTGGAAATAAGTTTCAACCGATTAAAATGGATAAGTTCTGTTATAAATTATCCGATCATAAAATGTTGCTTGCTAAATACAAATAAAAATTAATGCTTTGAAGGGCTCATATAAGTTCAATATTTAAATTATGGGCTTCAAAATAGAACCAATTTCTATAGTGTTTCTGGCTAATCATAAATTTATCTTAAATTATTTAAACAACCTTCTGTTAGTCAATACCTTGAATTTATATCTCTTCTTTTTAAGTTTAAAACCTTACTATTTTAAAACCATCTTAAGCCAATTATCGTATATATGATATGAGTTCTTATTAAAAGGAAATGAGTCAAATTATAGACAAATCTCATTGTACTTTTGTTTAAGTATTTACAGCTTTATTTAAACAAAGCTTTTAACACATATTGATATGATTATCACTTTTGATTTAGATAGTAGAAGTTAGTAGTCTTATAAATAATGGCTTCACTTTTGCTCTCGTAAAAATTAGGTATAACCTTAAATAACACAGCCATGAAATCAATTTTACTTTTTTTAGTATTTATTTTATCATCGTTTAGTTCAGTAAATTCACAAACTGTAGAAGGTACATACACTAACAAATGGGTGGCTTCTTCCGGTGAAGGGATTTCATATACATTGGTTCTAAAGGACAATGGTCAATTTACTTTTTCTTCTACAAGATTTTTTATGGATTCCACTGCCGATAAAACGGTTAAAGCTGATGGTACATGGTCTTTAGATGGCCATTTACTTATTCTTGACACTCAAACAAACGATAAGAATTCTGAAGGTTTAATTTCAAACTTAAATCAGAATAAAGCTAGGTATGTAAGTGTTTCACCAAGAAATCCAAACTTCAATTTGGTAAAACCATCACTTAAATTTTATGAGTCTGATGTCTTTTATGCAAAAGATATGGAATTGTTCAAAACAGAAGACCAAGTCACAACACTAGAACAATAAACCTTACAATTCTCTTACGATAAAAATGATGTTGGTTTTTTTTAAACCAATATCATTTTTTTTGGCTGCTTTGTTTCTCAAAAAATTTTATTTTAGAGCCATGAAAGCAGTGACTGTCAATCATCTCAAAAAAGAATTGGTACATTGTAGCAATGACGAGCTTATAGAACTATGTTTACGTTTGTCCAAATTCAAAAAAGAAAACAAGGAATTGCTTACTTATTTGCTTTTTGATTCTTCAAATGAAAGTGGTTATATTGAGAGTGTCAAAGCCGAAATTGACGACCAATTTGATAATGTCAACACTGATAGCTTTCACTACATTAAAAAAAGCGTCCGAAAAATTCTGCGTCTTATCAAGAAATTTAGTCGCTATTCATTAAAAAAAGAAACCGAAGTGGAACTCTTGCTCTATTTTTGTTATAAACTTAAAGATTTTAAACCTTCCATTAAGAATAATGTAACCTTGATGAATATATATCATAGGCAACTGGAATACATCAAAAAAATCAGTGCCACATTTCATGAAGATTTGCAATATGATTATCACATACAGATTGTTGAGCTACAAAATTCATTTCAAGCAACTTAAACAGAATTTTTTATTCAATAATCGAATTATTTATTCAATGTTTCAACTTTTTTAGTATTTTCACGGCCTGCTATTAATCAGGAAATAATACGCCCAAATGAAAAAATTTAATCTATTGGCAGCATTAATATTGCTGTTCATTTCTTGTCAAAAAGAGGATGACACGCTCATTCCCCAAAATGAGGCTCCCCAAAACCTATCTGTTCAAATTTTGGATGAAACTAATGTTCTTTTGCGATGGGATGACATGCAAGCACCATCCTATAAAATCGAATATGGATTGTCAGGATTTCATTTGGGCGAAGGAGTGTCAATAACCACATCGACACCATCAATTCGTTTAAATAACCTTTTGCCGGAAACAGCTTATGATTTTTACGTACAATCAGTTTTTTCGGCCAATAATACAAGTCGTTTTAGTTCCATTAGAAGATATACAACATTGGCTGCACCTGTGGTCACAGAATTTAGAGAAAATCTTTCGGAAATGCGAATATTTCGAGGAAATTTGAGCAACTTATCACCTAGTCCTTACGCTTTTGAATACGATTTAAATACCAGATTATTTACAGATTACGCACACAAACAACGTTTGGTAGCTTTACCTCTAGGAACTGCAATGACGAATGTTGGCGATGGTTTACCAGATTTTCCCGAACATACTGTTATAGCAAAAACCTTTTATTACAACCTTGACGAGAGAGAACCATCGCTAGGTAAAAAAATTATTGAAACCCGTGTTCTCATCAAGACCAATGGCGTTTGGCAAACAGGCGATTATATTTGGAACGAATCTCAGACAGAAGCAACCTTAGATGCAGTTGGAGGGACCGTTCCAATAACTTGGATTGATTCCGATGGAGACACCAATAATGTCAATTACAAAATCCCATCCAATACTGATTGCTTTACGTGTCACCAAACCAACGACGCCCTAACACCTATTGGTCCAAAATTAAGAAACTTGAACTTTGAAATTAATGGTATCAATCAATTGCAGCAATTAACAGATCGGCAATTATTGTCTGGCCTTTCAAATCCCAATGACATAGCAGTACTTCCAAACTGGGAAGACACTTCAGCCAGTTTAGAGGAACGAGCAAGAGCCTATTTTGATATACAGTGTGCGCATTGTCATTCCGCTGGAGGATTTTGTGAAATGCAATCGGTATTGCGGCTAAGCTTCGAAACCTCTTTGAGCGATTCTAAAATTGTTCAAAGAAAGAACAGTATTTCTTCAAGAATCAATACCTATAACCCTGGCTTCAGTATGCCATATATTGGCACAACCATGATTCATACTGAAGGTGTGGCATTGATTCAAGCATATTTAGATACTTTGTAGTAACCAACCATACTAGAAAAAAGACTGCCTAAAGCAGTCTTTTTTTTTATACACAGATAAAATTTTGTTAAAAAAAACTTAAATTAAATGGTAATCTACAATCTCATTTAAAGATTACCTATTTTACATCTTTAATTTAAAACTGATTATTTTGAGACAACTTACCTTAAAACTCTGCTTTTTGATGTCGATATTAGTAGTAATGTCATGTTCTACAGCAAAAAAAGCAGGAAAAACTAAAGCTGATGCCGATTCTAGTGCTGAAGCAAAGCCTACTAAAAAACCAGGAAAAGACGACATTCAGCCCTATGATAAAGTCATCACTAAGGAGGCAAAGACCGATGAAGGCCTTTTTAAAGTGCATAAAATAGACGACAGTTATTTTTATGAAATCCCAGACTCCTTGTTTGAACGTGAAATGCTAATGGTAACTCGTATTGCGAAAACTGCGAGTGGCATTGGCTTTGGAGGTGGCAAACAAAATGAACAAGTATTGCGTTGGCAGAAAAGGGACAAAAAAGTATTGTTGAGAGTGGTTTCCCATAATGTCGTGGCTGCCGATTCGTTGCCCATACATGAAGCCGTGGTCAACTCCAATTTAGAACCTATTTTGTTTACTTTCCCCATTAAGGCATTTAGCAAAGATTCTTTAAACACAGTTATTGAGGTTACGGACTTGTTTTCAAAAGATGTAAAACCTCTTGGATTCCCAGAAAGAGATAGAAAAGAATACAAAGTTTCTCGACTGGAAACCGATTTATCCTATATAGAAAGCATCAAAAGCTATCCGTTGAATATTGAATCCCGCCATGTAAAAACCTATAATGCAGGGGAACCTCCATCCAATTCAGAAACTGGAACCATTACTCTTGAAATGAACAACTCCATGGTATTGTTACCAAAAGTACCAATGAAGCGGAGAATGTACGATCAGCGAGTTGGTTGGTTTACAAGCGGACAAACTGATTACGGATTGGACGCACAAGAAAGTAAAACAGTCAGATATTTGGATAGATGGCGTTTGGAAGTGAAACCTGAAGATGTAGAAAAATTCAAACGTGGCGAATTGGTAGAGCCAAAAAAACAAATTGTATATTATATCGATAGAGCTACACCTGAAAAATGGAGAAAATACATCAAAGAAGGTATCGAAGACTGGCAAGTAGCTTTTGAAGCCGCTGGTTTTAAAAATGCCATAATAGCCAAAGACCCACCTACAGTGGAAGAAGACCCAGATTGGAGTCCTGAAGATATTAGGTTTTCTGTAGTGCGCTATTTGGCTTCGCCCATTCCAAATGCCAATGGTCCACACGTCAGTGATCCACGAAGTGGTGAGATATTAGAAAGCGATATTAACTGGTATCACAATGTCATGTCATTGCTTCGTAATTGGTTTTTTGTACAGACTGCAGCAATCAATCGGGATGCACAAGGTGTGAAATTTAAGGATGAAATTATGGGGCGTTTGATTCGTTTTGTATCCTCACATGAAGTTGGGCATACCCTTGGATTACCACACAATATGGGAAGTAGTGTCGCCTACCCTGTGGACAGTTTGCGCAGCGCATCCTTTACCCAAAAATATGGAACAGCGCCATCTATCATGGATTATGCACGTTTCAACTACGTGGCACAACCAGAAGACAAAGGGGTTGCCTTGATGCCAAATATTGGCATCTATGATAAATATGCAATTTCTTGGGGTTACAGACCCATACTGGACGCCAAAACTGCCGATGATGAAAAGAAAACATTGGACAGCTGGATTTTAAAACATGCCGATGACCCAATGTATCGCTTTGGAAGACAACAAAGTGGAGGTGTGATTGATCCAAGTAGCCAAACGGAAGATTTAGGTGATGATGCTGTAAAAGCGAGTCTATATGGTATCGCCAACATGAAACGCATCATGCCAAACCTCATCAAATGGACCGCGGAAGATGGTAAGGATTATGATGATTTGGAAACTATGTATGGCCAATTATTAAGCCAATTCAATCGATATATGGGTCATGTGGCAGCTAATATTGGAGGTGTTTATGAATACTATAAAACGTATGACCAAGATGGTGCCGTTTATACACATGTAGACAAAGCCAAACAAAAAGCGGCTATGGATTTCTTGCAAAAGCAACTCTTCGAAACACCGGAATGGATGATAAACAACAACATTTTTAACAAGATTGAAAATGCCGGAAACATCGAACGTATCAGAAATATGCAAACTAGAATCTTAAACAGTCTACTTGATTTTGGAAGCATGGCTCGTATGAGCGAGAACGAAACCATCAATGGGAAAGATGCTTATAGCTTGCTGAATATGATGCAAGATTTACGCAAAGGCATTTTTAGTGAGTTGAGCAGTGGAAAAGCCATCGATCCTTACAGAAGGAATTTACAACGTGCTTTCATTGAAAGAATGGAATATTTGATGACCAAGGAGCAAGAACCTGTTCCTGCACAGTTCAGGCGCTTCGTATCTAGAACTAATGTAGATGTCAATCAATCCGATATTCGAGCGGTCACTAGAGCAGAATTAAAAACTCTCGAAAGCGCCATCCGCTCAGGTTTGAGCCGTACAAGCGATGCCATGAGCAGAATTCATTTGCAAGATGCCTTAGAACGCATTGACATGATTTTGAATCCGAAGGGATAGAAAACAACAAAGATTTATTACAAATCAAAAAAGGCTTCAAATTATCTTGAAGCCTTTTTTGATATCTGTTGAAATCTTAATGCTCACCAGTTTGTTTTAAATTGTCAATATCATTTTCTATGGACAAAATCAAAAGACTTGTGGCAGTACAAAAAACTGGACTTGTAATGCAATGGTGTCCGTTCCAACTTCCATCTTCATTTTGTATTTTCATTAAACGTCCTGAAATATTGTCATACCAAGTTTTCCAATCATTATCATCATTGACCACCATGGATTCACCTGTCTGTAGAAAGCTCAAAAATTCCTCGCCACCATTATTACCAAAACCTTGCATGACGTCATTTTTCTGGGCTTGTTGTTTGGAGGCATTATACACATTGTATGATGAAGTGTAGGCAATAGCTTCGCCTTCAGAAACTCCTATGTTCAGTAAATTTTCAACGGTAACTTTATCATCTTCTTTAAGCTTGCCTTCTTTTTTCGCCTTGGAAATCAATTCTTTGGCTCTTCTGGCATCTTTAGCAGAACCTCTCGCAGAATTACTCACTGAATACAAAATGACACCAGCGCCATCGGTGGTTTTTACAGATGCAGACTTTTCATCATAGTTGCCTTTTAGGTAATTTTTTTGGCTTGTTATTACTACTTCATCCAATGTCGCACCAACAGATTTTGCAGATTCCAAAGCGCTTGTTGCCAAACCAGATTGTAGAACGCCAGCCCAACCAGCACCTTTCATTTTCCCATCGGTATCAGTTGCACGTTGAATTTTATCCACGCACACATCCAAACATTTTTCGACTCGTTTTTTGGTTCGCTCATCCAATGGTTCTTTTAATATATTTGAAAAAAATTGAGCGGTCAAAACTGCATCGATGTTAGCGCCTAGTTTCGTTTGTATTTGCGTCCCAGTTTCTGAAGTAATATAGAGGTCATCTTTTGAAACACCTTCCACCTGATGTAACAAAAACTCCAATGCCTTTTGAAGTTGCTCTTTATAGATGCCTGCTGTTAAGCTACTGCCGCTCCTCAAAATAGCCATTGCCACCATAGAGGTTGTGGCAGGGTCTGCATTCACGGCATGTGGATTCATTTCACCTTGGTTACTATAGCTTCCTGACCCATAGCCACCATTTTTAAGCTGTGCTTTCGACAACCAAACCAAGCCATGATTAATGACTGGCTGAATGTTGCCTTCTATTTTAAATTTAGCGTAACCTTTTGACGGTTCTTCACTGAAGGTGGTCATGAAGACACAACCTTTTTCATTTTTAGCTGTTAAGGGTTCTTTTTTCACACTCTTATTTTGATAAAGTGCCAAAACAGATACCAATAAAATAGCCGTTGTCGAAATTAAAATTTTTGTTTTTGTTTTCATATCCTTATCATTTTGATTTAAATAAAAGTATTAGGATTAGAAAGCAATAGAAATGTTAAATGAGTGAATACACATTATCAGTGAGTGAACGCATAATTTCAAAATAAGTCAGGCTGAATTTCTTAATACAAGAGGGGCTTGAGAGCCTTATGGTAACTTTCATACTCCATCAAATCGTTATGATGGCCTCCATCAATTTGAATAAATTTTGCTCGATGATTTGACAGACTGTCAAATAATTTCTTACCGGAATCAAAAGGAACCACGCTATCATCTGTTCCGTGAAAAATAGTGATTGGACATTGAACATCCATAATAAATTCATGCGTTGGCAATTTATACTTCAACAAGTATTTGACTGGAAATATGGGAAATCGATAGTGTGCCATATCAATCATGCTATAGTAAGGCGTTTCCAAAATCAATTGTTTTGCTTTGTTTTTTGAGGCAAGATAAGTTGCAATTCCTGTCCCAAGAGAGCGTCCATACATGGTAATAGTGGCAGCATTATAGTATTTTAAAAGATGGTCATAGCACATTTGGGCATCTTTATATAGAGCTTCTTCGCTCAAAACTCCAGTACTTTTCCCATAAGTTCGATAATCCATGATAAACACATCAAACTGTTGCTTTACAAAAAATTCCGCAATAGTTCCCCATCGAGACAAGTCACCTGCATTTCCGTGAAAATAGAGAATGACTCCCTTTGGGTTTTCAATCTTAAAATGAATCGCATTGATAACGGCACCATCATCAGCTTTTAAAAAAAACTCTTCAAACGGTTCCGAAAACTGATAGGTATAATCTGTGGGCAAAACCGATGGATGAAACAACAGTTTTTCTTGAATAAAATAAAGAGAGGCACCAATCATGACATAAAGACCTAGAAGGATAAAAATTGTTTTTTTAAGTTTTAGGATGCGTTTGTTTTGTACTGTGTTGGACATGGATGCTTGTGGTTGTTAAATCAATGGGTTGTGGTTTTGAATTGAGGATGTCATCCAACATGTGATGATACGATTCAAAATTGTTCAAATTCTTGTGTCCTCCGCCAATCACTGTGTGCAATTTGGTACGTTTCGGATTAATTTTTGATAATCTGACACTGGAATTATAAGGAATCAATTTATCGTTGGTGCCATGGATAATATGGATTGGGCATTGTACATATTTTAGCCATTTATAGGTTGGCAATGGATATTTTAACAATAGCGATAATGGCATGAATGGCGCATAGCGTTTGGTTACTTTGGTCAAACTGTAATAGGGCGCATCCAGGATAAGCATTTTGGGATTGTTGGTCGAGGCTAATTTTGCCGCAAAACCAGAACCCAAGGAACGACCGTACAGAATAATTCTGTCTTCCTTAGTCAGTTCTTTCATCTTATTGTAAACTTCCTGCAAATCGCGCTTAATGGCTTTTTGCGAGCGCCTTCCGGTACTTTTTCCAAAGCCTCTGTAATCCACCATCAAAACATTATAACCATGGCGTGTAAAATCTACTGCAAATTTTCCCCAACCCTTGATGCTTTTCGAGTTGCCTTTTAGATACAAAACGACCCCTTTTGACTCTCCATTCGGAAAAAAGCGAATTCCATTGATTACTGCACCATCTCTTGTTTCGAGATTATGCTCCTCAAATTCTTGATGTTCATAGGCAAACTGAAAATCTTTTGGAAGCTTTTCAGGTTTGAACAACATATAATCCTGCAAATAATACAAGGCAATACTGATTGCAATGTAAATGATTGCAATCGTTACTAAGGTGGATAGCCAATAAACCATTGGAATGGAATTTGTTCATACAAGATATAAAAAAAGGCTTTAGTTTGTTCTAAAGCCTCTAAATATCAAATTAATATCTATCTATCTATCATAATCCTAAAGTTTCAACACCTTGTTCAAATATGACATCTACAGGAATATTGGCATCACTCAATCGATCCAAATCAGATTGGAGTTCAGAAGAGATGACTCCTTTTTCAGCTACCAATTTGGCAACGCCATCATAATCGCCATTGCCTTGAAGAGTGAGGATAAGGTTGGATAGTTCTTCCATGGCGACTATCATTTTATCAAAATCCACTTTATAAGTGCCATCCTCATTTCTTGTGAAAGCGCCTTTCTCTTTGAAGAAATTAAAACGGATCATATTGGCTTTACCGTGGGCAGAAGACGCTCCAAAACGGACAGAACGGAAAATTCCAGCCATAAAAGTGACCATATTGTCCTTCAAATCATCGGTCAGTTCACCTTTGGCATTTAACTGTTGTATCATGTACAATCCAAGAATGTCGGCCTTTCCTTCTTCCAGGGCACTGGAGTGTTCTTTCAACGCTGTTCTTACCGTTCCTTTATTATTGATGGTATTTTTGATTCCCAATCCATGGGCGACTTCATGAAACATAGTATTGGCAAAAAAAGCATCAAAGGTGATGTGCTTACGTTGACTTTCATCAATCAACACTTCAGAAATCGGCAACATGATTTTGTCAAACTTCGCTCGCATCGCATTTTTTAGTTGCACACGGCGTGTTCCTTTTTTAAGTTGAACTTCTTCATCATTGGGAAGATTAATCGCAATCGTTTTGCTGCCTGCATTACAATCGCCAGCGTAATACACTACGTCGTAAGCATTCAAATCGCTATCGGTACCTGGTGTTTCTTTCTTATAAGCCGCGTCCACAGGCAAACCTGTTTGAAGTTCTGGCAAATAGGCACTGAAACGTGCCAAACGCTCGCTCCATTCCATATCCTTTATCAATACATATCCTTCGTGAGCGGCTTTGTTACCGAATAAAGCATCTTCATAGGTTTCAATGGGTCCAATCACAATATCGATGGTGTTGTCCTTCATATCCATCCAAGCCAAATCACTTGGCTGATAGTTATCATCCAACAAAGCTTGTGCTCTCAACTTTAAATAGTTTTTCAGTCCAGCATCATCTGCCAATTCAGAAGCTTCCAATAATAAATCGGACACTTCTTTCAATTCTGTTTCAAATTGTTTGTGATATGGAATGGAATATAATTTCCCTAAAGAATCACGGCGTACAAAATTGTAAATGCTCGATTTATCCTTAATGTCGGCCGCTTCAAATTCTTCTTTGGTCATATCCTTTGGATAAAAATTAGCGCCTGCTGGTTTTGGTCCAACACCTTCCACAAAAGGCGCATTTCCATCCAAGCGTCCCCAAGGACCATAATTTATTTTCACAAATTTTTTGGTGTCTTCATCTGTAATGGAATTCAGCAAGGAGTCTTTATCACCATAAGCTTCATACCAAAACAAATCATTCATCTTATCTGCGGCTTTTATAAGCAAAGGAAGCATTTTGCGTTGGTTCTCAGTAAGCTTTTTCACGTCCGCTGTCAATTTTACAGTAACGTATTTACTTAAATTGTTTTGCATTTCTGTTTGAGTGTTGTCTTCAGTCATTGGCGCTTCTTTCTTTTCATCTTTACAAGAGAAAGCTATTAAAGCCACCATAGAACATAGGATTATTTTTTTCATGATGTTGTATTTGATTTTTCTCAAAGTTAATCAATTTACAAATCAATACTTCATTTAGAAATTCAAAACCACTTTGGAATTGATGAAATGGAACCAAACTGTTAATTAATCTTTAAAAATTAAACCATTTACCATTCTAAAAGTCAAAGCAGTATAATCTTAAAAATTAAACAAAATGAAAAACCTATTAATGATAGCAATTGCCATAGTGACCCTAAATGCAACTGCTCAAGAAAGAAAAAAAGAGGCTCCTAAAGGAGACATGAAAGAAAGAATGGAAGCTCGTCAGGAAATGACTCCCGAGGAAATAGCACAGCTCCAAACAAAAAAGATGACCTTGCATTTAGATTTGACAAGTGCACAACAATCGGAAGTGGAAAAACTTTTGTTGGCTGAGGCAAAAGAACGCAAAGCGAAAATGGAAACGTTCAAAGCTAAAAAAGAGGCTGGTGAAAAACCCACAAAAGATGAGCGAGTAAAAATGGAAAATGCCCGTTTGGACCATGAAATTGAATTTAAGAAAAAAATGAAAGCCATCCTGAATGCCGAGCAATATGAGAAGTTTGACACCATGCAGTCCAAAAAGCAAGCCATGCGAAGCAAAGGTGGAAATATGAGAAAGCACAAAAGATAGTTTAGATTGATTGATAGATTTGGTTTTTATCTTAAAAAGACGTTGGTTTTCGAATCAATGTCTTTTTTATTTGTGTTTTTCATCCAAAAATTATTACTTTAGTACACTCTCATTAAATAAATAAAAACTGATGAAAAAAATAATCACACTTTGCTTTTTTGCTTTTGCCTTCATAGTGGGCACCCAAACAGTTGCAGCACAATCCATGACGGATATCAATGCCGTAGCAGCCCATAAAACCCAAGAGCTCAAAAAAGCTATTAAATTCAATAATGCTACTGAAAACTCAGTCTTCAAGGCGTATCAGGCGTATGAGAAAAAAATATATAGCATGAACGACCTTATTGCAAGAGGAAAAACAATCTCTGATGAGGATAGGGCGAAAATTGAAAATATGCTTACTGATAAATTCAAAAGCATATTTACAGAAGAACAGTTCAATCAATATCTTAAGTTTGCCGAAACGCAGAAATAAAATCTCGTTTTAAAATAACAGAAAGCCATCAAATTTGATGGCTTTTTTTATAACGTTGCAGCAACTTTTTCCACGGCTCGGATGGTTGTATCCAAATCCTCATAGGTCAAGGCATCACAAATAAACCACGTCTCAAAAGCACTTGGCGCAATATAAACCCCTTCTTTGAGCATGCCATGGAAGAAGGTTTTGAAAGTTTCATTATTCGCATTGGCAGCAGTTGTAAAATCGGTAACGGGAAGCGCATCAAAATGAATGGAAATCATGGAGCCAACTCGATTGATGGTATGTACTATCCCAAATGTATCCAATGATTTTGAACAACCTTCATGCAAATATGCAGTTTTTTCAGCCAAACGATTAAAAATAGCTTTGTCGTTGTTCAATTCCGTAAGCATCGCCAATCCGGCTGCCATCGCCAAAGGATTTCCGCTTAATGTTCCTGCTTGATACACTGGACCAATGGGTGCCAAATAATCCATAATCTCACGTCGCCCCGCAAAGGCTCCAACAGGCAAGCCACCTCCTATCACTTTACCAAAGCAAACAATATCGGCATTGACCTTATAAAGTTCTTGCGCTCCTCCTTGTGCCAACCGAAAACCCGTCATGACCTCATCAAAAATCAACAAAATTCCATTGGCATCACAAAGCGCTCTCAATCCTTGCAAAAAACCGTCGTTGGGAGGCACGCAACCCATATTTCCGGCTACTGGCTCAATAATTATGCAGGCAATCTCGCCTTTGTTGGCGGCAATCAGTTCCTTGACATTCTCAAGGTCGTTATAATGTGCCAGCAAGGTGTCTTTGGCAGTACCTGAGGTCACACCTGGACTGTTGGGTGTGCCAAACGTGATGGCACCACTACCCGCAGCAATCAAAAAAGAGTCGCTATGACCATGATAACAACCAGCAAACTTGATGATTTTATCTTTTCGTGTAAATCCTCTTGCCAAGCGCACCGCACTCATACAGGCTTCGGTGCCAGAGTTGACAAAACGTATTGTATCAATAGAGGGCACCATGGCCACTGCCAATTCCGCAATTTTGGTCTCCAATTCGGTAGGCATCCCAAAAGAAGTACCTTGCCTTGTTTTTTCAATGACGGCGTCAACGACCGATTCATGGGCATGGCCCAACACCATGGGGCCCCAAGAGTTGATATAGTCTATAAATCTATTGCCATCTTCATCAAACACATAGGCGCCTTTGGCAGATTTGGCAAAAATAGGCGTTCCTCCCACCGCTTTAAAAGCTCTTACAGGCGAGTTGACACCACCCGGAATCACCAGTTCAGCTTGTTTGAATAAAGCACTGCTGCGTTGGTAAAGCATGTTAATTGGATTTGATAATTAAAATTTGACCAATACTAAGATTGTTATCCCGCATTCCGTTAAGCCTTTGAAGCTCTTGGATAGTCACATTATATCGTTTGGACAAAGAATACATGGTATCCCCTTTCACCACTTGGTGTGTAGTGGTTTCACTAGGTCTATCCACCGATTTTGGTCGCTCTTTTCTTGTGTTTCCAAGAACTTCCTCGTCATATTTATACAATTGAAAGCGTTCGATAAGATCAATCAATTTATCAGGATATTTACGATCTGTGGCATACCCAGCATTTCGTAGTTCTTTAGCCCAACTCTCGTAGTCATCTTCATCGAGCTTGAAAAGTTTGGCATAACGCCCTCTTCCACTCAAAAATGTAGAGTGGTCTTCAAATGATTCTTGGGCATGTTTGTACTTTCGGAAACATTCCTGTCTGGCATCATCGTCGTGATAAATTTTTGGCCCAGTCCAGTCATGGCATTTGATACCAAAATGATTGTTCGCTTCAACGGCCAAACGTGCCTGACCAGAGGAAGATTCCAAAATACCTTGTGCCAGTGTGATACTCGCAGGAATTTTATAGCGACGCATCTCCTCTTTGGCAATGCCATTGTAGTTATGGATGTATTCTTCGGTACTGTTTGCAAAGGTTTTGCGGTCATCGGGAATGATGACAATTTCTAAGGGCGTTTCTGCTTCCGTTTTAGGATCGTCCGTTTTGGTCCTTACGACCACACGCTCTGTCCTGTGAGGTGCATTTTTCTTTTTGGTAACAATTTTTTTCTTGGAACCACAACTCACCATCATCAAGCCTATCAATACAATAATAAGAATTCGTTTCATCAACATTTTAAAGAATTAAGGGCATTTTTTTTTGTTTCAATTTTAGGTTCATTCCTTCAATCCCCTGCAAACCACCTGTATGAATGGCGAGAACCTTTGAACTCTTTGGAAAGTATCCTTTTTTCATCAAATCAAAAATTCCATACAGCATCTTTCCTGTGTAAATGGGATCTAAGGGCACATTGTAAGTGGACTTGAATGCATTTATAAAACTGATGAAGTCCGTATTTATTTTGGCATAGCCACCAAAATGATAATCCTCTACAAGCTCCCAATTGCTTTTGGTGGCAAATTTAGCAATTTCATCTCTTAAAAAGCCACCTTTCAGCGCTGGAAATCCAAGAATCTTTTGATGGGGTTTACTGCTATTGATCAACCCAGAAATAGTGCCACCCGTGCCCACTGAGCAGCAAATATAATCAAACTCCGTATCGGTGTCGTTCAATATTTCCTCACAACCTTTGACTGCCAAAGCATTGGTACCACCTTCTGGAAGCAGATAAAAATCTCCATACGCCTCTTTAAGGCTATCCATAAAAGCTGCCGAAGTCGCATTTCGATACATCTCACGCGACACAAATTTAAAATCCATGCCACACTCCTGTGCAAATCGAAGCGTTGGGTTCTCATCAATTTTGTCTATAAGTTCTTCTCCTCTGATAATCCCAACCGTCGAAAAGCCACAGGTCTTTCCCGCAGCGGCTACAGCGGCAATATGATTGGAAAATGCACCCCCAAAAGTGAGCAAACGGTCTTTGTTGAGCTGTTGAGCTTCTATGAGATTATACTTGATTTTACGGTATTTGTTGCCTGAAATTTTCGGATGAATGAGGTACTCTGGTTTTAAAGCTAACCAATTGTTAATAACTATATTACGTTGGTCTGTTAATTTTACCATTTGAACGAAAATATGATGCGAAAAGAACGAATAAATCATTAATATTCTACATTTATTCTGTATATTAACGTTGATTTAACTTTTTGTTGAAAAATATCTGAAGGCATTAACCTCATGATTGAGGATTCTTCATAAATTTCATTTCAATAAAAGTAGCTGAATTAAATTAACGGTGTCTTATCTGTTCTATCGCTAAACATGGGGGTCAGATAATAAACAATAAAAGGCTTATAGGTATAAAATTATTCTTCTTAGTTATGATAAAAAGATATGTCTCTTTAAAACTTGCCATACTGTGTTTGGTGGGTTTTCTGTGTTTTAATTTGAATGGGTTTGGGCAAACAACAATCATAAATCCAGTCGCAGAAGGTGGCTTTGAGAACGGAACAACCTTTGCCGCAAACGGATGGACAGCAACCACTGGAACAGCCACCCAAAACCAATGGGTATGCAATACTGGTGCTACACCCGGATTTACTGGTGTTAGGGCAGCTTATGTCACCAACAATACAGCCGGAACTCCTCCTCCACATTCTTATACTGTAAATGCTACTAGAGTCTCCCATCTTTATAGAAATGTTACTATACCTGCAGGAGAAGCCGATATCACATTAAGCTTCGATGTGATTTGTAATGGTGAAAGTGGTTTTACTGATTATGATTATTTGAGAGTGTGGAAAATACCTGCTGCAACCGCTTTAACTTATGGAACAGCGATTACTGCCAATGCTAACAGAATACAACTGGGTTCAACCATAGTTTTACAAAACTCATGGAATAATGTAAGTATTACGCTACCCCAAACTTTGGTTAACACTACCTTTAGGTTGGTTTTTGAATGGACAAATGATGGGAGTCTAGGTAATAATCCACCTGCAGCAGTTGATAATATTTCATTGGTGTCAAAGGTTTTTGTTCCGAATGCGAATGATAATTGCGCGGGTGCCACTGCTCTTAGTGTCAGCCCAACTACCACCTGTACTACGTCCGCATCAGGAACTACGGTAGGTGCCACCCAAAGTATTGCAGCTATTACCTGTGGAGCTTATACTGGGAATGCAGATGATGATGTTTGGTACAGTTTTGTAGCAACAGCTACAACTCATATAGTAACCGTAAATTCTGGAACGATATCTGACCCTGTTGTAGAAGTAAGGTCTGGTGCTTGTAATGGCACCAATATAGCTTGTGCCGATACTACCAATGCTACAGAAGTTATTACTGCCAGTGGATTGACTGTTGGTGCCACTTATTATGTAAGAATCTATAGCTATGGTGGTAATGGCAACCAAGGGACGTTTAACATTTGTGTGACCACACCTGTAGATCCTTGTTCTTCCATTACCAATATAGCAAGTTGTGGTACGACCATCACCCCAACGTTTGCATCCGGAAATGGTACTTACAGTCCAGGAAACTGCGGTTTTGGCACTCCTGGAATGGAGAAAATTTATTCTTTTACCCCTGCCGTATCAGGGAATTATGATATTCAGCAAAATTCATCCTTTGGATACATTGATTATTTTTATAAACTGGCATCAGGAGGTTGTAGTGGTACAGGTTGGACCTGTATTAACGATGTTTCAGGGGCTGGTTTAGTTGGAACTGTGTCTTTGGTAGGTGGTAACACCTATTACTTCATGTTAGACCCAGAAGGTACAGGAGGCGGAAACGTTTCTTTTACCATCAATTGCCCACCACCAGTACCAGCAAACGATTTGTGTGCCAATGCTACGGCACTTCCTTGTGGTACCAGCAATCTTGCAGGAACAACCGTGGGAACTGTAAATGCTGCCAATGGTACTGGTTGCGGGGTTGGCAGTAATTATGGGGTCTGGTACACCTTCGTTGGGGATGGTCAGCAAACCACCATATCATCTACGGCTACTTTTGACCATTCAATGAATATTACGAGGGGAACATGTGGATCACAGACCAGTATTCAATGTGTAGATGGTACGGTATCAGGTACAGAAAGTTATACGTTTATAACCACGAATGGAACAACCTATTATGTTTATATTTCGCATTATTCGAATAGTAGTACAATAACAGGTACGTTCACTATTTCTAGAACCTGTACCCCAACCACACCACCAGTGAATGGGTCATGTGCCACGGCCACAACCTTGGCATGTGGTGACACGGTAACTGGTAATACCACTTTTACCACAGGTACTACTGTTCCACCTGCATCCTGTAATAACTTAAGTCCGTATGGCGTCTGGTACACCTTCTTGGGCACTGGCGGTCAAATGATTGTCACTGCTACTCCCACCGCCTCATACAACATTAAACTATCCGTGACCACTGGCACTGCTTGCGCTGGTTTTGCAAATGTCCCTAGTGGCTGTACCAATGCAGGAGGGGGAGCCGGGCAAACTGAAAGTGTTTCTTTTAATTCAGTGCTGGGCACCACCTATTATGTCTATGTGGCAGCTAACGGTACTTCCACTCCGCCAACGGGAACATTCTCGCTATCCTTAAGCTGTTGTAGTTCGGGTCCTGACCCAACATTACAGCCTAGTTGTGGGGTAGTCGCAGGAGGGCTTGGACTGAATGGGGCCAATCCACCATCAATTAACTGCTCTTCGGGTGGTTGTGTAGATTTGGAAGCAGAATATATTAAAATTGGAAATACCAGTCGTTATCGTGTGGAACAAATCCCGTATAGTAATGTCACCTCAGCCAGTGCCTTTCTTCCTATTGCTGGTCTTGCCGATGACACATTTTCAAACATCATAACATTGCCTTGGGCATTTTGTTTCTACGGCACCACTTATAATGACTTTGTATATGGAGCGAACGGAGTGATTTCATTTGATTCAGCAAGGCTAGCTGGAGGAGGCTCGGGGTATCGTACCATATACAATATTCCGAATGCCATAAATGCCTCTCTAGGATCTGATTACTATTTTGGACCCTCCATTTTTGGAGTCCATCACGATATCGACCCAAGTGTAGCTGCAGCAGGCAAACTAATTGGGCGAACCATTGATAATACTCCCGGCTGCGAACGGATGATCCTCGTTTGGGAAAACGTACCAATGTTCGATAATGGCAATTTTGGCAATAATTCCATTAGATATTCCGGTAAAATGGTACTTTATAAAAACACCAATATTATTGAAATTTACATCCAAGAAAAAAGAATTGATACAGGTAGTTGGAATGATGGGAATGCATCAGTAGGTCTTCAACACAATGCTACCGATGGTATTGCAGCACCATGTAGAAATACCCTCGATCCAAATTGGGTTGTGACAGCAGGGGAAGCTTGGCGTTTTGTACCAGATGATGGAGATATTACCTCTATACGATGGCTGGCCGATTCAGGAAGTGGGTTTGCTTACATACCAGGGCTTGATGGTAATGACACTCCAAATGTATGTCCAAACGTAACCACAACTTATAGAGCAGAAGTTACATACACCCCTGCCTGTGGCGCGCCATACGTAAGAACCGATGATACTGTGGTAACCGTAGGTGATAAAGTATGGAATGGTTCGGTAAATACAAACTGGTATCTAGACACCAACTGGACACCTGTGGGGGTTCCAACTGCAGCGGATTGTGTGATCATTCCTGATGTGGCAACTTCCAATAACCGTTCCCCAATAGCTGATATTGTAGTGGCAGGAGGTACAATTCCTACGCCACCAAGTGTTACCGCTTTGGCTAAAAATGTCTCAGTACGAAATAATGGTTCACTAACGATTAATGCTGATACCTATTTAGAAATAGTGGACGATCTGAACGTACAACCCAACGGCGATGTATTGATCAGAAGCACCGGTAGCTTGATACAGTTGACCGATGTAGCAACCAACAACAATACAGGCAGCATTCGTGTGCAACGAGAAGCAACTGGAGTTGGTTCACAAAACTATGTATATTGGTCATCACCTGTAGAAGGGTTTAGTGTCAATGATATCAATACTGCAGCTTCAGAATTGCGTTGGCAATGGAACCCAACCTACAATGGTATCAATTATGGAACATGGGTAGCAGCTTCCGGTCCAATGACAGTAGGTAAGGGCTATATAGTAAGGGGACTTGCTACACCACCAGCTCCTATTCCCGTAGATAATGCACAATTTACAGGACGACCAAACAATGGCATTATAACCGTTCCTATTACCAGAGGTACATACACATCTCCACCTAACCCTGTAACTTATGCAGGTGCAGGTAACTCATTGGCTTATGACATTGATGATAACTGGAATTTAGTTGGGAATCCGTACCCTTCAGCTATATCGGCTGATGACTTCATTGTTACCAATGCTTCCTTATTGGCCGACAATCCCCCTCCAGTATTAGGAACAATCTATTTATGGCAGCGTGCTGGACTACCAGGTTCAATAACCGATCCATTTTATGGTGATTATGCCTCAAATTATGTAGTTGCCAATTATGTATCTTATAACTCCTCAGGTGCCAATCCAAATGTGTTCAATGGAAGTATTGCCTCTGGTCAATCATTTTTTATACAAATGGATGATGCTGTTGGTGTCAATGCCAATGTAACCTTCAATAATGGGATGCGTTCAAGAACTCTTGCAAACGATAATTTTTTAAGAACCCTAGAACGCCATCGTATTTGGCTTGAGTTGATAGATTCATCAATTTCTACAGTCTCTTCAACGCTAGTGGGCTATATTCAAAATGCAACTAACAATCAAGATCGATTGTATGACGGCTATGATGTTAGTGATTCAGATGCAAAATTATATTCGTTACTTGGCGAAAGAGAATTGGCTATTCAAGGTAGGGCTTTACCTTTTGACCAAGAAGACATGGTTCCTCTTGGAATTATCACCTCACAGCCAGGCAACTACAAAATAGCCATCAATTCAGTGGATGGATTGTTCACTGATCCGTCGCAAAACATCTATCTCGAAGACACTTACTTGAATGTCATTTATGATTTGCGTATAGCGCCTTATGAATTTACCTCTGAGAGCGGTACCTTTAATGATCGGTTCATTTTACGCTATACAAATGAAACATTGAGTACGCCAGATGAAGTAGCCAA
This sequence comes from Gelidibacter sp., assembly GCA_041391925.1. Classification (GTDB taxonomy): domain Bacteria; phylum Bacteroidota; class Bacteroidia; order Flavobacteriales; family Flavobacteriaceae; genus JBPOFM01. The sequence continues at coordinate 93,939 of JAWKNA010000010.1, read as the reverse complement.
TTTTGGTTTCAATATCATAGGTTTGAATGATTATATCAAAGTGACTTCAGGTAACAGCCCTATCAACACCATTATGGTGTACGATGTTTTGGGCAGGGTGTTAGCAAACTATAAAGATGTCAATGCCTTGGAGTTCAAGATCAATCTTGTCAACCAAAGCAAAGGCACCTTGATAGTGAAAGCCACCTTGTACAACGGTCAACAGAAAATCAAAAAAGTTATTTATTGATAACAGCTTAAAATAGATTGAAAAAGACCCACTTTTATCTGTGGGTCTTTTTTTTGGTAACAAACTTAATAATCAAAATACTCTCCATTTTAGCAAGGGTCAAAAAAGTGTCACTTCGCTACTACTTCGTATTTACTTCGTATTAACTCCGTATTTACTCCGTATTAACTGCGTATATAGGCAGTATAAATTAGGTAGTAACATAGTTCTAATTTTTATTCAAAATAATCACCTTAAAGGTACTGGCGAAAATTCCAGAAAGTACGTTTCTGAAGATAATCGGGACACTCCTCATTTGCATAAGCCTCGTGCTCAAAGGAAATACTCCGATATGACAGATTCCAATCTCTACAACGAAGATATCGTATCAAGAACTCTACGCCATACCACACAAAAAATGGTACTACCAATAGCTCCATCTGCTGTCGCAAATGAATACGTTCATGGTTCAAAAAAACCGCATTTTCTTTCAATTGTGCATGTTTAATGAACACAAAAGGAAACAACGTAATGCCTGTATATCCTTTTGGAACCATATATTTGGAAACTAAAATCATAAAATATCCACTTCAAAAATCTCTCCAATTTACATTATCTTTGTAAGATATGAAGAAAATTGTCCCACTTGAGGATGGCGATTATTATCTAACACCTGAAGGCTACCGATGCTTCACAGAACAATACCTCCTAAAGCGTGGCTATTGTTGCGAAAGTGGTTGCAGACACTGCCCTTATGGTTTCAATCAAAATTCATTAAAAAAAAAGTAATGCCAGTAAGCACCATATCCTTTGACGAATTGATAAAAGAAGGAATACCTAATGTACTTCCACCTGCAAAACCCTACGATACTTCCATCAATCACGCGCCAAAAAGAAAGGATATTCTAAGTTCAGAAGAGAAGAAACTGGCTTTAAAGAACGCCTTGCGCTACTTTGATAAAAAGCATCATAAAGAATTGCTTCCAGAATTCAAGCACGAACTGGAGACTTACGGAAGAATCTATATGTACCGTTTGCGTCCTGATTACCGAATGTATGCAAGGCCCATTGAAGAGTATCCGTCTAAATCCAAACAAGCTGCTGCCATCATGCTGATGATTCAGAACAATCTTGATGAAGCAGTGGCGCAACACCCACATGAACTCATTACCTATGGAGGCAATGGTGCGGTGTTCTCCAATTGGGCGCAGTACAGATTGACCATGAAATATCTATCTGAAATGAATGATGAACAAACCTTGGTAATGTATTCCGGACATCCCATGGGCATCTTCCCATCACATAAAGAAGCTCCAAGGGTAGTTGTTACCAACGGAATGATGATTCCTAATTATTCAAAACCTGATGACTGGGAAAAATTCAATGCACTCGGTGTCACGCAATATGGACAGATGACCGCAGGGAGCTATATGTACATCGGTCCACAAGGCATTGTTCATGGCACGACCATCACAGTTTTGAACGGTTTTAGAAAAATAAAGAAATCCCCAAAAGGAAGCTTGTTTGTCACTTCAGGTTTGGGTGGCATGAGTGGTGCACAACCAAAGGCAGGAAACATTGCTGGTTGCATCACAGTCTGCGCAGAAGTCAATCCTAAAATCACTCAAGTACGATTAGATCAGGGTTGGATAGACGAAAAAATCACGGATTTAGATAAGCTTGTTGAGCGAGTGCAGCGGGCCAAGGAAACACAAGAAACAATATCTATTGCCTATTTGGGCAACGTGGTGGACGTTTGGGAGAAGTTTGATAAAGAAACTATTCATATCGATTTGGGCAGTGATCAAACTTCGTTGCACAATCCTTGGGCAGGAGGATATTATCCAGTCGATATGTCTTTTGAGGCTGCCAATGACATGATGGCAAAAAACCCTAAGCTTTTTAAAGAGAAAGTCCAAGAAACCTTACGTCGCCATGCCAAGGCAATCAATAAACATACTGCCAAAGGTACATACTTCTTTGATTATGGAAATGCATTCCTATTGGAAGCCTCTCGTGCCGGAGCAGATGTACAGGCAGACACTCCCACCTTAGGTCGAGAGTTTAAATATCCAAGTTATGTTCAGGACATTATGGGACCGATGTGTTTCGATTATGGTTTTGGTCCTTTCCGTTGGGTATGCACGTCAGGCAAACCTGAAGATTTAGAAAAAACAGATGTCATTGCCTGTAAAGTTCTTGAAGAGATAAAAAGACATTCACCAAAGGAAATTCAACAACAAATGGCAGACAATATCCAATGGATCAAGGGTGCACAAGAAAATAAATTGGTTGTAGGTTCCCAAGCTAGGATTTTATATGCCGATGCCGAAGGCCGAATGAAAATCGCCAAGGCATTTAATGATGCCATTGCAAATGGAGATATTGGATATGTTGTTCTAGGTCGTGACCATCATGATGTTTCAGGAACCGATTCACCTTACAGAGAAACTAGCAACATTTATGATGGATCACGTTTTACAGCTGATATGGCCATTCAAAATGTGATTGGTGATAGCTTTAGAGGTGCTACTTGGGTCAGCATTCACAATGGAGGTGGCGTTGGCTGGGGAGAAGTTATCAACGGTGGATTTGGTATGGTTCTTGATGGTACTAAAGACGCGGAAAGACGCTTAAAATCAATGCTTTTTTGGGATGTGAACAATGGGATTGCACGCCGTAGTTGGGCGCGAAACGAAGAAGCTGTCTTTGCCATCAAACGTGCCATGGAACTTGAACCTAATTTAAAAGTAACGCTTCCAAACACTGTTGATGAAAATTTATTGAACTCGTTATAACCATAAATAAAAAAGCAATGAAACAATTGAAAAATGTTCACGAACACCCGTATACTATTGGTGGCGTGAGTAAAAGAATTATTAAAATAGTACCATTTGTGATGCTGTTTGTATTAATGGCATCCTGTAGCTCGGTCAGAGTTGCCTCAGATTATGATAAAAATGCAAATTTTAATCAGTACAAAACTTTTGCATTCTACAAAACAGGAATTGACAAAGCAGAAATCAGTGATTTGGATAAGAGAAGAATACTTCGAGCCATTGAATCAGAATTGATGGCAAAAGGGTTCACCAAATCTGAAAGCCCTGATATGCTTGTGAGTATTTTTACTAAATCGCGTGAAAAAGTGAATGTTTACAATAATGGATTTGGTCCTTATGGCTATGGTTGGGGATGGAGTCCTTGGTATTGGAACAATTACAATACATCAGTGTCCACTTCAACTGAAGGCACTCTATATATTGACCTTATTGATGCCAACAAAAAAGAGTTGATATGGCAAGGAATGGGAACTGGTTATTTGTCACAAAAGATGGACAAAAAAGAAGAACGCATTCAGGAATTTGTCTCTAAAATAATGGAAAAATATCCTCCAGGCATGGAACAGTAAAACAAAAAAGAGGCTCTAAAATTAGAGCCTCTTTTTTATTACTTTTCATTCGTTAATGAATTGAGGTAAGTGGTATATTGCTCTTCTGTCAAAGCTTCTTTAATCTTTGCATTTTTGACACTCTCCAAGTCTTTTACTCCATCCATTCGTTTTTCCTCCGATGAAATATTGGAAAGTTCCGCCATTTTTCTTTCAACGGAAAGACAAATTTCATAAATCCTTGCTTCTTGTCTCTCATCAAGGTTTAATAATTCTTTTAAGTTTTCCGTTTGCTGTTCGGCAATAGTCTCGGGAGTCAGATGACGTGTTTGAGCTTCAGCCATTTGTCTTTTCTTAATGGCATATTCATTTTGTTCACTTTTTTTATCAATTTGAGCTGCTGCAGAATAGCTTCCAACAAAAAAAAGTGTTACCAAGGCAAATAGTGTAATATATGTTTTCATCATGCTATATTTTAGATTGTTACATAAGATGAAGATACAAAAATTAAAATTATTTTTTAAGGTATCCCAAGAAAAAAAGGCTTCACAATGTGAAGCCTTTTTTTATATATTTCCAATGATTTATTAATAGAATTTTGCTCTATGGTCTTCAATATCTGCCCCTTCTTTTAAGGCATCATATACTTTTGTTTGGGCTTCGTTCACTCTAGCTGTTGTCAATCTATTGGCAACGGCTTGATAGGTGTCCAATTTAGGCGCTTGGGTTTTGTTTGTTACTGAAACCATGTAAACCCCTTTTTCTCCGTCTATAAGACCAGTAGATTCTCCCACTTTCCTACCGAAAGCTGCACCCACAACTTTAGGCTCTACACCAGCACCTGCTAAAGTTGGATTCTTCATGTTAACTGCTGATGCCGTCATGACAGAGAGATTTTTGTTTTTTGCAATCTCCTCAACGGTTTTTCCTTTAATTCCGTCTCTAATCATTTTAGCTTTTTTATCTTTTCTGATTTCAGGAATTACTGTGGCTGACGCTGCTTCAACACTCATTAAGCCTTTTTCATTGATGGCCGAAACTTGAGCCACTACATATCCTCCACTTGGTATTGAAAAACGTTTTGTGTCACCAACTTTTGTTCCATCTTCAAAAGCCCATCGAACGATAGCTCTTTGGCTTCCAAGACCTGGAATATTTTCATCCAACTCCTTAATACTGTTGACTGGCTTAATCTCTAAATTTTTCTCTTTGGCAACCTCTTGGAAATCTTTGTTCTGAATTGCAATCTCAAAGTTGGAGACGTTATTAAAAGACGCATCGATTGTTTTTTCAGAGGGTTCAATCTTTTGAGCCAAGGTTGCAACTTTTACCAGTTTGCTTTGTCCTTTTTGACCTAAAATTTCAATAACATGGAATCCGAAAATGGTCTTAACAACGCCCATATCTCCAGTTTTACCTTCAAATTCAAAATTATTAAATTCAGAAACCATGGAGTTATATGGATGGTAATCGTACTCGCCACCTTTTTCGACACTTCCCTGATCGGAAGACAATGCGGTCACAAGCTCCGGGAATTTAGCCTTGTTTGCTTTAACTATGGCCAATACACTATCAGCTGTTTTTTTGGCTTCTTCTTCTGTTCTGGTAACATCAGGTTGTGCACTTTGGGCACCAACAAAAGGTATAAGAATATGTCTAACTTTTACAGAATCTGGCAACGTTTTTTCAGCTACCAATTTCGTAATTTTGTACATTTCAGAATCCTTGTATGGACCGTAAAAAGCACCAACACTTAAATTAAAAATACTGTCCTGTACTCCAGATGGCAAGGTTTCCTTTTTTACAAAAGCATCATTATATTTTACATCAGAATAGGTATTGATAAATGTTTCAACATCATTCGTGTTTTTAAAACCAACGATGGTATCATTTAGTTTTGAAACATCATTGTATTCTACTTTGTTGTCCAACATTTTAGCAACACTGCCTTTTACTTCGTCTTCATCTTCAACAGAAGCTACTTCCTTGAACTCCACAAAATTGATATCTCTTGAAGCCTCAACTTCAAATTTCTTTTTATGATTGTTGATGTAATCTTTAATTTCAGATTTTGAAACATTCACGAGACTATCCGCAATGGTTGAATATGCAATCTGTACATATTTAAGGTCAACGGTTTCGTTTTCTAAATTATATTCCACTTCGGCTTCTCCCAAAGTGCTTGCTATTCCAGCCTTAATCATATTAAAATAGGATTGTTGCTGGCCGCTGATGGCGATGGATGCTTCACTATCCACCCATTCGTTATAATTTATCAATGAATTACCAATTGGTGCTCTATCAGGATTAATGGCTTTTAAGTTGGCAATGAATTCATTCAATTTATTTTCATCAAATACACCTGCCTCATTACTGAAATCTGGAAGACTTGAAAGGTTTTGCTTCAACAATTCTCTCATTTGATCTTTCTCAACGGTCAAGCCCAATTCCTCAAATTGTTTTTGTAAAACGGCCTTACGCACTTCTTGATCCCATACTCGGTTCATGGCTTGGGTAGATGTGCCGTTTGGTCCCATTTGACGTTGTGCCATTTCCACTTTGCCCATAAAGGCTTCGCGATGAATCTCAGTACCATTGATAGAGGCAATAACATCTTGAGAACCAGAAAATGCATTGCTTTTTCTAAAAAGATCTGATAAAATGAATGCAAATAATGCTAAGGCTATAACAACAATAAGTACAACCGATTGTTGTCTAATTTTATTTAAAACTGCCATTTTTTATTATGTATTTATAAAATATAAGTGCGCGAAAATACCATTTTCTATTAAATAATGAAAGTAGAAGTATGTTTTTTTGAGAGTTATTAGACCATGAAGAGGTCATTGTCGGTAAGCAACCTAAAATCCTCGTTCTTTCTCACAATATAAGCTAGCCGTAGGATATATGGCTGGTCATTTTTGACTGAGCAACAGCTTTAAAATTAATCCTGTTCCAGAATTTTAAGTGTCACCAAATCTATTTTTGTGGAACTCACCTCGAGAATGGTAAACAAAAAATTCTCAATAATGACTTGATCATTAACCTGTGGAATACCTTCGGTCTCATCAACAATCAAACCTCCAATTGTTTCGTAGGTTTCGCTTATTGGAAGATTGAGTTTGTAGGTTTCATTGATGTAATCGACCTCCAGACGAGCAGAAAATTTATAGGTTTCGTCGTCCAGTTTTTCCTCTATCAATTCCACAGTATCGTGCTCATCCTCAATTTCACCTACCAATTCTTCAACAATATCTTCCACAGTTATGATGCCTGAAGTGCCTCCATATTCATCGATGACGATAGAGATGCTTTTTCTTTTTTTGGTCAAAAGATTTAGGACATCCTTCACCAACATGGTCTCAGGAACAAATTCCACAGGCATAACAATGGATTTAATATTCTTTGGTTTTTTGAACAGCTCAAAGGAGTGCACATAGCCCAAAATGTCATCAATGGTATCATTATAAACTACAATTTTTGACATTCCTGTGGAAGTAAATAAGGTATTTAGATTTTTAACGGAATCCTCGATATCAACTGCAATGATTTCGGTACGTGGAATCATGACCTCTCGCGCTTTAACTTCCGAGAACTCCAGGGCATTCTGAAAAATTTGGATTTCGCTATCCACCTCATCATGCTCTTCAACCGATTCCATCTGCTCACTGATGTAATTGCCCAACTCCACTTTGGTCATTGCCAATTGCACATCATCGCCTTGTCCTTTAAAAATATGCTTGATGACCATATTGGAAATCCAAATGACGAAATCTGAAATGTACCAGAAAATCAGGTAAAATATGTATGCTGGAATTGCCAATAATTTGAGCAACGAATTGGCATATATCTGAAAAAAAACTTTGGGTAAAAACTCTGCCGTGATAAGGATGATCAGTGTAGAAATAATTGTTTGTGTCAACAGACTCAAATCATTCAGTAAATAATTGAGAAACTCATAATCCGTTGGCAACATGGATTGAAACCAAGCCACCAACTTGTCTCCCATCAAAAAGCCATAAACCACCAAAGCGATATTGTTACCAATGAGCATAGTGGCGATAAATTTTGAAGGCTTATTTGTGATTTTGGAAAGTGCAACCGCGAGAAGACCGTTTTGTTTTTTTTCAATCTCTATATGTATCTTGTTTGAAGAGACATACGCGATTTCCATACCCGAAAAGAATGCCGAAAGAACTAATGATAAAATAATGATGAAGACATTGATATCCATAGATTACTTTTTGGTTTTGTCTTCAAACCGTTTCATAAAATTCTTTTTGAAAAAGTACATAAAAACAGCAAGAACTGCAAAAAACATCAACATGTAGGCACGATCTCTGTCCTGGTTCCAGTTTCTGAAGGTTTCGTAGGCAAAGAAAATGGCGATAAGCAAGTAAGCGTATTGGATGAATTTTTGAAGCTTCATGTTGGTAAAAGTTGATAATTAAAGCAAAGATAGCTATTTATTCATCTAAATAGATAATACCTGTAACCTCTAATGCCTCAAAATGTTTGAAGTCCTTGTCAGAATTAAACCCATTTCCAGTGATGATTTTAGTAGGTGAAACCATCTTGAATGCCTCGTTGGTAAAAATTTGTTCATTCTTTTGGTCATAATATAGCTGATTGGCAAAAATGCTATCATTCTGTTGTGTGATAATGATGACATTTTTTTGCAAGTCAATCAAATCAGTTTCACTGTAGGAAACAGCATAATCTGAAAGAATGGTACTTTTCTTTCCTTTATCATACAGTAAGAGCTTAATGCCATCTGGAAATTCTGTAAAGGCAAATTCCCTATTGGAGAAATCTTTCATTTTAGGGCTCAAAAGATTGGCCTTGACTGTTCCTGAATCGGTGTATTTTAAATTGATTTTTTCCGCAATACCTATAGGCTCATTCTGAAGCACACCAATCTGCTGGACTTCCTTAAAGTTGTCCTTACATGAAAAAAACATAGTCACAACGAAGGCTGTGACTATGCTTTTTAATCTATATGGTTTTTTAAATTTCATTTACAATTTTGGAACTGTAACACTTGAACCAATCCAACATCCAATTTTTATGGTAGTTCCTTCACAAGAACATCCGAAAATGTCTTGTCGTGATGGCGCTTTTCCTTCATAACTAGCTACCAATTGATCAGCGTATGATTTTAAACTTCCGTCCACTTTAGCGGCTTTACGTGCTTCTGAAGCGGCCAACCAATAGACAGCTCTCTTGTTGAAAACAGTATCACCACAATCGTTGGCACTGGCAGCATACATCTGTGCAATTTCAAGATAGGCTCTACCCATGGATGGGCTCAGGCTCAGCGCTTTTTGGAAATAAGTTCTGGCAGCGCCATATTGTCCTTTCTTTCTTAAGCTTTTACCAATGTCATAAGCTCTTTTTGCTTTTTTCAAAGGATCTTTTTCAAGGTCGTATGCTTGGTCCAAATATTTATTTCCTTCACTTGTATTACCTTGTGAGAACAATAAATTCGCCACAAAATATTTTGTATCCGCTGAAGGTGCTGCTGCATCATATGCTTTTACCAAAGTAGTATACAATGGATCATCTGTACATTCCTTGTTGTACATTCTGCTTACTGCACGTTGCAACCATTCGGCATTGGTTTTGTTATTCTCAAAATCTTTTTGATATAAAGGAATTAAGTTTTCACAATTGGCCAATTGACCCAATTTGGTATCCATACTTCCAGAAATCGTGTTATAGTTTTCCAAATAGCTTTCGTATGATTCCTTGTATTGTTGCTCTTTAGAAGTCAAGGCTGTTCCATTTTCTTCTTTTTCAACCAATGGGTTCAACAATAAGGTATAATTATCGATTTCTTTGCCGATTTTTTCACTTACATCATCATATTTGTCAAAAACTGCTTGCACTTCAACTTCTTTAGAATCGTGCATGTCTACTACAGAAGAGAAATAAATATAAAGTGCTCTTGGGCTTTTAAAGTTTTCAAGATCTTCCTTATAGGCTTTGTCCAACATGTCGTAAATCTGCTTATTCGTAGCATTCAAATCTGTTTTAAAGTCATACATCAATTCACCTTTATCACTCAAGACACCACCTTTGGTATAGTTGGACGGAAAATTAACCAATGCTTCATCCCAAAGTTTCATGAGATCATTTAAGTAACCCACTTTTTCTGTCCCTGTAGAGTTCTCGATTTTATACTTCAAGATTTTTTCACCGTAAGCATAGATGGCACGGTTGAATTTTGGGCATTTGTTTCTCACCTTCATCCAAGGCTCATAGGCTTCGTTATATTTTTTGCTTTTGTAGTAATCGGTAAAAATAGTTAGGTTGGTCATGCACTCTTCATCTTGTTGAGCAAAACTGTGGTTAAAACCTAACATAAGGGCCGTAACTACTAAAATAATTCTTGTTTTCATTGTGTTGTTCATTATATGGTTAATCATACTTTCTTTTTTGGAACCATCGATCGTTTAAAGATAAACTAAATTGGAGATTTATAAAATTCTCTTGGACTAAATTCTGGCTTGTTGTTCCACGCTTACCGAGTTCAAGTCCTATGTTTGCATTTGAGAATAGTCTGCCAACTGGTAACCCTAATCCAAAAGACATGCCAAACTCGTTGATGGTTTCATTATTGATTTCCAAACCAGTGTTTTCAAAATGCAAACCTGCTCTATAAGTTACTCTTTTCCAGTATTTTGAAAAAGAATCGTATTCTGGAATATAAAATCCTCCGAAGGCGATAGTTGAAGCATTTACGAACTTAGCGTTGGAAAGTTCAAAGATTGGATTAGAAAATTTGCTTGTGTTTTGAAATGTAAATTCTGTGCCCACAAACCATTCTTGAGGCTGGCCAACACCAGCTCCAAATGAAATTCGAGAAGGCAAGTTTAAATCAGTTGCTTTTAAATTTTGCGCCTCGAGGTCAGCCTCAATGGTGTTGATGACAAATTCTTGTCCCGTCACTTCATTAAGCACTATTGTAGAAAATGATCTTGTATTGTTTGACTTAAGCATACTTTTTGGTGAATACGTAAAACCTGAAGTCAATTGAAGTTTTTCATTCAACATAGTTTTGTAGCTCAATCCAAGATTAAAGTTGAGTCCACTTAAATCCGATCTATTGTTCTCTCTCGATTGGTATTGCACCAATTCATCATTTTCGTCATAGACAAAAGCAATAGAGCTGTTCTTGATGTTTCCGAAATTATAACTTGCATCAACACCAATACTTAATGATTCTGAGATTTTGTAGCCAAGTCCTAGAAATGCCTTGTTTAGTCCACCCTCGCCACGGTAACGATTTGAAGTCAGCCCATCATCATTGGCTGCTTCAAGTTTATAACCTACTGATGAATAAGGCAAAAGACCAAATCCAGCGCCAAACTTTCCTAAAGGTAATGACACTGCAAAATAATCGAAAGTAGTGGTATTAGCCTTATCACTCCCTCCATCACTTTTTAAATTAACACTACTTTGAGTTCCACCAATTGCGAATTTTACAGGCCTACTCTCCCCATTAAAAGGGTACCCTTTTAAATCAGGGCCGACATAGCTTGCTGGGTTTCTTAAATTAACATGGATACTATCAGTAAAAATACTCAAGCCTCCCATACTTCGGTTCTCAACTGTACCTTTAAATTTTAAGCTCCCAATCCCGTAGAATGAATATGGAGATGCTGTACCTTCTTGTGCATGGGATTGAAATGCGATGACAGCGATTAAAACTATTACAAGTTTTTTTATCATTAGTGTGTATTAAATTCTAAAATAAAGTTCAAACCCTCTAAAAGAAAATTTGAGTTGGCAAATATGCTATTTTTTAATTGTTTTGACAAGAAATCGGCGTCACCACCTGTTAAAATAACTGTTAAATCTTCATATTCTTCTCGATACTGATTGATTACACCATCGATTTCCATTAAAACTCCAAAGATCACTCCCGAATGTATGGCATTGGCCGTTGTATTGCCTGTAAGCTGATTTGGCATCTTGGTTTCTAATAACGGAAGATTCGCAGTTAAGGTATTCAAGGTAGTATAACGAAGTCTGATTCCAGGAGAAATGGCACCTCCCAAATACTCGTTTTCTGAAGTGATAAAATCATATGTAATGCAAGTCCCGGCATCAATGATAATTACATTTTTATGGGGATATTTTTGAACTGAAGCTGCAACCAATGCAATTCTATCCACACCTAAAGTTTGAGGTGTTTTATAAGAATTTACAAAAGGTAATTTTGTCTCACTGTCTAAATACAACACATTCAAATTAGACTCCATTTCGTTAAAAATCTCTTTTTCTAGTTTGCCCACAGAGGAAACAATTGCCTTACGAATGGTTTTATAATCTTTGACAAGTCTTTTAAACGTTTCAAGTGTTTCCTGAATCTTCACTGTCCTTTTATCCAAAAGTATATTATCTTGGAAAACAGCAAATTTGACCAAAGTATTGCCAACGTCTATAATGAGGTTCATCTATAAAATAAAAGCTGTAAATTTACAAAAAGGAATTTTTATAAATTTTAGTTTGTGAATAATAAAAATGAATATATATTTGCATCCGCATTTATGCGACTGGTACCTTAGCTCAGTTGGTAGAGCAAAGGACTGAAAATCCTTGTGTCCCTGGTTCGATTCCTGGAGGTACCACAAAAAACCCGAACAATTGTTCGGGTTTTTTTGGTTTTATATGATTTTGAACTATTATTTACTGGCCATCAAAACGGTATCAATAATATAAACGATTCCATTAGACGCCTCTTGATTACCCAATATCACTTGAGCTTTTTTTCCAGAGCCATCTTTAATGATGTATTGATCGCCACTCATTAAAAAAGTCAATTCATCTCCCTTCACAGTTTTTACCTTATAGCTACCTTTATTGTTTTTGATGGCTGCTGCCAATTGATCGGAAGTAATCTTGCCAGGAATAACGTGATACTGTAATACACCTGTTAACATTTCTTTGTTCTCAGGCAACATTAATGCATCCCGTTGCTTATTGGGTAATTTTTCAAAAGCTTGATTTGAAGGGGCAAAAACGGTATAGTTTCCTGGTTCTGAAAGCATGGTTGCCAAATCAGCCGCTTGCAGTGCTGAAACCAGAGTTGTCAAATCATTGTTTTTCATTGCCTTACCAGCAATACTATTGTTCCGAGCCTCCTCCTTCATGGCTTTTTCCTTGGCTTTCATAGCCATTTGCTCTTCTTCAGCTTTTTTTGCGTTTTCCATTTCTACTTTTTCAGTTTCCATACGCATTTTTTCAGCCTCCTTTTTTTCGTCTTTACAAGAGAAAAAAGACAATGATGACATTATTAAAACTGTAAATACAACTAATAACTTTTTAGATTTCATAATACTAGATTTTTGTGGTTATTATAATATATATACGGTTAGTTTCATTTCCAGATTTAATTTTAGGGAAATTTTAACAGGAGTTATTCAAACCATGAACAGAGCAATCAAAAATTTGTAGCTAGAAATCCAATTCATCAATAAATGAAATTCTTATATTAGCGTGTTTGTTCAAACCTTAACATTGTGTTAGATTTGAAATGAAGGATAAATTCTAGAACTTAAAAATGACTCAAAAAAATAAAGAACAATTCATGCTCGAAGCAGTGAACGCGGCATTGAAAGGCATGAACAACAATGAAGGTGGGCCGTTCGGATGTGTTATCGTCAAGGATGGCAAAATCATTGGACGAGGCAACAACAAAGTGACTTCCACCAACGACCCAACCGCTCATGCTGAAGTGACTGCCATTAGAGATGCTTGCAAAAATCTTGGTTCCTTCCAATTGGATGGCTGTGAAGTCTACACCTCTTGCGAACCTTGCCCAATGTGTTTAGGGGCCATCTATTGGGCACGTCCAGATAGAGTGTATTACGGAAGCAACCAACAAGATGCGGCAGATATTGGGTTTGACGATGAATTCATCTACAAGGAAATTCCTTTACCATATAAAGAACGAAGTATTCCATTTGAACAACTAGGACGAGACATCGCCTTGGAGCCCTTTCAAAAATGGAGCGAAAAGAAAGATAAAACGGTTTATTAAGAACCTATGATTGAATTCATCCTCAACAACAAAACCATCAAAACATCATTGCCTTCTGGGATGACGCTGCTCGATTTTGTACGCTATGAACAACGTCTGACAGGTACCAAAATTGGCTGCCGCGAAGGTGATTGTGGCGCCTGTACCAATTTGGTAGGCTCCTTGAACGAGGATGGAACTGCCGTTTCCTATCAAAGCATCACGTCTTGTATTTCACCTTTGGGAAACGCCCATGGTAAACACATCGTAACCGTTGAAGGGACTAATTTGGAAAACAAATTGACCGCTGCCCAAAATGCGATGAAAGACAACTATGCCACACAATGTGGCTTTTGTACGCCAGGATTTGTAGTGTCATTGACTGGTTTTGCCTTATCAAATACCAAGAAAACTACCGACAACGCTTTGGATGCTATTAGTGGAAATATTTGCCGTTGTACAGGCTACAAATCGATTGAACGCGCCGCATATCAATTGTGTGAAAAATTGGAGCATTCAGATTCTAATATTTCAATGGATACATTGATTGAAAAAGAGGTTATTCCTTCCTATTTTAAGGACATTCCCAATCGATTGAAAGCCATTCAAAGCACACAACAACCAAATTCCAATAAAAAAGCCGTCTATGGTGGAACGGATATTTATGTTCAAAAAGCAGATTCGTTAATTGATGGCGAGGTCTTCACTGTTGGATTGAATCCAGATTTAAAAGGTATTAAAATTGAAGGTGACAAGTGCACGTTGGGTGCTGGAACAACCGTGACCGATTTATGGAACCATACGGAATTGAATCGCTTTTTCCCTAATTTAAGGAAACATCTAAAATTAGTGTCGTCAGAACAAATCCGGAATATGGCTTCTTTTGGTGGCAATTTTGTGAATGCATCGCCCATTGGGGATATGACCATTTTCTTTTTGGCGTTAAACAGTGATATTACCATTCAAAACAAGGATGGCAACGAACGGACGATTGCTTTAAAAGATTTCTATAAAAGCTATAAAACATTCGATTTGAAGGAAGATGAGTTATTGAAAACCATCTCCTTTAAACTGCCTACCAAATACTCAAAATTTAATTTTGAAAAAGTCTGCAAACGGACGCATTTGGACATTGCCAGTGTCAATTCTGCCATTCATTTAAAAATTGAAAACGACACAGTTTCCGAAGCCCATGTATCGATGGGTGGCGTTTTTGAAATTCCAAAGTATTTGCACAAAACATCGGACTATTTGAAAGGAAAAACCATTAATCCAGACGTGATTATCAAAGCCAACAACATCCTTCAAACTGAAATTTCACCGATTAGTGATGTTCGAGGTACTTCGGACTACAAACGATTATTGGGACGACAACTGTTTTTTGCACATTTCACGCAATTATTTCCAGAGCAATTTCAACTCAACGATTTTGTAGCACATGCATAAGAACAAATCACATAACGCTCTTGACATCTTAAAAAGTGATGTGCAAACCTCGCTTCGAAGCAGCGTCAAGAATATTGATTCCTTTACCCATGTTCGTGGAGAATCGCTCTACGTGGATGATGTGAATGTGCGTCAAGGCACTTTTTATGGTGTGGTTTTCGATGCGACAATCGCACACGGAAAAATAAAAAATGTTGATTATTCGAAGGCTGCGCAGTTGGAAGGAGTCATAAAAATTTTCACTCACAAAGATATCCCTGGAGCCAATGAAATCGGAGGCATCATCGCAGACGAACCATTGTTTGCCATAGATGAAGTCCATTTTTCAGGCATGCCGATTGCCTTGATAGTTGCCGAATCGGAATTCATAGCACGACAAGCCAGACGTC
Source organism: Gelidibacter sp. (assembly GCA_041391925.1). Classification (GTDB taxonomy): domain Bacteria; phylum Bacteroidota; class Bacteroidia; order Flavobacteriales; family Flavobacteriaceae; genus JBPOFM01. Next base: position 78,481 of record JAWKNA010000010.1, on the reverse strand, counting down.
TAATAAACATCGAATTTGAAGAACTTCCAGTCATCACCATGGCCAAAGACGCCAAGGAAAAAAACAGTCTTATCAACAAACCGAGAACATTTAAATTAGGCGAACCTGAAGATGTTTTTAAGCAGTGTGATTATGTGTTTGAAGGTGAAACTTTTTCCAACGGACAGGAACATTTATATATAGAGGCTCAAGGTGCGTATGCCGAACCGCTCGAAAATGGCAACATCAAAATCACCTCTTCTACTCAAGGACCAACAGCTGTTCAGGCAACTACTGCAAGGGTTTTGGGCTTTCCCATGCATAAAATTGAAGTGGATGTCACGCGATTGGGCGGAGGATTTGGAGGCAAGGAAGACCAAGCGACACCTTGGGCTGTGATGGCGGCTTTAGCAACCTTTCATTTGAAACAATCGGTTAAATTGGTGCTGAATCGTCATGATGATTTGAGAATGACAGGAAAACGGCATCCGTATGAAAGCAGCTATAAAATCGGATTGTCAAAAGATTTAAAAATTCTGGCCTACGAAGCTGAATTTTTGCAAAATGCAGGTGCTTCTGCCGATTTATCCCCAGCTGTTGCGGAACGCACCTTGTTCCATGCGACCAACAGTTATTTTGTTCCAAATGTGAAAGCAACCGTGTATAGTTGCAAAACACATTTACCACCCAACACAGCATTTCGCGGTTTTGGAGGGCCACAAGGCATGTTCGTCATCGAGTCTGCCATTGCCCATGCAGCGAAGGAACTTGGGGTTTCGCCAATTAAAATCCAAGAGGCTAATCTCTTGAATGAAAACGATGAATTTCTCTACGGACAAATTGCCACCCAAGTGGAAGCCAAAAATTCATGGAATTCTGCTAAAACTATTTTTGATTTAAAATCACTTGAAAACGAGGTCGAAGATTTTAACAAGAACAACAAAGCTTTTAAAAAAGGATTGGCGTTAATGCCAATTACGTTTGGAATTTCCTTTACGAATACCCAAATGAACCATGCACGTGCGTTGGTTCATATTTATTTGGATGGCAGTGTGGGAATTTCTACAGCTGCTGTGGAAATGGGCCAAGGCGTCAATACCAAAATGCTTCAGATTGCAGCACAAGTGTTTTCTATCGATAAATCAAAGGTCAAAATTGAATCTACAAACACGACACGTGTTGCCAATACCTCCCCTTCTGCGGCAAGCTCCACCGCCGATTTGAATGGAAAAGCGACCTTAAAGGCCTGTAACAATTTATTGGAACGTTTGAAAGAAGTTGCATCCATCGAATTGAAAGTTCCTGTTGACCAAATTGAATTGAAAGATGAATGTGTCTATGTCAATTCCAAAAAATCCGAACTTACTTGGAACAAATTGATTTTTCATGCCATGGCAAAACGAGTTGCATTGACCGAAAATGCTCATTACGCCACTCCAGAAATCCATTTTGATAAGACCAAGGAGAAAGGCCATCCGTTTGCATACCACGTTTACGGAACATCGATTACCATTGTGACGGTCGATTGTACAAGAGGAACATATGTTTTTGACGATGTAAAAATAATTCACGATTATGGAAAAAGTATGAGCGAAGGCATCGATTTGGGTCAATGTGAAGGAGGCTTGGTACAAGGTATTGGCTGGATGACGATGGAAGAAATTGCATATAACAAGGATGGCAGATTGCTATCAAATGCCTTATCCACTTATAAGGTTCCTGATATTTTTTCAGTCCCAAAAAACATTGAAATTCTTCCCTTGGAAACCAAAGGCAATGACATGGCCATCTTAAAGTCCAAAGCTGTGGGCGAACCACCGTTGATGTATGGTATTGGCACCTATTTTGCAATTCAAAATGCAATCAGAGCATTCAATCCCAATTATACCCTAAAATTCCACGCACCAATGACGCCAGAAAAAGTATTGATGGGTCTTTACGAAAATTAAATTTTGGCTTCAAAACTTCATTATAAAAAAGCAAACATTCTAAAAGGCGCCCTTATTTATAGTGCAGGCGACAGTATCGCAGCGTTTTTATTGGACGAATTTTCTATATATCGATTGCTCGGTATGATGTTTATTGGTGCAACTTTTTATGCCTTTGAAATCCCCAATTATTTTGATTGGATTGTCAAAAAAACAAATCATCTTGCTGGTATAAAAGCCACTTTGGCCAAAACTGGTTTGGCTATGTTATATTTCAATCCGTTATGGATTGCAAGACATTTGCTCTTTATCAATTTATTTTCAGGCCAATTTGAAGATATTGGATGGAACCTTTTGGAAGTTGCCGTGTTCTCCTTTTTGGCTAATATTTTGATTTCCTTTATCGCCAACTACATTATTCAAAATCGTTTTAAAATGAAATGGCGTTTCTTGGGAAGTGCCATATTTTCTGCAATCATGGCGATTTATTATGCGTTAAGCGAGACGATTTTTGCTTAACTCTTCTATGGAAATCAATTTATATTCTTGAATTTTATAATGTTGAAGAATTTCTTCAAGCAAAGAACTTCGCACTACCAAAATCAAATGACATATCAAATTTGATTGAAAACCCTGGATTAATTTTTGCGCGGACGAGTGTAAACCTTCATTTTTAAGTTCCAATTTTCCCAATTCGTCAATAATGACGTATTTGGATGCTTTTTCTTTTGCAAGTGAAATTAAATAATCATTCGCTGTTTTAAATCCTTCTTTCAGAAATTTAAACTTTCCAATAGTAATGACATCACTGGAATCATCGGAAACTTCAAGCGGAAAGGGTTTCTTTGACTTGATTTTAAAAAAATAGCGTTTTTCAAATTCGTCATCAGGGCACAATAAGCCATCCACATTTGTTTTGGTTTTGCACCATTGCAACAATGCGGTTGTTTTTCCGATTCTGATATCTCCTGTTAAAATATAAATCATTCCGTCTGCGGCTCAAAATGAATACAATTGGAAATGCTTTTCGCCATAAAATATTTAAAGCGATTGTAACCTTTCAAATGTTTGGTGTCTTTCCATGTATAAGAAATTATCTGTCGGAAATAGGGAAACAAATCCATTGCGTTACTGATGTCCGTTTGATATTTTGATTCTTTTTTGTTTAAATAATTCCGAATCAATTTCAGAAACAAAGGCCCCAAAATCAAATACCAGAGCATCAAAATCAAAAAACTTCGCGATACGATATAAATCGCTTTTTCCCAACCAAACAAAGGTTCACCGACAAGTGTGAACGCCAACACTATCACAGCTACAGTGATTAACCAAACCCAAATGACTTTGGTCTTGAATGATGTCTTTTTCTTCTGATTTGGCAATTCTGCATCTAATGTTGGCAAATGAAATTTATGTTCTTCTTCTTGACTTATAATTTTCAGAATACTTTTGATAAAGATTCCAGCCAGAATTCCGCCTATGCCATAAACAACCAAATAGAGCGTTACCAAAACCTTGGTCGTGGACGTATGGGATATAAAATTAAGTTTGTCTTGAACCCAATAGCCATAAATGTCGATGGCTTCCCAAAGATTGGTGCCATATACAATGGTCAGGACAATCAATTTTTGAAGAGCCGATTCCAAAAAAGTCACCAATCCCAAAACCATCAATGTCAAACCTTTCCACGAAAAATTGGATAACAGAAATGCCCCAAAAACCGCTTGAAAACTCACCGCGATATAGGCTGCAAAAGGTGAATATGGACTCACGGCCATTTTGATAATCAATACAATAAACAAAGATTTCAGAATTGCTTGCCATTTGTTTTCAGCATAATAGGCAATCAAACTTATGAGCAATATGGAAATCCCACCCACAATAAATCCCGTAAACGGCGAATTGAAAACATGCAAAAACCCACCCAATCCAGATTCATTAAGAGCCCAAAGTGCCGTCAGTTTATCGAGAATGGATTTATTGTTTTTCATTTACTACTGACTTTATCAGCATAATGAATTTGAAGTAATTGCGCCACCACGCTGATGGCAATCTCTTTGGGTGTATCGCCACCAATGTCTAACCCAATCGGACACACAACCTTGCTCATGCCTTCTTCAATTCCCATTTCTTTGATGAGCATGTTGTGAAATCGCACGCGTTTGGTTTTGCTTCCAATCAATCCAAGAAATTTTGTTTCTTCTTTCAATGCCATTGCAATGACTTCAAAATCGATGGAGTGGTCATGAGTCAAAACCAAAACATAGGAATTATTGCTCCAATGGACTGCATCTTTAAAGGTTTTAAAATCATTTAATTTTACAGGATGAATATTGACATGCGGTTCCAATGCCAACGTTTCAAACCAGTTATCTCTTGAATCAATCAAATGCACTTTAAACGGTGTTCCTTTTAACAGATTGGCTATTTCAACACCAATATGGCCTGCGCCAAATACAAAAACTTCAGGAGATTGATTCATAGGTTCAATGATAAATTCCACTTTTCCACCACAACATTGTTCAAACTCTGGGCCAAGTGTATAAGTTGATTCGATAATTCTGTTTTCCTTTAAAGAAATAATGGCCTCCTCAATGGCCAAAAATTCCAACTTTCCACCTCCAATGGTTCCAAAAATTGTTTTGTTCTTGGTCACAATCATACGTGAGGAAACCACGCAGGGCGTTGAACCTAAACATTTTGTGACTGTCACCAAAGCAACAGATTCCTTTTTTTGTTTAAAATCCAACAATATATCGAGCCAATGTTCCATGGAAATAAAAAATGTGATTAAAATTAAGATTTTTTCTATTGAAATAGGTTCCATAACAAATTTCTGTGTTTTCTGTTATGTTTATTCCAGCGTTTCGACATAAAACTGTACCTTCATATTTTTCGTAAACATTATAACTAACAATAATTCCTTATGCAAAATACCTATTACGACCCTGCAGACCTCAAAAAATTCGGAAATATCACTGAATGGAGCGAAGAACTTGGAAACAAATTCTTTGATTATTACGGCAAAGTCTTCGAAGAAGGAAAACTTTCAGCCCGTGAAAAATCGCTGATAGCTCTTGCCGTTGCACATACAGTCCAATGTCCTTATTGTATTGACGCCTACACAAAAGACGGACTGCAACGCGGCATTATTAAGGAAGAAATGATGGAGGCTCTGCATGTAGCGGCTGCTATTAGAGGAGGTGCTTCTTTGGTACATGGTGTGCAAATGATGAATAAAGTGAATAAACTTGAAATGTAAATGTCAGGTTGAGCGGAGTCGAGACCAAAATAACCTCTCGACTCCACTTGAGGTGACCTGTAAAAATCAAAAATGATAAAGTCCCTACATAAACGCCATAGTGAACTGGCAAACAGTAAACGACAATTAGAAATATTATCCAATGGTATTTTCCAAAAAGGAGAGTTGCCAAAATTTAAGGATAAAATTGCCGAAACCGGACAGTTCCCCTTAAAGGCAAAAAAACTGGAAATTCTACAAATCAATGTAGGCTATATGTGCAATCAGGTTTGTGAACATTGCCACGTGGATGCTGGCCCAGACCGAAAGGAAATCATGACCAGAGAAACGATGATGCAATGCTTGGAAGTTATCAAAAATACTGGTGCTCATACGTTGGATTTAACAGGTGGCGCACCAGAAATGAATCCAGATTTTCGTTGGTTTGTAGATGAAGCTTCAAAAGCAGGTATCAAGGATTTTATTGTTCGTTCCAATTTGACCATTATTAGAGCTAACAAAAAATATCACGATTTGCCACAATTTTTCAAATCGCATAATGTTCATGTTGTTTCCTCCATGCCACATTGGACCAAGGGAAAAACGGACAAACAACGTGGTGATGGTGTGTTTGATAAATCCATCCAAGCCTTAAAAGATTTGAATGCGATAGGTTACGGGATGCCCAATAGCGATTTGCGACTGGATTTGGTGTATAATCCTTCAGGTGCATTTTTACCAGGAAATCAAGCCAGCATGGAAAAAGAGTTTAAGAAAGCCTTGATGGATGATTTTGGGATTCAGTTCCATAATTTATTTGCAATCACCAATTTACCTATTTCCCGCTTTTTGGATTACTTGATTGCTTCTGAAAATTATGAAGATTATATGTATTCATTGGTCGAAGCCTACAATCCTGCCGCTGTCAAAAATGTCATGTGCACCAATACACTTTCTGTAAGCTGGGATGGTTATTTATACGATTGTGATTTTAACCAGATGCTGAATTTGCCTGTCAATAGTAAAGTCAAACACATTTCAGATTATAATGAAGATTTATTGGATGGCAGAAACATCATGATTTCCCAACATTGCTATGGTTGTACAGCTGGAGCAGGAAGTAGTTGTCAAGGAAGTGTAGCTTAATATATGGAGAATCAAAAAACCGCCATATTAATATTTGCAAATTCTGGACAGCAGGAGTCGTTTGCAAAACCGTTCAAGTCATCGGCGCTCTTGTTTGATGAATTGAACAACCATACGCTTCACACAGTTAAAACAACTGGACTTCCCTATTTTCATATTTCTGAAAAAGAACAAATGGGCAATTCCTTTGCGGAACGTTTTAACAATGCCATACAATCGATATATGCCAAAGGTTTTGAGACCGTTATTTCTGTCGGAAATGACACACCTCATTTAAAGACAAGCCAAATTCGTGAAGCAGCCCTACAGCTCGAAACAAAGGATATTGTTTTGGGTCCATCTTTGGATGGCGGATTTTATTTGATGGGATTAAAAAAATCCCTATTCAAAGCGGAAACGTTTTTAAAATTACCTTGGCAAACATCACGATTGTCTCAAAGCATTTATCAATTTATTGATGACTATCATATCCAATTATTTAAACTTGAAATGCTATCGGATATTGACAGCGTTTCAGATATCAAATTCATTCTTCAGAGTGGCAAATATCTTTCTTCAAGTTTAAAAAAAATATTTTCTGAACTAATTTCACAACTTACTGAAGCGAACTATTCTTATCGCTTTCACAATAGCAATTCATTTCAAAATTCCTATTTCAACAAAGGTTCTCCTGAGTTAATTCATATCTAATAAATAAACAGAAGGTCTCATTTCAACTTTTGAGATTTTCATCAAGCCAAACAATTATTAACTAATGAATTAATTTTATGAAGCAACTATATGTTGGTATGCTGCTATTATTGTCATGTTTTAGCTTTGCACAGACAACAATTACTGGAACGATTACCAGTTCCGAAAATGGAGAACCATTACCATTTGTTACCATTATCTCAACCAATGGAAAATCAACTAGTTCCAATGAGAATGGACTTTATACCATTGAGAGTTCATCCACAAAAGACCAACTCAAATTTTCCTATATCGGATTTAAAACATTGGTAGTAACGATTGGAAACCAAACCGTTATTGACGTTGTTATGGAAGAATCCTCTACGGACCTTGACGAAGTTGTGGTAACTGCGTTAGGGTTGGAGCGCGAAACCAAGGAATTGGGATATACGGTTCAGTCCATACAATCCAAGGATTTGACCGAAGTAAAGACAGTGAACTTTTTGGATAATTTGGCTGGGAAGTTAGCAGGAGTCACTATTACACAAGGTGCGACAGGTGTTGGCTCATCATCAAAGATTACGATTCGTGGCGAAGCTTCCTTTTCCAATAACAATCCGTTGTTTGTAGTAGATGGTGTTCCAATCAATAATGAAACGGTTTTTAACGTAACCAATGAAGCAGCGGCTGGCTTTCAGGAAATCGATTTTGGAAATGGCGCTATGGAAGTCAACCCGGACGATATTGAATCGGTAACCGTTTTGAAAGGTCCCAGTGCTGCAGCGCTTTATGGAACGAGGGCTTCGAACGGTGTCATCGTCATAAAAACAAAGGATGGCAGTAAGTCGAAAGGTTTGGGAATTAGTGTAAATTCTTCACTATTCGTGGACACTGCTTTTAGGCTTCCCAAATTTCAAAATGAGTATGGACAAGGAAATTCAGGACAGTTTGAATATGTGGATGGTCTTGGTGGTGGTACCAACGATTTGATTAGTTATTCTTGGGGGCCACGTTTGGATGTGGGAAATTTGATTCCTCAATATGATAGTCCAGTAATTTTACCAGATGGAAGCATTGTTCGGGGCGCTGACACGTCACTTTACAGCGGATTGCCAATTACAGCAACACCTTTTGTGTCGCATCCAGACAATTTAAAGGATTTTTATAAAACGGGCATAACGACCATCAACAATATTGCCATTTCCAATACATTTGATACGGGCAATTACCGATTGTCGTTTACTGACTTACGAAGTGAATCAATTATTCCCGGAGTAAATTTGGACCGTCAGACAGTTGCAGCGAATCTTCATTTCAAGCCAACTGACAAAACCGAGATTTCCTCATCCATAAGTTATGTGAATTCGGGAAGTGACAACAGGCCTGCCAATGGTTACGGCAGTGAAAACGTGAATTATGCTTTGGTAGCCTGGGGACCACGTTCACTGAACATCGAAAACATGAAAAAGTATTGGCAACCCGGTTTGGAAAACATACAACAATTCTCGTTCAATTATACCTATTTTGACAATCCTTATTTTACCTTATTGGAAAACAGAAATTCATTTGACCGCGACCGAGTTTTTGGAAACATTGCCATCAAACAGAATTTCACACCTCATTTCAGCATTACGTTACGCTCTGGAATGGACTATTCAAGTGAAAACAGGCAATTGAGGCGTGCATATAGCAGCAACCGATTCAAAAATGGGGCTTATGCCGAACACGATGTATTCTATCGCGAAGTCAATACCGATTTCTTGATGAATTACAATAACCTGTTTGGCGATTTCTCATTCGATATTTCAGCAGGCGGTAATCGTTTGGACCGAGCCGCTTCTACAAAACAATCGCAAACCAGCAGCTTGGCACAACCCGGAATCTATAATCTGAACAATGCTGCATCACCAATCGAAATTTTTCAATATGAATCCAAAAAGCGTATCAATTCCTTATATGGGATTGCGAAATTAGGATACAAGGACTTTTTATTTTTGGACATCACGGGACGAAATGATTGGTCGAGTGCCTTGGCAACACCATTTTCAATCGATGGCACCTCTTTTTTCTATCCATCGGCTTCCGCAAGTTTTATCTTGTCAAACGTGACCAAATTACCAAACGCTTTTTCGTTTGCAAAATTGAGAGCAAGTGTCGCGCAGGTTGGGAACGACACTGCTCCATACCAAACCTCCGGAGCCTTTATTTCGCAAACAACATTTAATGGGCAACCAACTTTCAGCAATCAGAATTTTATTCCGAACGCCAACTTGAGACCAGAACAAACCACGTCTTATGAATTTGGCGCCGATGTTCGTTTCTTCAAAGACCGCCTGAATTTTGACCTTACCTATTACAATGCCAATACCAAAGACCAAATCATTTCCTTACCAATTGCCATTTCTTCTGGATACAACCAACAAGTGGTCAATGGTGGAAAGGTGAATACCCAAGGTATGGAAGTTGTTATGGGAATTGTTCCTGTGAAAAATGAAAATTTTCGATGGAATACAACATTTAATTTTAGCACAAATCGGTCTGTCATCAAAGAATTGCCACAAGCTGATGGACGGTTGACTTTGGCCTACAGTAGAATTTATGACAGTGTGGACCAAACTGTTTGGTTTCAAGTGGAAGAAGGTGGGCGCGTTGGGGATATCTATGGCACAGGATACCTGAAAAATGAGAATGGCGATTTCATCATTGACGCTAACGGAAATTACATTGCAGACAATACCTTGCGGAAAATCGGTAATTACAATCCTGATTTTATGTTGGGCTGGAACAATAATTTCACCTACAAAAACTGGAACTTAAGCTTTTTATTTGATTGGCGACAAGGTGGCGAATTCGTATCACGCACAAGAGCATTGGCAACAGTTGGCGGTCAATTAGAAGAAACCTCCTATCGACCAGACGAAGGCATCATAGCACAAGGCGTGGTCAATACTGGAACTGCAGAAAATCCAGTTTATGTGCCTAACACGACAGCAGTTTCTGCAGAAACTTATTACAGACAATTTTATGATAGAAACCACGAAGAAAACAATACCTATGATGCCTCTTATTTGAAGTTGAGACAGTTTTCCTTGGGTTATTCCTTTGTAGTAAAAGATGGATTTTTAGGTCTCAAAGAAGGTGGCGACGTGAGTTTGTCACTCATTGGAAACAACCTCTTCGTCATTACCGAAAATCCGCATGTGGATCCAGAGCAATTGGCGGTCCAAGGCAATGGTTTTGTGAGTGGTGTGGAAGATATGAGTTATGCAACCACCAGAAGCATTGGTTTTAAAATTGGATTTAATTTTTAATAGAAAAAGATGAAAAACATATTATATATATTCGGATGTACCATTCTTTTGTTTGCAAGTGGTTGCACGAAAGATTTTGAAGACATTAATACCAATCCAAATTCACCTGTGACGGTTCAACCAAGTTTGTTGCTACGTCAAGTGATTTATAATTTTGGCGATGAAATGAGTTACGAAGGTTTTGTCGCTGGCGATTTATTGTCCCAACACAGAACAGCGATTGATTTTAATTTGTTTGATAGACATGCCTTGAAATCGCCACAATTGGGAGGAAATCCTTGGCCTATTTTTTACAAAAATCTACGCGATAACGAAATCATTTTAACAAAATCAAGAAGCATAGCCACTTTTAAAGTGTATGAAGGTCCAACCTTGATTTTAAAGGCGTACATAGCTGCAGGATTGACAGATTTGTTTGGTGATGTGCCTTATTTTGAAGCTTTCAACGGTGTCAATGGCACTGTCACACCTAGCTACGATTCACAGGAAGATATTTATATGGGAGAAGGAGGAATCTTGGATAATTTGAATAAAGGGATTGCAGCTATCAATGCCTATAATGATGCCATTCCTTTGGAAGGTGATATTTTGTTCAATGGCGATTTACAGGCGTGGGTACGATTTGCAAATGCACTTAAAATAAAGGATTTGTTACGTATTTCAGATAAAGTGGATGTTTCATCACAATTGCAAACCATTTATGATTCTGGAAACTACATCACCACAAATTCACAAAATGCCATTTTCAATTTCACAAATACAAGACCGAACAGTTTCCGATTGGCACAACTGCGTATTGGCGATTTTAACAATTTCGTGCTCTCCGAAACCATGGAAGATATCATGACAGAGCTAAATGACCCAAGAATCGGTGAGTTTTTTAGACCTTTTGCAAATTCCACTTCAGGAGAATTTAATGGGTTGTTGAATGGTATCGATGCATCTCAAACTTCCATTGCTTTATCAGATTATTCCGTTGCAGGAACGGCTTTTCGTGAAGACACCTCAACCTTGGATGCCAATTTCATAACCGCTTGGGAAGTTAAATTCGCATTAGCGGAAGCTGCAGCAAGAAATTTAATCACAGCGGATGCACAAAGTTTATATGAAACAGGAGTCACTCAAGCGTTTGAATATTGGAACACGCCTTTACCATCGGATTATTTGACAGGCCCAGCAGCTTATAATGCAGCGGGAACATCGCCTGTGCAACAAATTGTCACCCAAAAATGGATTGCCAACATCATTAACAGTTATGAAGGTTGGGTGGAATATCGAAGAACGGGATTCCCACAATTAAGAACAATTTCAGCCAGTTTAAATAACGACCTCATTCCTGTACGAATGCCTTATCCTGCGGAAGAAGAGGCATTGAATGCTGAAAATTATAGTGTTGCTGCTGCTGCGACTGATGGAAACAGTATTAATGCACCTGTTTGGTGGGATGAATAGATACGAATGGATGTAATCAACTGGCAATGGGCATTAATTATTGGTTCGAGTTTGATACTCTTTATCATATCTCCTTACGCCAAATCGCCCAACCAATTTTTTAGAGCTACAAAACTCAACAAAAAACCCAATGCTTTTGTATTGACGGGAAGTCTCGTTATTTCTTGGATATTTGCCAAAAGTATTACCAATGCCGCCAATTTAGGTTTGGATTTTGGAATTGTTGGTGGCGTGGCTTATGCGGGCTATTATTTGTCGTTTGCTGTGGCGGGAATCATCATTTACCGTATGCGAAAGTTTGGAGATTTCAAAAGCATTCATCAATTTTTGACCAGCAAATTTGGCCGTGGCGCCATGGCATTGTTTTCCTTATTGATATCCATCCGTTTGTTCAACGAAGTTTGGAGCAATACTACCGTTATCGGCACTTATTTTGGAGAGCAAGGAAGCGAGCCGTTTTATTGGGCAATTATCGTATTTACGTTTCTGACATTGGCCTATGCCATGAAGGGTGGTTTGAGCAGTTCCATTTTCACGGATGTCATTCAGATGGGATTGTTCACCATTCTTTTAAGTGTGATTCTTTGGAGCGTCTTCACAATAGATGATTTTACCCTTAAAGAAGCTGCCACATCAGGAACGTGGAGTTTTGAGTTAGGATTGAACCTCTTTTTTGCTGCGATTATCCAATCGTTCAGTTATCCATTCCATGACCCAGTTTTGACGGACAGAGGTTTCATCAGTTCACCAAAAGTGACCCTCAAAAGTTTTCTTTGGGCGAGTGTGCTTGGTGGTTTGTGTATTTTGCTCTTCAGTATTATTGGAGTATATGCCCAAAGCAAAGGAATGGTTGGCCAAGCAGCTGTTGAAGTCGGGAAAGCTTTTGGTGTTGTGATATTATTGGTCATTAATTTTATTATGATTACATCAGCCGCTTCTACATTGGATTCAACATTTTCTTCTTTCTCAAAATTATTGGCGATTGATTTAAATATGGGAAGAGATTTGACCTTTGGTCGAGCTACCATGGCGGCCGTTGCTATTTTGGGCACACTACCCATATTTTTGAATGCTGAAATTTTATCGGCAACCACCATTTCGGGCACTATGGTTATTGGGTTGACACCGGTTTTTCTATTTTGGAATCTGAAAGTTCCAAAAATCAGTTTTTATTTAAGTGTGATTTGTGGTTTGGTGTTCGGATTTATTCTAGTGTTCGGCATCTTTCCGAAAGCGCTCATATTTACTAAAGGAGCCTATGCCGATTTATTGTGGGTCAATGTATTCGGTATTGCAAGTTGTATTATTTTATATTTGATTCCCAAATGGATAAAAAAATAGAACATATCGGAAAACTTTCTGGAAAAATACTGCTGTTTGGAGGCGTTTACAGCAATCTTCAAGCTTTGGAACAGCTTAAGATCATTGCCGAAGGTAACCGCATTTTACCTGAAAATTGTATCTGTACTGGTGACCTCGTTGGTTATTGTGCGCAACCTGAAGAAACAATCCGATTGTTCAAATTGTGGGGCGCAAAAAGCATCGCAGGTAATGTAGAAATCCAATTGCGAGAAGGTGCAAAAGATTGTGGTTGCGATTTTAGAAAAGGCTCGCGATGCGACGGATTTTCGCAACTATGGTATCCGTATGCCCAAAGCAGATTGTCCAAAAGGTCTTTGGATTTTATAGCAACTTTACCAGACCATATCCAATTTAAATATGCTGGCAAGCAAGTGATGGTCGTTCATGGCTCATATTTTAACACTTCAGAATTTATTTTCAAATCCACGCCTTGGCAAAACAAGAAACCGAATTTTTCCGTAAATAATAGTGAGGTGATAATTGCTGGTCATTGTGGTTTGCCATTTCATCATCAACATGAAAATTTGTTATGGCTAAATCCTGGTGTCATCGGAATGCCAGCAAATGATGGAACACCAAGTGTATGGTATGCCATTTTGGATGATTCCAACGGAGCTTTTAACCTTAAACACCATCGAATGGAGTACAATCATAAACTCACGAGCAAATTGATGCACAACGGATTGTTGCCAGAAGAATATGCCAGAACTATCATCACGGGCATTTGGGACAACACCGAAATTCTTCCAGCTGTTGAAAGCGGCTTGCAAGGTTTTGGAATAAATTTATAATATGAAACTTTTTTTTACCATAGTGTTGAGTTGTTTTGCATGGTATGCGAATGCACAAAACAGTTTGGACGATTTGCTGGACAGATACAACACAAATGAAGTACCATACATATCGGTACAAGAGTTGGCTATGCCAAAAACCGATGCCATCATCCTCGACGCACGTGAACCTGAAGAATTTCAAGTGAGTCACCTTAAAAATGCCATGTATGTTGGTTATAATCATTTCGATTTAGAGCAAACGACTCAACAATTGGGTAATAAACAGCAAACCATTGTAGTGTATTGTTCGTTAGGAATTCGTTCTGAAACGATTGCCGAAAAGCTCAAAAAAGCTGGCTATACCAAAGTTTTTAATTTATATGGAGGGATTTTTGAATGGAAAAATGACGGTTTTCCGGTGTTTAATTCCGAGGGAAAAGAAACTGAAAATGTGCATGCCTTTTCAAAGGTTTGGAGCAAATGGCTTTTAAAAGGACACAAAGTCTTTGAGTAACTTTAGATAAAATTTAACCCTATAAAAATCGATAGGTCTTCGCTAAAACTTAACTTTGAATATTCAACATTAAATTTTAAGAATGGGCATACTTTCCACCAAAGATACAGATGGTGACAATGAAATGAGTCTCGATTTTCATTTTCCAACCTCCAAAAAAGCATTGATAATTTTTACACGAAATCCTGAATTGGGAAAGTGCAAAACGCGCCTGGCAAAGTCCATTGGCGATGAAAATGCCCTTGAAGTCTACAAATTTCTCTTAAATCATACTGCTGCCATTTCAAAGAATGTCAAAGCAGATAGATATGTATTCTATTCTGAAAACATCAAACGGGAAGACCAATGGGACACTACATTTTTTAAGAAGAAGTTGCAAAAAGGAACCGATTTAGGCGAACGCATGCAACATGCCTTTACCGAATTGCTGGAAATGGATTACGAAAAAGTTGCCATTATTGGCAGTGACCTTTTGGATTTGGATGCGGAACTGGTCAACGATGCGTTTGCAAAACTCGATTTTAATGACATCGTCATAGGTCCTGCAAAAGATGGTGGCTATTATCTTTTGGGAATGAAACATTTGTACCATCACATTTTTGAAAACAAAGAATGGGGAACTTCGACGGTATTAAAACACACCCTCAACGACCTTCAACATAGTAAAGTTCATTTGTTGAAAGAGTTGAATGATATCGATACCTTTGAGGATATGCAACATTATACCGAACTAACCAAATATTACACCATACATGATTAAATTTATCACAGAAACCACCGAGTATTTACAAGAAAAAGGCTTTGAAACCCCCGAAATAGGTATCATTTTAGGCACTGGCCTGGGACAATTGATTAATGAAGTTGAAATTCTTCATGAAGTTAGCTATAATCACATACCCAACTTTCCAACAGCGACCGTTGAATTTCATAAAGGCAAATTGATTTATGGCATTCTCGAAGATAAAAAAGTCATCGTGATGCAAGGACGATTTCACATTTATGAAGGCTATTCACTACAAGATGTGACGTATCCAGTTCGTATCATGGAAAAATTGGGAATTCATACGCTGTTGGTTTCCAACGCTTCTGGTGCCATCAATCCAACCTTCAAAAAGGGCGAATTGATGTTAATTGACGACCATATCAATTTACAGGGCAGCTCGCCTTTGGCATTTAAAGGTGTGGAACATTTGGGCGAACGCTTTACGGATATGAGCCAACCTTATGATGCGGACATCAATTCAAAATTTGAACAGATTGCCAAAACCCACGACATTACACTTCACAAAGGCGTGTACGCATCCTTAGTTGGGCCTCAATTGGAAACGAGAGCCGAATATCGAATGTTGAAAATAATAGGCGCCGATGCTGTTGGGATGAGTACGGTTCCTGAAATCATTGTTGCCAATCATTTGGGTTTAAAAGCAGCCGCCGTGTCAGTTTTGACCGATGAATGCGACCCAGATAATCTAAAACCTGTGGACATTGCCGAAATCATCGCGATGGCCGAAAAGGCAGAACCGCAGATGATTACATTGTTTAAGGAATTGATTAAGATGTTGTGATTCTATGAGATATAATTATTTTCTACTTATTTGCTTTTTAATGAGTGTTTTTGTGTTTTCACAGGAAATCAACAAGGGTGACATTATAAAAGACCGACAATTTCTCATTGACAAAAGTGAAATAACAGCGAGTGATGAATATGGGAATTTTGTATCTATAAGACCTCATAGAATCAATGGCACCCTGCGAAATTATTATGTAGAATTCTTCGATAATCTAAATTTCACGGAACGCATCGAAATAGAAACCCAAAATGATACAGACATATTGGATGTCCATATTTTGAATGGAAAAGCTCTTATTTTTATATGGGAAAAATTTGAAAGAACTATTTCACTTCGGTTGGATATCATTGATTTAAAGACGAAATCCAAATCTTCTAAATCGCTCTATGAAATTTCCAAGGAAGAAAATCCCGCCAATTACAAAGCGCTTGATGACACCTATAATATTTCATTGGAGTATTCAGAAGATATAGTGTTAAGTTTTCCTGTTTTTGACAAAAAGAATAGTCATGTTGTTGCAAGGTTGTTTTCGAAAAATTTAGAATTTGTATCAGAGCAAATTTTAAATGTTACAGATTCCGATTCTTACAGAGAAATCAATTTCTTAAACCTAAAAAGGTTTAAATCCAAGTTTTATACTCTATTTCAAATAACCAAAGATTCTAAAGAAGTCGTGTATAAATTATTTGAACTCGAGAATGGAAAGTCACGGTCAATCGAAATGACGACCAACAGTCAGACTTATGAATTGATTAACTCAAAAATAAGTGAAGACCAATATATCGTTAGCGGATTATATTCTAATCAAAAAAATGGTGGCTTTGATGGTTTCACTTATTATAGAATCGATTTGAAATTATTTTCGATTCAGTCTACTCAACAATCACCATTTTTGGATTTGAGAGCAAAAAAATACTTCAATGGTCTCTTTAAAGGGGACAGAAATATTGATATCAATAATATTTTCATAGATGGCAATCAAAACACATATATAATTGGCCAATTTTATGAAATTCAAAGACAATATGTACCGATTGGCATTGTGTTTGCCGCAATTCCTGTTGGAATGGGTGTTGCTTATATTACAGTCAATCCCATAAGTGTAAAATATAAAACCTACGATGATTTGTTGATTGCCAAAATAAACCCTGATGGATTGCTTGAATGGGATAATTTGGTTGAATTACGTTTGACAGAAAAAACCTCTTCAAATTCCAATAAAAGAGATACGTCAACATTTTCTCTTTTTTCAAAGGACCAGCTCCACATTTTTATGAATGGATACATGGATATGGAAAAAGAAAAATTAATTGTAAAACAAAATAAAAGGATTTCAAAAACCAATTTCTACGATATCAATGTAACTCCTCAAGGGGATATCAAACCAATAATTATATTCCCGAATGAAGATTCCGATATTTTATTCCGAGCCGAAAGCACTTTAAAATCTGGAGATGATATTTATATTTTAGGTCAAGGAAATATGCGCAAACAATTATTAAAAATGCGATTACAATGAAAAAGTCTTGATTCAAAAGAGACATGGAAAAATACATCGACATCATATCAAAATCCTATTCCGGTTACTGGAATTATTTGAAACATCAAATCATTCAGGTCAATCACTGGGACAATTATTTTTATGGTCTGATTATTATTTCTTTATTGGTTTGGATTTTAGAAATCATCTTCCCATGGCGAAAAAACCAATCCATATTCAGAAAAGATTTTTGGTTGGACACGTTTTATATGTTCTTCAATTTTTTTCTACTGAATTTGATTGTGTTTATTGCTTTGTCAAATACAGCAGCTGAATTTTTCAACGACATTCTTGGCATTTTCGGATGGCATATTGATAGCTTGCAAATTTTTGATGTAGATGAATTACCAAAATGGTTTGGACTTTTAATTTTCTTTTTAGTTTCCGATTTTGTGCAATGGAACACGCATCGTCTTTTGCATCGTGTGCCATTACTTTGGAATTTCCATAAAGTCCATCATTCCGTTAAGGAAATGGGATTTGCAGCGCACTTACGCTATCATTGGATGGAACCTGTTGTTTATAAATCTTTGCTGTATATTCCAATCGCCATCATTGGTGGATTCGATGCGCAGGACGTTGCCATAGTCTATTTTTTCGCCATCATTATAGGTCACTTGAACCATGCCAATTTGGGCTGGGATTATGGCTATTTGAAGTATATTTTCAATAATCCAAAGATGCACATTTGGCATCATGCGAAAGAACTTCCAGTGCATACAAAATATGGTGTGAACTATGGACTCACATTGAGTCTTTGGGACTATCTGTTTAAGACCAATCACATTCCGCACGATGGTCGGGACATTGAATTGGGTTTTGAAAATGATGAGCTTTTTCCCAAAAGTTTTTTAGAGCAAGAGCTATACCCGCTTAAAACTGGAAAGTGAGTTTTTCCGTAAATAATTTAGAACTCTAAAATTAATATGATGCAATCTTTTATAAAAATTTCCATTCTCTGTGTGCTAGCTTTCAATTTGTTCAGTTGCAATTTGCTGTCTGCCGCAGGAGTGTCCAGTCACGGACAACCGACCAAAAAAGCGAATGATAACCTGACTTCAACAACGGCAAATTCTGCCGTAAACGTTGACCACAGCGATTGGGACAAGTTGCTCAAAAAATATGTCAATGATGAGGGTTTTGTGGATTATAAAGGTTTCAAAAATGGCGACGATAAGTTAAATGCCTACATCACCAAGCTTTCAAAATTTGAACCGAACAAAGACTGGAGCGTTCAGGAATTGTTGGCGTATTACATTAATCTTTACAACGCCGCCACCATTCAATTGATAGTCAAAAATTATCCCACAAAGAGCATTAAGGATATCAAAGGCGCTTGGACCAAAGGCTTCGTGAAAGTTGGCGACAAAGACTTATCGCTCGGAGCTATTGAAAATGGTGTGTTACGCAAAATGGATGAACCACGAATACATTTCGCTATCAATTGCGCTTCTTATTCCTGCCCTAAATTGAGGAATGAAGCGTACACCGCTGGAAAAATCAACGAGCAATTGGATGATGCCGCCAAAGGATTTATCAATGGAGATAAAAATGAAATTTCTGAAAACAATCCTAAACTGTCCAAGATTTTTGATTTTTATACAGGTGATTTTAAGGTAAATGGCAAAAAGGATTTGATAGGTTACATCAATCAATACAGCAAAACAAAAATCAATCCGGACGCCAAGTACACATTTAAAGACTACAATTGGAATTTGAATGAGCAGAAGTAATTCACCATCTTTGCGTACTACTGTATGATTAGTATCATTATTCCTATTCTTAACGAAGGAGACGGTTGGAGCATTGATCCAACATTTGCTGGAAAATTCGTCTTCTGAAAATAGTTCCGAAATAATTGTTGTGGATGGTGGAAGTACAGATAACTCCATCGAGGTTTTAAAAACTTTTAAATCTATTACCATTCTGAATTCAGAAAAAGGTCGTGCCAAGCAGATGAATCTTGGGGCCAAACATGCAACAGGCAACATCCTCTATTTTTTGCATGCCGATTCTTATCCTCCAAAAGATTTTGACCGTTTGATTATTGATGAAGTTAAAAAAGGAAATCAAGCAGGCTGTTTCAGAATGCAATTTGATAGCAAGCATTGGTGGTTATTGGCCGCAAGCTGGTTTACAAGATTTAATTGGCGAGCTTGCCGAGGAGGCGACCAAAGTCAGTTTATTACAAAAGATTTATTTGACGATATTGGCGGTTATGACGAACGCTACGTGATTTATGAAGACAATATCCTAATCAATGAACTGTTTGCTCGCCGTCAGTTTGTAGTGATTCCAAAAACGCTAAAAACATCCGCGAGACTCTACAAAACACATGGCGTTTGGAAATTACAATACCATTTTGCCATTATCTATTGGAAACGCTGGAATGGAGCGAGCGCAGAGGAATTGTTCGATTATTATAAAAAACATATTTGCAAGTAACTTATTTTTCCAAAATTTCGTTGAGCGACAGTTGATTTCTCCCTTTCTCATCAGGATATAATTCCATAAGCGTTTCGGTTTGAACTATTTCCTTTGTATCAATATCGATGGCCGACAATTTTCCAAAAAAAGCCGCTCCTGTATCCACATTCCAAACATTAATGGCGTTCATCGGTTCTGTGGAATTGAAATTTAAGGTTGGAGTATGTCCGATATAAATTTCGTCGTAATGCGTTAACCGTTTTGGATACAGTTCAGAATTTTTTTCAATACGTTTGTCCATGGTCAAAGCCATTTCCCAAAGTGTACGGTCATAATAAAACGTACTTTCATTCACTTCTTGTGTCACGCCGTGCATTGACGTAAATCCTGCATGAATGAATAATCTATTTTTGGAATCCAAATGGTACAATTCCATTCGCTCAAAAAAGTCAAAATGCAGCTTTTTGTCTTCTTCTGAAAATTCGGAATAACTTTCAATGGTTCCTTTGCCTCCATGATTCATCCAAACTGGTTCCTCATGTTGCGTTCGCAACCAATCTTCGCACCAAGCGTCATGGTTTCCTTTTATGAAAATACATTTTTGAGTTTTGGAAAGCTCTATGAGATATTGAATTACCTGTGCTGATTCGCTCCATCCATCAACATAATCGCCGAGAAAAATCAATTTATCCTTTGCTGAAAGGTTCAAGATTTTGATAAGTTGCTTTAACCCCTTCAATCCACCATGTATATCTCCAATTGCCAATATTCTCAAAATCAATGATTTTTATAGAATTTTCTAATGATGTCTTCCACAGGTTTATTCTGCGGTGTAAATTGAGAATCCGTCTCTCCTCCTACTTTATCGTGTTCATGAAACCATTTCCACACAAAACCTCCTGCAAACCAATCTTCATACCAAATTTCTTCAAACAACGATTGCATCGCGTTGGACTGCGCCTCCAAATTGATATCCGTCATATCCATATCGGCTTTCCATGGTTCTTTTGCCGCAAAATCCACGCTTCTATAACCGTATTCTGTGAATAAAATCGGTTTTTTTAATGTTTCGGAATAGTGTTTTAATTGAGCCTTGTGTTTTGCCCAGCCTTTTTTACATTCCTCAACCGTTGGCGTCTTCAAATCACTCAAAGGAAAATAGGCATCCACGCCGATGTAATCCAAATCTGCCCAAAATGGTGTTCGGTCGTATTCGTTCCAATTGGCGGCATAGGTCAATTTTCCTTTGTAAATTTTTCTTATTTCAACTATCAAAGATTTCCAATAGTCGGGGCGTTCATCAATAAATCCTTCCAATTCTGTGCCGATACACAGAATTTCAACTTTGGATGTTTCGGCTGCTTTAGCATAGGTCAAAATAAAATCGGAATACGACGCTTCAAAAACGTTCCAATCGTCATCATGTGCCATTTTGATAAATCCGGTGAATTCCCCACGGACCCAAATTTGAGGTTTCAGCATGACCTTAATGTTATGTTTATGCAATGCCTCAACATACTGTTGTACACCTTTCGCTGTTTCACCAAACCATTGCCGATTACTGTTAAACGAAATATTGGGATGTGCCAAATCGCGAACAAACCCAAAGGGCATTACAGAGGCATAATTGGCATTGAGCTTCATCACAGGTGCCACATGCTTGTCTTTAATCGCATCCCGTGACGCCACAAAACTGACGCCATTTATTTTTTCAGGTTTTTGTACAGTGGCACTGCACCCTACAATAATACCATAGAGGCCGAAACATAAAAAGTAAGAAATCGTCTTCATGCTTATGAATTATCCTTAAATTTAAACAAACTGAATTTAAACCAGTAAGTTTTTATCATAACAACGACCAAATCGTCATAATTTCTTTAAATGGAACACGTCGTCATTATTGGAAATGGTATCTCTGGAGTCACTGCTGCGAGGCACATTCGAAAACTTTCGGATAAAAAAATTACCATTATTTCTGCTGAAACGGAGCATTTTTTTTCAAGGACCGCTCTGATGTACATCTATATGGGCCACATGACATATGAGCATACCAAACCGTATGAAGATTGGTTTTGGAAAAAAAACAGAATTGATTTGAAATTTGGATTTGTCACATCGATTGAAACAGACAGCAAAACACTTCAATTTGAAAATGGCGAGACACTTCAGTATGATACATTGATTATTTCGACAGGAAGTAAAACCAATAAATTTGGGTGGCCAGGACAAGATTTAAAGGGTGTCCTCGGACTTTACAGCAAACAGGATGTTGATTTATTGGAAGAATTGGCTCCGAACAATGAGTTCTGTAAACGGGCGGTCATTGTTGGTGGTGGATTGATAGGTGTAGAATTGGCCGAAATGTTGCATACTCGAAACATTCCTGTAACATTTTTAGTTAGGGAATCAAGTTTTTGGGGAAGTGTATTGCCCGCGGGTGATAGTGAAATGATTAGCAGACATCTCCAAAATCATCATATCGATTTAAGATGTTCCCGTAATTTGAAAGAAATTATTTCAGATGACGATGGCCATGTAAAATCGGTCATCATCGAAGAAACAGGAGAAGAAATTTCATGCACAATCGTCGGATTGACACCAGGTGTGTCACCCAATATTGATATCGTCAAAAAATCTGGAATCGAAACCGATAAAGGCGTTTTGGTCAATCGTTATTTAGAAACAAATATTGAAAACGTATACGCCATCGGCGATTGTGCACAACAACGAGAAGCCATCGGAAACCGAAAAGCGATTGAAGCCGTTTGGTACACAGGCCGAATGATGGGAGAAACTTTGGCACAGACCATCTGCGGCAATCGAATAGAATATAAACCTGGGCACTGGTTCAATTCAGCAAAATTCTTTGATATCGAATATCAAACGTATGGTTGGATATTTTCGAAACCAAAGGAAGGAAATGCGCATTTTCATTGGAAGCATGAAGACGATACCAAATGCATCACCATCGAATATGAAAAAGCTACCACTCGCTTTTTGGGCATCAACACTTTTGGAATCCGAATGAAACACGAGGTTTTTGACCGATGGTTGACCGAAAACAAGACAGTGGATTTTGTGGTAAACCATTTGAATCACGCCAATTTTGACCCAGAATTTTACAACTCTTTTGAACGGGATATCTTGATTGAATATTCAAAACAATTCAAACCAACACACGTATGAGCAATAAGTTACAATCCAGCATGTCTTTGGCAAAGCCAGATTCTCAAGCATTGACTACCACACAAAAAATTGCAGTGACTATTGGTATGATTGGATTCTTTATTTTGATATTGGCATTCTTCAACGTCAATTTTCCTAACAAGCCAATATTTCTCACAGTTTCTCTGATTCTAATCACCGTTGGAACCGTCATTTTTGCGAATAATGCGTATTTGACCAACAATGAAGGCATCAAAAATGATGGTGTTTGGTTCAAATCAATTTCGTCAAGAGGTTTTTGGGGCTGGATAACAGGCATTGGATTGACTCTATTTTATGTTATTCTGTACTTCAAGGCAGAGTGGTTTGGGCTTGGTAAAGATGGTGCGGCAAACACAGGACTTATTTCACTTTTTGACCCATTGAGCTATCTGTTGAATGGAGGGCAGGCCAGCCAATGGTTTGTGTATGGAACTTTATACACCGTTGCCATTTTGATTTTTGGATATAAATTCATTTTAAAATACCGTCACAATAAATATGAGCGCATCAGAACATTTTCGGTGATGTTTTTCCAGTTGGGATTTGCGTTTTTGATTCCAGAGTTTATGGCACGCTTGAATTCGGATTCCTTTAGTTTACCTTATTATGATTTAAAAAATATCTGGCCTCTCAACTATTATAATTTCGAACAATATCGTGTGGATTCCATGATTGATGCTGGTGATATTGGTTTGGCTTTATTGATTTTTGGAGTGGTTTCAATTTTTGTTATTACACCCATTTTAACATTCAAATACGGCAAACGCTGGTATTGTTCATGGGTTTGTGGTTGTGGTGGATTGGCCGAAACTGCTGGTGACCCGTTTAGACATTTGAGCGATAAAAGTCAATTTGCATGGAAAGTAGAGCGTTGGGTAGTGCATAGTGTTGTAGTGTTTGTCACTTTGATGACCACCGCTGTTATTTATTCTTATTTAGGAACAGATTCCAGTAAATACTGGCTAACAAAAAATGTTTTTCTATTGGGTGTAGCAGCATTATTGACTTTGGTTTTTGCATTGGTGATGATTTTCAAACGTCAGGAATTGGCAAAAGATGCCAAATACGGAGCCATTGGCTATTTTGTCATTATTATGACATTGATTGGAATGCACTATTTTAGTGGAACCGACCATGTCTTTTTGTTTGATGCCACGTCACTAAAGAAAACCTATGGCTTAGTGATTGGTTCCATTTTTTCAGGAGTTATCGGCGTTGGTTTTTATCCAATTTTTGGAAGTCGCGTCTGGTGTCGATTTGGATGCCCAATGGCTGCCATATTAGGGTTTCAACAACGATTGTTTTCAAAATTTAGAATCACAACCAATGGAGGACAATGTATTTCCTGTGGCAATTGCTCTACCTATTGCGAAATGGGAATCGACGTCAGAGCGTATGCTCAAAAAGGTGAAAACATCGTTAGAAGTAGTTGTGTTGGTTGCGGCATTTGTTCAGCGGTCTGCCCAAGAGGCGTTCTAAAATTGGAAAATGATTCCATGAAAGGACGAATAAATTCCAACGAAATCTTACTCGGTAACGATGTGGATTTAATGGCCTTGTTGAATCAAAAATAGTTTTCGTTTCAATCGCCGTTTTCAATTCATTTCTAATTAAATACTTTTACGCCAACTTTTAACCAAAAAATGCCCAACATCAAAGTAATCATTCCAGCTTTTAACGAGGAAGACTCTATTGCACTTGTCATCAATGAAATCCCAAAAATTGTCAATGAAATCATTGTTATTGACAACAATTCAACAGACAATACTTTTGAAGTTGCCCAAAAAGCTGGGGCTACGGTCTTAAAACAACCAAAGATGGGCTACGGCAACGCCTGCCTTAAAGGCATGGAATATATTGCAGGTCAGACTATAAAACCAGAAATTATTGTATTTTTGGATGGAGATTATAGTGATTACCCAGAAGAATTGACAAAAATCATTGCTCCAATTATTGAGAATGATATCGATTTTGTCGTCGGTGCCAGGGTCAAAAAATTAAGAGAACCACATTCCATGACACCGCAACAAGTGTTTGGAAATTGGTTAGCAACTTTTTTGATGAGAATTTTATTTAGTGCAAAATTTACCGACCTTGGTCCTTTCCGAGCCATCAAGTATTCCAAACTTATTGGTTTACAGATGGAAGACGAAACGTATGGCTGGACGGTGGAAATGCAATTGAAGTCCATTAGGCGAAAATTAACGTATATAGAAGTGCCTGTACACTATAAAAAAAGAATTGGTGTATCAAAAGTATCAGGAACCGTAAAAGGTACTATATTTGCAGGCGCAAAAATCCTCGGTTGGATTTTTAAATATAGCATTAAAAAATGATTATAGAATCGCTTATTATTGTAATTTACACTGTGGCTATTGTACTGATTTTCATGTATGCACTAGCTCAATTGAACTTATTGTTCAATTATCTGACCTCTAAAAATTCTGATGACGATTCAGAAATTTTTGACTTCTCAAACCCTGATGAAGTACCTTTTGTGACGATTCAGTTGCCAGTCTTTAACGAAATGTATGTTATGGATAGGCTTTTGGACAACATTGCCTTGATTGATTACCCAAAAGACAAGCTTGAAATCCAAGTGTTGGACGATTCTACCGATGAGACCGTCAAAACCACTTTTGAGCATGTCGAAAAATTGAAACAAAC
The DNA here is from genome assembly GCA_041391925.1 of Gelidibacter sp. Classification (GTDB taxonomy): domain Bacteria; phylum Bacteroidota; class Bacteroidia; order Flavobacteriales; family Flavobacteriaceae; genus JBPOFM01. The sequence goes on along the minus strand of JAWKNA010000010.1, from coordinate 52,694 downwards.
AGGCTTGGACATTACTCACATCTGTCGTACAGACCGCAGTGGATTTAAAGCTGGAGCCTTAAAAGAAGGTTTAAAAATTGCCAAAGGAGAATTTGTTGCGATTTTTGACGCGGATTTCTTGCCAGAGCCAAATTGGCTTAAAAAAACCATTCCTTATTTTAAGGACTCACAAATTGGTGTGGTTCAGACACGCTGGGGACACATCAACCGCAACTATTCCACACTTACTAAAATTCAGGCATTTGCCTTGGATGCGCATTTTACATTGGAACAAGTGGGCAGAAACAGCAAAGGCCACTTTATCAACTTTAACGGAACCGCTGGTGTATGGCGCAAAACCTGCATCATAGATGCTGGAAACTGGGAAGGTGATACCTTGACCGAAGATTTGGATTTGAGCTATAGAGCACAATTGAAAAACTGGAAATTCAAATATTTGGAAGATGTTGAAACTCCTGCCGAATTACCTGTGGTTATTAGCGCTGCTCGTTCCCAACAATTCCGTTGGAACAAAGGTGGTGCAGAAAACTTCCGTAAAATGATGTGGCGTGTATTGAAATCAAAGAACATTTCGCCTAAAACGAAATTTCATGGCATCTTGCATCTATTGAACAGTACCATGTTCTTAAACGTGTTTTTGGTGGCGGTTTTGAGTATTCCAATGTTGTATATCAAAAATGAATACGCTCACTTACGTTACTACTTTTACTTCATGAGTTTCTTCGTGATGAGTACAATGATATTCTTCGTGTGCTATTGGATGATGTATAAGAGTATTTATGGCAGCGGTTTCAAGAATTTCTTCAGTTATGTGAGAACTTTTTTTACATTTTTCTCTATTGCGATGGGCTTTTCATTGCACAATTCCATTGCCGTATTGGAAGGACACATTGGTAAGAGAAGTGAATTCGTAAGAACTCCAAAATTCAATATCAGCACGTTAAAAGACAGCTGGAAAGGCAATAAATACTTGGCCAAAAATATATCGCTCAACGTGATTATCGAAGGTGCATTGATGTTGTATTTCGCTTTTGGATTGTACAGCGCGTTCATCGTTGGAGACCAAGGTGGTGATTTCGGATTGTTTCCATTCCATTTGATGTTGTGTATTGGATTTGGATACGTGTTTTTTAAATCGTTGACATCTAAAGCTTAAATATTTATAAGAATATAAGTTGGACCTCACTAGTTTCAGAACTTGTGAGGTCTTTTTTATTATAGGTGTGCCTTGTTAATATTTAACTATAAAAACGACTTATCTTGCAAGACTAACCAATCGTATCGTTTTCTTTATTGAAAACACACTTTTTATTTTGTTCAATGTTTAATTCGACATCTTTAAAACTCCATAAAATTCCGATTTTATTTGCGCTGTTGAGCGTAGCTTTTTATGTATCGTTCGCTTATGATTTAGTGAGAACAGATTATCCAAAATTACTGTTGCTCTATTCCGCCTTGTTCATTTTGTTCTATAAATTGGTTCAAATCACAAAATGGAATTTCAAGGTTTTAATGGTTTTAGCTCTTCTTTTTAGATTGGTGTTCCTTTTTGCCATTCCAAATCTCTCACAGGATTTTTATCGTTTTATTTGGGATGGGCGCATGATTTTAGCGGGAATGAATCCGTATTTATACACACCAGAATCATTCATCAACGCTGGAAACTTTCCATTTGCTGAAGCACAAGAATTATACAATGGAATGGGCATTTTGAATGGAAGCCATTTTACCAATTACCCACCCATCAAACAGATTATTTTTGCCATTGCTGCAATATTTAGCGGAAAAAGTATTTTGGGTTCCGCCATTGTTTTCCGAATGTTCATCATCGCAGCAGATTTTGGCACTCTCCACTTCGGGAAAAAGCTCCTAGAAAAGTTTGAAATGCCAGTGAACAAGATATTTTGGTATCTGCTCAATCCGTTCATCATTATTGAATTGACAGGAAGTTTGCATTTTGAGGGCATCATGATTTTCTTCTTGGTCTGGAGTTTTTATCTGCTTCAAAAAGGACATTGGAAACTCGGAGGTGTTATTTTTGCTATATCAATTTCGGTTAAATTGATTCCTTTTATGTTTCTGCCTTTGTTTTATCAATGGTTTAAAACTCAAAAATCTGGAATATTAAAACTCATTCAATTCTATCTAATAGTCGGTATAACTACAATTGCTTTATTCGGACCATTTTATTCCACTCAATTCATTGATAATTATTCTGAAACAGTGGCACTTTGGTTTGGCCAGTTTGAATTTAATGCAAGTCTTTACTACTTTGCACGTGCAATTGGTTATGGCATCACAGGCTATAATGAGATTGCAATCATTGGAAAATTTATCCCTATTATCGTTACTTTAGTTTTGATTGGTTTTACTTTTTTCAGAGAAAACAAAACATTCACACAACTGATTTCAGCAATGCTTTTGATAGCAACAATTTATTATTTTACTTCAACAACCGTTCATCCCTGGTATTTGGCAACTTTGGTTGCCTTGAGTGTTTTTACCCATTATAAGTTTCCATTGGTTTGGTCATTTATGATTGTATTGAGCTATTACGCATATTCACAAAAAGATTATTCAGAGAACTTATGGATTGTTGGGTTGGAATATTTGGTTGTATATGGTGTATTTGTATGGGAGGCTTTTTTTAAGAAACCTAACTCTCAAAAACCTCTTTTGCATTCGCAAAGCATTTAAACTCTACGGTATAATCATTTGGGTCTTTCACAAAAAATGATTGATGTTCACCTGTTTTGTTTTCAAGAAATTTGACTTCTGATACGATGTTCTGCTTTTTGGATTTTAGTCTTGCCAAAACATCATTCCATTCATTTTTGTCCAGAATAATCCCAAAATGGAAAGAAGGCAGTATATCGCCATTGAAATTATAACTTTTACATTCAAATTTGAAAGGTCCGCATTCAGTAAATGTGATTTGGTTGTTATAGAGGTTAACATCTATCCATTTAACTGCCGATCGGCCAATCGTTGCTCCCAAAACATCAACATAAAAATTTCTAGTTTTGTTGACATTGACGCAAGGTAAAGCGAGATGGAAATTAGTTGCCATGACAAGTTAGTTTATTTAAAGTTACTAATTTTTTTTTCTCATTATAAACTTTTAAAAAAAATCTTTACTAAAGTCCACAAAATCCTATAACAAAAAAGTCGCACACAAGTGCGACTTCATATATTAAATTGCTTTTGGGTTTAATTAAGTAGCAAAGTTTCGTATTAATAGTTAATCGTCATCAGTATCCATGTCTTCCTCACCCATTTCTGGATCGTCTTCACCAATTTCTGGATCCTGCACTGCATCCGGATCATCAGCATCATAATCTTCATAATCGTCCTCATCATAATTTTCCATGGTGACCTGAAGTTTGGTGCTGACTTTGACCAAATATTTAGTGTCTTTGGTTGTTACCTCAACGGCTTCCACAATTTCATTATTGGCATTTTTAAATGTGATGATGTTTTCATCATCATACCCATCAGGGTATTTTTCAACCAATAAAGCCAATATTTCCGGTGTCAATTTCTTGAAATCAACAATAACACGCTTAAGATTGTCTCTTTTGTTACTCATAAATTACATATCTAATAGGTAGGCAAAAATAAGTGGTGCAACAATGGTGGCATCACTTTCTATTATAAATTTCGGTGTGTCAATATCCAATTTCCCCCAAGTAATTTTTTCATTTGGAACTGCTCCAGAATATGATCCATAACTTGTTGTGGAGTCACTGATTTGGCAAAAATAACTCCAGAATGGTGTGTCAGTCCGTTCCATATCTTGATACAGCATTGGCACAACACAGATTGGAAAATCACCTGCAATACCACCACCGATTTGGAAAAATCCAATTCCGTTTTCAGAATTCTCGGTGTACCAGTCGGCAAGAAATGTCATGTATTCAATTCCTGATTTCATCGTACTTGCCTTCAATTCCCCTTTAAGAACGTAGCTGGCGAAGATGTTACCCATGGTGCTATCTTCCCATCCCGGTACAATTATAGGCAAATTTTTCTCTGCTGCTGCATACATCCATGAATTTTTTATATCTATCTCATAGTATTCTTCAAGTACACCGCTCAACAGCATCTTGTACATAAATTCATGTGGGAAATAGCGTTCGCCTTTGACTTCGGCATCTTTCCAAATTTTGTAGATGTGCTTTTGAAGTCGTCTAAATGCTTCTTCTTCCGGGATACAGGTATCTGTAACACGATTTAAACCTTTTTCCAACAAATCCCACTCTTCTTGAGGAGTGAGGTCTCGATAATTTGGAACCCGTTTGTAATGTGAATGTGCCACCAAGTTCATAATATCCTCTTCAAGATTGGCACCAGTGCAGGAGATAATCTGTACTTTATCTTTTCGGATGATTTCGGCAAAAATCTTTCCTAATTCTGCCGTACTCATAGCTCCAGCCAAAGACACCAACATTTTTGAGCCTCTTGCCAATTGCGCTTCATAACCTTTTGCAGCATCTACCAATGCGGCCGCGTTGAAATGCAGATAGTATTTTTCAATAAAATTCGTAATCGGTCCCTTAGTTGTCGTCATCATCGTCGAATTTTGAAAATTTATTTACTGATGTACCCGATTCTTTAAAATTACTTTCGTAACCATCTTCCACATTGTCATCCAAGAATTTATAACTTAACATTTTATAATACAATTTGGCGGCTAAGAAGTCAGAAGATTTTTCCGATGGGTCTGGGCATAGCTCCACTATGTCAAAACCTACTACATTTTTTTCTTCAAATACTTTTCTTAAAAAATCCAATGTTTCGTACCAAAACAATCCACCTGGCTCTGGAGTTCCTGTTGATGGCATAATGGACGGGTCAAACGCATCCAAATCAATTGTTATAAAAACATTTTCTGTCATCTGATCGATGGCTCTGTCCATCCAAAATTCGTCATTGACCATATCGTGGGCAAAGTACGTTTTGTCTTCATCCATAACCGTCGTTTCAATGATATCCATACTTCTAATACCAACCTGAATTAAATTGGTCGTTTGGCTTGCTTCATAGACTGCACAGGCATGGTTGCATTTGCTGCCTTGGTATTCTTTTCGTAAATCGGCATGTGCATCAATTTGAAGGACTGTCAAATTATCAAAGCACTCATTAAACGCTCTGATAGTTCCAATGGATATTGAATGTTCGCCACCAAAAGCCGTTACAAACTTATTACGTTTGATATATTTTTTTACGGTTTGATGCACTTCATCTACCATTTTTTCGGGAGATGAATTTTCTGTGACAGCTTCTGCAAGATAGACACCCTGTTTATAAACTTCTGTTCCTGTTTCGATATCGTACAATTCCATGTTTTCAGAGGCATCCAAAAAAGCTTTGGGACCTTTGTCCGCTCCTTTTTGCCATGTACTTGTCCCATCATATGGCACAGGAATCAATACGATTTTTGCTGTTTCTAATTTGGAATATTCTTCGTTTATTCCTGCATACGTTATATTACTCATTGTAACCTAAAATTTTAAGTAAGTCTTCACTTTTTTGTTGTTCACTAAATAACTCGGTCGTTATCTGACCATTTTCGTCTTTGTCTATAAGAATATGTTTCGGCGAAGGTATCAAACAATGTTGCAATCCACCAAATCCACCAATGGTTTCCTGATACGCTCCTGTATTAAAAAAGCCAAGATACAAAGGTTTTTCTTTATTGTATTTTGGAAGATATATAGCATTCATATGCTGTTCACTGTTATAGTAATCATCACTATCACAAGTCAATCCTCCAAGCAGAACCCTCTCATAACTATCGTACCAACGATTGATAGGCAACATGATAAAACGTTTGTTGATAGCCCAAGTATCTGGAAGTGTCGTGATGAATGACGAATTGATCATGTTCCACTTTTCCCTATCATTTTGTTGCTTTTGATACAATACTTCATATATGGCTCCTCCACTTTCGCCAACCGTAAAGCTCCCAAACTCTGTAAAAATATTTGGAACTGGCACTTCTTCTTGGTCACAGAACAATTTAACCTGATTGATGATTTCATCGACCATATATTCGTAGTCATAATCAAATGCCAAAGAATTTTTTATGGGAAAGCCTCCGCCAATATTCAAACTATCCAAGGTGGGACAAATGTGTTTCAAACTCGTATAAACTTTCAAACATTTTGACAATTCATTCCAATAATATGCATTGTCGCGAATGCCAGTATTTATAAAAAAGTGGAGCATTTTTAGCTTTACTTTTTTGTTTTCCTTGATTTGGTTTCTGTAAAATGGCAGTATGTTTTTATATCCTATGCCCAATCTGGATGTGTAGAACTCAAATTTTGGCTCTTCTTCAGAAGCAATGCGAACTCCAATATTTATTTTTCCTTTGATTTCTTGTGACAGCAAATCTATCTCCTCATAATTATCAATAATCGGAATGCAGTTTTTATGGCCATTATTAATCAATCGAGCAATGTTTGTAATATATTGTTCACGCTTAAAACCATTGCACAGCACATAGGTTTTATCCGTAATTTTACCATCAGCTTTCATTTTCTCAACAATATCGATATCAAAAGCTGAAGAGGTTTCGATATGGATGTCATTTTTTAATGCTTCGTTCAATACGTGCTTGAAATGTGAACTTTTTGTACAATAGCAGTAATGATATTTGCCTTTGTATTTATGCTTTTTGATGGCTTTGGTAAACCATCCTTTAGCGCGATTGATATTGCTGGATATTTGTGGCAGATAGGTGAATTTTAATGGTGTCCCATAATCTTCGACCAGTTGCATCAAATCAATGTCATGAAATTGTAGATGCCTATCTTCCAGTTTAAATTCATCCTGTGGAAAATAAAAAGTTTGATTGATGAGATCAATATATTTTGTATTCATTATATGTTATTGTGGTTTAAAATTCTGAAAAAAAAATTAATTGGAGCAATAAATTGACAATAAATGACGAAAAAATCATACTTGAATCTGTTGGTGAGAAGGAACAGTCACTATTATAAAGTGGTTGTTTTCAGATATTTTTGAATTAGAAGTGAGCTTTAAAATTTGGTGACCTATCTTATAAGTTGCTTTGGAAAATGACTCCTTAAAATTCCAAAGCCCAAATGTAAAAACATATTTCAATTGTTCAGCTAATGAATTACAAAAGAACTATAAAAAAATTAAAATTGATGCTATTTTTCAATTTTTTTAAGGAAAATTATGGTAGCATTTTTAATGTACTTACCTCTTGCTCCGATAAGTGTTTCCAATGTCCCCTAGGGATGTCCTTTTTGGTCAATCCAGCGATGGCCACACAATCCAATTTTACGATTTCATACTTAAAATGTTCAAAGATGGTGCGGATTATGGTATTACCAGTATTCTTGATTTTAAGGCCAATCTGGTTTTTTGGTTCACCATCCACATAACTGATTTCCTCAACCTTGATAGATTTTCCTTCTATTTGTAGTCCTGCCTGAATTTGTTTTAAATCCTCCAATTTCAGGTTTTTGTCCAATTCGATTTGAAACAAACGGGGCACACCGTTTTTTGAGTTTGTGAATTTTTTCACTAAATCATCATCATTGGTAAAAAGGATCAATCCCAAAGAATTTCTTCCCAAACGGCCAATGGGTTTGATGCGAGCCGTTGTGGCATTTTCAACTAAATCCATAACAGTTCTTCCTTTGCCCTCACTTGTGGTAGTTGCAAAACCCTTTGGTTTATTTAGCAAAACATAGGCTTTTTTTTCAGGAGAAATACGTGCACCATCAAATTTTACCTCATCATCCAATTTCACTTTATAGCCCATTTCAGTAATTATCTTCCCGTTAACGGTAACACTTCCTGTTGCAATATGCATATCGGCGTCGCGACGAGAGCACATCCCAGAGTTGGCGATATACTTATTTAAACGAATCTCATCCGGGTTTGATTTTTTGGCTAGAGTTTTATTTTCTGTTTGTGGTTTATTTTCAGAAGATTGACGTTTTCTCATTGGTGCGTTTCCTCGTGAGTAACTTCCTTTTGAGCCATCGCCACTTCGACCATACGATTTATTGCCTTTTGCCAACTGTCCTCTTCCTGAAGATTTTCCTTTTCCGCTACTGCCTTGATGTCTGCTCATGATTTAAACTTTGAGTAACAAAGATACTGTATATATTATGAATTGCATTTTTTGGTTTGTGGATTTTCAAATATGTCTCAAAACCACATTAACATCAATCAAAACAATGCAGAATACGCCCGCAACAATGATAAATTTTAGAATGTTATGCAAAATAAGGTAATGTATTTTAGTTTTTGATTTCCAGAGAAAAATGATAAAAATCAACAGTAACAAAGCACTCAAATAAAAGAAATAATTCATATGCCCTACTTTGAAATAATCAACCAATAGAATTGTCGGAATTAAGGTCAAAAAGGTCAATACCGTCAACATAATTTTTGAAACCTTTTCACCATATACGATGGGAATGGTTTGGTAATTTTGGGCCAAATCACCTTTAATGTTTTCTAAATCCTTGGTCAATTCCCGCATGGAAATAATCAAAAACAAATACATGGCATGCACAAAAATGACATGTTCAAAATTTTTGTAATAGATAAAAATAGCGAAGAATGGCGTTATGGTCAGTATTGCCGAAGTCAGATTTCCAATGAAAGGCAATTTTTTTAGCTTGTGAGAATAAAACCAAATGGCAAAAATATATGCCGAAAAAAAAATTACGGCATTAAAAGATACATAACTGGCCATGACCACAGCAAGAAAATTCAACACAAAATAGAATGACAATTTTGTGTTCTGGCTCACCAATCTATCTAACATGGATTTATTGGGACGATTGATTAAATCTTTCTCGGAATCGTAAAAATTGTTGATGATGTAACCTGCTGCAATCGTAGATGACGAAGCCAATACCAACATGAACAAATTTAAATCGAGAATGACTTGCCGCAAAGGCTTATCGTGCGCCAAAATATAAACAGAGGTCAAATATTGCGCAATGACAACGATGAGAATGTTATACCCACGAACGACAGAAAACATGCTAAAAAACTTCAGCAAGAGGTGTTTTTGTTTTCTGGACAGCATGTTTTGGAATTTAGAAGTTGTAAACCACTTCTAATTTATAATTTGCCAGTGAGGCTTTTGCTTTTTCTATATCCTCGGTAAAGCCCAAAATATAGCCACCACCACCAGAACCACAGAGTTTCAAATAATAATCATTGGTGTCAATTCCTTTTTTCCATAAATCATGGAACTCTTGGGGAATCATTGGTTTGAAATGGTTCAAGACCACTTTTGATAATTTTTTCGTGTTACTGAATAACGATTTTACATCGCCTTTTAGAAAATCTTCTACGCAGGCATCTGTATGCTTGATGAATTGGTTTTTCAACATTCTACGGAAACCTTCCTGTTTCATGTTTTCCATAAAAATACTGACCATTGGAGCGGTTTCTCCAATAATTCCACTATCCAATAAAAAGACTGCGCCTTTACCATCTGTTTTTTGGGAAGGAATGCCTGTAGCTTCTATATTGTCTTTAGAATTGATAAGGATGGGAATGCTCAAGTAACTGTTCAAAGGGTCTAAACCTGAAGATTTACCATGGAAAAACGATTCCATTTCAGCAAAAATCGATTTTAAGGTCAAGAGTTTTTCTCGAGTTAAATTTTCCAATACAGTGATTTTGTTTTGAGCATATTTATCGTAAATCGCTGCAACCAATGCGCCACTACTTCCAACACCGTAGCCTTGCGGAATCGAAGAATCAAAATACATTCCTGCATTTACATCGTTCTCCAAAGCATCCATATCAAAAGTCACCAATTCTGGATGGATGTTTTTCAGATATGCCACAAATCTTTTGAGATTCGTATTGGATTTTAAAGCGTTTTCAGACTGAAGTCCGTCTGTTTTCAACGCACCATTATAAAAATTATAAGGAATTGATAAGCCTTTGGAATCTTTAATAATCCCATATTCTCCAAAGAGTAAGATTTTTGAGTAAAATAGCGGTCCTTTCATGATGTTCAATTGATAATTAACAATGGATAATTGATAATTATTTTTGTTTTGCCGTTTTTATGATACTTGTTAGAAGTTTTAAAATTTCTTTTATATCAAATTGTATGCTAATATATTCAGAATTATTTAAATAACCTGTTTCTTTAAGCAAATCTAACCAATATTCTGTTTCATTGGCCTCTTTTAAAGCCATGGAAAGCTTATGGATAAAATCCGCTTTACTTTCAGCATGTTCAGCTTCTCTTACATTAGCTCCAATAGATGTACCAGAACGCAACAACTGCTTTGAAAGTGTATATTCTTTGTTTTCTTCTACTAACAGCTTATACAAATGAACGATTCTAATCGCAAATTGATAACTTTTAATTTTTACAACATTATCGCTCTTCATTGTCAATTATCAATTTTACATTGTTAATTGCTTGGCTCCGAAACCTATTTGGTCGCAAATATAATGTCCATTTTGGCAATATGCAACTAACTCACTTTTAATAAATTCCAAGATTTGAGCAGTTTCATTTTTTGGATAAAGTACATGCACATTGGCTCCAGCATCCAATGTGAAACTAATATGTGATTTTGTTTCTTGTCTAAATTTCCAGATTTTATTGATGATTTCCAAAGTATTCGGTTTCATCAAAATGAAATATGGTTTACTTGTCATCATCATGGCATGTAGTGTCAAAGCCTCGCTCTCTACGAGGGAAATAAACCCATCCAAATCACCTGACTCAAGAATTGGTTTGAGTTTTTCGAGATTATCATGTGCTTGTTGAAATCTGTTTTTTGCATAGGGATGGTTGTGCATCAAATTATGACCAACCGTACTGCTCACTTGTTTTTCGCCCTTATCAACTAATAGAATCGTGTCTTGATACCCCTTAAAATTCTCATGAACTTTATAAGGATATTTTATGCCGAATAAATCCGTGCTACCATCGATTGAATCCGTTTGTCCCCAAACCACCAAATCGCCTTCAATACTTCTACAGGCACTTCCGGAACCTAAACGCGCTAAAAATGATGCCTTTTTATAAAAATAATTATCAAAATAATCTAAACCCAAATCTTCCTCAATACTCATTAAGCATAACGCTAAAGTACTCATGCCAGATGCAGAGGATGCAATTCCTGAACTATGTGGAAATGTATTTTCGGTTTCAATTACAAAATGATAGTCCTTTAGAAATGATAGAAATTTTTCAATACGTTCAAAAAACGTTTGGATTTTTGGCTTGAAATCGTCCTTCTTTTCTCCATGCAAAAAAACTTCGAAAGAAAAACCCGAGCTATCCTTTTTTTTGGAAAACGATACGGACGTGATGGTTTTACAGTTATTGAGTGTAAAACTTATCGATGGATTCTCAGGGATTTGGTCTTTCTTTTTCCCCCAATATTTGATGAGCGCAATGTTGCTTGGCGATTCCCAAGTCACTTTTCCACTTTGAACACTCTGTGAATATTCTTTTGGGATAAAATCTTGTTCGGTCATTTGCTATGCTTCTTCCGACAAAGATAACAGTTTTACCATTGTGTTGAAGTTTCTGGCGGTTCCAGTGACTTTCAATTTTTTTTCATATGTGTTCATATTGAATTTTGCATTACCATAACCTACAGAACTGTAAAAATATAATGCATCTTTTTTAAGGATGACCTCTTCATTTTCAAAAGAGATTGACTCCACCTCTTTTAGCAATTCCTTATCAGGAGTTTTGTTGAACATAATGAAATAACTCTTTTCTTTTGTGTTTTTAGAAAAAGGAGACGCATCAAAAATGGCCTGTAATTCTTTATTTGTTTTTACAATGACTGAAACTTCAAATCCGAAATGGGATTTTATGGCCTTTTGCATTTTAGCTTCCACTTTCGAAGCTGTTTCGGAAGATTGCAGAACAACATTCCCACTTTGAATGTACGTCTTAAGGTTTTGAAATCCTTCTTTGGTCAATAGTTCTCGAAGTTCTGCCATCGGAACCTTTTTGTGTCCACCTACGTTAATGCCCTTTAAAAGTATGATGTATGTTTTCATTTTAAATAGATTTTGATACAATATAAGCTCCTGTCCAAGCATTTTGGAAATTGAAACCTCCCGTCACAGCATCTACATTGATGACTTCTCCTGCAAAATATAAATTTTTGTGAATTTTGCTCTCAAACGTCTTGAAATTGATTTCCTTTAAATCGATTCCTCCAGCGGTGACAAATTCTTCCTTGAACGTGCTTTTACCTTCAACTTTAAAATTGGCGTGTGATAATTGTGATGCCAAATTTTCCAATTGCTGCTTGTTGATATCTGCCCATCTTGTGTCTTGGATCATTTCAGAAGCCAGAACCAACTTTTGCCAAAGGCGTTTTGGCAAATCGAATTGTGCAGATTTGAAAACTGTTTTCTTTGCCAATTCAAGTTTCAAGTTTTTTAAGTCTTCAAGACAATCTTCAAAGGATTTTTTGATGAAATTGATTTCAATCTCGAATTTATAATTCTGTTTGGCCAATTCAATCGCACCAAAAGCAGAGAGTTTTAAAATTGCGGGAGCACTCATTCCAACATGCGTAATGAGCAATGGTCCTTCACTGATTAAATCTGTTCCGCAGACTTTCACTTCGACATTTTGTGCAACAACACCTGGAATGTCTTTGATGCGTGCGTCGTTGATATCGAAGGTAAAAAGAGAAGGAACTGGTTGTACAATTGTATGTCCTAAATCTTCCAGAAGTTTCCAGATTTTTGGATTGCTTCCTGTGGCAATAAGAAGTTTTTCGCAAACAAGTTCATCAGTTTTAGTATTTACTTGAAAACCTCTCGACTGCGCTCGAGGAGACAGATTTGTTACACTTTGATTATACAACACTTCAACATTATGCTTTTTTGCTTCATTTAAAAAACAATCAATAATCGTTTGTGATGAATCTGTGATTGGAAACATTCTACCATCCTCTTCAATCTTTAATTCCACTCCTCGCTTTTCAAACCATTCAATCGTATCTCCAGTCATGAATTGATGAAAAGGCCCTAACAATTCTTTTTCTCCTCTTGGGTAATTCAATACTAATTCTGAAGGAATGAATTCGGCATGAGTTACATTGCAACGCCCACCACCTGACACTTTTACTTTTTGAAGCCCTTCCTTCCCTCGCTCGAGGATTGCGACCCTGAGATGAGGATTTTGTTCCGCAATGTTGATAGCCGCAAAAAATCCTGCGGCTCCTCCTCCAACGATAACAACATCTTTATTATTCATAATCGGTCTGGGACATCAGAAATAATACCATCGACACCATAATTTTTCATTCGTTGAATGGTATCATGGTCATTGACTGTCCAAGTATATACTTTGTATCCTTTGAATTGTGCTCGCTTCACATTCTCAGAAGTCAATAAGGCGTAATTGGGATGAATTGCCGCAGCGTGTATGGTATGCGCAAATTCAATGGCTTCATCCACATTTGCTTTGGTCAAAACACCCAACGGAATGTTTTTGTCAATTTTACACACATCTTCGAGCTCATGATGTTGAAAACTTGAAATAAGGAAATCCTTATAGTTCCAATTCTTATTTTGAATGTAGTGTTGAATGACCTCACATGTTTTTGAAGCGGTGTTTTTTCCTTTCAATTCGATGTTCAAAAAACATTTTTTGTCAATAGAATTTAAAACCTCTTCCAATGTTGGAATTGAATAGTGACCATTGACTTTTAATTGCTTTAATTCAGAAAGTGAAGCTTTTTTAACTTCTCCTGTACCATTGGTCATTCTATCCAAGGTAAAATCATGGAAAACGACCAACCCACCAGAATGACATAAATGCACATCTATTTCGATGCCATCCACACCAAAATCCATTGCTTTTTGGATAGATTCCAGTGTATTTTCAGCCACATAACCTTTGGCCCCTCGATGTCCAATCCTGAGATACTTTCCAATCATTGATTATGATTTAGGTCGCATTAAACCTTCTTGTGCGACGGATGCGATGAGTGTTCCATCACGAGAAAAGATGTTTCCCTTTGCAAAGCCTCTTGCATTGGAGGTATTTGGCGACTCAATTGAATACAATAACCAATCATCAAAATCAAAATCCCTAAAATACCACATGGAATGGTCTAAACTGGCTGTTTGGGTGTTGCCCCAATGTGCTTTGCTGGCGTGACGGTTCATAGCTGCCGCGAGAATGTTATAATCAGAAATATAAGTGATGATTTGCTGTTTCGTAGCTAAATCCAGTTGTGATGTATCACCTTTTAACTTGAACCAAACATTGGTTGATGGTGGCAAATCTTCTTTATTGAATGGATTGACCACCTCAACAGGTTTAAACTCAATAGGTCGTTCTATTTCCATATAGACCTTTGTGCGTGTTGGTATAGCTTCTCCAAATTGATGCAACATATCTGTCCAACTCAATAACTCTTCTGGTTGTTTGATGTTCTGTGGCATGCCTATTTGATGGTTATAACCATTTTCTTTTTTGTGAAAGGACGCAGAGAGGATGAATATGGTTGTTTCGTTTTGATGTGCAGTAACCCTACGTACCGAAAAGCTTCCACCATCACGAACGATGCTCACATTATATACGATTGGCAAGTCTAAATTTCCCGCTTCTAGAAAATAGGAGTGCATGGAATGCAAAACCCTGCCATTTGTTACAGTCCTACATGCTGCGTTAATAGCCTGTGCCAAAACTTGGCCACCAAAAACATTAGGACTACCTACTGTTTTACTTTCGCCTTTAAATTCAGTGTCGTTTAGTTTCTTTAATGTTAAAAGTTCCAATAAGTCACCAACTGTTTTCATGAATTATGCTTTGAATATCAAAACTATTAAAATCATTCCTGCCAATCTCCATATTTTATAAATAGTTTAAGATTTAAAATTTTTGATTGATTTTCAATCGTTTTATATTGTTGTAAAATAAATTATATGATATTTCAACAATTAATCATCAGTGCTCTGCTATTGTGGTCATGCGATACAGGAAAGTTAAAAGTGGTTGCAGATATTCCCAACCATCTCAAAGAAGTTTCAGCAGCCGAAATTACCTCAACATCAGATTTGATTTGGGTGATTGAAGATGCGGGAAATGATAATCATTTGTATGGTTTGGACAATAAGGGAAACATTAAAAAAGACTTGATTGTTTTGAATTCTGAAAACAAGGATTGGGAAGATTTGACCTCGGATGATGAAGGCAACATCTATATTGGCGATTTTGGCAATAATTCGAAGAAACGTGAGAATTTTACAATTTATAAAATTGCAAATCCGGAAAATGCCAAGGATAAGGTATCG
Organism: Gelidibacter sp.; assembly: GCA_041391925.1. GTDB lineage: Bacteria > Bacteroidota > Bacteroidia > Flavobacteriales > Flavobacteriaceae > JBPOFM01. Next base: position 37,379 of record JAWKNA010000010.1, on the reverse strand, counting down.
GCGGAAGCCATCAATTTTAAATTGCCAAAGGGCAAAAAATCAGAAGATTTTGAGGCATTCTTTATGTATAAAGATTCATTTTACATTTTCAGTAAAGAATCCAAAAACTGTGTGATGCTGAAAATCCCGAATACTCTTGGAGATCACACCGCTGAATTGGCAAAAGAATTCAATTTGGATGGCAAAAAGAATCTTATCACCTCGGCGGATATTAGTGATAATGGAAAAACCGTCGTGCTTCTTAACCATGATAAGGTTTGGAAATTGACCAATTTCGAATCAGATGATTTTTTTGGAGGTAAGATAGAGGCTTTGCCTTTTGATTTTACATCACAAATGGAAGGGGTTTGTTTTAAAGACTCTTCAACTTTATACCTTACGGATGAAAGTAATGGCGCTGAAGGCAGTAATCTTTATAAATTTGTAATGAATTAAAAATTCACTCCAAAACCAAAGGAAAACCGCAAACCATCCTCACCACTAAACAAGTTGAATGTTCCCTCAACTGTTTCAGCTGCTGTGATCCAGAATCCACCACCATAATCATTGTGCCATTTATCAGAAAAATCTCCTCTGAGCCAGACACGTCCAACATCTGCTCCTGCAAACAAGCCAAATTGCAAAGGCAATAACTTGGTCTTAAAGGACGGAAGTGAATAGCGAATGTCTGCGCTGCCAACCAAAGAGTTCCGTCCAGTAAAACGTTCAGTACGATAACCACGCAAACCATTATTGCCTCCAATGTTTGAAGCTTGGTAAAATTCAAAATCACTACCAAAACGGAATTGTGTTCTTAAATCCGTTTTCAGCACCAATTTTTTATTTTTTGAAAGTGAATTGTAAAATCCAAGGTTAGAATTGATGTATCCATACACATCATCAATGTCATCCACGTTGGTTTTGCCTCCAAGATTAAGCAAAAACGTCATGCCTTTTGATGGGTTCAATTTATTGTCAAAACTGTTGTAGTTATATTCGCCTTCGAGAGCAGCAAACACTTTTCTGCTGTAAAATTCTTCATCAGTCGAAGGAACCAAATCAGTTATGAACCTGTCCGATGTGTTTTGCAATTCAATTCCTTCCACAATGGCCTTAAACTCATAGTCACTACCAAAAGCAGAACGCTTAATGACACCCACTTCGGCTTCATAGATACTTGTTTTGACTCGGTTGTAATCTAAATCCAGTTCATCATCATTGTTTAGGGTTTCATTTCCATATCCAAAGAAATTACGGGTAAAGTTTTCTGAAGTGAAACGTCCACCTACAAGCAAATTATAATCTGCAAAAATGTTAGCGAATTCTCCATTGTATTTTAAGTCAAACCCATTGGTGGCGAAGAAATAGCCTCCATTAAAAGTATGCTGCTGCGAAAATGGATTACGCTGAAATCCCTTAACGGTATAAGTATCGGCAATCCCAATTTTAATACCATCATCTGGATTGTAACCAATACTTGGAGTAATGAGATTGGTTCTTACGATGGTCTTTTGAAAATCGAATAGGTTAAGATTATAAATATCTGTCAATTTGATTTGAGCCCCTTTGTTCTCTTCAATGGTATTTTTCTTTGTTTTATGGTCATAAATTTTGATGCGCCTTCCATTTTTTATAATGTAGGTATCGTTGTTTTGGCCTCCGATGATTCGTGTGTAAATCATGTTATGGGCCTTTCCGCTCACTTCAAAAACATCTTTGTCATCCAATCCATAGATCCAGATTTCCTTGGTTATATTTTTGTTAAAAGTTCGGTCGAGCAACACATCGGCTTTTTTTCCATCCTTTATTCTTGATACCTTTACATGGGTTTCGTTATCGCCAATACGTGTGATTTCAAAATAATCGTCTTTGTCAGTTCCTGTTATGGTTACCAAACTGTTTAAGTAATCATAATAACGTTCTGCAATGTCCTTGATGTTGGAGCGTCTTCCTTTAAGCTTATTCTTTATATCCTCCAGCGAGCTGTCTTGCACTTCTTTGGGCACTTTACTGAATGCCGTTTCTATGACTTCGTCTGTAATATTGTCCTGTAAAAACTGAGCCTGCTTTAACCATACATCCTTCTCAGATTTTTGGATGAGGACTCTATCCAGTTTGACACCTGCGCTATTCATCCATTTGATATCCTTGGCCTCTGCATCATAAACTTGCAATTGTTTTGTGGCGCCTGTAATCACTTTTAAAACATCGAGCAAGGCTCCATCAAAATTTGAAAACACTTGGTCTCGATCTCTTGGTATTGGCTTGTAAACTTTGTCACCATTTTCTTGGTCAAATTGTGCCCATCGCCATTGGTCTTGGTGCCGATCCCAATCGCCAACAAGCATGTCAAACAATCGAGCCCTTACATAGGCATTTTCATCAATTTTATATTTTTCGTCCTTTCGGATTTTTTCGATGATGTCATGTGTGCTTTCTATATCATCGGCATATCCAAAAGTCCGTTCGTCAGTATAGTCATCTTCTGGACGCTCCTCTATCATATAAAGTTCGCCGCCATATTCCGTATTAAAATCTCCTAAATACTTATGTTTGGGGATAAAAAACAACTTAGGGTTGGTATGATATAATTTGGCTGCATGGGATAAATCTGGAATAGCCAAAAATGCATAAGGATGGGCAGCAGTATAAAAATCGAGAATCAGATTTTCAACTTCGGTTTGCTCAAAATCATCTTGAACATAGGTGTCTTTAAACACGACCGCCTGAAGATATTGCGTGGCGCTTTTGCGCAATGCCCTTAAATTGAGTTCTCTTCCGTCCTTCGTCTTCAACCTTAACGAACGGGTTTGATGACCTCCACCTTTTCTAACTATTTCCAGACCACCATATAACGTATCCAAAGTTGCGACTGGGACCCTCACTTTTTTGCTATATATATTGCGATAGCGCTCTCCCCAAATGGTTTCATAAAATCCTTTTTTGTCTGTTTCTTCATCTGCATAGACTGAAACCTCTACTTCACGTGGAAACGTATCGGGAAGTTTGGACACGTCAAAATGTGCTGTGGGTGGGTAAACTTCTTTTTGAAACAGAAGGCTTGGTTCACCACCTTCGGCTGAAAAATATTGAACCCATGAGCTTCCATCCTTAAATACTGTATATACTGCAAAACCTTGTTTCCCATAGGTAAAAAGGCCATTGTCACTCAATGCCACATAAGATTCTTTAGAACCCGCTCCACTGACAATTTGTTTGATATGTTCTGTCTCGATGTACTGTAAGGTATGTTCATGACCAGAAACAAACGTAATGTTACCACTTTCTGTAGCCAGGGTTTCTATGCGCTTCATTAGGTTATTGTACAGTTCGTTATATCGATCCTGAATAGAAATACCTCCTTGTGTTCGTATCTGGGTGACCAATGAAGACAAGATGGGAATGGGAATGTCCTTTTGTGTAGGATAAAGATGTTTATTGAGTGCAAAATAACCTCCATGGACGCCATTAGTAAACATTGGGTGGTGCATGGCAATGACCACTGTTTTACCCTGAGCTTTTTTTATTTCTCCTTCCAATTCAAGAAGCATTCGCTCCCTTGTCTTGATTTCACATTCGTCGTTCATAGTGGGATGATAGTCCCAGTTTTCGAGATACCATTGTGTATCTATAATGATAAGCTGAACAGTTTCACTTACATCTATGCTCTCCATTGGGCAACCATTTGTAGGCAGGAAAGAATCTTTTCCTAGCGCAGCCTCCACATATTTCTCTTCCTCCTTTACACCGTCAACACCATCAGCATACCATTCATGATTGCCTGGAATAAAAATGGTTTTTCCTTTGAAACCTTTTACTGATTCAAATTGAGCATCCATATGATGCTCAGCTTGGCTTCTATAACTTTCATCTTCCTTCGGCATACCCTCAGGGTATACATTATCCCCTAAAAAAAGAGCATAGTCATTTTTAGTCTCTTTATTTTTTATGTAGGATTTGAAAGCATTCAGGGATAATGAAAGCCCATTGGCAGGAGATAGGCCTGCATCGCCTATAAGGTAAAAGGTTCGATCAACTTCCTTATTAGGGAATACATTATTTTTATCCTCATCATTTCTGATTTGAGGTTTATAGGAAGCACATGAATGCAGTATGAAAATTGTGAGTATCGTTATTGAAAATGGTATGCTTTTTTTCATCATGATATTTGTAATATGCATAATTATCCAACTTTAAGGCAATATTTTAACGCAATTGCATAAAATGTGTATTGAATCCCCCTTATTTCTCCCAAAGACTATCCGTGAAATATTGCTTGCAATCCAGAAAATGAGTATTTATTGAAAAGCCTGTCTCGAAAGCCAATTCTTCAATTTCTTCAACATCAAACTTTTTTGATAGCTCCGTCCAAATTAATTCATTTTGTTCAAACTCTATCATTCTGTCGAGTTTTTTTAAATGTACCTTTTGCTTTTTTAAACTGATCAAATAGCTTTTCACTTCACCTGTAATTGCATCATATTGGCAATAAAAATCAAAATCATCAATCTGGAAATCGGCATCAAATTCGCGATTAATCCGTATCAACAAATTGATGTTGAACCGTTTGGTAATGCCATGAGGGTCAAAGTAGGCTTGGCGAATGGTCAAAGGGTTCTTTTTCAAATCGAAACCAATCAGAAGTTTATCCCCTTGGTTCATGCTTTGATGAAAGAGTTTCAATAAATTTTTGGCCTCTTGGCTACCATAATTGCCAATATTACTGCCGAGGAACAATAAAAAGCTGGGCAATTTACTGTGCTTTTCATTCCCCAATATTTCAAAATAGTCACCCACTCGTGGCTTGATGGATAGTTGCGGCAATCGCTCTTGTAAGCGCTCATTCAACAAATCAATTGCTTCTTGTGAAATATCAATGGGCATATAATTGAAATTGACTTTATTAAGCTGCAAGAATTCCAACAATTTGAAAGTTTTGAAACCGTCTCCAGCACCCAATTCTATGATGTTGAAGGGTTCTGAAAATTGCAATGCATCATAAATCTGTTTGGCTTGAAGGGACAGAATTTCATATTCACAGTCAGTCAGATAATATTCGGGCATTTTCATGATTTCCTGAAAAATATGACTCCCAGTATCATCATAAAAGTATTTTGAAGAAAGATGCTTTTCTTTTGCCGTCAACCCGTTGATGACATCGTTTGCGAAATTATTGTCCATATCCTATTTTGCAAGTCTTATTCCCGAAAACATCCAGCGCATGTGTGGATGAAAAAAGTTTCTGTACGTATGTCTGCTATGTGCTTTTGGTGTCGCTATAGATGCACCACGCAAAACCATTTGATTGACCATAAATTTGCCGTTGTACTCGCCCAAAGCACCTTCCACTTTTTTGTAATTGGGATAAGGTAGAAAAGCAGAGTTGGTAAATTCCCAAAGCTGACCATAATTGAATTGATTCGAAGCCACTTCCCATTCAAACTCTGTTGGCAAGCGCATCCCTTTCCATTGGGCAAATGCTGACGCCTCGTAATAACTAATATTTTGCACTGGCAGATTGGGTGTGACTTTCATTAATCCGTCAAAGGTGTAATGATGCCAGTTATCATCCACTTTGTGCCAATACATTGGTGCTTTTATATTCTCGTTCCGAATGAAATCCCAACCTTCGGCATGCCATAGATTGAAATCCTCATAACCACCAGCTTCAATGAATTCCATATAGGCAGAATTGGTAACAAGCTGATCGGAAATTTCAAAGGCATTTAAATAAACTTTGTGTCTGCCCAATTCGCAATCAAAACAAAAACCTTCACCTTCGTGGCCAATATCATAGAGACCTTCTTCAATTTTGATGGATTTGGAATTTACTGCAATCGGCTTTAATGTTAAATCATTCTCAAATTTTGGAAAAGTAGGCTGGTTACCCAAAATGTATTTAATATCGTAAAAAAACAATTCTTGGTGTTGCTGTTCATGATGTAAACCAAGTTCAATGATTTTTTTGGCTTCATCCGAAGGGCATTCGTTCATAAATTCCAACATTTGTGAATCCACAAAATCCCTGTATCCATTGACCTCTTCGACAGTTGGTCGCGTCATCAATCCTCGATTGGGTCGCAACACTCTTTTCCCTGCATTGTTATAATAACTATTGAATAGATAAGCAAAATCTTCATCAAAAACTTTGTAACCCTTTTTGTACCGACGCAAAACAAATTGTTCAAAAAACCATGTAGTGTGGGCCAAATGCCATTTAATTGGCGAAACAAATTCTGCTGGCTGCACAGAGAAGTCTTCTGTTTTTAGTGGCTTACATATCTCAGTAAAACGATTTCGGTTATGTATATATTTATCTATTAAATTCATTTATACGATTTCAGTTTCAATAACAATCTCACTTTGCAGCGTTCTATGAACAGGGCATTTTGAAGCAATTTCCTTTAATTTTTCTTTTTGTTTCTCATCCAGATTCCCCACAAATTTTAATTTTTTTGAAAGATGGTCAAATGTAGTTGGCTTTTCATTGTCCAACATTAAATCGTCGCTGTGTTTTTTTGAATAAGTGATGTAGGTATACACTTCTTGGAGATCCCATTGTTTGCGATCAGCATATAATTTTAAGGTCATGACCGTACAGGCTGCTAAACCAGCACTTAAAAAATCATAGGGCGAAGGACCAAAATCATTACCATCAGCACTTTCCGGCTCATCGGCTATAAAGCTGTGTTTTGCGGTTTGGATGGCAGTGGTAAAATTATCTTCATCAATATTGAGATGAGCTACTAATTGCTCTCCTTCGGTATCCAACATTTCATTATCTTCAATCGGAATATATCGATTTGCCCATGCACCAATCATAGTTCCTGTATAACAACTGTCCTTGCTTTTTAAAAGCAGATGATCTGCATTGTCTAGACTTATAAAGCTTTTTGGATGCTGTGCCACTTTGTATAATTGATGTGCGTTCTCAATGCCCACAACCTTGTCAAAAGGTGAATGCATAATCAAAATAGGTTTGTGAAGTTTTTTAGTGATTGCAAGTAAATCAGTCTTGTCAAAATCATCCACAAATTCCTGATTTATCGTGAAAGGCTTTCCTCCAATATTCACTTGTATGTTTCCCTTTTCGGCAATTTCATGCACATAATGTGAAAAATGCTTTTTGACATGTTCGGTTGAGGATGGCGCTGCAATGGTAGCAACAGCTTTTACAGCATCCAATTTTGAAGCTGCAACGATAGCTGCTGCTCCACCAAGTGAATGGCCAACCAGTAATGTAGGTGCTTTGTAGTGCTCATGCATAAAATCGGAGACGGCTAACAAATCAGCAACATTTGCAGAAAAATAACTGTCTTCAAACTCTCCTTCACTTTTTCCCAAACCCGTAAAATCGAAGCGAACTACACCAAAACCGTATGAAGTTAGAGCTCGACTGATATTCTTAACCGAGTGAAAATCACTATTGCAAGTAAAGCAGTGTGCAAAAATGGCATATTCCTTCGGTTTTTGATTTGCCGGAAATTCCAAATGCGCTTGCAACTGAAATCCTTTGGCATTTTGTATGTTTAGTCTTTTGCTCTCCATATAAGTATTGTATTCTTACCTTACATTTGATAATACTTTACAATTAAAAGATGTGATTTCTAAATAAAACCTTACAGCCAGTTAAGATTGCCGTAATCACAAAAATCTTTAACTCTATATATTATCGCTCTTTTAGTTTATCAGCATGCATACGCCGAAGTTTAGATAATTTGGGAGTAATTACAAAACTGCAATAGCCTTGTGTTTCATTGTTTTTGTAATAGTTTTGATGGTAATCTTCAGCTTGATGGAATTTCTGTAAAGGCTGTATTTCAGTAACAATAGGATGGTCAAAATATTTTGATAATTCACGAATAACTTGTTCTGCAATTTCCTTTTGATCCTTATCGTGATAAAAAATTACTGAACGATATTGGGTACCCACATCGCCACCCTGTTTGTTCAAGGTTGTTGGATCGTGAGTGGTCATAAAGATTTCCAGAATATCTTTATAGCTGATTGTATTTCTGTCGAAAGAAACCTGAACCGCTTCGGCATGTCCTGTAAGGCCTGAACAGACTTCCCTATAGGTTGGAGTGCCAGGAACTGTTCCTCCAGAATATCCTGACACTACGTTAATAACTCCTTTAATTTCCTGAAAAACCGCTTCTGTGCACCAAAAACAGCCACCACCAACGGTGGCGATTTCTATATGTTGTTTGTTCATTTTATTCTTTTTCTAGTTTAATGGATTCCGAATTCACACAATAACGCAAACCACTGGGTTGTGGTCCATCGGGAAATACGTGGCCCAAATGGCAATCGCATACATTGCACATGACCTCAACTCGAACCATACCAAAACTGGTATCTTTATCATATTTGATGGCATTTTCCTTAATGGGTTGGGTAAACGCAGGCCAACCAGATTTGGAATCGTACTTTATGGTCGAATCGAACAATGGTGTGTCACAACAGATGCAATTGTATTGACCTGCATCATAAACACTACATAAGGCTCCCGTACCTGGAGCTTCTGTTCCTTTTTTTCTGGTAATTCGAAATTGTTCGGGTGTCAACATCTCTTTCCATTCGGCTTCAGATTTTTCTACTCTTTTATCTGGTTTTGGATTGCCATTGACTGCAAAATCCATGATGTTTTTCCAAGTAAGCATACGTGCAATTTTTTTTAAAGTTATTGATTTTAGATTTTTTTTAGTCGAAATTTAACCTTTTGTATTACAAATGGCTTCGATTGAAGTAATCCCCTTAATTAAATTTTTAGTAATTTGCTGTATCAATTTTTTTAACTTCCATGTATGTCTGACCTCATCGAAAAAACCGACAAATTTGTTTTTGATTTATTAAAGGAAAAACTTCCCAATAATTTTATATACCATAATTACACCCATACTAAACGTGTTTTTAAAAGTGCAAATGAAATTCTTGAGAATTCCGATATAAATGCCGAAAAAAAGGAAATTGTCCAATTGGCAGCTTTATTGCACGATACTGGATACATTGAAGCCCGTGAAGACCATGAGGAGTTAAGTGTGAAAATCGCAACGAAATTTCTCAAAGAGCAAAATGTTCCACAAGAAAAAATAGATGCTGTCAATCTGTGCATCATGGATACCAAATTCAAGGACTCTCCACATTCAGAACTTGGAAAAATCATTCGTGATGCAGACTCTTCCCATTTTGGGAAAGATTATTTTAATGAGGCCAGCGAGTTCCTGAGAAAAGAGCTGGAATTACAAAATGTCAAGACATTTACCGCAAATGAATGGCTGGATGAAAATATTGAAGTGCTATCCACAAAGCATCAATATTATACGGATTATGCCCTGAAAAACTGGCAAAAACAGAAAGAGGAGAATCTTGCCTCTCTCATTAAGGACAAAAGAAAACAGAAAAACAAGCTAAAAAAAGAGAGGACAAAAGCAAAACTTAAAGCCAAATATAAAGATGAAAGTCCTGAGCGTGCTATTCAATCTTTCTACAGAACTGCCTTGAGAAACCATATGAAGTTGAGTGATATCGCAGATACGAAAGCTAATATCCTATTATCCGTTAATGCCATCATCATTTCATTGGTTTTGGCAAATTTGATTTCCAAATTGGATACCAATCCATACCTCACTTATCCAACTGCATTATTCACCTTAGTTGGTGTAGTCTCTATGATCATGTCCATTATTGCTACCAGACCTAATATTACCAGTGGAAAGTTTACTAAAGAGGATGTGGCAAACAAAAACGTAAACCTTACTTTTTTTGGTAATTTTCACAAAATGGATCTGAAGGAATTTGAATGGGCAATTGACGAATTGCTTAAGGATAAAGATTATGTGTACAGCTCCATGACGAAAGATCTCTATTTTCTGGGCAAAGTATTGGACAGAAAATATCGTATTCTGAGAGCTACATACACGGTTTTTATGGCTGGTATCATCATATCGGTCATAGCTTTTGCAGTGGCATTAAAGACGAATCCAGGAGCAGATATCGAAGATGTATTACAACCCGACACTAGCGACGTCATTCAAAAGGAACCAATAGATTTGAATATGAAAGTCGCAGAATATCACGTCAATCCTGTAGTTCATTAATCAAATCTTCATATGTATAAAAAGCTGTTTCATCATCTTTTGAATGATACAGGATGGACACCCTAATTGCCTTTAATCCTGTGACACCCTGAAGGTCTTCAAGCTCGACCAATTCAATTTGATGATCTAGAATTTTTTTCGATTGTAGAAATTTGATGTATTTTAAGTATTCTTCTTCATCGCTCTTTTGAGAATAAACTATCGCGATTTTACCTTTGGCCGTAACTCGTTCGGTGGTTCCTTTGATGAAGGCTTTATCCACTCGCTTTTTTACCACTTCATAACGTGCGTTGTACGTGCCATCAACATCAAATTGTTTCTCATCCATCCTAAAATGAATGGACAAAGGTTGGTTGAATACCAAAATCATTGAAACTACGTCCAATGCGATTGGATAATTCTTCCTGTTTTGATAGTACTCGCTTTCCATTTCGCACATCACCTGAAGTTGCCATAATCTCAAGTTGTAAAGATATACCTCATTAAAACTGTCTTGTTTGGTTATAGACTCACCAATGTACATATTGTGTTCCACACCATCCGTTTTATAACGTTCAAAATAATGTGGATACATTTTTTGAGCTTCTACCTGTTTAGCATCTAACAAAGCCGACATGTTCTTGTTAATGAGCGCAATGGTATCGTCGTAATTTTTTCGATAATAGTAAATGACATTCAAATGACGATCCACTTTTGAAAAATAACCTTCTATGTCTTCTTTTGAACTTGTATCCTTTTTTAATAAAAATCTAAAAAGTGGCTCCACATCATTCTTCAGGAAATTGGTTACTTCATGCTCACTATCCACTTTAAAGTTGGATTCCAATTCCTCATGATAGGATTGCAATTGAAATTTCAATTGTTCATAAATAGGAAGTTTTTCTTCTTTTAGGACTTGGTCAATGATTTTTATGATGAGATGCAATTGAAGCGATAAATCTTTTTGGGTTGCCAAATTTCGAGCATCGGAAGATCCCTTCACGTCAATTTGACCAAACAAAGGATACACATTTTCAAAACTAATTTTGCTAAACACAGCATTACTGCCTGACTCTCGCTTGTCGTTTAAAAATTTTTTTGCCGCTCTTTCGAATTTCCAATAGACACTTGGATGTATAGAGGTACATTCTTGCTGGATGATGGCCTCAATGAGATTTTCTTCTTCGGCTTTCGAACGCAAAACGGACGATACAATATATGGCATAACCTCATCCAACTTATTCGCATTGACACTATTGAGTTCTTTAGGTTTATCCGAAATCAGCTCTAAAATGCCCAGTAGTTTGCCTTGGCTCGCAATGGGAGCAAAAATGGCACTTTTAATACCTTGTTTATAAAGCGTTCCATAAGACGACTCTTTTGGATTCAATTTATAGAGATGATCCAAATCAGAAATTGTAAAATAGGACTTTTCCTTAATGAGGGCATGGTAAGAGCTTTCACATAGGGCCTGTTTGCAATCTCCTGAATTTTCTTTGTATAAAAGATAACTTTCAATGCCCTTTCCGGCAACACGTTCAAAAATCTGTTCACTTTCGTTATAAATCACGAAACCTACTTTAATACCTTTAATGTTGAACAAAGATTCAAAAGTGGATTGAAAATCATCTATAAAATTATCGTTTTGACGTTTGCCCGAAACCAACAAAGTGGATTTAATGTCCGAAATTGCAGTATCGTCAGTAACGTCAAACATGTTATTGATTACAAATCCTTTGAAAATATAGCTGTGTGGTGGAAATTTCTCTTTCCATAGCGAAATATCATCAAAATTATCCAATAATTCGTTATAATCTTCTTCTGTTATTTTTGGTGCCTTATCAGTGGGAAGTATTTCTACAAAGTCAGCATTGTAAAGAATTTTATAGGTTCTAAGAATACCATTTTGATCTGGTATCTCATAAAAAAATGACTTTTTGAAATTTAATTTAAACCCGTAGTGAACGGCCAAAATCACACTACACGCCATCTTATAAATTTCATCGTTTGGAGCCTCAGCGATTTTTAAATGGAAATCTTTTCCTGCATATTTAATGATAGATTTGAACCTGGCCGATGCATTAAATGTCAAATCATGAAAAGGTATGGACGCTGTTTTAATTTCATTATGAGTCAACACATCACTGAACGAATCTTGCAGAATGATGTTAATTTCCTTTTGATATTTCTTAAGTAGTGATGTATCACTAAAACCTTCCCGAAGTATTGGAAAAGGTTCTTGGGTTTTTAAAACATGTTTGGCTTTGGAGACCAAAAATTGATCATCACTTTTCAAAAAAGTTTCATAGTGCTGCAAAAGCTTGTTAAAACTTATTTTAATAAGTAAAGGGGATTCTATATGTGCATTGATGTCATCCATAAGTTATGCTACCAACAAATTTACGATTAATTGTGTTAGTCACATAAGAATTAACATTCTAACAATATGACACTAAAAACCTAACTGTCCATAAGTCCAATTTGCACCATCGGAAATAAAAATCAACGTTTTAGTGGCGGAACCCGTATTGGCACAATCAGCTCCCATGGTAATGGGTTGTGGAGTTGCCGTTCGGCTGTTTCCCGCAAATATTAGACTTGGACCTAAACTATAAATATAGGCGTCATCGCAATTTTTGACGTTTCTTAAAATATACATTCTTCCAGGCACCAAAACTGCATTGGGTAATTCAAAATCATTACCGTTATTAGCTGCCCCGTTATTAGGTCTCAAATTAAGATAGAAACCGTCGTTTATGGGTGTCTTATTTGCAAAATTCCTACCATCCAGATTCACAACCTTAAAAGATACATTGCCATTAATGTCTAGAGTACTTAAAGGTGTAATGGTGCCAATACCAACTTGGCCAAAACAAACCGATAAACTCATTGCGAGGGAATATAGGATTAACTTTTTCATGGCTCTTAATTTATGAACACATGATATTCCCAAGTCTTTAGAGTTAACTTATTGTCAATTGCCGAAATAATCTCATTAGTCATGTAATCCGTTAAATCGCTGATGTCTTTCGCATTGAACGTCTGTGCTTTATTGGACAAGTTTGCCACATATATGATTTTTTTACCATTATGTTCTCGAGAAAACATCAACACATTTTTATTTCCGGTTTCAATTCTATTAATCTTAGCACCAATATTACTTTCGCTCAACGCTTCATTGCTATTTTTTAATGTCCCTAATTTTTCCAAAAGTGGCCACATGTTTGCTTTTGTTTTTGGAATGGAATCTTTTTCAAAGAATTTTAGACGATGGTTCAAGTCATACTCCATTCCTGAATAGATAAGCGGCATGCCTGTGGTCATGTATTCCAACGCCAACATGGCGGGAGCCGCATCTCCCATACGTTCACCAATGGTGCCATTCCATGAATTTTCATCATGATTGGTCAAAAAATTCATCAAAATGTCGTCGGCTTCGTATTTGGCATTTCTTTCATCTAAATACGTGTAAAAATCTGTTGCCACATTTTTTCCTTGTGCTATATGGTTCATCATATTGTGGCCGTCCCAAGCATATCCCATGTCAAATAAATTTTCTTTGAACAATTCAGGTTCAGAAGCTTCAGCCAACATGAAGATATCTTTTGTGCTGCGCAATTGGCCAATTGCATCTTGCCAAAAATCGGTTGGCACCGAACCTGCCACATCACAACGGAAACCATCAACACCTTCTTCTTTCAACCAATATTGCATATCTTCAATCATTTCTTTGCGCATCTCTTTGTTGTCATAATTCAAATCGGCAACGTCGGTCCAGTCGGTTCCTGCTGGATGGGTAATTTGTCCTTTCTGATCTTTGGTATAATATTCTGGATGTTCCTTTATCCAGACATGGTCCCATCCTGTATGGTTTGGTACCCAATCCAAGATGACGAACATCCCATTATCGTGTGCAGTTCTTACCAATTCCCTGAAATCATCAATGGTGCCAAATTCAGGATTGATTTTGGTATAATCGGTCACAGCATAATAGCTTCCCAAATATTTAGCCTGTTCAGCTTCAGGAAAATCAGTTGCAAATTTGCTATCTGCTCCACCCGTAGCTTTACGTTTGGTTTCACTAATTGGAAACACAGGCATCAACCAAATGATTTTTATGCCCAATTGTTTCAATTGCGGAATGTCTTTAGTGAATTCATCAAAATGACCCGATTTTGAATATTGGCGAATGTTTGCTTCATAAATCACTGCGGTATCAATGATATCCTTTGTTATGGTTGGAATGGAGTCTATCACTTTTTCGTGAGGTGTGTTCTCTTGTGCCATTTGCTTTTTATCGTCTTTGCAAGCCATCAGTGAAGATGACATCAATGCTATAAGGATGAGTTTTTTCATTAATTTGTTATTTACATGTTATTTTCTATCGTTTCAATTTATAATTTTATCGTTATTTCAGTGCTATTTTTTGTGTTCCAATTTAAGGGAATGGAAAGCTGTTTTGTGTTGGAATTCCAAGTACCATTGATTTTTTTACCATCAATTTTGATGCTTTTTGGTTGACTTGAAATGTTATGGACAATGACCTCAACGGTTTTGGTTGATGACTTATAATTTTTTCCTATTTCTGCCTCAAATTCCAATTCCAATTCAGATTTTTCAAGTTCACTTTCAAAATGCAACACTTCATACGAACCGGTTTCAAAATCGTTTGGTGTTAAGCCGTCATCGTTGTATAATTGGCCTTTGCTTTCTGCAATCGAATTGTCAAAATAATAATGCAATTCCAAAACTTCCCCTTTATAATCTTTGGTGCTTTGCATTGGTTTTACCATCGGAATAAAGGCGCCCGCTTTTACATAGGTTGGAATATAATCTTCGTGTGTTTTGATGGTTTTTTTGATTCCGCCTTCAAATTTTTCATCGGTATAAAAATCAAACCAAACATGATTTTTAGGGAAATAGACTTCTTTTTCAGTAATGCCAGATTTCATAATTGGTGCAATTAAAAAAGCATCTCCCCAGAAATATTCCGAAGCATCGGTTTGTAAACTTTGAGTGCCGTCTTCAAAAAACAAAGGTCGCATCAACGGTGTTCCTTTTTGGTGATTTTGAAATGCCAAGGTATAATTGTAAGGCAATAATTTATATCGCAATTCGATGGATTTCTTTGCCAAAGCTTTTGTTTTCGGTTCTCTGAAAATCGGTTCCGCAGGCACCGCTTCTTGAGCGTGAGGCCTGTAAATAGGTTGAAAAACGCCGTACTGTAACCAACGTGTGTATAATTCATCATCCAAATTGTCCCCTGCAAAACCTCCCAAATCAGAATGCATATATGCCAAACCTTGCATACCCATTTGAAGGGCTATTTCAGGCTGACTTTGCAAGCCGCCCCAAGTTCGATTGACATCGCCAGACCAAGGTATCATTCCAAATCGTTGTGAACCCGACGAACCTGCGCGCATCAAAATAAAGGGGCGTTGGCTTGGAAAATCTGTTTTATATCCTTCATAAATGAGCCTTGCCCAATCGTGTCCGTAAATATTGTGAACCTCATCAGCGGTTCCCGTGGCATGAATTAATTTTGATGGATGCACTTCAGGTTCGCCCAAATCGCCCCAAATTCCAGTAACGCCCATATCGGCCAAGCCTTTGTAAATATTCCAAAACCACACTTTCCCTTTCGGATTGTAAATATCAATCAAACCCGTATTCCCAAAATAGAAATCGAATTTATATGGATTTCCGACAGAATCTTTTGCCAGAACATCCTTATCAACGGCTTCTTGCCAACGCTTGGAAGTGGTCAGAATAAAAGGTTCTGTGACCAAAACGGTATTGACGTTTTTGGATTTCAAATCCTTAATCATCTGTGTTGGATTTGGGAACGAATCTTTTAAAAATTCCAGATTTCCCATATGACCTTGAATGTCTTTTCCAAACCAATAAATGTCAATGATGACGGCATCCAAGGGAATTTGCTCATCCCTAAATTTTTGAACTGTTTCCTCTACTTCTTTTTGGGTATGATATCCAAATCTGCTGGAAAAATTGCCCAAAGCCCAACGTGGTGGCAACGGCTGTTTCCCTGTTAAATCGGTATAGTTATCCACCAAATCATACCAAGAATCACCAACCACCACTTGATAGGTTTTGCGACCAGAAATGGTTTCATACGTCAAGGTATTGTTCTTTTTACTGTCCAAATCCAAGAAGCCAATTGGGGCATTATCAAAATGAATCAGATATTTTTCAGAAGACATGACAATGGGCATCGTGTAATTCATCAATTCGGAATGGGTTTCATAACCATAGTGCGCTCGATTGTACAATTGCAATCGATAGCCACGACGGTTCATTCCCAAGGCTCTTGCGCCGCCGCCATACAGTACTTCATCTTTTGTCAAATTGAATTGAATGGTTTCCAAACTGTCATTTTTGACATAGCCCATTTTTTCCGAAACAATGGATTTGTTTTTATAGCTATATGAAATCTGAAACGGTTGTTTTTGGATATGAACTGAAAGTCCGCCTGTTTTCAATTCGAATGAATTTTCAGATTGAATTAATTCGGATGGAACGGTTTCCGGTTTTAAAACAACGGTATGCGATGATGGATTGAAAGTTTCACCCGTTGGGATAAAAGATGTTTCAACAATTTTATCCGTATAAGGCACAATTCTGTACATGCCATCACTGACCTTTACCTCCAATTGGTTATTTCTAAAATCCAACGATTCAAAAGTCCGATTCGGATTTTGCGAAAATCCAAATGCCAAATAAAAAAGGAACAGTATGGAGACGTTCGTTTTCATTTATCCCTTTAATAAAAATGTCAGAGGAATATCCAAACGTTTTTGCCAAGACAATTCCGAATGGTCGGCTCCTTCAAATTTCAGATTTTCAAAATTGGATTGGTCATAGCCTTTATCCATAAAAATTTTGTTGATGGTTGAGGCATATTTTCCATAGAATTTATCCAAAGTCTCTGTTCCATAATCAAAATAGAACTTGTGATTCTTTGGTGAAGGCACTTCCTTTTTCATATACTCAAAAAAGGTGTTTGCCAGCAAATCGCTGTCATTTGGATTGCCTCCTGGCCAATGAGTGGAAAGACAAGCGGCACCTCCAAACACTTTTGGATATTCGCAAATCGCATACATGGAAATCAATCCACCCATACTTGAACCAGCGACAAAGGTGTTCTCTCGGTCTGTCAACACGGAATAATTTGCATCCACATACGGTTTTAATTCCTTTACCAAAAATTTCAAATAGTTGTCAGACGACACCGATTCAAATTTAAAATTATTGTCCTTCGCTACTTGTATCAAGGAATCCCTTTGACTTTTGGGAAGTGATTCAAATGGCTTTTGTGGAAAATACTCACTGTGTCGCAATTCGTTGATGTTATAAGGTGCCACAACGATAAAATCCTTTGTGATACTGTCGTTCATCAATCGGGTTCCAATTTCATCTACCATCCATTCTTGATGGTTCCAAGTGATGCGACTATCGAACAACATTTGCCCATCATGCATGTATATCACATCATATTTTTTTTCTTTTGAATAACTTTCTGGCAGCCAGATATCAACCTTTCTGGGTGGAATATAATTGGATGGAAAATCATCTATTCTTAATAAGGTTCCCCCAGAAAAATTGCCTTCAACAGTTATCGGTTTTACTTTTGAAGTGTCCGCTGGTTTTTTATCTGGTTCTTTTTTTGCGTCTTTGCATGAAACAAAAAGAACAATTCCCAAGATTAATATGATGAGTTTATTTTGCATTAAGGTATTAAATTTTAGCTTTCGCCAGATTTAATTTAGTTCGATAATCATGGATGTCTTTCCAGCAATTGTAAGGTCGCCTTCCAATGACACATTTTGTCCCGAAATGATATCCAACCCTACTTTTGAGCCTTGAATCATTTCATTAAATCTTTTTAAACCAAAGGTTTGCATCTCTGGATTGTTATTGATTACCACCATGACTTTTTCCGTATCGTTATATCTGAAATACACATACACATTATCATACGGTATAAAGTGCATGGTTTTTCCAAAATGGATGACTCCTTTGTTTTTTCGCCAATTGAAAAGCTTTTTGGTAAAATCAAAATAAGAACTTTCCGTTTTAGTCCTTCCTTCACTCGTAAAAGCATTATGGTCATCTCCTGCCCAACCACCAGGAAAATCTTGTCTGATATCTCCATCGCCTTTGGTGTTTTTGTCACCCATCATCCCAATTTCATCTCCATAGTAAACTTGCGGAATACCGCGAATGGTTGCAATCATGGTCATGGCCATTTGGTACTTTTTCAAATCATTTTGGTACAATTCATTGAAACGCATGGTATCATGATTGGCAACAAATACCAAAATATTATTGATATTTGGATATAAAAAGTCGTTGGCAAAATTCTCATAAGCTCTTACCATACCTGTATCCCAACCTTGTCCATCTTCATTGAACATTTGGGTAAGTGCATCGTGCAAAGTAAAATCCATAACGGTTGGTAAATAAGAATTGTATCCATCTATCGCTCCAATTTTACTGTCCTTTTGCCAGTAGGCCATTTGCGCTTGATCATGCATCCAAACCTCTCCCGTAATGTTGAAATTTGGATATTCATCCATAATGGCTTTGGTCCATTTTGAAATGCCTTCTTTGTCGTTATAGGAATAGGTGTCCACACGCAATCCATCCAAGTCTGCATATTCAATCCACCAAATGGCATTTTGAATCATATAATTAAGAGCTAACGGATTGCTCTGATTGATATCTGGCATGGTCGTGTCGAACCATCCATCCATACAGGCATCGGAATCTGCTTTTGAAGCGTTGCTATCAAACTGTGTGGTCATTCGGTAGTTGCTGCGTTGGAAACCATTTTGTCCTTCATCCCAGATATGAATCCAGTCTTTGGTTGGCAAATCGATAATCATCCAATGTTTGCTTCCCCAATGATTGGTCACGTAGTCCATGATGAGTTTCATATCGCGTTTGTGCATTTCCGTTGCCAAACGTCTATAATCTTCATTAGTGCCGAAACGAGAATCAATTTTGTAATAATCACTTTGGGCATAGGTATGATACGAATATTTGGGTTCGTTATCTTCCAACAGTGGCGTGCTCCAAACGGCAGTCACACCCAAATCGTCCAAGTAGTCCAAGTGGTTGATGATGCCTTCGATATCGCCTCCATGACGTCCAGAAGGATGCTCTCGATTTACTTTTTCGGCGGTGTCTGGTGTACTGTCGATATTCGGGTTACCATTAGCGAAACGGTCTGGCATCAACAGATAGATAATATCACTGCTGTCAAAACCTTTTCTCGAAGCTGAATCAGAGCGCCTTTGTTTGATTTCGTAAGATTTTGTAAACTCCAGTTTTTTGCCTTTGGAGAAATTCAATTGATAGGTACCAGGCTTTACATTCTTGGTTTCAATAGTTACAAATTGGTAATTCGGATTTTCTGTTTTTTTGGCGGAAATAATTTTGATACCATCAGAAAAGGAAATCTCATATTGGGCAATATTTTTCCCATAGACCATCAATTCCAATTGGGAATGGTTCATATCAGCCCACCAAAAAGGAGGTTCTATTTTATCAACCTGTGAAAAAAGTGTCATGCTAATTAAAGGTAATAGAATTTGGATTAGTTGTTTCATTTTTTTCGTTTTTGGACATTAATTTTTCTACACGGTCACCAAGTTATTCGGCTGTATGTTTACCTTTTTGCCGTTTACCAAGATATTTAAATCAGAATCGCCCGTCAGTTCAAACCTTGTGCTTTTCTGTGAAATATTAACCTTTAATATTTGATTTCTGAAATTCACCTTAAAAGAATAACCTTCCCATTGTTTGGGAATTCTGGGTTCGAATGATAAGGTATCATTTTTAACACGCATTCCTCCAAACCCTTCCACAATACTCATCCAAGTACCAGCCATTGAGGTGATGTGCAATCCTTCCTCGACTTCTTTGTTATAATCGTCTAAATCCAAACGTGACGTACGCAAATAGAAGGTATAAGCTTGGTCCATTCGACCCAGTTTAGCTGCTTGAATGCTATGGACACATGGAGATAAGGAACTTTCGTGTACTGTAAATGGTTCATAAAAATCGAAATGGCGTTCCAATTCTTCAGTCGAAAAATGGTCTTCAAAGAAATAAAATCCTTGTAGTGTATCCGCCTGTTTGATGTATGGTGAACGCAAAATTCTATCCCATGACCATTTTTGGTTGATGGGCCGTTGTGATTTATCCAGATTGGCAACAGTTATTAAATCTTTATCCAAAAATCCGTCCTGTTGTAAATAGATTTGATGCTTTTCAGAATAAGGAAAATACATGTTGTCGGCTACTTTTTTCCAATCTTCCATTTCAGATTTGGACAGTTTCACTTTATTCATGATTCTTGTGTAATCAGAATCATAATTTTCTTTAACTCTGTCAATATTTTCCAGTGCATAGTCAATACACCATTTTGCTAGATAATTGGTGTAGAAATTATTGTTGACGTTGTTCTCATATTCATTCGGTCCCGTGACACCCAAAATCACATACTTGTTTTTTTCATTTGAAAAATTAGCACGTTGATGCCAAAAACGAGCAATGCCTATCAATACTTCCAAACCTTTTTCGGGAATGTAGCTATAATCTCCTGTATATCTGTGATAATTGAATATGGCGAAGGCAATGGCACCATTACGATGAATTTCTTCATGCGTGATTTCCCATTCGTTATGGCACTCTTCTCCATTCATGGTCACCATTGGATATAAGGCTGCACCATTTTTAAAACCTAAATTGTTCTGGGCGTTTTCAATGGCTTTATCCAAATGATGGTAACGATAGGTCAATAGTTTTCTGGCCACTTCTTGGTCTTTGGTTGCCATATAAAACGGGATGCAATAGGCTTCTGTATCCCAATAGGTGCTACCTCCATATTTTTCGCCAGTAAATCCTTTTGGACCAATATTCAATCGGGCATCTTTGCCCAAATAAGTCTGGTTCAGCTGGAAAATATTAAAGCGAATCCCTTGTTGCGCTTTGACATCACCATCAATCGTGATGTCTGCCATTTCCCAAATTTTTGCCCAAGAGTCCTTTTGTTTTTCAAGTAATTTATCAAATCCCAAATCAACTGCTTTTGACACTATTTTTTTTGCTGCAGAAACCAAATTTTCTTTGTCATGATTTCTATCTACTGTGTACCCACCAAATTTTGTCAAGGTTATCGTGTCTCCTTTTTTTGCTTCATTTTCGTATTGGAATTCAATGGAATCAACGGTTTCATTGATGCTTTTTTTCGATGCTAAAGTCTTTCCGTTCAATGAAACTTGGGATTGCATCATCGTACAGACATGAAATTTGGTTTTCATGGTATGCGATGAGATGAATGCCTGTTCGCCATCAAAAGAAACATCCAACGTATTCCAAAATTTATCGTCCCAGTTGCTGTCTTCATTCGTAATTGCTGCATCCAAGTAGGGTGCAAAAATCACTTGGGCATCATTGTTCAATAAGGTAACATTATATTGAATGGCACCGATTTCATCCATATCCAAACTCAAAAAGCGTTTGGTCTCCACCTTTACTTCTATAAAATTGTGAAGGGTAGCTTCAAAAGTTCTTGAAAGCCATCCTTCTTTCATGTTCAATTCGCGACGGAAATTTTTGACTTCCTTGCAATTTGCCAAATCCAGTGCTTCGCCATTGATGGTCACATTGATACCTATCCAATTTGGGGCGTTGAGAACTTTTGCGAAATACTCCGGATAGCCATTTTTCCACCAACCCACTCTGGTTTTATCTGGATAATAAACGCCCGCGATGTAACTGCCTTGAAACGTCTTGCCAGAATACTGTTCTTCAAAGTTGGCACGTTGGCCCATGGCTCCATTCCCAATGCTAAAAATACTTTCGGATGATTTGACACGATGGGCATCAAACCCTTCCTCTATGATGGACCAATTATTTGGTTGTATATAATCTTGATTCATTTATTTATAGATGTTAGATATTAGATGTTAGACCGATTCACTTTTAAGTTATGGTCTATTGTCTCTTCTCTATGTTCTTTTCTCTTTAATTAGTTCATTTAAAAAATCTGTGCTTATTTCCGTGAAATCCTTGAATATGTAATTGGCTTCTTTCAAGGTTTCGTTGTCGCCAATTCCGATGGACACCATGCTTGCAATGTTTGCCGCCTTAACGCCTGCAACCGAATCTTCAAACACAATACAGTTTTTCGGGTCACAGTGGAGCTTTTCAGCAGCTTTTAAAAACACCTCTGGATTTGGTTTTGCTTTTGAGACATCATTGCCATCGACAATAACTTTAAATTTCTCAAGAATATTAACCTTTTTTAAAATCATTCGGGCATTTTTACTTGCCGAACCTAGTGCGACATGTTGGTGATTCTCCAAAAGATAATCCAGCACTTTGTTGACATCCGGAAGAATTTCACCATCATCCATCTTATTTATATAATTTAAATAATCATCATTTTTGAGTGCCATCAATTCCATAAATTCATCTTCGGAGATACTTTTGTTACCCCATCCCAGGATTTTTTCAAGGGATTTTACACGGCTGACGCCCTTCAGTTGTTCATTTTGATGTTCTGTAAAATCGACACCGATGCTATTAGCTAGTTTTTTCCAAGCCAAAAAGTGATACTTTGCCGTATCGACAATCACACCGTCAAGGTCGAATATAAATGCTTTTTTAGCCATTGATTACAATTTTTCTTGTTGTTGTCACTGTCATGGTCAATAATCCCGCCAAAATCATGGAGCAGCCGCCAATAACAAGAGCATATATGGGTTTGTCATCAAAAAATGTATTGAGTAAAAATCCAAGAATAGTTCCTGCTACAATTTGTGGGATTACTATAAAGAAGTTAAACACTCCCATAAAATAGCCCATTTTGGAAGAAGGCAATGACCCTGAAAGCATTGCATAAGGGATTGACAGGATACTTGCCCAAGCAATCCCAATACCCACCATAGCCAATAAAAGTCCTACTTTGTCCGAAAGGAAATAAACAGAAATCAATCCAAGACCACCAGCAACAAGTGCTAACATGTGCGTAAACTTATTGCTTGTTCGTTTTGCCATTACAGGCAACAAAAACGCCACGGCAGCTGCCACCCCGTTGTAAACCGTAAACATCACACTGACCCAATCGGCTGCGTCATTGTATAATTTTGAAGTTGTGTCTTCTGTCCCAAACACATGTCCTGTCACTGCTTTCGTAGTATATATCCACATGGCGAACAAAGCAAACCAAGAAAAAAACTGAACCCAAGCGAGCTGTTTCATGGTTTTTGGCATATTCAATAAATCGGTTATAATAATTGTGAAACCATTGGTCATATTGTTCTTTCGTAATTGTGAAACCACTGTGAAGAGAAGTCCAACGATAGTTAATCCAACTGTTAGAATGTATAATTCCTTATGACTATTTTCAGCTGTGTTAATCGAATATACGTACAAGGAAGTCAAAATTCCCAAAATCAACAAAATCAGACCAATAATCAATTGTTTTTTCAACGTCACACCAGTTTGAAAAGAATCCTTACTGGATTTTGAGACAATTTCATCTTTTTTGGCTTTTTCAAAAGCTTCCAATTCTTCCGGAGAATATTCTTTGGATTTAACTACAGTCCATAGTACAGCTAATAAAAAAACAATGCCTCCTACATAAAAAGACCATTTTACAGAAGGTGGTATTATACCTTCGGCAGCAGTATTTTCAATCCCAAACCAGTTGGTAAACACATATGGTAGTGCAGATCCAACCACTGCGCCTATACCTATGAAAAAACTTTGCATTGCAAATCCAAGTGTACGTTGCTTTTCTGGGAGGTTATCTCCAACAAAAGCCCTAAAAGGCTCCATGGAAATATTAATGGAGGAATCCATGATCCATAGTGTACCAATGGCAATCCATAACGTGGGTGAATTGGGCATCATGAACAATGCTAAGGATGACAAAATAGCACCCGCAAGAAAATATGGACGTCGTCGTCCAAGTTTGGTCCATGTTCGATCTGAAAAATAGCCCACTATTGGTTGCACAATAAGCCCAGTGAGGGGTGCAGCCAACCAATAAAGGCCAATTTTATCCACTTCGGCACCTAAGGTGTCAAAAATTCTTGAGGTATTTGCATTTTGTAAGGCAAAGCCAAATTGGATTCCCAAAAACCCAAAACTCATATTCCAGATTTCCCAAAATCCGAGGGTACGCTTTTTCATCATAGTATCTTTAAATTACTATTATTGATAAGCGATAATACTTATCAAAACTTATGGTGAGAAGTGAAAATATAAGTTTTGATGTTATTTGTATAAGGCGTAAATATACTAAAGTTTTTAAATAAAAAAGTTAAATTAACTATTTAGTAGATTCTCGCTCAATTAAATTAGTTTCAATAACGATGGTTTGAAAGTGTTCTTCATCTTCTTCATGTTCTAACTTATTAATCAATAAATCTGCTGCCTTTTCGCCCATTTCCTGTCCATGTTGACTTACTGTTGTTAGGCTGGGTGTAGCATGTTTGGACAGTACACCATCGGTAAAGCCTATGAATTGAATGTCGTTAGGAATTTTCATTCCCATTTTTCTTGCTACTTTCATGGCAATGATGGCATAGAGTTCATTGACAGCAAACACACCATCTATTTTTTTGTTGTTTTTGAAAAGTTGTTCTATTTCATTTTCCAAGGAATCCAAGTGGTCTTCAGAAAGCAGTTCGTCATCCATTTTCAAAATCAAATTGGAGTCTGGGGTCAATTTATGTTCTTCCAAAGCATCTAAATATCCCTGAGTTCTCAGTCGTCCCACACTTACATAGTCTTTAGTAGTGATAAGGGCAATATGTTTGCAGCCATTCTTTAAAAGTTTGTCCACGGCGTTTTTGGAGCCTTTCATATCATCGATTATGACCTTGTCGCATATAATGTCGTTAATGACCCTATCGAACATCACGATTGGCATACCTTGGCTAATGGTTTCATTAAAGTGATGGTAATCCTGTTGCTGTAAGGTTTCTTTTGCTATAGAAAGAATAAAACCATCTATACTGCCATTGGCCAGCATTTGCATGTTGATGACTTCTTTGTCGAAGGATTCATTGGACAGACCAACGATGACATTATAACCACGCTTGTTTGCCACCAGTTCTATGCCTCTAATGACTTTTGCAAAGAAGTGATGCACAATTTCAGGAATGATAACACCGATTGTTTTCGTTTTTCTGTTTTTGAGACTTAAGGCAATATTGTTCGGTCTGTAATTGTATAATTTGGCAAATGCCTGTACCTTATCACGAGTGTCCTCACTGATTTCTATACTATTTCGAAGTGCCTTTGATACGGTTGAAATGGAGACATCCAGTTCTTTTGCAATTTGTTTAAGGGTAATTTTTCGTTTCATCTTGTTATTGGGATACGGTACAATTTAGTAAATTAAGTTGAAACACCTAATGAATGCAATTCCGAAGTTGGCATAAATTAGGCTATTATATTGTTTATTCGATAAATTTTGCCTATTTTCATTGAAATCTACCCAATTAAAAAAAAGTTTTTAACACGAAAACGTTTTCGCAAACTAAATAAAAGGTGTATACAATGAAGATACCTAAAATTTACATAGATTTAACCCGAGAAGTGAAAATATATTTAAATTTTAAAAGCAACTAACTCTTAAGAATAGTGTATGAAAACATTTTTAAATAGTTTATTATTAATGGCTTTATTATTCCCCTCAATTCTGTTGTCGCAATCAACCGTTTCGGGAACCGTAACGGAAGCCGCCAGTACATTGCCAGTTCCCGGTGTAAACGTTATTATCAAGGGAACAAGTAAAGGAACCACAACTGATTTTGATGGAAAATATTCTATCAATGTCAACAACGGAGATGTCCTTGTATTTTCTTACGTTGGATATGCAACCCAAGAAGTTGCATTCAATGGACAAACAACTCTTAATATCACTCTAGCTGAAGATACCGCTAAACTCGATGAGGTCGTGGTGATTGGTTATGGTACCACAACCGTTAAAGACGCAACCGGATCTTTAGAAAAAATTGATTCTGAAACTTTCAATAAAGGAGCCATTGTGTCACCTGAAAATCTTTTGGCTGGTAAATCCGCAGGTGTAAGGATTACATCTTCTTCCGGTTCTCCTGGGTCTGGCGCAGAAATCCGAATCAGAAATGGTGGTTCAATAAGTGCCAACAACAACCCGTTAATTGTTTTGGATGGAGTTCCTCTATATGGAGACGCAAATAATGGCAACATTATCAATTCCATTAATCCAAATGAAATTGAAAGCTACACAATTTTGAAAGATGCCTCTGCTACAGCAATTTATGGTTCAAGAGCTACCGCTGGTGTCATTATAATCACTACTAAAAAAGGAAGAACTAACTCTCCATTGAAGGTTGAATATGATTTACAAATTTCAACAGGCAAACTAACTGACAAAGTAGATGTGTTAAGTGCAGACCAATTTAGACAATATATCATCGATAATGGCGGCAATGAAAATTTATTAGGTTCTGCACATACTGACTGGCAAGACCAAATATATGAAGCAGCAGAAGGTGGCATTCATAACGTCACCCTTACGAAAGGTTTTAAAAACAGTTCCATAAGGGTCAACTATAACCTTGCCAATCAAAATGGTATTTTGCTAACCTCTCAATACAGAAGAAATGCATTGAACCTGAATTATGAGCATCGCCTATTGGATGATCATTTAAAGGTGAATGTGTCTTCCAAGGGTAGTTTTGTAGATAATCATTTTGCTGATGAAGGTGCTATTGGTAGTGCTTTATTTTTTGATCCTACACAGCCTGTTCAAGGTAATTATGGTGGATATTTTGAGTTTGAAGACGAAGATGGTGTACGTAACCTTGCACCTAGGAACCCAGTATCATTATTATTATTGAGAGATAACAGACAACGTGCCAAACGAAATATTTCCAACATCCAATTGGATTATAAATTTCATTTTTTACCTGAACTCCGTTTTAATGTAAATGCAGGTTTTGATTATGAAGAATATGATGGGCGTTATTTTACAGATCCAACTGCTGGGTTTAACAATTTAAACGATGGCCAATTTGCAGCGCAAGGCACCTACAATGGCATCAATAAAAATAGACTTTTGGATTTATACCTTAATTACAAAAAGGATTTAAGTTCTATCCTAACCAATATAGATATTACTGCTGGACACAGTTATCAAAGATTTTATCGTGTAGGCAAGGCAAGGAATTTGAATACCAGTACAGGTAATTTTGACCCAGTGGTTCCTCCTTCTCCTTTCCAGTTGATTTTGGAATCCTATTTTGGTAGAGCTAATTTTACATTAGCAAACAAATATATTTTCACTGCAACTTATAGATCAGATATAAGCTCTAGATTTTCAAAAGATAATAGAGTTGGTAATTTCCCTTCTGCTGGTTTTTCTTGGCTCACATCAGATGAAGACTTTCTTAAAGATTCAAATACTTTCAGCAATTTGAAAGTTAGACTAAGTTGGGGTATTACTGGACAACAAGATATTGGAGGTTCATTTGCCTATCTAGGTGTTTATAGTCCTGGTGACATAGGGTCTCAATATCAATTTGGAAACCAATTTGTGCCTACACTTAGACCTGAAGGCTACAATGAAAGTCTTAAATGGGAAGAAGCCACTACTTATAACGTTGGTTTGGATTATGGACTTTTTGGAGATAAAGTTTCAGGTAGTATTGATTTATATTACAGAAAGAATAAAGATATTTTGCAATTCGCACCAGTACCTGCTGGAAGTAATTTAGAAAATTTCTTGGATCAAAACATTGGTGAAACCGTTAGTAGAGGTATTGAAGTAGGTGTAAATTTCTCTCCAGTTAAAAATGAAAATTTCACTTGGGATATTAGTACCAATTTTACCTTAAGTGATGTTGAAATTAAGAAACTTTCATTAAATGATACACCAGGATCTATAGGCACTCTTACAGGACCTACCCTTTCTGGAGGTGTAGGTAATAAAATTCAAATCAACACTGTAGGCTATGAACCAAACGCATTTTATGTATTTAAACAAGTTTATGATTCCGACGGTCATCCGTTAGAAGGTGTTTATGTAGATTTAAATGGTGATAATGTCATTAATGATAGTGATAAATACAGGTACCAATCACCTACTCCTGACGCCTTTTTTGGATTTACCTCTAGCATGAGTTACAAAAACTTGGATTTTAGTTTTACATTGAGAGGCAGTCTTGGAAATTATATGTACAATAACTTTAAATCAGCCAATGGTTATGGCCAAGCAATCTTAAACCAAGTTGGAAACCAGCATTATGGAAACGGTAGTACAGATGTATTGAATACTGGGTTTGTAAACAATCAACAGTTTTCCGACTTATATGTCGAAAATGCTTCCTTTATGAAAATGGACAATATTTCAATAGGGTATAATGTTCCTTTTGATAAAATGAAATTCAGAGCTTCATTAACCGCTCAAAACGTATTTACGATCACTAAGTATTCCGGTTTGGATCCTGAAATTGCGAGTGGTGTTGACAATAATGTTTATCCTAAACCAAGAACTTTTGTACTTGGATTAAATTTTACATATTAAAAAAAAAGAACTATTAAAAGAAAGAAGTTATGTTAAACAAAATTAGAAAAACAGCATTGCTTGCTTTAGGTCTTATGGCCATTGTTTCTTGTACCAAAGAAATTGATGACTTAAAACCAATCAATCAGGCAACCGCTGACAGCGTCTTTGAAGATCCGGCAGCCTACAGATCGTTTTTGGCAAAAATCTATGCCGGAATTGCCGTAAGTGGCCAACAAGGTCCAGCAGGCAACCCTGATATTGCTGGTTTGGATGAAGGTTTCTCCAACTATTTGCGCCTCTATTGGTACCTCACAGAATTAACTACCGATGAAGCATTGATAGGATGGAATGATGGTACGATTAAGGACCTACACTATCAAAACTGGACTGCAGGTAACGAATTCATCGGTACTATGTATTCGAGGGTGGCTTATCAAATAAGTCTTTGTAATGAATTTATTAGACAAACCACTGATGACAAATTAGATTCTAGAGGTGTGGATGCAGATTTAAGGGCAGAAATTCAGACGTACAGAGCTGAAGCGCGTTTCATGAGAGCCTTGAGTTATTACCATGCTTTGGATATGTGGAGGACTTTCCCATTCGCAACGGATGCAGATCCAGTGGGTGCTACATTGCCACCGCAAGGTTCAGCTCAACAGATTTTTGACTACATTGAGTCGGAATTATTGGCCATTGATGGAGATCTTGTTGGTGCACGCCAAAATGAATATGCACGTGCCGATAAAGCTGCGGCATGGATGTTGTTAGCCAAACTGTATCTCAACGCCGAAGTGTATGTAGGCACAAACAGATATAATGATGCAAGGTTACAAGTGGAGAAAGTCATCAATTCAAACTACACTCTTGAACCTGTTTATGGCAACTTATTTTTGGCCGATAATGACCAATCCAATGAAATCATTTTTCCAATAGCCTTTGATGGGCTTTATACGCAAGCTTATGGAGGTATGACCTTTATGGTGCATGCTCCTGTAGGTGGAGATATGTCGCCTGCTGCCTTTGGAATCAATGGTGGTTGGGCTGGTGTTAGAACCACCAGTACGTTTGTTGAAAAGTTTCCTGGAATGGCCAACTCATCCGATATGCGTGAACAATTTTTCACACAAGGCCAATCGCTTGAAATCAATGATGTTTCAAATTTTCAAGATGGTTATGCGGTAGCGAAATTTAAAAATGTGGACAGAAACGGAAATCCTGGTTCCGATCCTTCAGGTGATTTCCCTGATACAGATTTTCCTATGTTCCGTTTAGCAGATGCATATCTTATGTATGCCGAAGCTAATCTTCGAGGTGGTGGTGGAGACATTAACACTGCTGTTGGCTATATCAACCAATTGAGAGAACGTGCCTATGGCAACTCCTCTGCAAACATTTCAGCCGGAAATCTTACATTGGATTTTATCCTCAACGAAAGAGCTCGCGAATTACACTGGGAATGTCACAGAAGAACAGATCTTGTCAGATTCAATCAGTTTACTTCCAATGGTGTATGGCCATGGAAAGGAAATGTGCCAAGTGGTACAACTACCGCTTCGTTTAGAGACCTTTTCCCTTTACCAACATCCGACTTAAGTGCAAATCCTAATTTACAACAAAACCCAGGGTATTAAAAAATATAATCATGAGAAACATTAATAAAATAGTAGGTCTAATCAGTTTTGCTATTATTTGTTTTACATCCTGTGAAAAATCAGGAGATGAATTAACCGCTACCAATGTAAGCGATTCAATTCTTGTCGAAGCAGATATCAGTACTGTTGATCTTGACGACACAAACCCTAATAATCCTGCTGTTACATTAAGATGGAGCGATGCCAATTATGGGGTACAAACAGCCATCAATTATACAATTGAAGTATCTTCCGATGAAGCATTTACAAATCCGTTTATTGCAGGAAATTCATCTGATACGGCATTTTCTTGGACTACATCACAATTGAATGCCTCTGCCTCCAATGCAGGATTGGCTCCTTTTGAGTTTAGCCCTTTATATGTAAGGGTTAAATCTTCAATTGGATCACAAAACAGTTTACCAAGCGTTTCCAATACTGTAACATTGATGGTACGGTCCTATTACAATTACCCATTTAAAGATTTTTATTTCGTAGGGCCTGGTTGCGCTTCTGGATGGAATAACAACAATAATAATGCAGCTTTATTTAGAAGTGCTACAGATGCGAATGTCTATACATATACCGGATATTTTAACGGTGATCAATTCAAACTTCTTGAAACTCGAGGTGCTTGGGCGCCTCAGTATGGAGAAAATTCTGGAGTGTTGGCTTATAGACCGACCGAAGACGATCCAGACCCTTCACCTATAGATGATATTTCGGCAGGTGGATATTATACTTTTACAGCAAATACATCTAATTTACAGTTCACTGTCGAGCCATTTGATGTGGGTTCATCTCCTACTTTAACATCAGTTGGAATTACTGGATCTGCAACTCCCAGCGGAGGTTCAGAAACAGCGCTTCAAAAATATGGGGTAGGTGGCAGTGTATTTGACCCTCACATTTGGTATTCTACAACCATACATTTAGTTCCCGGAGACCTTCAGTTTGTAGCAAATAACAGCGACGTATGGGGAAGTGACACACAATTCTCCGGTCAGACAACTCCAGGAGGTGGAGCTATAACAGTCATTGTAGAAGATGATTATGAGGTTTGGTTCAATGACCTTACTGGCGATTATATCCTAATTCCTTTAAATCTATAAGATTATGAAATTTTTAATATCAAGATTAAGTGTCATTATAGCATTACTATTTGTGGTGGGTTGCAGCGAGGAAGATCTCACTGTAACAAGTCCACAGGATTTTACACTATTGGCACCAGAAGCAAGCAACATCAATTTGAACTTTGCTTTCCCTGACAACCCTGCTTTTACATTGACTTGGACCGATAATGTGACCAACTCAAGCAACTATAATGTTGAGATGGCCACCGATGGGGATTTTACAGCCCCAGTAGCATTAGGGTCTTCCAGCACCAATACATTTACAATGTCTGTTGCCAACTTTAATAATGCTCTTATCAGTGCTGGCATCAATGCCTATGAAAACACTTCTGTTTTTATGAGGGTTTTGGCAGGAAGTATGGTTAGTAACAGTGTAGTTTTTAGCGTTAATTCCTATCCAGAAACACCACCAGTAATTACTGGTCCTAATAGTGGTTTTTCCATAGTGCTTTCTGATGCTACACCAGATGATAATGCAGTAACGGTTGAATGGGAAGACCCTGATTTCAATGCAGATCCGACCAATACTCTAGTAAGTGTTAACTATGACGTAGAAGCCTCATTGGCAGGTACAGATTTTGCTTCCGTTGTGAGCCTTGGCACTACTTCAGATGCTACAAGTCTTGCTGTGACCCATTCAGACTTGAATTCTGCAGCAGCAGCAGCTGGCTTGGCACCAGAGGAAGTAGGAAGTTTAGACGTTAGAATTAAAGCTACGATTGTTACAGCTTCAGGAAATATCGAAAGGTATTCGGATAGTATTACAATAAGTGTTACACCTTATTCAACCAGTGCAGGTCTATCCACTTGGGGTGTTGTAGGTTCAGGATATAACAACTGGGGTGCTTTTGCCGATGGACAATTTTACACCACCCAACAACCTAATGTCGTTGTTGCCTATGTTACCCTTGTGACTGGTGAAATCAAATTCAGAGAAAACAATGACTGGGGCAACAATTTAGGTGACGATGGTGCAAACGGAACTTTGGAACCAAATGGTGCAAACATTCCTGTAACGGCAGGCACTTATAAGATTACTATCAATTTTAACGACAATACCTATACAATGGAGCAATGGTCTTTAGGCGTAGTGGGTTCAGGTTATAATGATTGGGGAAGTGCTGGTCCTGATGCTAAATTCTATTATGATTACACGACTGATACTTTCAAAGTTGGAGTTCAACTTTTAGATGGTGAAATTAAATTCAGAGTTAACAATGACTGGGGAACCAATTATGGCGGATCTGGTGGTTCCTTAAGTTTGAACGGTGCCAACATAGCATCATCAGCAGGTTATTATACAATTACAGTTGACTTGAACAATAATACTTACACAATTGTAACTGACGACATTTTGGGTGTTGTTGGTTCAGGGTACAATGATTGGGGTGGTGCCGGTCCAGATTTTTCTTTGACGGAAGCAAATCCTGATATTTGGGTTGGTGATATTGTAACTTTAATTGATGGCGAAATCAAATTCCGAGTCAACAATGATTGGACTACCAATTATGGCGGAACTGGAGGAGCATTGAGTATTAACGGAAGTAATATTGCCGTAAGCGCTGGCCTCTATAGAGTGCGAATAGACCTTTCAAATAACACCTATCAATTGAATCAAGTTCAATAATAGACATATGACTTTTCATAAGGGCTGACTTTAAAGTCAGCCCTTTTTTGAATTTAAAAAATAAGCTATGAAAAATTTTACTTTATTAATTACTTTTTTATTAACTACATTTTGTTTTGCACAACAGCAAACAGTCACCTATAGTGTCAGTCCAACTTCATTTGAAGAAACTGACAATATTACTCTTACCTTCAATGGTAGCAGTATCAATGAAGCTACTTGGGGAGTTTCGGGTAATGCATTGTATCTATGGGCTTGGTCCTTTGACGTGAACAATCAAAACATTATGGACTGCCCAACCAACGGTACTTGGACAGCTTCAAATGAAGCAAATAGACTAACCTACAATTCTGGGACGGATACTTATACCATTTCTTTTGTCCCAGCTACTTTCTATCAAAGAACAGGAATTGGTAGAATTGGTTTTTTGGTTAAAGCCAAGAATGGTACTGGCGATAAAAAGAGTCAAGACATTTTGTTGAATGTCGGCGCTTTTCAGGTCACATTGACAACTCCGCAACAAAATAGTTCTACCGTGCTATCTTCCGGTGGCAATTTGAATATCGTTGCCAACAATTCTGGTGGCAATGCAAGTTATGTGCTAAAAGCTAATGGTACCACCATCAATACCAATCCAAGTACTTCCAATTATGCTTACAATCATACTAACATTACCTCGAATCAAAATTACCAGTTGGAAGTGACATTAGGTGGAACCACCATCACAAAATCTTTCTCAGCAATTGTTAACCCTGGAACGGTCACGGCACCGCTTCCAGCCGGAATGGTTGATGGTATCAATTATAACGCTACGGACAACACAAAGGCGACGTTAGTGCTTAATGCACCTAATAAGGATTTTGTATATGTTGCTGGCAGTTTCAACAACTGGCAACCAAATGCAACCTATGCTATGAAAAAAGATGGATCAACCGGTAAATTTTGGTTGGAGTTGACTGGATTGGTTCCAGGTCAGAATTATTCCTATCAATATTGGGTAGTCAAACAAACTCCTATTGCTAATTCACCAAAATTGGTAAAAACTGCTGACCCTTTTTCGACTTTGGTGCTTTCACCATTCGACGATCCAGGTATTTCGACAATTTCTTACCCAAACCTTCCTGCATATCCAGCTGGTCAAGAACGGGAAGTAACAGTTCTTAAAACTGGCGAGGCTCCATACAATTGGCAAGTGACTAATTTTACTAAACCTAAAAAAGAAGATTTGGTAGTTTATGAAGTGTTAATTCGTGATTTTGATGCTAATAGAAATTATCAGTCCTTGATCAACAGAATCGATTATTTCAAAAATTTAAAAGTCAATGCTATAGAATTAATGCCCATAATGGAATACGAAGGCAATGAGAGTTGGGGCTACAACACGGCTTTCCACATGGCATTGGATAAGTACTATGGGACTGAAAATAAACTCAAAGAATTTATCGATTTATGTCATCAAAATGGCATTGCTGTCATTCTGGATGTGGCCCTTAACCACGCTTTTGGAAGAAATCCTATGGTACGCATGTGGATGAATGACCCAGATGGTGATGGATGGGGTGGTCCTAGTTCGGAAAGCCCTTATTTTAATCAAACTGCAACTCATTCTTACAGTGTAGGGGAAGATTTCAACCATCAAAAACCTTTGACCCAATATTATGTACAACGAGTTATCAAACATTGGATACAAGATTTTAAAATTGATGGATTCAGATGGGATTTGACAAAAGGTTTTACACAAAACTGTACTGGAAGTGATGGATGTACCAATTCCTATCAGCAAGACAGAGTTGATATTTTAAAAGCATATGCAGATTATTCTTGGTCCTTGGATGCAAATCATTATGTGATTTTTGAACATTTGGGAACTGAACTTGAAGAAAAAGAATGGGCCAATTACCGCTTTAATGAAGGTAAAGGTGTTATGCTGTGGGGCAAAATGACTGACCCTTATAACCAATTGACCATGGGTTATAATTCAAATAACAACATTGCTGGTATAGGACACAAATCGCGTCCCTCATTTCTAGGAGCTCGTGTGATGGGTTATGCAGAAAGCCATGATGAGGAACGTTTGATGTATAAAAATGTGACTTATGGCAACAATTCCAACAGCTCTTACAATGTTAGAAACCTTAATATTGCATTGGGAAGAATGTCAGCACTAGGAGCTGTGACCATCCCAGTCCCTGGTCCAAAAATGATTTGGCACTTTGGAGATTTGGGAATGAACAATTCTGTATATACTTGCTACAATGGTACTGTTAATGATGAAAGTGGCACTGATGGCAACTGCAAGTTGGATACCAAACCACAACCTCAATGGACTAATAACTGGTTAGCTGACGCCAACAGAAGCAAAATCTATAGTGATTGGTCAAGATTGATTCAATTGAAAAAAGAAGAGGCCGTATTTGAGGGAGACTATGACATCAATTCTGGTGGAACTTTGACACCAAAAATTTATGTTTTCAATAATTCACTGCCATCATCTCAACTTAAAAATGTAGTTGTTTTGGCAAATTTTGACGTCACATCCCAAAACGTAACACCCAATTTTCCATATACTGGCGTTTGGTATGATTTGATGGATTCAACCGGAGCTACTTCGATTAATGTAACAAATACTGGTTCATCTATTCCTATTGCAGCTGGTCAATTTAAAATGTATGGCAACAAAGCTTCCATATTGGGAGTTGAAGAGGCAAGTTTAAGTACTCAATTCAAGATATATCCTAATCCGGTGAACAGCTCATTCAACATCAATAAAGCTGTTCAAGAATTGAATATTTATGATATTACAGGCAAATTAGTGAAAACATTCAAAGGTAATTTTACCGAAAATGATTCCTTTGATATTTCTAATCTGACCCAAAGCTTATATTTGGTGAAGATTGAAAATTCAAATGGACAAATCCTAACTTCTAAATTGATTAAGCTTTA
This sequence comes from Gelidibacter sp., assembly GCA_041391925.1. Taxonomy (GTDB): domain Bacteria; phylum Bacteroidota; class Bacteroidia; order Flavobacteriales; family Flavobacteriaceae; genus JBPOFM01. The sequence continues at coordinate 1,389 of JAWKNA010000010.1, read as the reverse complement.
GCCTAGCTTGATATAAAATGAATGTTTTCAAAAAAAGCTTCCCAAAATTTGGGAAGCTTTTGTTTTACTCAAAACTTACACTGATAATCGATACACCGTGGGGGCTTTCCAAATCTTCGAGAGAAATCTCTGGACCTAAGGAAAATTGAATACTTTCAATTCTATTGATATCAAAATCACCTTTGATGTTATGCTCCAAATAATAAGGCAGAAAACTTGGATAAGGCCTTGGCAAAGTTACTGTCTTAACCGGTTTCAATTCTGAAATGGCCAATCTGTAATCTTCTGTTTCTGTTCCGATTTCAATGACATTTCCGTAGGATGTACCATCGTCCATCACCAACGCGATTTGAAGGTTGCAAGGTTTATCATTTAGAGCCCTTCCTTTGAAAACAATATATTTTTTAGACGACAAATCTTCTTTTCTACCTTCAATTCTATCCGTCACAAAATGCTTGAATGTATAGTCATAAATGGGTTCAGAATTCAGATTTTCCTCATCCACTACAAACAGTTTTTCGATGTTCATCTGATATTCAGCTTCTTTCGGATTTGAGGTAGGTACCAATTTAAAACTGTTCCGCCATTCTTTTACCAACAAATCAGAATCTTCCAAAGCATCAAACAACTGAATCGTGTTTGTAGATGGCACAACCGCAACTTTATAGGTTTCTCTGTCATAAAAATTCCATTCAAACGGTCTGCCTTCTTTATCCGCAGGAAATGTTCTGTAGTTGTCTCCAGTCTTTACAATGATGTTATAATTGAGATAACCTACCGAAATTTTATCAGAAGGAATAATTCCTTCGTATAAATAGGCTGAAGATTTTTTCATTTCGATATTAAACCGTTCTCTTCCAGAATAACCAACCACTTGAATAGTTTCTGGCGTGTCGGGAGCAACGTATTGAACTTCAATTTTCAAAGCAGAGCCTTCTGAAATTTCGCTAATGGGTTCGTGCTTCAAGTACGACTTGTCAACAGTCGTCTTCGGGGCATAAAAATCTTTCAATTTGTTCGTTCTAAAACCATCTTCGGGCTTCCAAGTTTTTTTGACACCGGCTTTGCTCAATATATAGGTTCCAGGTCGAATGCTGAAGGATTTTCCACTCGTTTTGGTTTCGAAGGCATTATCATCATTAATGGTTTCAATCGCAAAATCAGTTCCCAAATTCTGGAGATTGATGGTCATTTGATGTGTTTCCCATTTGATGACACCAACTGTTTTATCAAAACTATTTCTTCCGAATGGATTGTCCACCCAAACGGCATCTGGCTGCACCTCCAACCGCCAAACACCATCTGAAATCCGGTCTAAAAAGTAAGCTCCTACTCCATCATAAGCAACAACCGGTGAATTTCCAAAACCTGCAACTTCTTTCAACTTGG
>JAWKNA010000009.1:0-182399 GCA_041391925.1 Gelidibacter sp. | reverse complement strand
GAAATAGGACAACCTGACTATGACCAAAAGATTCGTATAAAATTCACTTTGGACCCTCAGGCATTGTTAGGATTGTTCAGAAGAAAATGGTACTGATCATCGGTCAAAAAAAATTATGTAAACCTATATCCAAAAACGATATCGTTGTAAAACCAATCCAGTTTCGTTAACTTTGCAACGATTCAAACTTACGATGTATGCAAGCAGACCCGAACACGACGAAAGAGATGACCTTCGAGGATTTCCAAACCGAAATCCTGAATGATTATAGGATAGCTGTGACCAGCAGGGAATGTAGTTTGTTGGGTCGTCGCGAAGTATTGACGGGAAAGGCAAAGTTTGGCATTTTTGGTGATGGTAAGGAAGTGCCACAGCTTGCTTGGGCTAAGGTCTTCAAGAACGGTGATTTCCGCTCTGGTTATTATCGTGACCAGACCTTTATGATGGCAATTGGAGAATTGACCATCCAACAGTTTTTTGCAGGTCTCTATGGACATCCAGATTTGGAACACGACCCTATGTCAGCAGGACGTCAAATGGGTGGCCACTTTGGAACGCATAGTCTCGATGCCGATGGCAATTGGAAAAATTTGACACAACAGAAGAACTCCAGTGCGGACATTTCTCCTACTGCTGGCCAAATGCCACGCTTGTTGGGATTGGCGCAAGCTTCCAAAATATACAGACACGTTAAAGGCATCGACACCACCAATTTTTCCGAAAAAGGGAATGAAGTTGCTTGGGGAACCATCGGAAATGCAAGTACCAGCGAAGGGCTCTTCTTTGAGACCATTAATGCAGCTGGTGTATTGCAAGTGCCTATGGTCATAAGCATTTGGGATGATGAGTATGGTATTTCGGTACATGCAAGACATCAAACGACTAAAGAAAACATATCGGAAATTCTAAAAGGTTTCCAACGAGATAATGACACTAAAGGCTACGAAATCATAAAAGTGAATGGTTGGGATTATGCCGAATTAGTGGAAGCGTATCAAAAAGCGTCCCACTTTGCACGCGAGGAGCATGTTCCGGTGATGATTCACGTAGTGGAGCTGACACAGCCACAAGGACACTCAACGTCTGGTTCGCATGAGCGTTACAAGAGTGAAGAACGATTGGCTTGGGAAGCCGAATACGACTGTATTGCGCAAATGCGTAAATGGATGTTGGGCAACAACATTGCTTCAGAAGAAGATTTGGATGCAATGGAAAAAGCTATCAAGAAAGAAGTTCGAGAGGGAAAAAAAGCCGCTTGGGATGCTTACCTCAATCCTATCAAAGAAGAGCAAAATAAGGCCATTTCACTCATCAATGCCTTGGCGGAAGCCTCTATAAACAAAGTATTCATTAGCAAATTGGCAAATGATTTATCTGCTCTTGGCGAACCGATGCGTAAGGATATTCTTTCGGCAACCCGTAAAGCGTTGCGATATGTAGTAGCTGAAAACAGTGCTGCAAAAGATTCACTAATTAAATGGATTGCTTCCTACATCGAAACCAATCAACCAAAATACAGTTCGCATCTATTCAGTGAATCACAGCATTCCGCTTTAAAAATCAAAGAAGTGAAACCCACTTATGATTCTTCTGCCGAAGAAGTCGATGGACGTGTCGTGATTCGTGAGAATTTTGATGCCATATTCAATAAATACCCAAAAGCTTTGGTATTTGGTGAAGATGCAGGCCATATAGGCGATGTGAATCAAGGTCTGGAGGGCTTACAGGAAAAATATGGCGAACTACGCATTGCGGATGCTGGCATCAGAGAAGCAACCATCATTGGACAAGGAATTGGAATGGCCATGCGAGGTTTGAGACCGATTGCCGAAATCCAATATTTGGATTATATATTGTATGCATTGCAAATCATGAGTGATGATTTGGCAACACTTCATTATAGAACACAGGGTCGTCAAAAGGCTCCATTGATTGTTAGAACCAGAGGTCACAGGCTAGAAGGTATTTGGCATTCGGGCTCGCAGATGGGTGGCGTTATCAATTTGGTGAGAGGCATCCACGTCTTGGTGCCAAGAAATATGACCAAAGCGGCTGGATTCTACAATTCGCTTTTGGAAAGCGATGAACCAGCCATCATTGTGGAATGCTTGAACGGATACCGACTGAAAGAACAGATGCCAACTAATCTTGGCGAATTTAAAACACCGCTCGGTGTTGTGGAAACCATTAAAGAAGGTTCAGACATTACCTTGGTGAGCTACGGCTCTACCCTTCGTTTGGTAGAACAGGCTGCCAAAGAGTTGCAGGAAGTAGGAATCGATGCCGAAATCATTGATGTGCAATCCTTGTTGCCTTTTGATTTGAACCACGACATTGTAAAGAGTATTGAAAAAACCAACCGCTTGATGGTAATTGACGAAGATGTGGCTGGTGGTGCTTCAGCGTTTATATTGAATGAAATTATCAATACACAAGGGGCTTATCAATATCTGGACAGTCAACCTAAAACCCTTACAGCAAGAGCTCATAGACCAGCTTACGGAACGGATGGAGATTATTTTACCAAACCATCGGTGGAGGATATTTTTGAGGAAATCTACAAAGTGATGCATGAAGTGAACCCGAATGATTTTCCTAAATTGAGATAATTATGGTATTTTAGATTTCTAAAATTGCCATTTGTGTTTCCCGATTTTAATCTATATAGCACACCTCTTCTTCTTCTTTCACTCCAAGGATTGATTTTTGCCGTGTTGCTATTGAGGCGATTTTTTCAAAAACGTAATATTTCGGATTTATTTTTATGTTTCATTTTAATTATCACCTGCTATCGAGAAACATGCTTTACCATTGGTTTTGCCGGATGGTATGATACCTATAGAAACACTAAAATAAATTACTTTTTGATGCCTTTGTCATTGGCCATTGCTCCTTTGATTTATTTTTATGTGAAATCTATAACAACTACCAAATTGGTATTTAGCAACAAAGATTGGTGGCATTTCTTACCTGCGCTATTGCTAATCACATATCGATTCTCAATTTATTTTTATGATGCTTCGCAACCCGGATTTGAAAATACTCAAAATGGAGTCCTTAAAATCAATTTGGATGAAGCCATCATGATGCCCTTGGTGGAAGTTATGGCTGCTGGCCAGATGCTTTTATACTTAGCCTTCACATTCCAGCTCTTCTTTCATTATCGTAAGAAAATAAATGAATATTTTTCCAACACCTATAATCTTGAATTGAATTGGATATTAAGCTTTTTAGTGGTTTTTACTGTATTGTTCCTTTATGACACAATACAGACGCTGGTTGGGTCCTTAATTATCGATTTAAATTATGTACAAAGATGGTGGTTGATGTTCTTTATGGGTTTGGTAATCATATATGTTGGAATCAAAGGGTTCTTTACTGATACGACCAAACTTAAAAAGTTGGATTTTAGTTTTTCTCCCCAACGGGTTACCATTCCTGATACGGATGAAAAACAGGATTTAAAAGCAATCTCCGTTGAGGATATCGAGCACATTAAAAGACTGATGGAAATTGACAAAGCATACCTCAACCCAGAACTTAATTTATCTGATTTGGCAACACAGGCTAATATGTCTCGTGCACAATTATCAGAAATCATCAATGCTGGCTTTCATAAAAACTTCAACGATTTTGTGAATATGTATCGTGTGGAAGCTTTCAAAACAATGATTAAAGCAGATAAACAAAAACAGCTATCCCTATTGGGAATGGCTTATGAATGTGGTTTTAATAGCAAGGCTACTTTCAATCGCGTGTTTAAGAAATTGACCGATAATTCTCCCTCTCAATATCTTCAGTCGCAATCTAAATAAGACGGCTCAAATCGTATATAAGACCTTTTTGTACGATTTAAGTCGCTTGTTGTATCATGGTGTTGCAATTTTGTCTGTATCAACAGTAACTTAATTGCATCATGAAAATTATAAAACAACTCACAACGCCCATCATACAAACGTCTTGGTTAGCAGATGCATTATTTGCCTTCATCCGTTTTACATGTGGCATGCTTCTGTCCATCGATTTTGGTGCTTCTAAATTTGGAGTTCCTTGGACCGATGCCGACCGTAATCTCAATCTGTTTGAAGTCTCGGCATGGTTTCCAGAAGATGTAGCATCCTATGGAGGCATTTTTGCAGTTGCTCCCGTGTTCTTTGCTTGGATGGGCGCTTTTAGCGAAGCCGTAGGTGGAGTGCTTTTGGCCTTTGGATTACAGACCAGAATTTCCTCCTTCCTTATTATGTGTACCATGCTCGTTGCCATCTTTTGTCAGCATTGGGGAGAAGGTAGCTGGCAACTTTTGCCTGCCATGGGCTTCTTGTGGATGGCGAGTTATAATCTCTATTTTGGGTCTGGTCGTTTTGGATTGGACTACCTTATCTCTCCGCCGTTCAAGACAACACAATCTTTAAAATCAAACCAATGAAAACGCTACCATTACTCATCTGCATAGTTGTTTGTACCATTCTATGCAATAGCTGTGTCCAGAAAACCCATTTAAAAACCATTACCTTTTCAGTAGACATGAATCAAGTGGATGCTGTTTCAAAAGTTGGTATTAGAGGAGACCTCAAGCCCTTGTCATGGGACGAGACCATCTTTATGACGGATGATGACCAGAACGGCATTTATGAACTGACTCTCGATTTTCATTCCGCAGGCCCAGGTTTGGAATTCAAATTTGTAAATGGCAATCATCAGTTTGAACTGCAGGACAAGGATAATAGGGCAATTCCGTTTACATATCAACCGGAAACTATAAACTATACAGCCACCTTCAATAATCTTGATGATGCTGAAACAGTATTGCAACGTAAAGCCAATTGAATTTTATTTATAATTTCAATTACACTAAAGTGCTTCTCTGTAAGCACTTTTTTTATATATTTAGAATGTACAAGTTCTAACTAATTAAACTATTTATGAAAACAAACTATACTGATTTAGCACTCTTACTGTTAAGAGTTGGATTTGGAGGCTTTATGCTCACACATGGCATCCCAAAACTACAAATGCTCTCTGACCCTTCAGCTTTTGGTGACCCTATAGGTGTGGGTCCCTTGGCCTCATTAATTCTGGCATTGATTGGCGAGGTGGTGTCTCCTATATTAGTAATTATTGGTTACAAGACCAAGTGGGCATCCATCCCAACCATAATTACCATGGGAGTTGCGGCGTTTATTGTGCATGCCAAAGATAATTTAGCCACCAAGGAACATGCACTATTGTTCTTTATTGCCTTTTTGGCTATCTTTTTGGCTGGGTCCGGAAAATATGCAGTGACTAAAAAATGATGAATTGCAAATAATTATAGTTGCTAATTATTATCATTACTTAAAAAACTTTAAGTTTTGCGTGATAACTAAATTTATTGGCATATATACTAATTGTTGGATGCAAACTTTCATAAACTGATATACATTTCAATAACATAAAAAAGCCAAATTCCATTCTTTGGAATTTGGCTTCTCGCATAATAATCAGTTTAAGGTTAATTAAACTAACTGCTAATTGTTTCGCAAGGCATAAATAAGTTGCTTTTTATTCATTTTGCTACGACCATCTATGCCAATTTCTTTTGCTTTGTCATAAAGTTCTTGCTTAGTTCTATCCTCATAGGTCTGAGCTTTGCCACCTTTTTTACCTGCATTTGGTGTGTTGGCAATACGGGCAGCTTTCTGTTCGCTGTAGCCCTCACGAATTAAGGCCTCGTAAACTTTATCATTTTTTATCGATGTACCATGGTCTTTCACTTTTGCCATTTTTAAATTTTTTTAAAATTATTCATATTATATCGACGACACCTTAATGTGTACCTAAAAATGATAACGTTTAGACAGTTTGTTCTTCATGTTTACCTTCATAAACTTCTTCCACTAGTTTTCTATTGAAAGCAGGTAAATCTTTTGGGCTACGGCTTGTCACCAACCCTTCGTCTACAACCACTTCTTCATCTACCCAATTGGCACCAGCATTCATCAAATCTTTCTTGATACTATTAAAAGAAGTGATTTTTCTACCTTTTAGAACATCCGCTTCTGCCAATAATTGTGGTCCGTGGCAAATAGCACCAACAGGCTTGTGGTTTTCAAAGAATGAAGTAATAAATTTTACTGCTGTTTTATTGCGACGCAATTTATCTGGATTAATGACTCCTCCAGGCAGCATCAATGCATTATAATCCGATTGAGTTACTTGATCTAAAGTTTTGTTTACTTTATAACTTTTACCCCAATTGCCATCAGCCCAAGATTTAATCTCTCCTGATTCTTCTGATACAATATCTACATAAGCGCCTGCTTCTTCAAGAGCTTTTTTCGGTTCTCTCAATTCGCTCTCTTCAAATCCATTTGTTGCAAGTATTGCAACTCTCTTTCTATTTAAATTTTCCATTATATTTTGGTTTTAAAATTAATTTTTAATTGACACTAATTTACAAAACCAATAGCCCATCAAAAAGCAGAAAGGATACTTTAACCTAACATTAGCAGCGTATGTTAAAGGATATTAAAATGAGATGTAGGTGTAAGACCAATCATCATTTGGGTTCAATGATGAGAAAAACTGCTGTGCTATCACCAATATTGACGACTTCGTGGATATATATATCGTCTTTGTGGAATGTGGTTCCTGTAGGCACCTTGACGGTTCGAGTGCCTTCTTTATCCGTAATCTTAAATGTGCTACCTTTTAAGGTATAACCAATGTGAGGTTCATGGTAATGTTTTTCGTGGCCAACACCAGGTGGAAAAGTACAACGTAAAATACGGATATTATCATCCTCATGAACAATTTCTGCTACAGATTCGCCTTTCCACCCTGCTTGAAAGGCATCTGGCAAATCGGGTTTACTTGCGCAAGCGACTAAAAAAAGAAGTACTATATATAGGTATACTTTCATGGGATGTTGTCAGTTAAAAATCTTTACCATCAGTTCCTTGAGCAAGTCACCTTGTGGAATAGCATTGGCACCCACACCTTTACTTTTCACATCAAACTCTCGGAGTGTAGCTACCACAGCACTTACCTTCTTCATCGGGAAATTGTGGGCTGCAGTGATGTATTCATTCACAAAATATGGGTTAATCTTTAAAGCCGAGGCTACACTTCTGGGAGTTTTATCATTCAAGCCATGAAAATGCAACAACTGTGAAAAGAAGTTGAATAGCAGCGACACTGTTACTACCATAGGATTGTCCTTTGGATTGTCGGCGAAGTACTTTACTATTTGATGCGCCTTCACCACATTGCGTTCACCAATAGCCTTGCGGAGCTCAAAATTATTGTAATCTTTACTAATCCCAATATTGTCTTCTATATGCTGTGGTGTGATTTGCGTGCCTTCGGGTAGAATGATTTTAAGTTTCTCCAATTCATTATTGATTTTGCTTAAATCAGTTCCCAAGAATTCTACTAACATTTGAGCTGCTTTCGGAGCAATGGTATAATTATGTCCCGACAATACACGACGAATCCATTCACCTACCTGATTTTCATAGAGTTTTTTGCTTTCATAAACTACGCCATTTTTTTGCAAGGTCTTATAAAGAGCTTTACGCTTATCAAGTGTTTTATATTTATAATTAAAAACAAGAATAGTACTCGCTTGCGGCTGTTTTGCATAATCAGCAAGCTTTTCAATAGTTCTAGACAAATCTTGTGCTTCCTTCACAATTACCACTTGATACTCAGCCATCATTGGGTAGCGCTTAGCATTGCCTACCACATCTTCTACAGTGACATCACGACCATAGAGCACCATTTGGTTAAAGCCCTTCTCCTCTTCCGAAAGCACATGCTTTTCTATATAGGACGAGATTTGATCTATATAATAAGGCTCCTCCCCCATCAAGAAGTAAATAGGTTTTAGCTTCTTTTGATCAATGTCGTTAACTAATTGTTTTATTTCATCCAAGTTCTTAAGGTGCTTTTGAGAAAATTTTAGTTTCGTTGTGGCTTAAGTCAAAATATAGGGTAAATTCTCGATACATTTTCTTCGAAAATCATTCAAAATGACATTATAATTTTAATTTTGTATGTGCAAAAGTTAAATTTTCCCCCATACGAGTTTCGCTTCAAAAATAGCGAAAATAAAATTTCCATCTTCGATAGCATCCGCAAAAGATTTGTCATTTTGCAACCCGAGGAATGGGTGCGTCAGCACTGTGTGGAATTTTTGTGGAAAGAGAAAATGTACCCCAAAACCCTTATCAATGTTGAAAAAGAATTGCTGGTCAAAGGACTAAAGAAACGATACGATATTGTGGTATTCAATCCCAATGGAAGCATTCATCTGATTGTGGAATGCAAAGCGCCAAACATTGGCATCAACCAAGAAACGTTCGACCAGATTGCCAGATATAATCTGTCTTTGAATGCTTCCTATTTAATGGTTACCAACGGAATTAATCACTATTATTGCCAAATGGATTTTGAAAATGAACGCTATCAGTTCCTAAAAGATATACCACATTACAACTGATTTGAAAATTGCTGTCGTCATATTAAACTGGAACGGAAAGAATTTATTGGAAACATTTCTTCCATCGGTGGTGGCGCACTCCCAGGATGCCAAGGTTTACATTGCGGATAATGCTTCAACTGATGATTCTGTAGCCTTTGTTAAAACGCATTTTCCATCGATTCAAATTATTCAAAATGCAGGGAATTTTGGCTATGCCAAAGGCTATAACGAAGCCTTAAAGCACATTGATGCCGATGTATTTTGTCTCTTGAACAGCGATGTGGAAGTGACTCAAAACTGGCTCTCTCCTATTATAGAAACCTTTCAAACTGAACCAAAAACAGCCATCATTCAACCAAAATTGTTGGATTACCACCATAAAAACCAGTTCGAATATGCAGGAGCAGCTGGCGGATTTATTGACATGTATGGTTATCCGTATTGTAGAGGACGGATTTTTGACCACATTGAAGAAGATACTGGCCAATATAATGACAATGCAACTATTTTTTGGGCTTCTGGTGCCTGCTTGTTTATACGAAGTAACGTTTTTAATAAATTGGATGGTTTGGATGAGGCTTTCTTCGCTCATTTTGAGGAAATTGATATTTGCTGGCGAGCCTTCAATTCAGGATATAACATTAAATATGTAGGGGCTTCAAGGGTGTATCATGTAGGAGGTGCGACCCTAAAAAACACCAATCCGAAGAAAACATATCTCAACTTCCGAAACAGTCTATTCGCCATCACGAAAAATGCAAAAGGTAATTTGTTTTTGATACTCCTGATAAGAATGCTATTGGACGGGCTGGCTGCATTCAAATTTTTAACCGAATTTAAATTTGCACATATCCTATCCATCATAAAAGCCCATCTAGGTTTTTACAACCATCTTCCTAGCTTACTTAAACTGCGTGGTAACTCCACCAAGAAAGGAGATTACTATCAAAAAAAGTCTATTGTTTGGGCTTATTTTATTGCGAAACAAAAGAATTACAATAGTTTATAACTTTTGTTAAAATTTTTGTTAATACCTATACTACCAATTGTTTTTTGCATAATTTTGAAATGTTAAATTTATAATTATTTAATCGCAACAACTATGAAAAAATTAATGTTATTAAGTGTGTTTTCAATATTCGTTTTGAGTTCATGCGTATCTAAAAAAGAGTATGCAGCCCTTGAAGCAAAACAAAAAGAAACACAGGATTTATTGAACACCGCAACTGTTAAATTGAATAGTTGTTTATCAGACAAAGCTGCAGCAGATGCTAGATTGGCTGGTTTGCAGGAACAATTGGCAGACTTGCGTAAAACAAACCAAGATTTGATTGATACCAAAGGGAATCTAACTACTTTGACTCAAAAAGGTGCAGAAAACCTTGAAAAATCTTTGGAGAGTTTAAAAGAGAAAGATTTGAAAATCACTCGTTTGCAAGATGCCTTGACCAAAAAAGACAGTGTTACGTTGGCAATCGTTACGAGTTTGAAACGTGAAGTAGGTTTGAACGATCCTGACATCCAAATCAATGTGGAGAAAGGTGTGGTCTACATCTCTATCGCTGACAAATTGTTATTCCAAAGTGGAAGCTACAACGTAACTTCAAAAGCTAAAGATGTTTTGGCAAAAGTTGCTAAAGTGGTCAACAGCAAACCAGATTTTGAATGTATGGTAGAAGGTCATACCGATAATGTGCCTTACAAAAGTGGTGTATTGTTAGATAACTGGGATTTGAGTGTGAAACGTGCTACTTCCATCATCAGAGTATTGGAAGATTTGGGTGTACCATCCAAACAATTGGTAGCTGCTGGACGTGGCGAATATGTGCCATTGGTACCAAACGATTCTGCTGAAAACAGAGCAACCAACAGAAGAACCCGTATTTTGGTACTTCCTAAAATTGACCAGTTTTATGATATGGTTGAAAAAGAAATGAAAAATCTTGAAAAGACCAAAAATTAATTTGTTGAATAACGGAACATATAAAAGCTCAATCGAAAGATTGGGTTTTTTTATTATCAATTAAAACTTGAGCTAGCTGAACAAGTTCACAAAAAATTTTAGCATGTCATTTTTAGCATAGATATTTGCAACTTCAAAACCAGTATCAATGACCGAGCATCATAAGCAACGCATTTCTCTAAGCATTTTCTTTTTGCTATCTGGCTTTTGTTTTGCGTCTTGGGCATCAAGGATTCCAACTATAAAAGCCATTTACGATTTCAATGATGCCCAGTTGGGAAATGTTTTACTGACTTTGCCCATAAGTTCTTTGATAGGGTTGCCCCTGTCAGGCTGGTTGGTTGGTAAATTTGATAGCAGAAAACCGTTGATTGTTGCATTTACCCTTCTGAATGTTGCTCTGGCATTGATAGGAGTCTCACATTCCATTATTATGCTAATTGTGGCTGTTTTCTTTTTTTCATTTTTTATGAGGATACTCAACATAGCCATGAATACACAATCCATCAGTGTGCAGAAAAATTTTACAAGAAAAATCATTGGTTCATTTCATGGTCTTTGGAGTTCTGGAGGTCTGATAGGTGTTATATTTTCTACATTTATGGTAAAATGGCACATTTCCATTCAACAACATTTGATTATTGCCGCGAGTATATCCTTGATTTCGGGCTGCATTGCTTATCCATTTCTTCTCAAAAACGACAGATCTCCCCATGGTAACAAATTAATTATCGGGAAACCTGACAAACAAATCATGCTTTTGGGAATTTTGGTGTTTTTTGCAGCAGTCTGTGAGGGAGGTATTTTTGATTGGAGTGGTGTCTATTTTAAAGAAGTGGTTCAGGTGGAATTATTCACTCTAGGCTATCTTATTTTTATGGTTTTTATGGCATTTTCCCGATTCTTTTCTGATGTTTTGATTGAACGTTTTGGCATGAAACGCATGTACATCATGAGTTCGTCGTTAATAACATTAGGTATTTTATCATTGATATTTTTTCCATACTTCTGGCCATCCATAGCGGCATTGAGCGTTACAGGATTGGGTGTCGCTGCGATTTTCCCGATGACTTTTATGCTCGCTGGAACGTCACAAAAGTATTCTGCAGGTATGGCCATTTCCATTGTCGCAACTTACGCCATTGTTGGAATGCTCGTTGGTCCACCTTTAATCGGTTACATTGCCCATGCTTTTAATCTAAAAGTGGCATTTGTGATTTTTCTTATTGCAGGATTGATGTTGATTCCTGTATCGCAACTATTTTTCAAACATCAGAAAGAGGAGGTTTAAAAAATCTCCAAACTGCCCTTGCCTTCCCTCACGATGATTGGAGTTTCTTCGGATAAATCGATGACGGTAGATGCATGATTATCACCATAGCCACCATCAATAACCAAATCGACTAGATTATCCCATTTTTCGAGAATCAATTCTGGGTCAGTGGTGTATTCGATGATTTCATCGTCATCGTGGATGGATGTGGAAATAATGGGATTGCCCAATTGACGTACAATTTCCAAAGCAATATTATTATTGGGAATACGGATACCTACGGTTTTTTTCTTTTTGAAAGGGTGCGGCAAGGAACTTGCTCCAGGCAAAATAAATGTGTAAGGTCCTGGCAATGCCCGTTTCAATATTTTAAATGTGGTGGTGTCAATTTGCTTAACGTAGTCGCTCAAGTGGCTCAAATCATGGCAAACGAATGAAAAGTTTGACTTTTCAAGCTTCACATTTTTGATTGATGCCACACGCTCTAATGCCCTGATGTTATTGATGTCGCAGCCCAACCCATAGACAGTGTCTGTGGGATAGATAATCAATCCACCTTTACGCAAGATATCAATTACTTTCTTGATTTCCTTAGGGTTAGGATTTTCTTCGTAAATTCTGATAAATTCTGCCATATCATATATCTATCAATACGTTTACAATGTACTTAATATTTTATTATGAATGCATTCAAATGCGTTTTCAGAAAAGTTTTAATGCCAAAAAGGTACAATCAAATGTAACATCTTACTAAAGCAGGAGTCTTATTAGTATGAAACCAACCAACTTTTTTCTCCTACTATTAATTGTGATATCCAGTGTTTCACATGCAGCCAATCCGCTGGATCCTATTGTATTCCCAAAAGCGGAGATTATCAATAACTATACGACACGTATTCCATTTAAACTCATTGACCATTTGATAGTGGTCGAAGCCGAACTTTTGGGCCAAAAAGGCAACTTTATCATTGACACAGGGTCTGAAACCTTAATTCTCAATAAGGTGCATTTCAAGACTTTTGACCCTTACTACAAGAAATCAAAAGAAACTTCTGGAGTTGTGAACCTTATAGATAATCCTTTGGAACGGCAACTGAAAGAATTTGTCATTAAGAATTTGACATTGACCAATACAACTTCTGATGTGATCGACCTTTCCCATATAGAAAAAACAAAGAAAATGAAGCTTTTGGGCATTATTGGATATAACATATTAAAAGATTATGAGGTATTTATCGATATGTACCTCAACCAGATTACACTTTCGAAGGTAGATGCCAAGGGCAATACATTGGATAAAAACGTGTATCTGGAGAAAATTACAGACAGCATCGATTTTACTTTAAAAAATCATACGATTGTTTTAGAAACTTATGTAAACGACACTAAGCTCAATTTTGGTTTGGACACAGCAGCCGAATACAATCAAATCAACAAAAATAGCAGTAGAAAAGTCTTGAAGTTTTTTCACCCGATGCGACGATTAAATTTATCTGGAGCAAGTGGAGGTACCATTGAAGTTTTGGCAGGAAAATTGTACCGTGTCAAATTAAGCGAAACCATCTTTTTTGCACCTATGGAAACCGTACTTACAAATTTGAACAAGATGAATGAAGCTTTCGGAACTTCCTTGGACGGCATTATGGGCTATGAATTTTTTAAACAAAAAAGAACTATCATTAATTATCAAAAGGAAAAGCTTTATTTTGTAAATTATCCATTGATTAAAGAGTGAAGACATTGAGCTCACATATCGTTATACTCTTATTCGTTTTAACGAGTATAAATTCTTTTGCGCAAAAAGGTGATTTAAAGGGCTATGTGATAGAAGGCGATGAAGTGGTCTTTACCTTCAATAGGGATGATTACAGCAAGGTTACCCATGATGGTACAGGTCGTCAAAGCGATTTTGAAGATTTGGACATTCAGAATGTCGTTGTAGCGGGAAATTTCAATGACTGGTCAAAAGACCAATGGAAAATGACCAAAATAGATGAAAACACGTATCAACTAAGGAAAAAACTTTCCGATTTTGCAGATGAATTTTCATGGGAATTCAAATATGTCATCAATAATGAATTGTGGGCCGAACCCTCCCGAACATACCTCAATCAAGGTAGTGCAGCAAAAATTGGTCGTCGACTTCAATCGTACAACCTCCGATTATTTACTGCTTTTCCTGACAAAAAAGGCAACGTTCGTTTCAGGCTACGAGGTTTTGAAGATGCTAAAAAAGTTATTGTTTCAGGAACTTTCAATCGTTGGAATGAAGAGTTGTTCCGAATGTATAAAATAGAAAATGGCTGGGAAATTATTCTACAATTACGTCCCAATGAGTATGAATATCGATTTATTGTTGATGGACATTGGATGGAAGACCCAACAAATCCTGATAAAGTGGTGAATGAGTTTGGTGAATACAATTCCCATATCAATGTAAAAAAACAAGTTACGTTTTCCCTACAAGGATTTGCCGATGCCAAAGAAGTCGTCCTGGCAGGCAGTTTTAACGATTGGAACGAGCACGATTTCCAAATGCAAAAAAACGATTATGGCGTTTGGACGTATTCGTTGCCTTTATCAGGCGGCAAACATCATTATAAATTTATTGTGGATGGCAATTGGATTGTGGACCCAGACAATACGGTTCAGGAATATGATGGAATTGGTCATATCAATTCCGTGTATATGGTGAAATAATTATCCCAACACATCCAATTTCGCAAAGCGCAACAATAATTTCTTGACACCACCATGCTCAAAATTGATTTCCGCTTTGGTATCAGCCCCAACTCCCTCAATTTTAAGTACTTCACCTTTACCAAAACGCATGTGCTCAACGACATGGCCCACGGCGAGTTTGCCATCAAATAAATTGGTATTCGGGCTTCCAACGGATTTCCCAATCGGTTTTAATTTGGCGGGTGGAATGAATTTAGGCGGTGTGTTTTCGGTTTTACGGGAAATAGGTTTTTTAAATCGAATTTGATTCGGCTCTACGTCCCCAAAAATATCCGCTGATAACATCGGATTAAATCGTCTATCATCAATGGGCGTCAGGATTTCAAGAAATTCATCATCAATTTCCTCAATAAACCTACTCGGTTCGGCGTCAATGAGTTTTCCCCAACGATAACGCGACATGGTATAGGTTAAATACGCTTGCTTTTCAGCTCTTGTCAATGCCACATAAAACAAACGTCGCTCCTCCTCCAATTCGCTTCTGGTATTCATGCTCATAGCACTTGGGAACAAATCCTCTTCCATGCCAACGATGTACACATAAGGAAACTCCAAACCTTTCGCCAAATGGATGGTCATCAGGGCGACGCGGTCATCATCCCCTTTATCGTTGTCCATATCGGTTGCCAAAGCGACATCTTCCAAAAACTCGGTAATACTTCCGGTGGCGTCCGCCAATTCTTTTTGTCCTTCCACAAAATCCTTGATACCGTTGAGCAACTCCTCGATATTCTCCATCTTGGCAATGCCTTCCGGTGTGCCATCATTATTGTATTCACGGATAATCCCTGTTACCTTGGTCACTTGGTCTGCCAATTCAAATGCATTGGCCGTTTGGTTGATGACCTGAAAACTTTCAATCATTGTTACGAAATTCTGCAACTTATTCTTCGTGGCGGAATTGATATTCAGTTCCAACTTTCCGCTATTCTTCATGACATCAAAAATGGAACGGCCGAGCTCATTTGCCGCCACAATTAATCTATCGATGGTTGTTTGCCCAATGCCTCTTGCAGGAAAATTTATCACGCGTTTTAAGGCTTCTTCATCCGCAGGATTGATGACCAATCGCAGATAAGACAATACGTCCTTGATTTCTTTTCGTTGATAAAATGAGAGTCCGCCATAAATTCTATAGGGAATATTCTTCTTCCGCAACGCGTCCTCCATGGCTCTGGACTGTGCATTGGTGCGATACAGTATAGCAAAATCAGAGTTTTTCATCTGCTTTTCCATCTTGTTTTCAAAAATGGAGCTTGCCACAAATCGACCTTCATCACCATCCGTCATCAAACGATTGACTTTTATTTTTGGACCTTCATCATTGGCTGTCCAAACGATTTTATCAAGTTTGGTCTTATTTTTATCAATGATTGCATTGGCCGCATTGACGATATTTTTTGTAGAACGGTAATTTTGTTCCAACCGATAGACATTCACATCATCATAATCCCGTTGAAAATTGAGAATGTTGTTAATATTGGCACCTCTAAAGGCATAAATACTTTGCGCATCATCACCCACGACACAAATATTCTGATATCTATCCGATAAAGCACGCACTATCAAATATTGAGAATGGTTGGTATCTTGGTACTCATCCACCAAAATATATCTAAAACGATGTTGGTATTTAGCCAATACATCAGGAAAACGTGTCAGCAATTCATTAGTTTTGAGCAACAAATCATCAAAATCCATGGCACCAGCCTTAAAGCATCTGTCCACATAATTTTTGTAGATTTCGCCAAGACGTGGTCGTTTCGCCATGGCATCCGCCTCAATCAATTCTGGGTTTTGGAAATAGGCTTTGACCGTAATCAAGCTGTTTTTATAGGATGAGATTCTGGAATACACTTGCTTGTGTTTATAAACATCCTTGTCGAGATTCATCTCCTTGATAATGGAAGCAATCAGGCGTTGGGAATCCTGTGTGTCGTAAATGGTGAAATTGTGAGGATAGCCCAATTTGTCCGCTTCGATTCGAAGGATTTTGGCAAATACCGAGTGGAATGTACCCATCCAAAGGTTTTTGGCCTCACTGTCGCCAACAATCGATGCAATCCTCGATTTCATCTCACGAGCTGCTTTGTTGGTAAACGTCAAAGCTAGGATATTAAATGGGTCCACACCTTCACTCATCAAATAGGCGATACGATAGGTCAGCACTCGGGTTTTTCCCGAACCAGCACCAGCGATGATTATCATTGGGCCCTCTTTCTGTAAGGTTGGCGCTAATTGCGCATCGTTCAACTGACTTAAATATTTCTCCAAAACTCACTAAATTTTCAAGCTGTGAATTTAACCAATGTGTTACTTTTTAAAGGTGGATTTTATGAATAATTATAAACAATTTGAGGTCAAAGTAGTCTCTATTTCTTACCATCACCAGTCAAGGCACTCAATAAGCCAGAGCGTGCATTCAACCATAAAAAATTAAATATTGATTTGGTTTTATCTCGCTCTATATCCTTTTTGTAACCTTCACGGAAATTATCTTCCGCCTTTTCAGTATCCTTTTTAATGAACAAATTCGCAAAAGCCGAAAGAAATTTGTTCTTCCCTTTTCCATCCTTATCCAACACCGCAACTTTAAAATCATCATAATTTGTGCGTAAATCCACAGTTGAATTTTGAAAATTACCATCAATTGTAAAATAGGTTTTCAGCAATTCACCTTCGAACATCACCTTAAGGTTAGGTTCGGAAAAAGGATTTAAATCCTGTGCTGGTAAACGTCCGATTTCTGCTTTGAAAATAAATTGGTCGTTGACATTATTTACATCAAAATACCAATTGACCTTAATGGGTGTTGATTTCATGAAGATGGCATCAATATCCAAATTGGTTTTTTCGGGTGTTGAATAGGTATTGCTCAAATTTTTAATCGTTGCGTTGAGATTTGTAAAAGAAATCATACCTGCGGAACTCTCCGGTTTTACTTTTTCTGAATAGTTTATAGCAGCATTTTTTAACATTATTTCACTTAAAGTCAATTCAAAATTAAGATTTCGTAACATTTTACTATACAATGATTTAACAGTCTCATCATCTGTAACAAGTTTATCCCTGTAAATATTTAAAACGGGATTAATAAATTCCCCTTTGGGGCTTTTGAAATAAAAAATTGAATCCTTATGAAAACCAAATTCCTGATTGCCAAACGTGAGTTTCTCAATTTTCAAATCAAAATGGTCTCGTTCCACGGGAATGATCCTGGATAGTTTTTGCTTTGAATATTTTGTGTAGAGTTTCAATTGATTGAAGGTGATGTTCTCATTGGAGATATTAGAATTTTTAACTTCTAGATTGTCATAAGCATTTACCCTGTAAAATAAGTTGGAAAACGAAAGGTTATAAGTTTCAAAATGAAGGGGTATTTTTTCCTTAACTGTGTTTTTGTTCAATTTGATATTCGACAAATGAAAGTCCAATTTTTCAGTTTTCAGGAGCAAAGAATCTGTTTCCGCATTCTGCATTGTGAAGTTGGCATCCATTATTTCCGAATCTTTTACAGAAATTTCCTGCTTGAGGTTTTCGATCTGAGAAGGCCTGTAAGATTTTGCTTCAATCGCATCATTGTGATAATATTCAATTTGTGGCTGAGAAAAAATGATTTTTTCTATGTCAATATGATTATCAAAGAAATATTTCCATAAACTAAAGCCTTCAATTTTCAAGGACTGCATCTTTAGCTTCAAATTGATTGAATCTGTCGTTTTTCCATAACTAATAATATCTGGATTTTGAAGACTGACGTTACCTGCCAAAATATTGGTGTCCAGAGTGTCATATTTCAACTTTACATTTTTTGGCAGTCCATTCGATAGGAAATGTTCTATCTTGGAAGTAACAACATTTTGAGCTACAATAATTCCGATAGCCACTAAAACAATAACAACAGCAAGACTTATGAGTGTAATTTTTAAGCGTTTTCCCATTTTATCTATTCTTATCTAAATTTTTTTAATTGTCACATGGAATATTCACATTCAAACATCTATTGGTCATAATTCTTATATGGACATTTCATAAAGATATACTTTTAGAACGATACTATTTTGAATATCTTTACTGAAACTTATAGAATATGGTTAGTTTTTTTACTTTTTTGGGAGGTATCAGTTGGTGGATGTGGATTTTGATTCTACTTGCCGTCATAGCAATCAGGGACGTCTTCATCCAAAAAAAACATACCATCAGCCATAATTTCCCCATAGTTGGCCATTTAAGATACATGCTTGAAAAAATTGGTCCTGAGTTACGCCAATACCTTGTTGCAAATAATCGTGAAGAACTTCCATTTAACAGAATAGAGCGTGGTTGGATTTATGCATCTTCAAAACATGAAAATAATTATGAAGGGTTTGGGACTGACAGGGATATTTATGCTTCACAACATCTTTTTATAAACAATGCAATGATGGCTTTCGAAATTAAGGAAAACCATCCCAATTATTTGAACAACAGTTTTTTACCTTGCGCTAAAGTGATGGGTGCCTATAACAAACGTAAAAAGCCCTATCGTCCCGCAAGTGTCATCAATGTTTCCGCGATGAGTTTTGGCTCACTTTCTGCCAAAGCAGTGGAGTCGATGAATAAGGGTGTGAAATTAGCTGGTGCGTATCACAATACTGGAGAAGGCGGACTTTCTCCTTATCACAGCCATGGTGGTGATGTGGTTTTCCAGTTTGGAACAGGATATTTTGGAATACGTGATGAGTTTGGGCGGTTTTCCCTAGAAAAGCTAGTGAAAATGGTTAATGAAAAACCATTTATCAAAGCTATAGAAATTAAATTGTCCCAAGGTGCAAAACCAGGCAAAGGTGGCGTGCTTCCCGCTGCAAAAATCACTCAGGAGATTTCAGAAATTCGCCATGTGCCATTAGGGAAAGATGTGATATCACCTCCAACCCACTCTGCTTTTTCCAATGTCACAGAATTGTTGCAACTCGTTGAAGACATTGCTGAAGCCACAGGTTTGCCAGTTGGAATCAAAGCCGCTATTGGAAAATTGGAACAGTGGGAAGAGTTGACAGACTTAATGATCAGTACAGGAAAAGGACCTGATTTTGTAACCGTGGATGGTGGCGAAGGTGGTACAGGTGCTGCACCTCCAAGTTTTGCCGACCATGTATCATTGCCATGGACCTATGGCTTTAGTGATTTGTACAAGGTGTTTCAGAAAAAAGAGCTTACTGAACGTGTCGTATTTGTTGCCAGCGGAAAACTTGGTCTCCCGGGAAGGGCCGCCATGGCATTTGCCATGGGTGCCGATTGCCTAAATGTAGCGAGAGAAGCCATGATGAGCATTGGTTGCATCCAGGCGCAACAATGCCATACCAATCGCTGCCCTAGCGGAGTAGCCACACAAAACAAATGGCTTCAAAACGGCATCAATATTCCTTTAAAATCAGAACGTCTGGCACAGTATTTCAAAACCTTCAGGAAAGAATTGCTTGAAATTACTCATGCGGCTGGCTATGAACATCCATGCCAATTTCAAATGGGCGATGTCGATTTGAATGTTGATGATTCCTATCTTTCAAAAGAACTAGACAAGACATTTTTTTATCAAAAGACCCCTGTACCTTTTGAAAGCATGCAACACCTAAAGGACTGTATGCATTTGGGTGGAAAGGTTTAAATCCTTTGCAAGAAACACTCTTCGGTACACAGTGTTTAATATTTATATTGTCCCATCCTATGAATAAAGAAATCCTTGTATAGTCATTAAAAACACCTTATGTTTGATAAACTTAATTTTACACCATGAATTCCGAAAGAATTATCGATTTGTTTCTGTTTGCAATTCCCGCATTGATAACCGGATTGATTGCCTATTATTTTTTTAAAGAGCATACCAAGAATGAAGATGGTAGAAGACGCTATTTACTTCACAAAGATATGCAGGTGAATGCCATGCCTTTGCGTTTGCAAGCCTATGAGCGGATGGCTATTTTTTTAGAGCGAATCACTCCATCAAAATTGTTGATTAGAGTAGCTCCAACTTCTTCAAATAAAGAAGATTATGAAAATTTACTTATAGCAAACATTGAACAGGAATTTGAACATAATCTTTCGCAGCAAATTTATGTAAGCGATGACTGTTGGAACATTATTGGTGCTGCAAAAAATGCCACCATACAACTCATCAGAAAAGCAAGTTTGCTTGAAAAAACGGACACTGCCAATAAGTTGAGGGAAGTTGTTTTGACTGAGATGATGGAAAAGCACGCTCCGAGCGATGCTGCCCTTTCCTTCATAAAACAAGAAGTCAGCGAAATGTGGTAAAACTTATTCAGTTTCCAATTGACTGGTTTCTTCGTCTTTAAATTTCGCAAAATTCATCCCGCTTTGCCACCATTGGGTCATTTTTTCTTTCTCAAATATCAATGAATTAGTAGTGAGAACAGTTGGTGTGTAATAAAAATTGATGATGGCGTTCTGATTGGTAGCCACAAATTTGCCGATTCTCACGTTTTGACTTTCAATCCGATCCAACATAAAGGCAAACATATTGGTCAACAGTGAGAACGCATTTAACGACGGCATTCTGTTGAAGGTCGTGGTTTCTGTTTGAAGAATAATGGCATCCACCGTGGTCGCGCCTCTTTTGATTGCTTCCTCAATCGGTACCATCGAACCCAATCCGCCATCGGCATATTCGCAGCCATCCTTTTTGACCAAGGTCATAAAGGGTGTATAATTACAGGAAATCCAGACCCATTCGCAGAATTCTTCATAGTCAAAATCCTTGACAGATTTGTACTCTACTTGGTTGAGCGATAAATTGGACACCGTAATCACCACATCCGCTTCCAGACTTTTCAAATGATTAAAAGCTTCTTGCGTGACGTTCTTCTTTATCAAATCTTTTAAATTGAAACTTTCCCCAAAGGTTTTGCTGCCTCTTAAAATATTCCGAACCACATTCACATGATTGATGCCAATGGTCTCAATCCCCTTTTTTCGCTTGATTTTGAATGGGCAAACATTGAAAATAGCATCTTGGGTGACACTGGTATATATCTCCTTTATTTCTTCAATTTTATTCATGGCCAAATGTGACACCAATAAGCTTCCTGTCGATGTCCCAATGAATAAATCATATTTTAAATGCTTGTTTTCAATGAGATATTGAGCCACGCCGCCTGCAAATGCTCCTTTACTTCCGCCTCCCGAAATCACAAGTGCTCTCATTGTTTAACTATGTTTTTATCAATTAATTCCGAATAGTTTGGATTCTGACGCAGCTCTTCCAGTAAACTTTTTGCAAATTGCTGAAACCTCCAATTGTGATGCTCCGTTGCCTCGATTAGATTTTTTATTGAAAACTCATCAAACCCACCAATAAGTTTCAGGTAATTGAACGCATTCATTCGGATTTCAAATCCAAATTTTGAGCTTGTATAACCATTTAATTCGTCAAAAACAGCCTGTTTCTTTTCTGGTTGGTATTCAAGAGTGTTCAAATTCAAAGCCAGCCACAGCAATCTCACATTATAGTCGCTAAAACCAATAACATCTTTGGTTTGTTGCAGGTATTTTGACCGTTCTTCAGTAAAATTCACCCACAAGTTATAAAGCGCCACTTCTTTGGTGACATACGATTTATCATTCAACAACGATTCATAGCTTTTTTTGAGGTTTAACGGTATTTCTGTCAAATTTTGCGCAATGGCCTGTCGAACTTCCCAACTGTTGTTAAAATCTTCTTTTTTGATTTTATAAGATTCTTTTGAGACAATTTTCACTTTGGCCTTATCGGAAATATCAGACATCAAATAATCCTGGCATTTTGAAGGATAGGTTTCGCAATCGACATCCAGATATTCTTGAATGAATGCAGATTTTTTCAAACTTTTGACCATGGCATCCTGTGGAAGCACGTTATCCTCAAGCCAAGTCTTGACAAATTCAGACATATCTTTACCACTTGTTTTTTTAACTTCTTCAATAAAATCGCTGGTTTCTACGTTTTTATACTGATACTTTAGCAAATAATTTTTCACAGCCTCCTTAAATGCCTCCTCGCCCACTTGTTCTTTCAAAACATGCAATGCCCAACATCCCTTTTGGTAAAAGGTCAAACTACTGGATTTAGGGTTTAGCAATGAGGTGCTTACACCGTTTTTGTCCTGCTCCAAGAGCTGTTGTGCATACTCATACAGCCGCCAATAGTAATAATCGTCGCCAAAAATGTCACGCTCCGCCAACAACGCATAATAAGTCGCGAACCCTTCCTGAAGCCAATGATGTGTTCCATTCGTTTCCGTGACCAAATCACCAAACCATTGATGTGCCAGTTCGTGCGCGTTGACGTTCACATAATTTCTGTCATTGAAACCAATGGAATCCGTCACCAAAGCGTCTGAAAAAATGGTCAACGTTGTATTTTCCATCCCAGAATAGAGGAAATCCTTTACAGGAACTTGCTTATAAATTTCCCAAGGATAAGGAACTCCAATCTCCTCTTCCAAAAAATCAAATAGCTGCTTGCTGTAGCGATACGTTGGATCAACTTTAAGCGAATCCTCTGGATAGTAATAGTATTCTAGCGGAATGCCGCTTTTGGAGGTTTCGGTTTTTTTGTTGTAGCTGCCGATAGCTAACGCAACGAGATAGCTGCTCATGGGTTTATTCATGTTGAAATGCCATGTTTTTGTTGAGTCAGATTCTTCAACATTAAGCAGTTCTCCATTTGCTATGACTTGATAATTTTTATCGAATGTGATGTTCAGGTCAAACTCAATTTTATCATTCATATCATCGATACTTGGCAACCAATTGCTAGTGTATTTACCTTGTCCTTGTGTCCATATTTGATTGTCAACGAAATAAAAGGCTTTTCTAGGTTTTGCGGAATATTGAATTGACAACTTATAGTCATGCCCAGCTTTAAAATTTTCATAACTCCATACTTTATTTTGGTCATAAAAAAATTTATTCTGTTTTCCATTTAATAAAACTGATACAACGTCTATATTTCTTGCATCAACAAAGATGGAATCAACATCTTTTAATATTTCAATATCAAAAGTAACTATTCCCGATAGCTCTTTATTTTCACTATAAATGTCAATTATTGCTTTAGCAGTTTTAAAATCCACATAATCCGTCTGTTGCGCTGAACAAATTCCGAAGCAAAACAAAAGAAGACACTGAAACATTCGGCTCATAAGAGGTGGAGGAACAATCATCAGACCAAAATAAGAAAAAATCAGGTTTTATGTTTGAAGCAGAAGAATTATATTCGTTACAGTAAAACTTTATTTAGCCACAAATACACGAATATTAGATGCTTTGTGACTTAATAATTAGTGAATTCGTGGCTTAAAAAAACAATCAGCCGCTTTGTAACCAATGAACGAAAAGCTTCAAACTCCAATTGATTATCTCAAGGGTGTCGGCCCCAATCGTGCTGATTTACTCCGAACCGAGTTGGGCATTCATACCTATCAAGATTTAATCAATCTGTTTCCCAATCGTTACATTGACCGAACGCAGTATTACAAAATCAACCAGTTACAACGGAATAGTTCTGATGTTCAGATTGTTGGAGAAATTATTGCCGTAAAAGATGTTGGCGAAGGACGAGGGAAACGTTTGGTTGCAACCTTCAAAGATGAGACTGGCTTTATGGAATTGGTCTGGTTCCGTAGCCAAAAATGGATTCGGGAAAGCATCAAATTGCACAAACCCTATGTTGTTTTCGGGAAAACCAATTGGTTCAACGGCGTCTTCAGTTTGCCACATCCAGATATGGAATTGCTGGAGGAACATGAAAAAAACCTTCGTTCTGCCATGCAGCCTATTTATCCATCTACCGAAAAATTATCGAATAAGGGAATCACCAATCGGGTGCTTAACAAAATCATGCAGCAATTGTTCTTGGAAACCAAAGGACGATTTGAAGAAACCCTATCCGAAAATTTGCTTGCCGAATTGAAATTAATTTCCAAAAGCGAAGCACTTTTCAATATCCATTTTCCGAAGAATCAAGAGCTGTTGGCGAAGGCGCAATTTCGACTAAAATTTGAAGAATTATTTTACATCCAGTTGCAACTTATCATCAAAAATTTAATCCATAAATCGAAAATCAAGGGATTCAATTTTGAGCACATTGGCAATTATTTTAATTCGTTTTTTAAGGACCATTTACCTTTCGAATTGACCAATGCACAAAAGCGCGTTTTGAAAGAAATCAGAGCCGATTTGGGCAGTAATGCACAAATGAATCGCTTATTGCAAGGAGACGTCGGTTCCGGAAAGACGATTGTCGCGCTAATGTCAATGCTCATCGCACTTGACAACGGTTTTCAAGCCTGTTTAATGGCTCCGACTGAAATTTTGTCAGTTCAACACTACAATGGATTGGTCGAATTATGTAACAATTTAAATATCAGTATAAAACTACTAACTGGTTCAACAAATACTTCAGATCGTAAAGAAATTCATGAAAAACTTAAAAATGGCGAATTGAACATCTTAATTGGCACCCACGCCCTACTCGAAGATACGGTAGAATTTCAGAATTTAGGACTTGCAGTTATCGATGAGCAGCATCGTTTTGGAGTGGCCCAAAGAAGTAAATTGTGGCATAAAAATGACACCCCTCCGCACATTTTAATCATGACCGCGACTCCAATTCCTCGAACCTTGGCAATGTCAGTTTATGGGGATTTGGATGTATCCGTAATCGATGAATTACCTCCCGGAAGAAAGCATATCAAAACCGTGCATCGGTATGATAAAAATCGACTGAAAGTATTTCGGTTTATCAAGGACGAAATTGCAAAAGGACGTCAGATTTACATTGTTTATCCACTCATTCAAGAATCCGAAAAAATGGATTATAAAGATTTGATGGATGGTTATGAAAGCATCGTTCGTGAGTTTCCAATGCAAGAGTATCAAGTTTCAATTGTCCATGGCCAAATGAAAGCGGCTGACAAAGATTATGAAATGCAACGCTTCGTCAAAGGTGAAACCCAAATTATGGTCGCCACAACCGTCATTGAGGTTGGAGTCAATGTCCCAAATGCTTCAGTGATGATTATTGAAAGTGCCGAGCGTTTCGGTTTATCACAACTGCATCAATTACGTGGTCGTGTGGGTCGTGGAGCTGAACAAAGTTATTGTATTTTAATGACAGGTCATAAATTGAGTGAAGATAGCAAAACACGACTTCAAACGATGGTCAGCACCAATGATGGATTTGAAATTGCAGAGGTGGATTTACGACTGCGTGGTCCTGGTGATTTGATGGGCACTCAACAAAGTGGCGTTTTGAATCTGAAGATTGCCGACGTCATCAAGGACAAAGATGTATTACAACACGCCAGACACTATGCGCAATCAATTCTTAAAAAGGACCCTTCTCTATCACTTCCTGAACATAAAATTTTGAGACAGACCTACAATCAACTGACAAAGTATAAGAATATCTGGAATTACATCAGCTAGAAACATCGAAGCATTAAGTAAGAAGTAAGAGGATTATGTCCAACTCCTGTATCATAAAAAAACCCAACCGAAGTTGGGTTTATAAACGACTGTACTCGTTTTCTGATTGATTACATAGCGCCTAATTGCTTTAAATATTTTTCGGAATTGGCTTTTACATTTGCAGGAGGATTCATGGAAAGTGATTTTTTAAAGTTTTTGATGGCATTCTCCTTATCTCCCACTGTGGCATAATATTCGCCCAGACTATCATAGGCATTGGCACTTTTTGGATTCAAAACAATAGCCTGTTTAAAATATTTCAAGGCATTTTCATAATCTTTTGCATTCATCATTTGATATCCAAGAGTGTTCAATTGGTTTTCCGTTGCCATTCCCATCGCTTCGGCCATAGTTGTTTCATACCCTTGATTATTACCCTGTTTTTTTTGCAATTGCGCTTTAATGGCGAGATTATTAAAGGTTTTTTGACTATAAAATTGTCCACCAATGGCATTGTCTATCCAACCTTCAGCTTCTTTGTAATCGCCTCCATTGTTGAGCACAAAGGTTGCTGCCTGCTCCCAAGTCTGTCTATTAAAACCTGGCTGATTTTGGAGTTTGTCTTTAATATCAGTCAATACCGTTTTATTGACATCCACACCAACTTTAAAAGGAATTTGTTTTTTTTCCCAGTTCAAAGCTACAGTTGCCGAATTTGGCGTTACATCCAAAAATTCGTAAGTCAATTGCTCAACATGAGGGATTGATTTCGTTGAGACATCCACACGCAGGGCGTCTTCCTCTGGCTTATAAAAAAAACTTCCCCAAGCCGTACTGTTATTTGAAAAAATGATAGTCGCCTTGTCATTTTCATCAATAATCATATGCAATCCATAGGTACCTGCTTTCAATTGTTTTCCTTCAACTGTTACATCTGTTGATGTGTAGAAGGTAGTGTTTTCGTCAGCACCAGCACGCCATGGTGATTCTTTAGCTGTTCCGAATCCGAGATTGTTCATGCCATAAGGAACAAGAGCTCCCCAAATTTTACGACCATTGACGCTTGGTCGGGAATAGTCGATTTGCATTTTTGTAATGCCCACAGTCTGTCCTACGGAAGCTTGCTGACTTCCTCGTGGCATGTTTAATTGGGCGTTTGCATTAGAAGTGGCAAGACTAATGATGATAGCCGCTACCACAAAAGAGTGAAAGTGTTTCATAAGAGATTGATTAATAGTTAATAATCTAAAATTAGACGCATTTCCGATTGCCGACTGTTAGCAGAACGTTAAAGTAATTATGAAGTCTGTTAATTAACTATATTTTAAGAATGTAAGATATTTTATTAGTAACCCCTATTCTGACAACAAATCTACTATGAACTTATCAAATTCCTCTTTAAACTCCACATATTTCTCTCCAGTAGCTGGACCATTAAAACCTGTATGGATTTTGCGGACTTTTCCTGTTTTGTCAATGAAAATTGTTGTTGGATAAGACAAGATTTGCTTCAACATTGGCAACTTTTCCTGTGCTTTGGCTTTGTCAGAAGTGCCATACTGCGCCAACAAGATTGGATAATTGATGCCCACTCCATCTTTTAAACGTTCAATACTTTTAAAAGCTGCCGCCTCAGTTTTGGAATATTCAAAGGCCAAAGCAACAAATTCAATATCTTTATCTTGATGTTCTTTGTAGAATTCTGAAAAATATCTGCTTTCATCCAAACAATTTGGACACCAACTTCCCATAATCTGCAGAACTATGACTTTATTTTTGAACCTATCATCGCTTAAGGACACTAATTTTCCTGAGGTGTCAGGGAATTTAAAGTCTATTTTGTCATATCCTTCCTTTAAAAATGTCAATTTATTGGAATCAGGCAGTTCAAATTTTTCATTGCGTTTGGCAATAAATGGCTCATTAAAATGATTTCCTGAATAAAATGTGCCTTGCATGGCATTGTTGGAAACTGTTGCGGTAAATAAAAAAGCGTGCGAACCATCAAAAGCAGATAGTTTTAGTTCGTTGCCGTCCATAACACCTTCCAAATAACGATAATCACCAGTGGTGGTGCGAAATGTGCCTGTGACCTTACTCCCATCCTGTTTGAAGATACCTTTTGCAACATATTCGTCACCTTTTACACCTTGGCTAAAAACAGCTTCCCAATTTCCGCTGATGTCAACGGTTGCTTTTTGCTTTGGTTCATCAAATCGGGTTTTTTTGTTGAAAATAGCTTTAAAAGGAAGAATTCTGTCCAAACTTTCTTTTATAAATTCCCCTTGCATTACAGTATCCTTCATAATTAAAGCAAAATAGCCTTCAAATACTGGCATTTTAATGAAAATCGAATCATTTCGGTACTCGATATCATCCACCAAAATGACTTCGTCCGCATTAAAGACTTTCATTCCCTTTTTTGCAGTGATTTCAAAATTAAATGGAAGAACTTCTGTGTCGGAAACCTTCAACTCTCCTCTCCAAATACCCTGTTTCATTGGAATAGCATAATAATCAGGATTGCAGGATGAGAAAATAATGAATGAAAAAAGAAAAAATAATAGTCGCATAATCGGCTGTCTTTCTGTTTGAAGCGTCGAAATAAAGACAAAATACTAACAAATAAAAATTATTTAGCATTTCTATTAGAGTTTAGTATTAGTATCTTTGCTGCTTCAAAAATTCATACAATGAAGATTTCCTATAATTGGCTAAAACAGTTCATTAATATTGATTGGCCTGCAGAGAAAACCGGCGAACTTCTCACCGATTTAGGGCTAGAGGTGGAAGGAATAGAACCCTATCAATCTGTAAAAGGTGGCCTGGAAGGTGTTGTCGTTGGCGAAGTGTTGACCTGTGTGCAACATCCAAATGCCGACCGATTAAAAATTACAACCGTCAGTATTGGTGAAGAGCAGCCATTGCAAATCGTCTGTGGTGCACCCAATGTAGCAGCAGGACAAAAAGTGCCTGTGGCCACGATAGGGACTACTCTTTATACTGAAACTGGTGACGCTTGGACCATAAAAAAGGGAAATATCAGAGGTGAAGAAAGCCAAGGAATGATTTGTGCGGAAGATGAACTCGGATTGGGCAAATCTCATGAAGGAATTTTGATTTTGGATGCCAATTTAAAAGTAGGAACACTTGTTTCTGATGTTTTTAAAGTAGAAAATGACAAAGTTTTTGAAATAGGATTGACTCCCAACAGGGCAGATGCCATGAGCCATTTTGGAACAGCTCGAGATATCAAAGCAGGCTTGGTGCAAAAGGACATAAGCGTTGAGCTCATTACGCCATCTGTCAGCGCGTTTCATGTTCATAACAGAACGCTGAAAATTGATGTCGAAGTGGTGGACAAAGCCTTGGCACCTCGATATTGTGGTGTTACAATTTCTGGATTGAAAATTGCCGACTCACCTGCTTGGTTGCAAAATCGCTTAAAAGCCATAGGTTTAACTCCTAAAAACAATGTCGTGGACATTACCAATTATGTCTTACACGAATTGGGACAGCCTCTACATGCTTTTGATGCCTCAAAAATTACTGGAAACAAAGTGATTGTGAAAACATTGCCAAAAGGTACAACATACACAACATTGGATGGCATCGTTCGGGAATTGCATGACGAAGATTTAATGATTTGCGATGCCGAAAAACCTATGTGTATTGCTGGAGTATTCGGTGGTGTTGATTCAGGAGTTACTGAAAATACCACAAGTATCTTTTTAGAAAGTGCCTATTTTAATCCGATAAGCATAAGAAAAACTGCGAAGCGTCATGCTATGAATACCGATGCATCATTTAGATTTGAACGAGGCATCGACCCAAACATTACTGACTACGCATTAAAACGTGCAGCAATATTGATTTTGGAAATTGCTGGGGGCGAAATAACAAGTGATATTGTAGATATTTATCCAAAAAAAATTGAGGATTTTCAAGTGCGATTGAGTTTTGAAAATGCCAAAAAATTAATAGGTGAAGAGATTCCTCGAGAAATCATCAAACGTATTTTGATGTCGTTGGATATAAAAATTAACAATGTGACCGAAACAGGATTAGGTTTGATGGTTCCTGCTTATCGCAATGATGTCCTCCGGGAAGTGGATGTCATTGAGGAAATTCTGCGAGTGTATGGTTATAACAATATCAATACCACTGAAAAACTAAATGCCAGCATTTCGAATAGTTCAAAATTTGAGGATTTTAAGCTACAAAATGTCATTGGAAGTCAATTGGCGGCTCAAGGTTTCTTTGAAATCATGGTAAATTCTTTGACCAACCCAGATTATATCAACTACAGCAAACAATTAGAAGCTGACCACAATGTGACCATGCTGAATCCTTTGAGCAACGATTTGAGTGCGATGCGACAAAGTTTGCTGTTTTCGGGAATGGAAGTTGTAGAACACAATATCAATAGAAGGCGCTATGACTTGAAATTGTTCGAATTTGGGAAAACTTATCACAATTATAATGGCAATCGTGAAGAAAATAAGCATCTGTCATTATTTGTTACAGGAAATAAAAATAGTGAGCGTTGGAATTCTTCAACGCAACCCACTGATTTTTTCTATTTAAAAGGAACCATTTCTTCGGTTTTGGAACGATTGGGAATTTCCCGTTTGAAAGCTGCTCCAATTCAGAATGATATCTTCAGTGAAGGGGTAAGTTTATCATCAGGAAAAACCAAACTAGTGGAGTTTGGTTTGATCAACAAAAAAGTGTTGAAGCATTTTGGAATTTCACAAGAGGTTTTATTTGCAGATTTCAATTGGGACAATGTATTGGCGATGGCAAAAAACAATAGCATTAAATTTAAAGACATTCCAAAATACCCTGAAGTGCGGCGAGATTTTGCATTGCTTTTGGACGAAAACGTTAGTTTTGAACAAATAGATGCCATTGCGATGCAAACAGAAAAAAAGTTGCTGAAAGATGTAGATTTGTTTGATGTCTATCAAGGGAAAAACCTTCCCAAAGGAAAAAAAAGTTATGCGGTAAGTTTTATTCTTCAAGATGAAAACAGCACGTTGACCGATAAGCAAATTGACAAAATAATGGGTAAGTTACAGGCTAATTTTGAGAAAGAGTTGGGAGCAGAATTGCGCTGATATTGTAAAACTATCTATTTTATCTAATCATAAAATATATTATTTAAGGGATTTACCTTCAATTTATCCTTAATTTTATCATCTTAAAACTATTAAATTTCATGGCAACCATTACTTTAAGAGGAATCAATACACACACCTCTGGCAGCTTACCACAAAAAGGCGAAAAAGCCCCAGACTTTAAACTAACCGCAACCGATTTGTCAACCAAAACCCTCAAGGATTTTGAAGGATACAATTTGGTATTGAACATATTCCCCAGCATAGACACAAGGGTTTGCGCGACATCCACAAGAGAATTCAACAAAAGGGCAAGTGATTTAAAAAACACCAAAGTACTATGCATTTCCAAGGATTTACCTTTCGCATTTTCAAGATTTTGTGCTGCTGAAGGATTGGAAAATGTCATCAGTTTGTCGGATTTCAAAGATGGGAATTTCGGGAAGACATACGAGTTGGACATTGTTGACGGACCATTTGAAGGGTTGCACTCTCGATGCATACTTGTGATTGATGTAAATGGAATCATCACACACACAGAGCAAGTTCCTGAGATTGGGGAGGAACCTAATTATGAAGCTGCCATAAACGCTTTACCATAACCAAGCTTTTTCTATGACAGACCCTAAAGATTCGTTTCTTATCAATCGTCTTAAAAGTGTTAGATATGCTTTTAATGGTGCTTTATACCTATGCAGAACCGAGTCGAGTATTAAAATTCAATTGGTAATTGCACTTACTGTGACCGTTGCTGGGTTTTATTTTAATATTTCAAAAACAGAATGGCTATTTCAGGTAGCCATGATAGGACTTGTGATGAGTATGGAAGGCATCAATACAGCCATCGAATATATTGCCGATTTTATCCATCCTGACCTTCATACAAGTATTGGCCGAATCAAGGACATTGCCGCTGGTGCTGTTTTTATTGCCTCAATCGCTTCTGTTGTTGTGGCAATAATTATTTATTATCCAAAGATTGTTTTAATGTTCATTTGATTTGGCTTTTATTTCTAAAATGATATGTCATACAGGAGAATGAATGTTTATAAATCCCTTGAAAATTATACGATATACCAATCAATTCCGTTAGGATAAACGTCAGTTATTTGTATTTTTGTTGCAATCTAACACCACATTGATGGCGAAGAAAAAAACCAAGACTAAAAGCACTAGAGAATCAAAATTTAAGAAACCGAGTTTCAAATTATCAAGCCAACAAAAACTCATTTTTGGCAGTCTTTTGATCATTCTTGGCATTTTGATGTTTATTGCATTTTTATCTTTCTTTTTTACTGGAAAAGCCGATCAAAGCACCCTGACAGAAATTGCATCTAGAGATGTTGAAGCCGAAAATTGGTTGAACAAATTGGGGGCTTGGGTGAGTGATTTATTCATCACTCGTGGTTTTGGAATCGCATCCTTTATTTTTTCAGGTTTGCTTTTTATTTCTGGT
Source organism: Gelidibacter sp. (assembly GCA_041391925.1). Classification (GTDB taxonomy): domain Bacteria; phylum Bacteroidota; class Bacteroidia; order Flavobacteriales; family Flavobacteriaceae; genus JBPOFM01. Next base: position 149,930 of record JAWKNA010000009.1, on the reverse strand, counting down.
ATATATGTCACACTCGATTTAAAAAAAACAAAACTTCGAAAACATTGGATTTGGGGAATATTGATTGTTATTTGGTTATCTATTTTCTTTGGTTTTTTTGCCCATCAATATGGCTCCTTAGGTGGAGTTATTGGTTTTGAAATGAATAGCTTTTTCCAGGATTACATCGGTGTCATTGGTACGTCGCTCTTATTGGTTTTTGGGTTGATTGCTTATTTGGCCATTCGTTTTAAGGTAACTGGACAGCATTTTGTGGACCTGTTCAAATCTGCAAAAAAGGATTTAAAAAATGATTATCAACTTGCAAAAGAAGATAACGATTATGTAGCGCTCGACAATGATTTGACTGCCGAGGCAGAAGATATTAAATCGGCTTTTGATTTGACACCCACAACCACAAAACCCACTATCGAAAATTATTCCAAACCGACCCTTTCACAGAAACCAACAGATATAGGAATTGAAATTCCAAAAGCTCCAGAAAGCGATGTGGAGATTGAAGTGGAACAGATTGCTGAGGAAGCATCAGAGACCGATAATCTTTCTAATAAATTGGTTGAAGATTATGGACAGTTTGACCCGACATTGGAATTGAGCAAATACCAATTTCCACCTTTGGATTTACTGAAAAAATACGATTCAGAAAGTATTACCATCAATCAAGAAGAGCTTGAAGAAAACAAAAACAAGATTGTTGAGACTTTAAACAATTATAACATTGGAATTGCCAATATCAAAGCGACCATTGGACCAACGGTCACATTATATGAAATTGTTCCAAACGCTGGTGTTCGTATTTCTAAAATCAAAAATTTGGAGGACGACATTGCCCTATCATTGGCTGCATTAGGAATTCGAATCATTGCTCCTATTCCAGGGAAAGGAACGATAGGTATTGAAGTTCCAAATAAAAGTGCAACCATTGTGTCGATGCGTTCGGTGATTGCCTCACAAAAATTTCAAAAATCGGACATGGAATTGCCAATAGCTTTTGGTAAGACCATAAGCAACGAAACTTTTGTGGTCGATTTGGCCAAAATGCCACATTTGTTGATGGCTGGTGCTACTGGGCAAGGAAAATCTGTTGGTTTGAATGCTGTATTGACCTCGTTATTGTATAAAAAACATCCTGCAGAAGTCAAATTTGTTTTGGTAGATCCAAAAAAAGTGGAGTTAACCTTGTTCAATAAAATTGAGCGTCACTATCTGGCAAAATTACCCGATAGTGAAGATGCCATCATTACTGATAATACCAAAGTCATCCATACCTTGAATTCACTTTGTATTGAAATGGACAATCGTTACGAGATGTTGAAAAATGCCATGGTTCGTAACATCAAGGAGTATAACGAAAAATTCAAGGCTCGTAAACTTAATCCTCATGAAGGGCATCAGTATTTACCGTATATTGTTTTGGTCGTTGATGAATTTGCTGATCTAATTATGACCGCTGGTAAGGAAGTTGAAACACCCATAGCCCGATTGGCTCAATTGGCAAGAGCCATTGGGATTCATTTAATCATAGCAACACAAAGACCTTCGGTGAATGTTATAACCGGGATTATAAAAGCCAATTTCCCTGCAAGAATTGCATTTAGAGTGACTTCAAAAATTGATTCCAGGACCATTTTGGACAACTCTGGAGCCGACCAGTTGATTGGTCGTGGTGACATGCTGTTTACGCAAGGAAATGAATTGACACGGATACAATGTGCCTTTGTAGACACTCCAGAAGTTGAGAATATCACCGAATTTATTGGAGGACAAAAAGCATATCCTGACGCTTATTTACTGCCAGAGTTTGTTGGAGAGGAGAATGGCACAAGTCTTGATATAGACATCGAGGATAGAGACAAATTGTTCAGGGAAGCTGCTGAAGTTATTGTTGTAGCACAGCAAGGCTCAGCCTCCTTATTGCAGCGCAAATTGAAATTAGGATACAATAGAGCAGGACGTTTAATTGACCAATTAGAAGCTGCTGGCATTGTCGGTGCTTTTGAAGGCAGCAAAGCGCGACAAGTTTTGATACCTGATTTGGTTGCACTAGAACAGTTATTAGCAAATGAAACCAACTAAAATATAAAAACTATCATCATGAAACATATATTGATTGCATTCGCATTTTTAATTTCTTTTTCGAACCATGCACAAGACGCAGCAAAGGCAAAAGCGCTTTTAAATGAAGTCAATGCCAAGGTGAAAAGCTACAATAACATCAGCATCGATTTTAAATATGTCCTGAAAAACACAGCAGAAAACATCAACCAAGAAACACGTGGTGATGTGGTCATTGAAGGAGATAAGTACCTCTTGAACATTCTTGGAGTGACACGTATTTTTGATGGAAAAACATTATATACCATTAACCCAGAAGATGAAGAGGTCACTATTTCAAAAGACAATTCTGATGATGAAAGCTCCATTACTCCAAGTAAAATGCTTTCTTTCTATCAAAATGGTTACACTTATAAAATGGACATCGTACAGAATATAAATGGTCGAAAAATACAATATGTAAAATTGATTCCTATTGATACGAATTCAGAAATCAAACATGTTCTTCTTGGAATTGACGCTCAGACCAAACATATTTACAATCTCATCGAAACTGGGAAAAATGGTACCACCACCACTCTGACTGTTAATTCTTTTAAAACCAATGAGCCTATTTCGAAAGGCTTATTTACCTTTGATAAGAATAAATATAAAGGTTATTATATCAACAAATTGGATTGATTATAGTCTTTCCATAATTATCCCAACCGGAAAAAATTCCCGCTTTTGTGGGAATAAGGATGAAAATATTAGATAGATACATACTTACAACCTATTTAAAGACATTTTTGAGCGTGTTTGTAATACTCATGCTCATTTTTGTTTTACAGACCGTCTGGCTTTACATCAGTGAATTGGCCGGCAAAGATTTAGACATGATGACCGTTGGGAAGTTCCTTCTCTATTTTATGCCAAAATTAATGCCCTTGGTACTTCCTCTTACCATTTTATTGGCATCTATCATGGTGTTTGGAAGTTTTGCTGAAAATTATGAGTTTGCAGCCATGAAATCAACTGGTATTTCATTGCAGCGCGCCATGCGAGGCTTAAGCATTTTTATTATTGGGCTTGCCATTACCACTTTCTTTTTTGCCAACAATGTGATTCCATGGGCGGAATTCAACTCCTATAATCTCCGCAAGAATATTGCTCAATTAAAACCAGCCATGGCTATTGCCGAAGGACAGTTCAATGAAATTGGAAATATCAACATCAAAGTTGAAAAAAAATCGGGCGATAAGGGCCAATATTTGGAAAAAGTGGTCATGCACCAAAAACAATCAAGAAGAACTGGCAACTATGTGGTCATCGTAGCCGAAAAAGGAGAATTGATAAGCAGCGAAAATTCAAATATCCTTCAATTGGTGCTGAAAGATGGCCATTATTACGAAGAAATATATAGCAAAGATCCTAAGGAAGCCATAAAAAAGCCTGCAGCCAAAAGCTACTTTGAAACCTACACGCTCAATGTGGATTTAGAAGCCATCAATAATGTCGATCTAGAAGATAAGAGTTTTAGCGATCGGTTTAACATGCTTAATGTTAGTGGGTTGAATTATTACATTGATAGTTTGCAGCAGGATAAACAAAAGGACCTAAAAGGCTTTTCGGACATTCTTTATTCCCGAAGCAACATCAACAATCTCAACATCAATGTTGAACCAAAAAAGGACAGTATTTTAAAAGGTGATGCCATAGACTTGTTTGACACTAAGACCAAAATCCAAATGCTCAATTTAGCTTTGAACACTGTAAATAGCACAAATCAAATCATTGACACCAAAAAACAAAGTTTCCAGATAAAAAATAAATGGTTGAACAGGCACATTATTGCTCTACATGAAAAATATGCGCTGGGATTTGCCTGCATCATCCTCTTCTTTGTGGGAGCTCCTTTGGGTGCCCTGATTCGGAAAGGTGGCGTTGGGCTTCCTATGGTCATAGCCATTTTATTGTTTTTAACCTATCATTTTATAGGCATATTCGCAAAGAACAGCTCTCAAGACGGAACATTAAACCCGATTTTCGCCACATGGTTATCCACCTTAATCATGTTACCGCTTGGTATCTCATTGACGAGTCGTGCCACAAAAGATAGAGGATTGTTTGAGTTTGGTAATTATCTTGATCCTTTAATGAAATTCCTAAAATTGAAGCCCAAAGTACAATACGATGAAGATGGCAAAGACATATCCTATAATTATTTTGAAGGCTACAGTGATGAAAAATTGATGGATATCATCAAGGATTATCAATCTTTTAAATTTAATCCATCAAGCAAAGCTAAAGCCTACTCTATATTGATGAAACGACAGACAAGCTTTGAGCAGTTTGCCTCAAATGGGTTGGTTGTAAACAATAATCTCATTTCTTCAGCTACCAAGGGGAAAGATGTCATAGATTATTCGAGGTTTGCGTTTGTTTTCTATTTGATAGGTGTCATTTTGTTGGTACTCCATTTTGTTTTCAAGAACAATAAATTTCCTGAATTTGCCTCGGCATCTATGGATTTAAGTCTTATTTCACTCTTTGTTTATACTATTTATTTTATTGTCACCTATCTTCAGTCTGTGAAATTTTATAAGGAACTTCAGCTTAGAATAAAACCTGTAAGTTTCATTTTAATGTTTTTAGGATTTCCTTTTTATGGTATTTCACATTTTTTATTGAGAAATAAAATCAGGGAAGACTTGAACCAAAGTGCCATAGAAAATATAAATTAAGCCGTATCTTTGTATATAATTCCATTCTAATGAATAGTACGACATTGCAACCGAAAATACAATTACATACCATTGAAGAAGCCATTGAGGATATTAAACAAGGTAAAGTGATTATTGTAGTTGATGATGAAAACCGAGAGAATGAGGGTGATTTTATAGCTGCCGCAGAAATGGTTTCGCCAGAAATGATCAATTTTATGGCAAAGCACGGTAGAGGTCTTATCTGTGCCCCTTTGACGGAAGATCGGTGTGAAGCATTGGATCTCACAATGATGGTTCAGAACAATACAGTGTTGCACCATACGCAATTTACAGTTTCGGTTGATTTGATTGGACATGGTTGTACTACAGGCATTTCGGTACATGATAGATCAAAAACCATCAAAGCTTTGGTAAATGCTGACACCAAACCCCATGATTTGGGGCGTCCTGGACATATATTTCCTTTGAGAGCTAAAAATGGCGGTGTATTGAGGCGTACTGGCCACACCGAAGCTGCGGTGGATTTGGCACGTTTGGCAGGATTTCAGCCAGCGGGCATTTTGGTAGAGATTTTGAATGAAGATGGCACCATGGCACGCTTGCCACAACTTACTGAAGTTGCAAAAAGATTTGGTTTAAAAATCATTTCCATTGAAGATTTGGTTGCTTACCGAATGGAACATGATTCTTTGATTGAAAAACGTGAAGATTTTGAAATAGAAACACGTTTTGGAAGTTACCGATTGAGAGCCTATGAGCAAACCACCAATCATCAAATACATATTGCATTGACCAAAGGAATCTGGACATCAGACGAATCTGTTCTAACAAGAGTTAATGCCACTTTAGTGAACAATGATATCTTAGGAACCTTGACCAACAATGCCGACGAAAAATTGGACGATATGTTCAAAGTCATCAACGATGCAGGAAAAGGTGCTATCATATTCATCAACCAACAAGCAGAATCGATGAATCTTTTGAAGCGTTTGAGCGTTCTAAAAGAATCCCAAGTAGATGGCAAAGTAATAAAGGCTCCGAGCATTGAAATGGACAGCAAGGATTTTGGAATTGGGGCACAAATACTTCACGATTTGAATATCCATAAATTACTATTAATCTCCAATAGCCTACAAACCAAACGTGTTGGGATGATTGGCTATGGATTGGAGATTGTTGAGTATGTAGGATATTAGTATTAATATACGTAGCAATATCCACCACGTACTACCTCTACTGGCTCATATATTCCAACGATTGCAACACCGATTATTGGTTTCACGACTTAATTTACAATCAACCAGCTGTTTTATCAAAAACTAACATCTCGCCATCACCCGAATTTGTGATTTTAAGTTCGCTTTGTGATATAGAAGTAATAACAGCCGACTGGGTTTCACTCCCAGCGGTCAATGTGATATTTACATTGTTGGTCAATGTATAATTGCCATTATCCGCACCCAGACTTTCACAGGTACCGCCATTATCCTCATAAACCTCAATGGTAAAGGTGCCATCGCTTCTAAACTGTATATACCCTGACTTTTCGCAGTCGGAATAACTTCCAGGCGTTTTGGATTCAAAATACCATTTGCCGGAAACCAATAAATCTTCATTGGATTCTTGTTGTTGATTTCCATTGTCATCATCACTGCTGCAAGCAAAAGTGAATAGACAAATAGATACTGCAAATAAAAATTTTTGTGTGTTCATAATTTTAATTGATTTAAATTGATTATTGATTATTGATTGCTGTTTCCAGAGCTTGAAGCCGTTGCTCCAACTGTTGTATTTGCGTGTTTTGATTTTCGATGATTTTCCGTTGTTCTTTAATGGCATTGATAAGCACAAAATCCATGGCTCCATAGTCAACCCCTAAATAATTTTCTTTGGTAGTGCCATCGTCTGATTGATACGTCCATTCATTCACCATGTAAGGAGCCACTTTTTGAAGTTCCTGGGCGATGGTGCCTACGCCAGTGTCATGTGGCATCCCAGCTTTTCCGTTGTAAGTAAACCACACAGGGTTGATTTTGTCTATCAAATCAAGTCCATCGGTAAATTCATGCACATTGGTTTTTAATCGCGCATCCGAAGCCACCGTCCATGCAGAAGAGGTTGGTTTTGCGGCGGAGTTGGTATTTAATTGTAGCTGGTATGCTGGTAAAGCAGCACCAATACCTATTGGATCTGCAAAGAAATTAGAGGTACCACCAAAACCCCAACTGTAATAGTTGCCATCAAACCACAATGCTTCATTGCCATTGACACGAAGTGCGGCGGCACCTGCAGCAACACCAGCGTTCAAGTTGGCAGCACCAGAAACCGTAAGTGGGTAGTTTGGAGTAATGGTCCCTACCCCTACTCGATTGGTACTACTATCTACATGAAGCGTACCACCGTCCACACTTAAATCGCCATTGTTACCTGCCTGTAATGATAATGTGCTATTATTATTCGTGATGATTTCGTCTCCATCCAAACGTAGACCACCTCCAATTTCCAAATAACCAGATCCGACAGTACCCGAAGCATCAGTACCTACAGTGATTTCTGTACGTGCATTGAGTCTTAAAAAATTGGTGTTGAAATCCCCGTAGATTAGGGCAGCGGTAGGTCCAGCATTTGAGTTTTCTATGTAGAGTTTGTCACTTCCCATTTCGTTGTAACCTGCATTATAACCTATAAAAATGTTGTCATCCCCATTGATATTATTGTATCCTGTACTAGCTCCCAAATAAACACTTCTCTCACCAGTGACGTTTGAATAACCAGCATTACCTCCAACTACCACATTATCATCTGAAACAAGATTGTTATAAAACGCATTTGAGCCTATGGCAACATTATTGCTCCCACTTGTTAAGCCATAAAGACTTGAAAAGCCAATAGCCACATTCCCTAGACCATCTGTTGAATTATATAATGGTGCATAGCCAATTCCCACATTCGAATGGCCGTTAACATTCTGATTTACCGCTCCCACCCCTAGCGCCACATTACCTGTACCTGTTTGGTTGAGCCCTAAAGAAGCATAGCCTAAAGCTGTATTATCACTACCAGTTTGGTTAGAACCCAAAGAAAAGCTACCAATAGCGGTATTGTAAGAAGCATTTCCTGTGGACCCCAGTGTGGAATATCCCACAGCAGTATTATCAACTCCATCTACACTCCCAGCCAAAGCCGCATTACCTACACCTGTATTTCTACGGTCGTTGCCATCATCTAAATTACCAGCGACTTGTCCTAAAAACACCGATGAACCACCAGTATCAGACTTTCCATCCGTCAAATCATTGATACTATGAATCACGGCAGAGTTTCCATTGGCCCAAGACACATTGCCAACACCATCAGTCTGCATGATTTGGTTAGCAGTGCCACGAGAAGCTGGCATGATGTAAGTATCTGCACCTGTGGTCCCTATAGCAACAGCTCCTCTAAAATAACCTGCAAAAGAACCTGGCTTTGTGGCTTCTGACCAAATGCCATAATGAGTTCCTCCCTCTGTTGAAGGAATGTAATTAAGAGTACCATATTTGTTGCCAGTTCCTGGTCCATGTACATAATTTCTGATACCATAATTATTCCCTGAACCATTAGCAATAACATCACTGTAAAAGCCATGGTGTTCACCTGAGCCAGAGCCAAAAGTAGTTCCCTTGTAAGCATAATGCCATCCATTTCCACTATTGCCTATAGAGCTCACACTGCCATATTGGTCACCCGTACCTGCACCTACCAAATCAGCATAATAACCATGATGATCTCCAGAGCCCACTCCGTTGAGATAGGCATATGATCCATAGTGCCTTGCATTACCCGAATTGTTCATAAATGAATAATCGCCGTATTGAGTACCTGATCCAGTACCAGACAACCAATTATAATTTCCAAAGTGTGTGGCATTGGCACTATTGTTTATCTCATTTACATTTCCGTATTGAATGCCAGTACCAGTACCAGACAACACATTATAAGCACCATAATGACTCCCACTTCCACTGTTTGATACATCCGTGTGATTGCCAAATTGTAACCCATCTCCCGTACCCTGAACAAGGTTACGAACACCGTAATGGGTATTTGTTCCATTGTTTTGTATGATATTGTAGGTACCTGTCTGAAGACCGTTTCCTGTTCCGAGCAAATGATTCACTGTTCCTTCATGCCAACCATCTCCGTTATTATCTATATAGCTTAAAATACCTCTTTTTAAACCAATCCCATTCCCCGAAATGGTAGTCAAAATACCATCATGCAGCCCGGTTCCGTTACCATTGATGAGAATATTCATTCCGCGATGTGTTCCATTTCCATCATTAAGAATCTGTGTATCTGTTCCATATTGTACACCATCTGATGTATTGACAATGTAATTAAGAACCCCTCGTATTAAACTGCTCCCATTACCAAGAAAATGATTGTAGGTACCATATTGATTTCCTCCTCCAGTGCCGGACAATGCATTATATGTACCATATTGTCTACCAGTACCAGCGCCGTAAAGAAATTGATAGGCCCCATAATGGTAGCCGCTACCGTCATTTTTGACATTACTAAAAAACCCATAGTGATAGCCATTGCCAGGAGAATCAAGCATTGATGAGAATCCTATTTTCTGAAAATCATCTGATGATAAAATATTCACCGAGGATCCACTTTGATTGATATCAGCACTGCTTGCCATGTTAATATTTGTGCCGGTATCTCCTTGTGTATAAATATCCAAAGGATAATCAGCCGTATTTTTTCCAATAGCAAGATTCCCAAACGTATATTTATCATCATTGATATCGTCCGGACTTGTGGATGTACCTTCTTCATAAAAATCATGGTCATCTCCTCCACCATTGGTTACAGGTACCCAACCTGGGATGTTTTGGTCCCAATAATAGAATCCTTTAGTTGGAGTGCCATTTCCAGTTACAAAAACTATCATACCATCTTGTGCAGCGGTAGGAGGCGTTGCAGGAAAATTGTCAATTTTGGGAATCAAAAGCCCATCATTATTAGAGGGTGCCGTTTGATTTGAGGAGTGAACATCTAATGTGGCATTCGGGGTTGTGGTGCCAACACCTACTTGTGCCTGAATCGTAAACGATATGAGGATCAATAAAACCAGGGAAAGGGTAGTTTTCATAATTCTAGAGTTGGTTGATATTATGTTTTTTCGATATTAATTTTCTTGACTATTTTATTTTCGTCCACTATAATGAAATTATAAATTCCCTTTTCCAGTTGTTTGATATTAAGGTAAATATCCCTGGTAGGAATTGCCGCTAGTGAACCTTTTAATGCGGGTTTCTTCATCTGTTTTCATTAGGGGTAAATTCTGCTAACTTGCTATACACCAAAGCTAAACATCATGATGCATGAGGCTTATAAGCATTGTAACAGAAGCTGTAAAGATTGTAACATAGTGCTTAAAGCTGTATGTTATAAGCTTCAGGCGAAAAGTAAAATGAGTGTGTACGTTAAGTTTTTAGAATGCAAGCTGAAAACTGAAGACAGAAACTTTTTTCACGCCAAGTCGCAAAGGCACAAAGAAAATTGTTGATGCTAAAATATTAATGCCTACTGTAGACTATACACTGCCGACTGAAAACTGCCAACTGCCAACTGAACACTAACCTACTGATGTTTCTTAACGTAGTCTGTAGGAGAACAACCATACGCCTCCTTGAAACATTTGGTAAAATAAGAATGATCATTAAAGCCAACCATATACCCTATTTCACTGATATTGGCATCGGACTTTTTGAGAAGTTCTGCGGCCAATTTCAAGCGTTGCGAACGGATGAACTCGGTGGCTGTCAACCCTGTAAGTGCCTTGAGTTTGCGGTGCAACTGCATACGACTCATCCCAACCGCCGAACTAAATTCCTGGACATTAAAATCAGGCTCGGTGAGATGGGTTTCCATAATGTCCTGAAGTTTTTTAAGGAAGATTTCATCAAGATTTGTAATAGCCAAATCTTTAGGGACAAGAATCAATTCCTGTGTATAGCGCGACTTTAATTGGTCTCTCGTAGCAATCAAATTGCTCACACGTGCGATAAGGTCTTTTGCTTTGAAAGGTTTTAGGATATAATCATCAGCGCCTGTTTCAAGCCCTTGATATCTATCTTTATCATCCACCTTTGCAGTCAAAAGGATTACAGGAATATGACTCGTACGTTCGTCTGATTTGAGTTTCGACGTCAATTCAAAGCCATCCATTTCAGGCATCATCACATCAGAAATGATGATGTTTGGCACATGTTCTATAGCCAATTTCAAACCCTGCTGACCGTTTTGAGCTTCCAGCAGCTTATAATTTTTTTTAAACAAATCCTTTATAAGCGTGCGAATGTCAGCGTTATCGTCGATAATGAGCATTAAATTTTCATCAGACATATCATCTGAAAATGTATTTGAAACCGTTTCAGTCTGTACTATGGAGCTAGCTTCAATACTTTTCAATGGTAAGACCACTTCAAACACCAACATTCCCTGAAACTGTGATACATTGATATCACCATGATGCAGCTCAACCAATTCTTTTACCAAAGACAAACCAATGCCAACTCCAGTCGCATTCTGATTCACTTGATAAAACCGATTGAAAATCTGCTGCACCTGCTCCTTCGTCAATTCTTCCGTGGTATTTTTAACAAACAAACGCACCCCTTGTGGTTCGGGTTTAGCTTCAAAGATAATCTTGCCATTTTCTGGGGTATATTTAAATGCATTTGATAACAAATTGGTAATAATTTTCTCAATGACATCGTTATCATAAATGCGGTGTCCAAGCTGCCCAATGGTAATGTTATAGTCAATGGATTGCTCCGAAGCGTTATGCTCAAAAGAATTTGCAATGGATTTCAGCAGTACTGAAAGCTCTCCTTTTTGATTGTTCAATGTCAAATGACCAGACTCCAGTTTTGCCAAATCCAGCATTTGATTGACCAACTCCTCTAATCTGTTTGAACTTCGGTAAATTGTTTCCAATTCATGTTTGTCAGAAGCGGGAAGAGCTTTAGCTTGCAGACGCTTTTGAGTGTAGCCAGAAATGAGTGTGAGTGGCGTACGGAATTCGTGTGAAATATTTGTAAAGAGTTTAGACTTGAATTCATCGAGTTCCTTTAGTTTTTTATTGGTTTTACGTCTATTTCTATATAGAATAAACACCAACAAACCAGCCAAAGCAGTAATGCCAATACCACCCAAGAGAAGGTTACGCTGGTTGCTCTTCTGCTGAGCAATCAATTTATTTTCAGTTTTTAATAATTGGATTTCCTTTTCTTTTTTTTCGGCTTGGTATTTGGCTTCCAATTCTTTGGCGCTGGCAATATTCTTTCTGGCTTCCAAGGTGTCGCTCACCCTTCTAAACTCTTTGCTATACTGATATGCCTGTTGATAATTTCCAAGGCTTTCGGCATTAGAATACATGAGTTCATACACGTCTTTCAATTCCTCATAGGCATTCATCCGAAGAGCAATAGTTTCTGCCTCGAGTGCCAATGCGTTGCTCTTCGAAGGATTATTAGCGTCTTGCAAAACATCTGCCTGTTTGATAAGTGCCATCATCAATCCAGCATCATGTTTATGAAGTCGAGTCAATTCTATTGCACGTTCGCCTGCTTCCAAAGCTTTGTCTTTTTGCCCATTCTTATCATAAATATCACTCAACACGACCAAAAAATTGGCTTCTTGTATAGGATATTGATTCTCTCGGTAATAACTAATGGCATCTTTTACATGGTCAATGGCAACATCATAATTTTTTCTGTCAATCTCTATAATGGCTAGCTTGCCAAGAATAAATTTCTGTTGCGTTTCATTCTTTTCATTCTTAAAAATGGTCATAGCCTGCAGCTGATAAGAAACAGCCATGTCCAAATTCCCAAAGGACTTGTAAACGTCCCCTATAAATGATAAAGTAAAGCCTCGTCTATAGCCACTAAAATTATGGGCCTCGTAAATACTGTCAGACTTAAGGAGATATTTTAGTGCTAATTCTGTCTTGCTTGAACGCAGGTTGTAAAGTTTCCCCATCTGTCCATATATAGTAGCGGCCTCCTCCCACAAGTTTTTTTTGAGTGCTACTTTTTCTCCCTCTTTTGCAAATCCAAGCGCAGCATCTTCTCTACCCAAACGTGCGTTCTCTTGTGTTAGGCGATAGTATACCTCCAAGACCATCTGTGGGTCATTTGTCTTTTCTGCATACCGCAAGGCCTTTTGCAATTGCCCATTGATATAATCTGCAGCATTGTCTCCCTCTTTGAGAAATAGACTAAAATAACCCGCCTTTATTCGATAATAATCGCTATAGGCTCTGGAAGAATTGACGCTTTTTGCATAGTCAAATAGTTTTTGCAAATAAAGTTTACAGCTATCTACATCTTTCTTTTTGTAATAATATATGAGTTCTGTATAGCTATTGCATTTTGAACTATCAACATCAATGTTCCTTACAACCAGTTTTAAGGAATCTACATTCACTTGTGTTTGTCCGACGACAATACTGGATATAAGTGTGATGAGCAATAAAAATTTCAATTGCATTGGCTAAATTTGACCTATTAATTTAGGCAATTATAATGAATTTACTGTCAAAAAAGTACTCCTAATGTAACGAGATGTGTTACAATTTTTATAGAACGTCTTTTTTAAACCACCCTTGAAGTTTCAAGAACAGAATCTATTACCTCTTTGATTTTTTGACCTCTTTTAACGGTTTCTTCTTCCGTCCAAGACAATTTAATCAAACAGGAAATATTTCTCCCTATAAAATAATCCGATTTCTCAAAGGTCTTGGTTTGTAGATACGTTAAGCCTTGTTTTACTTCAGGGGATACGGGATAAAGAGATTTTAAATTTTTAAGATGCTCCCATTTGCGAATATAATGCCAATTATTATCGTAATAATGGAAACAGCTGTCAACTCCTGATTCTTTGAGTGATTTGGAAACATTTCGGGCGATTTCCAAATCTGGCAGAAAGAAGTTTATAAAAGCATAACTTTCTTCGCCACCTTCAGGAACAGTTCTGAAGGTCACTTCAGGGATTGATAAAAGTGCACTTCTTAAAATGGTATAATGTTTCTTTTGTATCTCCAAAAATTCAGGCAATCGTTTGGCCTGAGCCAAGCCGACCGCTGCATTGAGTTCTGATATTCTAAAATTGTAACCTAAAAAAGGATGGTTTTCTTCACCTCTGTCGTTTCCCAAATGATCATGACCATGGTCAGAAAAATGATCTGCCTTTTTACAAAGGTCACGATTGTTGGTAAGGACAGCTCCTCCTTCTCCACAGGTAACGGTTTTTACAAAATCAAAAGACAAACAACCAATATCCCCAATAGTTCCAATAAATTTGCCTTTGTATGTTGCACCAATAGCTTGGCAGGCATCCTCAATAAGCCATAGTTTATTTGAATTGCATATTTCTTTTAGAGCATCCAAATTTGCCATACTGCCACACATGTGCACTGGCATAATAGCTTTTGTTTTGGAGGTAATTGCTTTTTTAACAGCTTCAATATCCAAGGTCAAGGTATCATCAATATCCACCAGCACCGGAATGGCTCCTAACATCATAACTGCCTCAAAACTTGCCACGAAGGTAAAAGTTGGCAAAATCACCTCATCTCCTGCTCCAACACCAGCAATGGCTAAAGCAACTGACACTGCTGCTGTACCACTGTTTACCAATTGTACGTGCTCAATATTTAATTGTTTTTGGAGTTCGGTCTCCAGTTCTTGCGCCTTCCAATGACCTTGGCGCAAGCCCTCAAAACCATAACGCATCAAAACACCCGTTTGAAGCACATCACTAACCTCTTTGCGCTCCAATTCTCCAAACAATTCAAATCCTGGCATAGCGTGATTTATTTAATGCTTTCCAAAAACGAACAATATGTAGAAATGTCGTTTTTGTCATTTGAAGTGAAAAGATCTCCCATTTCTTGTCTATTTTGGTCAATTACCAACACTGCAGGAAATCTAGACGCTTTGTTGTAGTGCATTACCATACGGCGTTGTTTTATTACGGACAAATCATTCGTTTTCATGTCATTGTTGGAGCCATCCAGCATCAATAGAACAAAATCATTCGATAGGCCATCAAAAGTTTTCTGCTTGAAAAAACTTGTATAAAATTGCAGGCATTCATCACAATTGGATTTATTGAAATAGATAAGTATAGGTTTATTTTCGGACTTTGCCATTTCCACAGCAACATTGAAATCCTTCTGCCAAGATAGTTGCACTTCTTGTGCTGACACAGACAAACTTAATAAAAAGATTAGGGCAAATAGATAATTTCGCATAATTAAGGACTTTTAATGACACAAATATAACTGAAACTGAAAGCTGTTCAAAACGAAATTTGTGTTTTAACTACAATTGCGTCACAGATTCATCAAGTGTTTTGCGAACTTTCTTGAAACCTGCAAACATATCGTTTTCATCTCTATAGCCCACAGGTAGCAATAAAATTGATTTAAGATTTTTATCTTTCAAGCCTAAGATACTGTCATAGCGCTCAGCATCAAAGCCTTCCATGGGACAGGAATCAATACCTTCGACCGCACAAACTGTCATTAAATTCCCTAATGCAATGTAGGTTTGTTTGATGCTCCACTCCTGACGTTCTGCTTTGGTCATATCACGCATCATCGCTTTAAGATCTGCTCTATAAGGTGACAAAATGGTTTCTGGTGTGTTTCGTATGTGGCCAACCGTATCAAAGAGTGCATCAACATCCTCGTCTAGAATGTTATCTTGTATGCAAATGACCAACAAATGCGAAGCTTGTAGTACTTGTGCCTGTCCAAAAGAATGCTCTACTAACTTTTCTCTTATACTTTTATCCTTGATGACCAGCATCTTAATAGTCTGCAAACCAAAAGACGTTGCAGTGAGATTAAAAGCTTGCTTGAGTACATTTAGCTTCACATCTGAAAGAATTTTGGAAGCGTCAAACTTTTTGGTGGCATAACGCCATTCTAAACGTTCTATGATGTCCATTATAACTTGTTCTTTTTGTAAAATTAAATGAAATGTTTGAAATACGATTTTGTTAAAAGTTTTCTTATCTAATGGTGGTATTTCTAAAAGCTATATTGATTTAAGTTCTTAAGGATTTATAAAAAAAATGCTCCACTTTTTCAAGTGAAGCATTTGATAAAAAAATTAGCGGAGAAAGAGGGATTCGAACCCCCGGAGGTGTGACCCTCAACAGTTTTCAAGACTGCCGCATTCGACCGCTCTGCCATTTCTCCATTAGCGAGTGCAAATATAAAATGATTTTTTTATTGCCACCAAGATTTTCTCAAGTTTTTTTAATTGGCACCACAAGCATCAGTACTGTCATTTTAAGACCCTGAAAGCACTATTCTTATGTTATCATCATTTGATATATCAAAACTAATTGCTTTCATTTTAAGTTTTTTTTCAAAACGTTTGAACTGCTATGGTTATGTAGATCATTGAAATAATCTTTTGGACTTCAATACAGTTTTATGAGTTTGAGTTTAATGGCATTTTTATTCTCTAAATACTATTCCCAATGTAACATTTATTGATTACAAGGAAAATTTTGAAGTCTCAAAATAAGACAAGAATTGAAATGATTCCATGCATTTTAAAAAAAAGCACCGACAAACAATATGTCGGTGCTTTTCTATCAAAATTAAAAACCGAATTTTTACCAATTATCGATTTCTTTTTTTAATTCTTCTTTAGACTTTCCATAACGCTCTTGCACTTTTCCTGCAAGTTTGTCAAAGTTGCCCTCTGCTTCTGCGTATTCATCATCGGTAATTTTACCATATTTCTTTTTAAATTCACCTTTGATTTGTTTCCATTTTCCGGCTAATTGATCTGAGTTCATAATATTATTTATTAAAGTTTAAATTATTAATTTATATCTCAAATTTAGCACCTAAATGATAAATTCGATAACTCTAATAAGTTGCTTTTTGATGCAATCCATTATTTAATAAACCTTTAACATTGTTAATGATTTTAAAACCTCAACCTCACAATTTTTCGGCATAATAAATGTTAATACTCGTATATTTGACTCCTAATTTCACACTATGAAACATTTATTTTTACTTTTTTCATTCTTTATATATTTTTTGGTTTCTGGACAAAACAGTGCCATTGGCTCCAATGAAAAACTCATTTTTTCCGCTTCGTATAATATGTCTGGACTCCTTACGGAAATTGCGCAAGTGACCATGGAAACCAGCGAAGTCAAAACCACTAACAACACACTTCTAAAACTTAAATGTTCCGCTGCCACCTATAGCAGTTTTGACAATTACTTTAAAATACGTGATTTATACGAAAGCTATGTCAGCCCCAGCACTTTGGTTCCTTATTTATACAAGCGCGACATCAATGAAGGTAATTATTATAAGTTTGAACAATATAAATATAGTCACAAGTCCAAAACGGTTAGCAGTACCATGAAGAAGAAGAAAACGGAACAAAACAAAACCGTTAAAATTGGAGCAAACACTCGGGATATTGTTTCAACTATCTATAACATCCGAAATTTGGATTTTAGTAGTCTCAATCCTAATGACACCAAAAGTTTTGCTTTTTTATTTGACAATGAAGAACTGATTATAAATGTAAAGTATTTAAGAAAAGAAACCATCAACACCAATCTTGGCAAAAAAGAATGTTATAAATTATCGGTGACCTTAAAAAACGATGACGCTCTTAAAGGCACCAATGAGAACGTAATTTGGCTCACTGCTGATGGCAATAAATTACCCGTGTATGCCAAATTTAAGATAGCTGTGGGTACTGGAGAATTAAAATTAAAATCTGCAACCGGATTGAAAAATAAATGATTATGAGAAGATTGTTCATCATATTAGGCTTTATTGCATCCATACTTGCTGTGATACTTTCGGTAACACCACTTTTTAAAATTGCTTTCATCCCAGCGATTGCTGCTTTGGTTTTTGGGTTGATTGCTTTTTATTTGTCAAGACAAAAACAGTATCCAAAAAAATCCATACAATTGATTTTCTTATTGACCATCATTTCACTGACCATGACGACATACAAAACCATCTTTACGGTTGCAGAAGTTGGTGATGTTGAAGGATTAGAATTAAAAGAAAGGGAGTCCGAAGAAAAAGCTATCGAGGAATTGGAAGATTTAAATTTAGATGACATAAATATGGATGATACATCTAACCCAATGGAAACCGATACTATGTCGCTATAATTTTATTCAGAATATCAACAATTAAAAAAACACTTCGATATTCTGTATTTTTTTCCTTAATTTGAATGAAATATATTATCTATGAAGGCATTATTAGTCGTTTCTCTATTGACAATTGTTGGAGCCTGTGCAAACAAAAGGCATAGCGAAAAACTTGAGGATGTCAAGAAAAGTATTCAATTTGAAGAGGAATCCAAAATTAATGACTTTGCCAATACCATTACTTCCAAGGAGCTACAAAAACTAGTTTATGAGCTTTCATCTGAAGAAAATCAAGGTCGAAAAACTGGTGAGTTTGGACATAACCGAGCTTGCAAATTCATAAAAGATTACTACATCAATCAAGGCATACCGTCACCCTTGGGAGGTGACAATTATTTCCAAAATATTCCAAAATCATATCTCTCCAATGATATAAATGGCTCACAAAATGTTCTGGCGTATATTAAAGGTTCGGAATTTCCAGAAGAAGTACTTGTCATATCTGCTCATTCTGACCATATTGGGGTAATTGATGGAAAAATTAACCCAGGAGCTGATGATAATGCTTCAGGCACCTCCGCCATATTGGAGATTGCCGAGGCTTTCAAAACAGCTCAACAACAAGGTTTTGGCCCAAAAAGGAGTGTTCTTTTTTTACATTTTACAGGTGAAGAAGAAGGGCTCTATGGCTCCAGATATTATGTGGAGCATCCTGTTTTCTCACTTCAAAATACTGTTGCAGATCTTAACATCGACATGATTGGAAGGGTTGATGAAATCCATAAAAACAGTCCTAATTATATCTACCTTATTGGTTCTGACAGAATCAGCACAGAACTGCATTACATTTCCGAAACCGCTAATAGCGATTTTACACATCTTGAACTTGACTATAAATATAATGCCGAAAATGACCCAAACCGGTATTATTCGAGATCAGATCATTATAATTTTGCTCAATACGGAATTCCTGTAATTTTTTACTTTAACGGTGAACATGATGATTATCATCAGCCTACAGATACACCTGATAAAATCAATTATTCCCTGTTGGAAAAACGAACAAAACTCATTTTCACCACAGCTTGGTATGTCGCCAATTCCAATACTCGCCTTGTTCCTGAAAAGGTTTAGATATAAGTTAAATTTTGTTAAAAGAAACTCACTTAAAAATACTTATTCTTAAGTTTTTCGTATTATCGTAACACCTTAATAATATAATATTGTATTAAATGAAAAAATCATTCTTTTTTATTGCCATTGCTTTAATAATTTTCAGTTGTGGACCTTCTCAAAAAACTAACGAACAGGTTGCTACAAAAACGGAGGTCAGGCAGCCTGTTGACCCAACTGTATATGGTACTTCCATTACTGCTGCTGATTTAAAAGAAATGTTGTACACCTACGCTTCCGATGAATTTGAAGGTAGAAATACTGGTGACAAAGGCCAAAAAATGGCTGTGGAATATTTAAAACAAAAATATATTTCCATGGGGATTCCTTCCGCGCTTCCCAATACGTATTTTCAGAATGTTCCATTGGAAAAACAAAAATCTCCGGATGTAACGATGAATGTGAATGGAACTGATTTTGCTGCATATGAAGATTTTGTTTCCTATGGTTCATCCAACACGCAAAAAATAACTTCTGATGACATCATCTATGCAGGTTACGGTATTGACAGTGATACTTATTCAGATTATACAAATTTAAACGTTGAAGGAAAGATTGTTCTGATCAAAGAAGGGGAACCTAAGAATGAAGCAGGCATCTATACAATTTCTGGGACTTCACAGGCATCCAAATGGTCCAATGGTCGCCAAGCCTTGTCCTCAAAAAGAGATGTGGCAAAAAAGAAAGGGGTCAAAGCATTATTTTTGATGGATAATGCCATGTTCGAGCGCTATTCAGCTTACTATAAGGCTCAGGATGATGCCGGAGAAAGTGGTCGAATTTCATTGGTGAACAATAAACCTGAAATGCTACAATTCCTCATTGGAGAAAAATTGGCCACAGCAATGTTTCCAAAAATTAAAGAGGAAACAAAATCCCAGATACTTACGACAAAACTGTCCATTGATGTGGTTAGCAAATCCGAAAAGTTGAGTTCTGAAAACGTGGCAGCATTTATCAAAGGAACCGAAAAACCCGATGAAGTTATTGTCGTCTCTGCCCACCTAGACCATGAAGGTATCAAGAATGGCGAAATCTACAATGGCGCCGATGATGACGGTTCTGGAACTGTTGCTGTTGTGGAAATCGCTAAAGCATTCAAAAAAGCGGTAGATGAAGGACATGGTCCAAAACGCTCTATTTTGTTTCTTCATGTTACTGGTGAAGAAAAAGGATTGCTTGGCTCACAGTATTATGCTGATATGTCCCCTATCATTCCATTGAAAAACACCATGGTAGATCTTAATATCGATATGATTGGTCGTACCGACCCTATGCATGAAACCAACAGAAACTATGTATATTTGATTGGTTCTGATAAATTAAGTACAGACCTCCACAATATCTCAGAGGAAGTCAACAAAAAATATTCCAACCTCACATTGGATTATAAATACAATGATGATAACGATCCTAACCGTTTTTACTATCGCTCCGATCATTATAACTTTGCAAAAAACAATATTCCTGTGATTTTCTATTTCAATGGAACGCATGCTGACTATCACAAACCGACTGATACCCCTGACAAGATAGAATATGACTTGTTGCAAAATCGAGCACGATTGGTTTTTTACACAGCTTGGGAATTGGCCAACAGAGAAAACAAGATAGTGGTTGACAAGGCCAAAGCAACTGAATAATCAAATTATTTACAAATAAATTTAAAAGCCTTTCTACATGAAAGGCTTTTTTTAAGACATATTCTATTGTTAAAGTTTTCAAAATGAAGAATGAAAAGCGATAGAAACTTCATATCTTTATAAAACGTATTGGGGTGCTGATCAAAGTGGCTGAGAATATACCCAAAATACTTACTCGGATAATGCCGAGCATAGGAATACGACAAGCAAAGGGAACGAACGATTTTATAATTGTGGTTCCCTTTGTTATTTTATAATATTTCCTCT
The DNA here is from genome assembly GCA_041391925.1 of Gelidibacter sp. GTDB lineage: Bacteria > Bacteroidota > Bacteroidia > Flavobacteriales > Flavobacteriaceae > JBPOFM01. Next base: position 128,866 of record JAWKNA010000009.1, on the reverse strand, counting down.
TTAGCTATAAAACAAAAAAAGCTTCTCTGTTAAGAGAAGCCATAATTCTGGGTGGAAGATGGGGCTCGAACCCACGACCCTCGGTACCACAAACCGATGCTCTAACCAACTGAGCTACAACCACCATGTTAACGCATGTTCAAATGCGTGTGCAAATGTAATTTATTTAAGAGTTTTTGCAAAGAGTTTTTTTGAAAAAAATCAAATTATATCAAAGATGCTATCAACACCAACATAACGCTCCACAGTAAATCCTTCGCCATGTTCAACGCCTATAATCCTTCCTAAATCCCTGGCTCTATATTCAACACTATCGGTAAAATTTTTACTTGAGATGGGTGTTTCAGGCAACTTACTGTTAGCATCATAAAATTGTGTTTTGTAAGCCATTACGGCTTTCATCTTTATATCCATAAATCCTGTGACGTTCACGACAAAATCAGGTTCTATCTGTTTCCATTGAATGAAATGATATACATGTTTGGGCCGCCAATGCACTTGCTTCTTACCATTGATTTCTGTTTCAATCTTCATCAAACCGCTCAAAAAACAGGCATCGCTTACCAATTGGCTCCCTTTTGCATGGTCAATATGTCTGTCTTCAATAGCATTGCAAAGTACAATGTCTGGTTGGTATTTACGTATCATCTTAATGAGCGCCATTTGATGCTCTTTATCATTGACAAAGAAACCATCGGCAAATTCCATATTGGCTCGCATACTTACTCCTAAAATACGGGCAGCATTCTTGGCTTCTTCATCTCTTGTTTGTGCAGTGCCTCTAGTGCCCAATTCTCCTCTGGTAAGATCAATAATCCCAACTTTCTTTCCTCGCTTTACTTCTTTGGCAATAGTAGCACCACAACCCAATTCCACATCATCGGGATGTGACCCAAAGGCCAATATATCTAACTTCATACGCTCTTATTTCTTTCTTCTTTCAGCTTGTTTTCTATTCTTTTATCTGGTATCAGCCAAATGATAGCGACCAAAATAAACATGATTCCACTAACCCATACATTCAGGAAAGCTCCAAGGATACCTATAATATAAAATACAGGAGAAATCTTTCCTTTCAAATCATTTCCCATAGCTCTTGCCAAAAGGGATTCTTTTCCATGACTTTTGATGATTAAAGTTTGAAGTATGAAATACGCAATGGCTGCCCCCAACAATACTACTCCATACAAACATACAGTAGCAGTGGTAAAATGATTTTCGCCCATCCATCCAGTCACAAAAGGCACCAAGGACAACCAAAACAACAAATGCATATTTGCCCACAAAATACTACCTGTAACGTGCTTTGCTGTTTGCATCATATGGTGATGGTTGTTCCAGTAAATGGCGATATAGATAAAACTCAACACATAACTTCCAAAGATAGGCAGTAAATTGCTTAAATCTTCAAACTCGCCACCATGTGGCACTTTCAACTCCAACACCATTATGGTGATGATAATTGCCAAAACGCCGTCGGTAAATGCTTCCAGTCTTCCTTTGGTCATAATTGGTTTATTATTATAGTCAACTTTGAACTTTAAATTTTGAACTTGAAACCTTTTTAATCGCTTGCTCAATGTCATCTATTAAATCCTGTTTGGACTCGATACCTACGGAAAAGCGAATCAAATTATCGGTAACGCCAATACTGTCTCGCTCTTCTTGTGTCAATAAGGCATGGGACGTTTTATGTGGCGATAAGACTGTGCTTTCTACACCTGCCAAACTCATAGATGATTTTATCAATTTCAATTCTTTCTGGAATTTCATGGCATCCAGTCCGTCGGCAAGTTCGAAAGAGAGCATTCCTCCAAAGCCTTTCATTTGTGATTTTGCTAGCTCATATTGTGGATGACTTTTTAATCCTGGGTAATGGACACTTTTGACATCTTCGTGTTCCGATAAAAACTTGGCCAGTTTCTTTGCATTTCGGTTTTGAGCCTTTACGCGCAATGCCAAGGTTTTCATACTGCGTTCTAACATCCACACTGTAAAATCACTGAGGCTACCTCCCAAGTTTTTGGCAACGTTCCAAATTTTCTCCATGTGCACATTGCTACATGCGACCGCTCCAGCAAGGATGTCAGAATGTCCTCCCAAATATTTCGTTGCTGAATGGATAACGATGTCAATTCCAAAATCAATGGGGTTTTGATTGATGGGGCTAGCAAAGGTATTATCAATCGTAGTGATGATGTTTCTGGATTTTGCCAAATCGGCCACGCCTTTGATATCTGTGATGGTCAGCAAAGGATTTGATGGTGTTTCGATGTGGATTACTTTTGTATTGGGGCGAATTGCAGTCTCAAAATCGGACACATCATAACCGTCGGTAAAGGTATATTCTATTCCATATTTAGGGAATTCTTCCTTTATAAAATTACTCGACCCACCATATAAGGTATTCTGTACCACAATGTGGTCACCCGTTTTCAGAAATGCCAACAAGGCTGTACTAATAGCCGCCATGCCGCTTCCAAAAATCATTGCGGCCTCAGTGTGCTCCAAAGCAGCTATCTTTTTGGACAGATGTTCTTGATTGGGTGTATTGAAATAGCGTGGGTAACGCTTCACATCCACATTTTCAAACTGATAGGATGTGGACATATAAATGGGCGATACAGACCCTTTGAACTGTTCATCCTTTATTTCACCAACATGAGTGCAGATGGTATTGAGTCCGTATTTTGATTTTGACATTTTTTTGGTTTATTACTTATGATGTTAGAAGCTAGGTTTTTTTTGGCCCAAGCTTATTTTTCCAGCTTTAAAATTACAAATAATCTCTTATACCTGAACGGTTTTCCATGTCCCTTTTTTGAACCAAATAAATCCAATTATTGCTAACAACACTTCGGCAAAGGTAATGGCCCAAAACACACCTGTTGGACCAACCTCCAAAGTGACGGCCATTACATATGCAAATGGTAGTTGGAACAACCAAAAACTAATCAAATTGAGGTATGTGGGCGTCTTGGTATCACCAGCACCATTGAATGATTGGATGATGACCATGCCATAACCATAGAAAATGTATCCAGATGCCAAGACACGAAGACATAAACTTCCATATTTGACCACCTCTGGCGTGGCGTTGAACCATGTAATGATTTGCGGTGCCAATACTAAATATATGATGGATACCAATCCCATAAAGATGGCGTTGTATTTTCCGGTGATGTAGACTGATTTCTCTGCGCGGTCAGGATGTTTGGCACCGAGGTTCTGCCCTACCAAAGTAGCGGCGGCATTGCTCATGCCCCAAGCTGGCATCAAAGTGAACATCATCACACGTATGGCAATGGTATAGCCCGCCAAGACTTCGCTTCCAAATTCACTCATGATACGCATCAAGAAGAGCCAACTGGACGTACCTATCAAAAACTGTCCGATGCCTCCTAATGAGACTTTGATTAAATTGAGCATTACAGCGGTTCGCAGTACCAAGTCCTTCATCCGTATTTTAATTCTGCTGTAGCCATAAAAGAGGATGCCCAGTTGAAATAACACTGCTGTACCTCTTCCTATGGTTGTGGCGATGGCGGCTCCTTGGACTCCAAATGCAGGAATAGGGCCGAAACCGAAAATAAACATTGGGTCCAGAATCATATTGAGTCCGTTAGAAAGAACGAGCGTCCACATGGCGACTGAGGCGTTGCCTGCACCACGAAATACTGCATTGATGAGAAACAACAACATGATGGTCACGCTGCCACCGAAAATCCACTGGGTATATCCGTACCCTTCGTTGATTAAATCCTTTTCGGCACCCATAAGAGCGAGGATGTCCTTGGCAAAGATGACCCCAATGATACTCACCACCAATGCCACAAGGACACCGATAAGAATCACCTGGACGGCAACCTGTGAGGCTCCATTCAAATCCTTCTCTCCCACCCGTCTTGCAACGACAGCGGTAGCAGCCATACTCAAACCAATGGCAACGGCATAGACCAACACCACCACGGACTCTGTGAGACCAATGGTGGCAACTGCGTTGACACTGACTTTGGATACGAACAAGATGTCCACCAAGGCGAAGGTGGACTCCATAAGCATTTCAAGAATCATGGGGATGGCGAGCATGAAAATGGCACGGCGGATGCTGATGGCCGTGAAGTCTTGCTCCTTGCCCCTGATGGCTTCCTTAAGAAATTGAAAGTATTGTTTTATGGAAATTTTATTTGATTGCATGATATTTTGGTTTAGGTTAACATAAAGAAAATGTAGACCACATTTAGTGACCAACATTCTGCTGTCGAACAGTCATTCGACCTTTCGGAAGATATCTATACAATCATAGGCAAGGCAAATATCTGAAAAAATATCTTAAAGTTCAAAACCCAAAATTATGTTTTGTAAATCATTTCTTATATATTCGTAACTATTCTTTTGTGCTATTAATTAATTACTAACCAAATGCTTAAATCTGTACTATTTGATATGGATGGGGTTATTGTGGACACGGAGCCCCTTCATTACAAAGCCTATTACCGAATGTTTGATGATGTGAACATCCAAGTGTCCGACAAACTCTACGCCTCTTTTACGGGGCAAACTACCTTGAGTATCTGTAAACAACTGTGTCAACGTTTTAAACTGAGCGTGGGTCCAGAAACGCTTGTGGACATCAAACGTGATCATTTTAAACATCTTTTTGATACCGATACCTCGCTTGGTCTCATGGATGGTGTTCTGGAACTGATACAGGACTACCATCAGCATGGGCTGCGGTTGGTGCTTGCCTCTTCTGCGTCGTTGCAGAACATCAACGCTATTTTTGAACGCTTTGACCTTAATCATTATTTTGTTGCCAAGTTGAGCGGTGCCGAGCTGAAGGCCTCTAAACCGAACCCAGAAATCTTTGAACTGGCGGCACATGCGGCACATTGCAAACCTGAGGAATGTATGGTGATTGAGGACTCTACCAATGGGATAAAAGCGGCAAAGGCTGCAGGTATTTTTTGTGTGGGCTTTGATAGCCTGCACTCCCATGACCAAGATTATTCGCTTGCGGATGTGGTGGTGAACGATTTTAAAGACATTGCTTTTGAGAAGATTAAAGAGGTGTTTGCGGTAAGCTCTACACTTTAGTCGTTACGCTGTAAGGTTTATTGAAACCCTGAGAGTTTTTTATGCTCTTTTTTGGGGGTGTTCGGAGTGACAGGAAGCGTGTTCGGAGTGACAGGAAGGGTGTTCGGAGTGACAGGAAGGGTGTTCGGAGTGACAGGAAGCGAGTTTGGAGTGACAGGAAGCGTGTTCGGAGCGACAGGAAGCGTGTTCGGAGTGACAGGAAGCGTGTTTGGAGTGACAGGAAGCGTGTTTGGAGTGACAGGAAGCGTGTTCGGAGTGACAGGAAGCGTGTTTGGAGTGACAGGAAGCGTGTTCGGAGTGACAGGAAGCGTGTTTGGAGTGACAGGAAGGGTGTTCGGAGTGACAGGAAGCGTGTTCGGAGTGACAGGAAGCGTGTTTGGAGTGACAGGAAGCGTGTTTGGAGTGACAGGAAGGGTGTTCGCAGTGACAGGAAGGGTGTTCGGAGCGACAGGAAGCGTGTTTGGAGTGTGAGGAAGCGTGTTCGGAGTGTGAGGAAGCGTGTTTGGAGTGTGAGGAAGCGTGTTTGGAGTGTGAGGAAGCGTGTTCGGAGTGTGAGGAAGCGTGTTCGGAGTGTGAGGAAGCGTGTTTGGAGTGTGAGGAAGCGTGTTTGGAGTGTGAGGAAGCGTGTTCGGAGTGTGAGGAAGGGTGTTCGGAGTGTGAGGAAGGGTGTTCGGAGTGTGAGGAAGCGTGTTCGGAGTGTGAGGAAGCGTGTTTGGAGTGTGCGGAAGGGTGTTCGGTTATTATTAACTTTTTTATTCGTCCATTTTTATTTTATTATTGGAACTCATTTGCTTCGCAGTTACTCGCCTTAAAAGTTTCAAAAAGGCGGCAATGGGATTTTTAAGGATGGATTTCAAATTCGCAGCATCGGGTGGTTGTACTTAGAACTATTCGTTTTTTCGGCAAAGGAAAATCCATTGAATGCCATACTTGTCATAGAACTGCCCATATATTCCCATTGGCATATCGTGTAACTCCTGCAACCTGGTGTTGTTAGTTCCATCTTTTAGTTTGTCAAAAATCGTTTTCATCTTATTGTAATCGTCTCCCGTAATAAACAGGGCAAATGTGTTGCCTTGTATTGGGTCAAACTCTGGGGAAGCCATCCAATCAGTGGCCGAAATTTCAATGGCACTGCTCTTAAGATGTGCATTGATGATTCTGTTGTGTTTTTCTGGTGGCAATTGATGTTTCATTGGAGTGTCACCAAGTTTGGTCAACTTTAATTGACCGCCAAGACCGTTGTGATAAAAAGTCATGGCCTCGGCGCAGTTACCGTCAAATAAAAGAAATGGTGTACATTGTAACATAGTGTTTGCTGGTTTTATTTTATTGGAACAAATTTACCACATTCCGAATTGTGTTTGGATGCCTAAAAGTGGCCGTAGACATGGGCCATGACGTCATTTTAATTTTTCATTTGGTGTGGGTTGCTCCAGTGACCGCCAGCGGCTTAGCTTCGCTGAATCTCGCAAGCTCGTATCTGCCGTAATTGCGGTTATGCATTGTTAGCCATCGTTTTTTCTATACTACTTGGGATAATTTTTTACTCCAGTTGTTGAATAACAAGTAGATAAATCATATCGCCATTGTACATCTTCAATTAATTTTGTTTCATTATTTAGGTCAACTTCTTGTTCTAATTCATAAAATATATGCGTAATATTTTCTTTTGGATAATATAATGAGAATTCATATCTGTTAAGTCGTTTATAGACAGCTTTAGTCGAATCTTTCCATTCTCCGAATGTAAGATGATAGAGTGTATCGTTTTTAAATTCGAATTTTCTCCAATCTGAAATATAATTTGAACTGGTTGCCATTTTCATTGAATCATTTTTTATATATAATTCCACATATAAATTTTCATAACAGGTCGAAAAATTCCCTTCCAAATTGCTTTTTTTTGAACAGCTGGTAAGAATAATTATAAATATAGAAAGATAATATTTCAAAGGTTTTTTCTAATTTAAGTGTGACTAATTAGAATTTCGATTTTTTTTTAAATGATGGCTAACGGCGTTTTGGTATATGGGCTGTGGCGTGTCTCGGCACAGACCTCTCTAAATAAAAACTGGCTTTGGAAAATCCGCAGGATTTTCCAAGTGAGGACAGACCAAGCCATAGCTTATATGCGGTGTTGTCTGCTGGCATTTAAATTTCTTATAAATGTTTCCCTATTTGTTTTATTCCATCCAAGAGACGAAACTGATGTCAATTTGTTAGGGTCACAAATACTGTTAATCAAAATTTTATTATTTTTTCTAATTATAGTTATCATTTCTCCACGACTTGCTATATCACTTCGATTCCTATGCGCTTTTGCGAAATCTTCTTCCCAAACATCCATTTTCCAATCTAATTCCCTCGCCGTTTGTTGGATTGCTAAATCAAATGATTGAATTTCAATATTAGTTAAAGATTTGTATTCCTTAAATTTAAGACGATTTCGTTGAAGTACAAAAAAGAATATGGCGACTATTAAAAATCCTATACCTGCTTTAGACAATTCTATTGGAGTTCGAACTCCGTCGTAGGTTTCAAGCAGATAATATTCAACAAAAGACCATAATGTAAAAATTGGAGCTATAAGAAATAAAGGGACAATGCTAAAGTGCCAAAACAAATCCGACTTGCTTAATTTCAGACGTTTGGTTTTTGTCATTATTTTAATCGTTTTTTTATCCATTCATTCGGATGCTGATTTGCTTGTGCACAACGGTTTGGCTATGATTCCGTTGCGATGAAAATCCGTAGGATTTTCGGAGTAGGAATCGAGCCAAGTTAAAGGTAAGGATTTTTGGTTTAGCATTTAGCGAGCAATGGATTATAGCCGTTGTTAGCTGTAGTGTTTATAATTCCAGTTTCTTTTCTTCAGATTTCCAATATTCGTCGACAAATTTTCGGTCGTCTAAAATTTCGTCTATTAATGTACTTATTCCATTAAACATATAATATTTCCCAAAAAGCTTTCCATATAATTCATTATAAATTTTTATAGTTAAATCTCTTATTTCTTTTAAATCGGACAACCTTTCAGTTTCCATTCCAGCATTTGGGTCTGTATGAGCATAAAATGTTTGTCTTCGTGTGAATATTAAATTTAGTATTTTCTCATACTTAATAATCCTATTCTCAATTTCGGAAACTGCATTAAGTAAGTCAGCCTTATTTTTGATAAGATTTTGGTCATCCTTTGTTGAGTTATCTGTCAATAGATTTCTTAAACTTTCAGAGTATCGGAAATTTTTAAACTTATTAAATAGTTTATGGAAGCTTCTTTTTTCTTCTGGTTTATAAATTTTATAAATATTTATTGCGATATGCGAATAACTCAAGAATACATAATGACTGAGAAAGTTAGAAATAGGCTTGATGTTTAATCCCTCCGATTTACATTCTACTAAACGTTCAATGTTTTCAATACAAAACTGTAATTCTAAAATGAACAACTTCAGGTTCTCAAAATAATCTTCTACAGTTTCTAAATCGAGCGTTTCTTTCATAATCGACTTGGGTATTTTGGCATTACAGCTAACGGTCTCGGCTCGTATGTTTATACATTATTAATTTAATGCCTATAAATATAGTAGTTTTCCAGTTATTAATCAGTGCTAAAATAGAAGGGACAGAGAGGTCTCGGCTAGATACATTCAGTGATATCGTTTCATAGAAATCCCGCCCTTCTATTGTTCTCTTGGAGTCTGAACAGTACCTGGGTCCAAATTAAGGAGACCGTATCAAAAGCGAGCAAAGATGGCAAAGGGAACAATAGCGCAAAAAAAGTAGTTATAGTGGATAGAATATTAAAACAATGCCTTGGAATAGATGTTTCCAAGAACAGTCTGTCGTTGAGCTTTGGCGTCTTTGACAGTGACCTGAAAAAGGACTTTACGGGCCACCCGGACATAGGCAATGATGCATCGGGTTTTAAAACGTTGAGGGCTTGGTTGCTCAAAACAGTGGATGCCGATGTGGACTTTTATGTCCTGATGGAAGCCACGGGGGTCTATCACCAAAAAGTATGTCATTACCTCCATGGTTTGGGATATCAGGTCTGCGTGATGCAGTCAGGCCGTGCCAGGCGCTATGCACAGAGTCTGGACCAGCGTTCAAAGACAGACGCCCTGGACAGCAAGATGTTGAGCATGCTCGGGCTTGAACGCGAGCTGAGGCTTTGGGAACCGCCCGGTAAGGAACTGCAGCAGTTAAAATTCTTGAGCAGGGAGCGCAGTGCTCTTCTAAAGGACAGGACTGTTGAAACCAACAGGCAGGGAGCCATGGCATCCAGTAGCTGTTCCGATCACAGAGCCAATAAGAGGCATAAAGAACGGTTGCAGCTCATAGAGGAACAGATAGCGGACATAGAGCATGAGATGCGTGATCTGATTTCCAATGATCCAAATTTAAGGAAGCGCATAGGGCATTTGGAGAGCATCCCCGGGGTGTCCTTTGTATCGGCGGCCACAGTGGTCGGGGAAACTTTGGGGTTTGAGTCCATGTCCAATGGCAGGCAGCTTGCCAGCTATGCCGGATATGATGTGGTATTGAGGGAATCGGGCAATTTCAAGGGCAGGACAAGGATAAGCAAAAGGGGAAATAGCCATATAAGGGCAGTGCTGCACATGCCCTCGATGGCCTGTGTGCGCTGCAACCCAACACTGAGGCAGTTTTACGGAAGGTTAAAGCCCAACAAGGCAAAACCGCTGGTGGCACTGGTGGCCGTCCAGAGAAAGTTGCTGATCCTGATGTTCACCCTGTGGAAGAACGAAGTGGACTATGATGCCGGATTTGAAAATAAAAAGCAGCAAGGGCACAAGGCCCTTGCTGTGCAGGATAACAGATTGACAGGTCAATTTGCTTCCTAAAATTTTATAGAAAAAACTTGTTTTTTAACACAGTACCTATGATTTCGGCGTGGTTTAGCACGAAACTATGCAATTACACACCAAGCTGAAAATTCGCGAGGATTTTCAGAAGTAGGCGAGAACAAGCAATTACTTATAGCCATTGTTATGTGCAGATTTTTATTCTCCACAATGCAAATAACTTTCCAATGCTAATTTCCAAGATTCTTTGCTATTAAAATCTTCGACCAGTCCATTTCCGTCTGTCTCTATAAATGCCTGAATTCCGTGTTGAATCATATATTTTGGATAATATTTTGGAATTCCGACTTTTTGAATTTCTTGACAAACTTTTTTCAATTCGCTAGAGCCTTTTTCAAGAGTTTGTTTAAGTTCAGCTATCATATTGTTTTTATCGTCTTCTGAAATATCCATAAGAATATTTTGTTGAAGAACAATTAATGCTTGATGAGCACTTTTGTCCTTTACTCTATAAGAGTCATACTTTCCGTAAACTCCAGCAATTGCAAAAAGTCTAGCTGCTTTACCAAAGTCCTTTTGTTCAATACATTTTCCCATTCCGTGTAATATATCAGCAGGGTTATGTTCGTTTGTAATTTCTGATATTTCTACACAGTTACAAGGGTTTGGTGATTCTAAATTTCCCTCAGCCTCTAACGAGATTGTTTTTTGAGCTTGGACATTATTAATACCAAAAGTCAGAATTAATACAATCAATATTTTTTTCATAAGTATTTTGTTCAATTTGCACATAACGGTTTGCGTGTATGTGTCAGTGGCGGATTTAATGCACTTACTTTTCGGTTAGGTGCAAAGTTAGTTAAAAGCAATGACTTTGATTTTAGCACGTTGCCCGCCATTGCACATACACGGTGTTAGCTGTTTGCCCTTTTATCTGTTGTAGTTTGTTGTCTTTCAATTAAACGATTGCCGAAACTCCAAAGGCGAAAGTTTTGTCTTTTCCTTGAAAAGTTTGCTGAACGATTGCAAATGTTCAAAGCCTAACCCGTAAGCAATTTCGCTTATGGATAGGTCTGTCGTTGATAACTTTTCTTTTGCCTTGTCAATTAATATGTCGTGAATGTGCTGTTGTGTGCTTTGTCCTGTCAATCCCTTAAGTAAATTGCTTAAATACTTTGTTGATATGTTTAGTGTTTCTGCGATATACTGAACTGTTGGTAAACCTTTTGCCAACAAATCATCATCGTTAAAATAGTTAGTTAGTAATTTTTCTAAGCGGTGAAGGATTTGATGATTTGATTTCTCTCTTGTGAGAAACTGACGATTGTAAAAACGCTCGGAATAGTTGAGCATTGCCTCAATGTGCGAAATAATAATGTTTTGGCTGAACTTGTCAATGTTGGTGTGATATTCTTGTTTGATGTTGTCAATAATATCATTCAGTATTTTTTCTTCTTTGTCTGATAAAAACAAGGCTTCATTTACTGAATAATCGAAAAATTCATATCGCTTAATTGTTTTTGCAAGTGATGTGTTCCAGAAGAAATCGGGATGAACAAGCAACATCCAACCTGAGCGCTCTGCTTTTGTCGGTTCGGGCGCTATTCTGAAAACTTGATTAGGAGAAACAAAAAACATAATACCCTCGTCAAAATCGTATTGCTGTTGCCCGTATTTCATTTTGGCGTTTATTCCTCTCTTTATCGAGATTTGGTAGAAATCAAGCACCCAATTTGCTTCACTGATATTATCAGGTCGTATAATTTGACTATAATCAACTACGCTGATAAGTGGGTGTTCGGGTTTGGGCAAACCACGCAACCTGTGAAATTCGCTGATTGTTTTTATTCTTTTTGTCTGCCGTTGTTCCATATTACAAATTTAGAGATTGCTTTTAATTATCATTGCTTGGGTGCCGTTCTCGTGCTGACATATCTTCTGTTTCTCCTGCTTTCCAATAGGAAATAGCACTAAACTCTTGTCGTTGCCATTTTCTTTCATCACGCAGATAATAGCGTATTTTTTTTATGGATGAAAATTCTGCTACTACATACGCATAACGATTGTATTCGGGTAATCCCAGACTTTTTACCGCGCCGGGAAGTTTGCTTTCTTTTTGCGGATTATTGTTATGCAACCATTGAAACTGGATATTGGCTTTGGTTTGCAAAAGCTGCTCGTCTTCTTTGCTACGCACTTCGATTATGCAAACGCCTTTTGCCGTTTCGGGTAAATCTTCTAAAATTGCACCAAGAACAGGAATTGCCGTAGCATCGCCAACCAGGACATAGTTTTCGGCTTGGGGATAAAGCTCTTTTTTCTTCGCTTTCATCATTACACCCAACACACTACCTTTTTCAGCGTTCATCACCCATTCAGAAGCGGGACCTTCATCTCCGTGTGCTACAAAATCAATCCAAATTTCCTTTTTATCCAAGTCAATTCCTCGATGGGTATAGGTTCGCATTGACGGACGGACATCTTCGGGTTGGACTATCCATTGCCTTGTTTCAGCATTGAGTTCGGGGAAACAAACTTTGTTTATTCCTTTTGGCGGGATAAAAATTTTGTTGTGTGCACCAACAGTTGTAAGAGCAATCTGCTCAATGCCATTTCCCGTAAGAAACACACGGATATAATGTGGTGTAATGTATTCTTTTCGGCTTACGCTTAATTCAAGTTGAATTTGTGTTACTTGCTTTTCGCTCATCTCAATTACTTTAAAAATACACGGGTACACGAACGAAAAATATTTGTGTACCCATGGTATGAAATTTATTCTGCATTATAAACTGCTGCAAATTCTTTCGCAAAGTCAGCCAATTTCACTGTACCCAATACTGGTTGATGCTGATAGTAATCTTCGTACAACGCACCTGTTCCCATATTCCTTTGCAATTCTATAAATCCGTTGGCTACTTGCTCGTTGAAACCAATGTTTAACCAATTTGCCAATAGTGCTTCATCTGAAATAACTTTCCATTCTAAATCGGATTTACCAATGGCTTTGCCCAATGCTTTTGCAACTTCGTTTGGTGATGCTTCATCACTTGCTACATAGCGTACTGTTCTGCCCGAAAATGGTTTGTCCATCTCCTCAGCAATAACATCGGCAATATCCAAAGGATGCACCCAAGGTTCTCTTTTATCGCCTCCATAATTGGAGATGATTGCACCTTTATGTTTTATTGGTTGCACAAACGCATACAAGTTGATGTAAAAACCAACCGGGCGAATAAATTTAATGTCCACATCTTCCGGAAGTTTTCTTAATAGGCTCTCCACATTATAATGGAAAATGAGAATGCCTGTTCCTTTATCAGTATGCGCACCAACACTGCTCAAATGCACAATTTTTTTTACACCTGACTGTTCGACAGCCGTTTTGTAATTGTCTCCAATTTTGTTGATGGTATCAATAAAATCAACTGATTTATCGAACATATCGCCTGCGGCTTCCATTGTTTCCATCAGGTAAACAATATCTGCACCTTTGAAAGTTTCCGTTAAAAAATCAGCATCGAACATACTGCCAATTGCGGCTTTTGCTCCAAGGGTTTCTATGTCTTTCTGTCTTTCGGCATTGCTACTGATAACAGTAACTAAATGCCCTTTTTTTACCAACTCTTGTACAAGAGGTTTGCCCACGTTTCCGATTGAGCCTGTCAATACAATGTTCATTTCTATTTTATTTTATTTTATTAATGCAAAGTTGCACCAACTTAAAAAAACAGATTTAGCCAAAAGTCAGATTTTTGTAGTCAAAAACGAATTGTCAATAATTTTTTTGGGGTGGTGGGTGGAATTGGTTTCCCGTTTTTGTCTGTCGGTTGATGTTTGCACAGTGGTCGGTTAGGGTGACAGCTAACGGTCTCGGCTATGAACAGTTGGGGTTTTTATACCCTAACTTTTCTGTTTGGCAACGACCTTTGTTTTCTGTTTATATTTTCGATTTATCACTTTCGCCCCAATTGTTTATAGCCATTGTTGCCAGTAGTTTTTTATTCATTTGTCAGTTCAATTGCCTTTTCAATTGCGATGTCTTTATTGTTCTCAAGTCCTGTTTTTATGGTTTGGAATTGTTCCGCTCTTGTATCGGATTTATACACTACAATATCGGGTGCAATGCCTGTGTGTTCATAGTTTTTTCCGTTATTGTCTAAATAAATTTCGTTGGAAAGACTAAATTCCCAACCATTGGGCAAGGTTTTGTCGAGCATATCCGAAGTAATACCCTCTGTGTTTCCTCCAATTCTTGTGATATTTTCCAAACTCAATGAAGCTAACACGCAAATTTCTGTCGCACTTGCGGAAGCTCTTGTGGTTAGCAAATAAATTGGTTTTGTGTAAGCGTTTTCAGTTCTTTCAATATAGATTGGCACTTCGGTAGAAAAGCCGTTGTCGTTGATTGCCTTTTTAATGCCGATTTGCTTTTTTTCAGGATTGAACCTACTTAAAATTTCCAAACCTACTTCGTCCTTTCCGCCACCGTTGAACCGCATATCAAGTATCAATGCTTTAGTACCATTCAGGTCTTTTATCACTTCATCCATTATATTGCTAATGCCCTTATGTTCGTCATTGGTAAGAGCCAATACACTTTTGCTGGACATTTTTGGGATATACTGTTGCCAAAATTCAGGAACGGTAGCGTTGTCATCAATACCATAATTCCCAAAGCCGAGCATTTGATTTACTTGCAAATAACCGATATTGTTGCTTAAAATTCCCCATCGTATGGTTCCGCCTCTTTTGGATTTGATAGGGTTCAAAAATGTTTCAGCAACCTGTTCTGCCAATTTCCAACTCGGTATTTTTTTAGGTTCCACTTCATTAGATTTTTTGGCAACTAATTTCATTGCCTTTTTTTCAATTTTATCAGGTGCGGAAAATTGAATGTGTTCATCGCCAAACGCGTCCAACATTTCCTTGATTACGAGATATAACTCGGGTTTTGTAGTGTTCTTGGTTATTCGGGAACGGTAGTTTTGGTAGGTTTTGTCCCAATTAATATTTCGCTCTTTAAAATAGGCATAGTGATTTTTAAAGGTCTCTGCCAATACTTCAAAATTATAAATCGGGTCGTTCTTATTCTTTTTTTGATTTATACATTTATCCGAATTTGAGCGAACGAAGAAATAATCATTGATTCCGTTTTTGATAGTCAAGGTGTCATTTTCAAGGGTAATTTTATCGGTAAGTTCATCCAGTTTTCCCTTCATCGAAGATATGCAGGAAATATTCGTGTAATCCTTAATTTCAAAGTTTTCGTTTTCAATGGTCAATAGCCTACCATAACCAATGGATTCCCAAGTCCCGTTATAATTTTGTGCATTGGCTAATGTGGAAAGAAATAGTAGTAATATGGTTATGTTTTTCACTTTCGTCCTTGGTTTTGTTCAAATTACTGGCAACGTGTTTGTGTAAGAATAGTTGCGTGGGCTGGCACGAACCATAACAAGTACAAAACTAACTGGAAAATCCGCGAGGATTTTCCGAATAGGCTTGTACCAAGCAATTATTTTTACACGGTGTTGTAAGTAGTGTTTTTATCAGTTTTTAATTTGTTCTTTCATTTTGTCAATCCGATACTCTATTAGTCCAAATTGCACGTGGTCAAGTTCCCAATATGAATTTGTTCTGCTAACGATAAAATCACAAGATTCAAAAAATTCCAAATCTTCTCCTTGAAGTTGATTTTTAAATGGTCTGATTTCCTTAATTTTTTCTTTTAACTCAACAAGTTTAAATTCCATTTCTTAAATATTAAAATAATCTGTCAACTTAATACTGCTATATACCCTTTATTATATTTATCTCCAATCTGATACTTAAAATTATGTGATTTTAGACATTCTGTAACTATACTTTTCATTTTGTCCGAATCTCCTGTTATTATTTTTAGTGGAAATGAGTTTTGACGGCACAAAACATAATTCTCAACTAAATTGGGAACATCAGGATGATTTATTGTATGTAAGTCAAGAGGTCTTTCTTTAAAATATAATTTTTTCATTATTTAGATTTAGAAATAATTCTGATTTTCTAATATACTTCCAACAAATGACCGCCATAAAAATTAAAACTTAATTTGGCAACGTTGTTATTTTTAAAAAAAACACTACAGGAATATGCTTCGTTATTATCTAAAAGATAAGCAGGTCTTGTAGCTCCGTAAATCTGGGAAAGCATTTGAATTTTGTCATTTCCATTATTTGCAGGAAGGGTCAATAGGACAATCCTGTCATTTGACGAAATGGCTTTATCAAAAACATTACCTTGTTTAATAATCCCATTAAGAGTGTCATTAATTACAACGATTGTTCTATTTATATTTTGAATTACTTTATTCTGACTTATGAACATAATATTTCGTTGTCCTTTATCAATTAATTGCGCATTTTTCCAAATTTCATAGTTATTTGCTTGAAAATTAAATTCAATTGGTTCAAATTCTTGGTAAGGTTCAAAAGTATCGTACATTCTTATGGTTTTGGTTAGTCAAAATTACTTACAACTCGTTATATAGATGTAAATATAATCGTTTATTCCATTTATTGTCGGGATATCGACACTTTTTAGTGTGGTTTTTGGGGTTTTGTTAAGTGAGTTGAGATGGGATGGTGAAACGACCCTGAAACGAGTTCAGGGTGACAAAGAGATTGCTTCGTCCTATGTCCTCGCAATGACGAGGTCCCCTCCCGTCCCGATAGCTATTGGGACAGCATGACAGAGAGATTAGCTTCGCTGAATCTCTCAAGCTCGTATCTGCCGTAATTGCGGTTATGCATTGTTGGCAACTGGCTTTTTATTCTATATGATACCATTGATATTCTTTTCCGTTCCAAAATATAATTACTCCACCGTGAGATTCCTCGGCGCTCATATAAATTCCGTTTCCAATAAGTTTGAAATTCTTGCTTTCGTCTTGTCCTATTATATCTCCCGTTTCTTCGTCAACTAAAGTCGGTGAAACAATTTCCCCTTTAGGCATAGTTTTGAAAACCTCAATCCACTTTAAGTCAGTCATATTGTCAACTTCCTTTCCAGCCCCAAAAACAAACATTTTATGGTTGGAATGATTGACGATGAGCACACCAATTTTTGAGTTTCGTTTATTTTTTACGAGAGTTGCGACATCTGGTTTTAAATCACCATTAAAATCCGCAATAAGATTTTTATTTGGAATTACTTCTAATGAATCGGGTAATTTAAGCTCCACAAATTTTTTAGTTGCAACAAATTGGAAATTGTCTTTCTTTTCTTCAAATTCAAACCATCTACTTTCCATATATACTTTGTCCACAATTAAGCCATTTTTAATAATAGCTGTTTTGACAAAATCACCTTCGGTTGAGATATATTTTAATTTTAGTCCATCCATTCCTTGAGTATGATAATATGCTCCATATTTGCAATCGTAAGGATTGTTCTCAACATCTTTTGTGAAAACTGAAATTAGAATTAATTTTTCTGACAAGCTATCCTTGTTCTTATATCCAAAGATTTTATAATCACTGTTGATGTTTTGTGGAACCCAAATTATACTATCACTTTCAATGTATGCTTTATCATTGATTTCAGAATTAGATTGTGCAATAGAATGTAAATTAAATAAGAGGAATAATATTAAAAGTTTAAGTTTCATTTTTCAGCTTGTTGCCAACTGTCTAATATAACCGTCAGTTACGGATTTAAAGTTAATGTTTTTAGGGTATAAACTGGCACTGTCAATCTTTAAATCTTTTTGTACAAACTGTAGAGAGACCTGATGAAGAAGGAAAACAGACTAATTATGAAAATTAAATATATAAAAGATGAAAAAGGGTACAAGTCATCTTGAAAAAACCCGTAGGCAATCAAGGCTCCGCAAATGATCAACCCATAGAACGACATGTAGATGATAAATCCTGGCTTTTCTAACCTGTACATCGCGTAAGTTGCATAGCATAGAGCTACTATCATGATTCCTACGGGCGAAAATATAGAGAGCACACCAAAAAAAGGAAAAATTAAGGCAATACCAGCTAAACTGAAGATGAACGACACAACTAACATGACCCTGTAAAG
Source organism: Gelidibacter sp. (assembly GCA_041391925.1). Classification (GTDB taxonomy): domain Bacteria; phylum Bacteroidota; class Bacteroidia; order Flavobacteriales; family Flavobacteriaceae; genus JBPOFM01. The sequence goes on along the minus strand of JAWKNA010000009.1, from coordinate 110,870 downwards.
AGTGTTGGTTGATTTTAATTTGGGATATTCGCCATCTATCTCATCTTGAGAAAACCCATTTTGTTTTAAAAAAGACACTATTTCTTTTTTACTGTACCCCGCTTTTTGACGTTTGTCAATTTCTTCTTTTAAATCCATATTTTAATCCGTTTTCTTAATTGGTATCGCCATAAGGCAAAGATTAAATATAGAGTTTTTAGCAATAAAAAAACACAACCCTTTTCAAAAGTTGTGGTTTCCCAGTTGAGCTGCATGTTCTTTACAGGTTTTTATGATTAGGCATCAACCGAAACCTGATTTTATTTATTCATTTTCGTGATGCGAGTTGAAAGCTGGAAGCACCGGATAATAAATGTGTGCTAACGGGTTACATCGTCTAGCCCTCCGCCCGAAGTGTTTCCGTTGGTTTTAATCATTCGAAGTTTTATCCATAATTTTTCTCGGCAACAAAAAGTATCCAGTTGGGACCAAAACAAAAATGGCAGACGACATATAAATGCTTACATAGCTTAAAGGAATAGCCAACGCAAATAAGAGAGTGGCTACACTATTCATTTTACGAGTGTCCGTTGTACGTTTTTTTTCAGATAATTTTATGGCTCTTTCATCTAACAAAGCGTAAAATAAAGTGGCAGAACCCAAAATCAGCGCAAAGAGGATATGGCTTTTATTATCAAAAAATGTCTTGTTAATGGTTCTTGTCGCTAATGGAATCAATGAGGTTGAAAACAACAATAAAAAGTTTATCCATAATGTGGTATGGTCAACTGTTTTTACATATTTAAAAATGTTATGGTGGTTAATCCAAAGGATGGCTATAAAGGCATAACTGATGATGTAGATTATAATTTGTACAATAAACTCGTTAATACCTTCCTCGTTGAAATTGGGCAACTCTATTTCCAGTGCCATAATGGTGATGATTATGGCCATCACCGCATCTGTAATAGCTTCAAAACGTTCTTTTTTCATTGGTTTGGTTTTCTCAAATTTAATAAAAAAGCCGAAGCAAAGCTTCGGCTTCAAACAATGTTTAAATTACGCTTCAACCAATTCGGCAACTCCTAGATGCTCTTTGAAGAAAGGTGCTAACTGCTCAACAGCTTCATCTAAATATTTAGGAATATCATACAATTTCATATGATTAGCCCCTTCAACAATATACATTTGCTTGTTGTCAGTTCCTGCTCTTTCCATAAGGTCATCACTCATCCATTTAGATTCGGCAACACTTCCTGCTACCACAAATAAAGGTTGTGTTAAATAGATTTCAGCCATATTAAAAGCATCGTAAGTCACCAATTGTGTTAAACTTCGGGCAGTACCGTAACCAGGAGCTGTACTGCATTGTGCTCTATCGGTATGGTAATATTCCCAAGCCTCTTTTAAATCGGTATAAGGTGTATCTTCCTTTTTCATAGGTGCCATAGGCATTTGCACTATATCGTTACCATTGGCTTCCTGTGTACGCGCCGATGCTCCATACTCTAGCCACTTGGTAGCATCTTTCATATTCTGGTCGCCCAGCCAACCTTTGCTGAACATATGCCCGATATTCACCGCACTCACTGTACCCACGGCCTTAATGCGTTTATCGTTTATGGCAGCATTTACGGTATAACCACCACCTGCACAGATTCCCCAAGCACCAATACGTTCATTATCTACATAGGGTAAGGTTGTTAGATAATCTACTGCGGAACTAACATCCTCTGTTCTAACATAAGGATTTTCCAATTGACGAGGTTCACCACCGCTTTCACCTTGATATGAGGCATCGGTTACAATGGTTACAAAACCGTGTTCTGAAAATTTTCTTCCATAAATACCAGCAGTTTGCTCTTTAACACCCCCGCCCGGATGTGTGATGACGATGGCAGGATAGGTTTTGTTTTTATCAAAATCATTTGGAAGGTCTAAATAAGCGGACATGGTGAGTCCGTTATTGGTGTTTTTGTAAGAAATTTTCTGTTGTGACATTGTATTGTGTTTTTAGATTACTATTCATTTGTTATCCAAAATTACCACATAACAATAGCTTTGAGCAGTAACATTTACTGACCAAAAAGAAACATTTTACTGATTACCGGAGATTTAACTATTCGTTAACTTTTGCCTCATCCTGAACTGTTTAGGCGTCAATTGTGTTTGTTTTTTAAAAAACTTGGAGAAATAATTGGGATAATCAAAACCCAACTCAAAGGCTATTTCGGCATTGGTCAAGTTGCTTTCGAGAAGCAGCTTTTTGGCATTTTGCGCAATATACTCGTGGATGGTTTCTATGGCAGATTTGTGGGTATAGGTCTTGAGGACATCACCAAGATAATTTGGCGTTAGTTTCATTTTCTCAGCAAAATAATGTACGGTAGGAACACCTTCAACCTTACCATTATAATAGTCTCGAAGCAATTGTTGAAATTCGCTTACGATGTAGTTGTATTTTTTTGTTTCGGTAGCAAATTGCCTTTTGTAGAAGGATTCTACCAAATTTAAGATTAAGTTTATATAGGCCAACAGTACATTTTGATTAGTACTTTTATGATTGGATTTCTGTATAAGATTTTCGTAAAGCAGCACAATTTCTTTTTCTTCCTGCTCTGTTAAAAACAAGGCTTCGTGATAACCATATTCCAAAAAGTTTTGAAACAGATAGCGGTTGTTTTCAATAACCTCATTTGATAGTTGAAGATAATAGCCTTCGAATGTATCGCTAAGTTCCCATTCGTACAGTTTCCCCGGACTATTAAAAAATACGGCCGTTATGGGTTTAGGGTTTTTAGGGTCAAAATCCGGTAATTCAGGATTGATGTAATTGGTTTTAAAGGAAATTCGGTAAAAGTCAATATAAATTCCTTGTGATTTCAATAAAGTGTTTTCAGGGTATTTCCCAATGTCTATATCATTATCAATTGGTTCTGGAACACCAATAAAACTATTGAATGTTTTAAAATTTGTAAATCTGTTCGTTTGCATTTTCAAGTCAAAATAGTCTTTTTAAGCGGTGGAAAAAGCAATGTGTGCGGTAGCACTCTTTGCTTTGTGCGTTTGCTTTCCACAATGAAGCACAACGATTTTGCTTCGCTGAATCTCGCAAGCTCGTGTGCGCCACAAACCGAAGATAGTAAATTTGCGAGGAATTTTAGTTATGAAATTCCGAAGCAATGAACCATAGACGTTATTGGCTATAGTTTTTTATATTCGATATGCAAGGCCCACTTTCAATAGATTCACACCAGTGTTATATGCTGAATTAATGATTGGTGGCTCTCGGCTTAGAATTATGTAATCATATTGGGCTTGAATAACTATTCTGCTGTTTACATCAAATTGTAAGCCTGCATTCAAATTGATTCCGCTTTGAGTGTTATTTACACTAAATCCATCTCTAAATCCTCCATTTCCACTCAATTCAGCAATTTTTTCATCAGAGACTGAAGATTTAAAAATCATTGAACTATATCCAATTCCTACCAATGGATGTAATCTGCCTAAATTCAGTTCGGCAAAAAATTTAGGTTGCAATAAATACGATTTTATTTTTAAGTCACCATAAAATCGGTCTAGTTCTGAATTGCTTTTGAAGTAACCTGCATTTATTGAGATTCCAACCGCAATTTTGTTGGAATTTAAAAATCTATATTTTGCACCAACGTCAATGATTCCATCGTAATTATCCGCAATGAAATTTTTGGCAAAAGGGTAAGGGAAATTCAATTCAACACTGAATTTATAATCTTGTGAAAATGATTTAAGTGCAGATGCAATTAATAGGAATACTATAAAGGCTATTTTCATAATTTTTGGGGTTAAATCACCTACAACGGTGTGATTATGGTTTACTTCGTTAGTTCAGAGTGCTCGAATGACACGCAATCGTAGTGATAGTTGTCATCACTGCCAAAATTTGGGTTATTGTTAATTGACCGCTAACTTTGGGTTTATAATATTTCCACTTCTTCTGGAACTTTAAATAAAATCACACATCCTGTATCTGTCTTTACCGAATGTTTGAATGTAGGTGGTGTGTATAGAAAATCTCCTTTTACCAATTTGTGTTCGTTAAAGTAAGCTTCTCCTTCTAACACATAGGCTTCTTCTCCGGCGGGATGGTTATGGTATGGATAGGATGCTCCTGCTTCAAATTTGAGTAAAAATGTTGGGGCCCTGTTTGTGGTTTCATCAAAATGTAGAATTTTTATATAAATTCCTTTTGTATTAACTCCGTCTTCCAATAAGGGTTTCCAGTCCATTTTTTCACTTTGGGTAATGTATTTGCTCATGGTCATTATTGTATTATGTGTTGCTTCAGTATCCGAATTTTCTTTATTTAAAAATGCTTTATTCTCAACCATTTTATGAAGGGAACTCGAATATAGATTGGCATTGTTTTTTAGATGTTGTCTTAAAATTGGGCTTTTTTCTAATGCTGTTAACGTAAATATACGCAAAGCGTCTAAATTTTCTTTTCCAAAGCTTTTCTTTAGTACTGCTATTTGCTCCAAATAGTTTAAATACACTTCCGCTATACTGACAACCCTGCTATACTCCTTATCAGAAGGCAAAATGCTTACACTATCAAAAAAATATTTTCTCAATTCTGGATACTGAATTAAATACCCTCGTATGGCTTCTGCTTGTGTGTAAATTGAAGCGTGAGTTGAGCTTTGGAGGGATGCTTTCAAATCACGAAGTTGCAGATATAAAATTGGGATTCCAATGGCCGTGACCAGAATACCTAACATTGGGAGTAAGTTATGTACCATTGCCTTTTTTAGCTTGAGATTATGGTTTTGTTTTGTTTTTAATACTAGAAAATTGGAATTCTAGAACGGGTCCTCCAAGATACTAATTTTCGGTTTAGCACTTGACACTATTAACTACGGTCAAACACTGTTGCATGCTATTTTATCATATCTCTATTTAAGTATCTCAATTAGTTCCACTTGATACACTAGCGTAGAGTCGGGATGTGGGACATTGTGATTCCCTGTTCTTTTGCTTAATTTTGGTGGAACCATTAATTTTTTTATTTCCCCTTTTTTCATTCCAACAAGAGCTTCATCAACCCCAGCAATAGCTTGACTACCGCCCACTAGAACCTTGACAGGGTTGGGTAAGGTTCTGGAATCAAAGAGTAGAGAGTCATTCCTATATGACATTGTTTCGTGGATTAATACTTCTTGACCAACTTTTGCGGATTCGCCATTTCCTTCTTTCAGAATTTTATATTTAAGTCCTGACGACGTTTTGATAAAACCATCTTCATTTGGGTTTTTGTTCGAATTACAGCACAAGGTCACTGCACTTAAAAAAAGTAAAATCAAAAGATTTGTACGTATGTGATGATTTTTAATCATTAGTTTTAGTTTTTTAGGTTGCGGATAAGTTTAGCTTCAATGCATCTTTGATTTGGCCATAGTTTACTTCGTCTGTTTGTACTCTGCGCTCGTGAGTGAAGAAGGCGATAATGCTGCCTAACCTATAGTCAATACTTTAGATTTTTTTCTGTATTTGCCAAAAGTGTCCAAATGGGTCTTTGAACATTCCCTGTCTATAGCCATACTCATGGTCAGTCACCGGACTGATTTCTGTGGCTCCTGCAGAAAGTGCACGACCAAAAACTTCATGGACATCTTCCACAAACAAACCGATTACATTGGTTACACCTTTTGCGCTGATAGGCTCGAGAGCCTCAAACCAGGGCATAGTTTCGTGCAAGTGAAATATAGCACCGTTTATTTCCAACTCTGCAACATGAATGCTGCCATCATCGTTTCGGAACACAAAATGTTCGGATGCACCAAAGTTAGTGTAGAAGTCAATATTGGTGGTGCCATTTGGAATGTGCAGTTCGGGAGCGAAAAATGTTTTAATGTCTTTTGTTTCCATATGACTTCTGGTTAAAAATTGTTCTTGAATTCAACACGGTAAGCCACTCCAGTTTCAGTTCCTGTATTTTTAACAGCGTGTGGCGGTTCTGGGTCAACAGATTCGCCGTGATTGAGCACTTCAACGGGCATTTGTGGGATATTAATACTGTCTGTTATTTCATACTTCCCGTTTTGTGAAAGGTTGTATTGATAATAACTCATAGGTGTGGCTTTATCAAACCACATGACACTTTTAAATTGGTGCGTATGAATGGGCTCTATGGTATTTGGTTCAAGCAGGACTTTTAAAATTCTCACTTTATCATCTTCAAAAATTATCTTATGGCTATTGGGTGCTACTTTTACAGCGTCCAAGCTATCTGCCCATGTCCATTTTGGGGTTTTCGGTTTAGTAGTTTGTTGTTCTAGGTCTGTGTTTTTTATTTGTGAATTGCTTGATGTAATGTATTTTGTTATGCCGAAACTTAAAAGCCCTCCAAAAAGGAGTCCGATTATCAATGATTTTGTATTCATCTAAATAGTCTTGTGGTTAAATAGGTGTGTGAGTTATGATGTTGTCATGGTTTTGAGTATGGGTTGTGGCGGGAAAATGGACGACCGTTTTCTACCGTCAACGAAAGATAGTAAAATTGCGATAACTTTCTGAAGGGAAGCGGACCATAATGAATTATAGCCAATGTTTGTATAGTGTTTATTTTCAGTTCAGTTTTGCCATTGTTTTCTGAATCTGTTTTATTCTTCCGTTTTTAATTCCCATACGAGTAAGTACGTCAACATATTCCGAAAATTGTTTTTTGAATTTTTGATATTCGGTCGGATTCTCGATATAGACTTCCCAAAGTGCTCCAGCTCCTCCAAATAATTCTCGGCTAATTACCAATTTCTTAAATTCCGATTCGTTTTGGGTATCAGCCGAAAGTCGAATTTGAGACAAATGGTCTACATAAAATCCAAGTCCGTTGTCAATGAGAGTCTGTCCGAGTAAATCCGATTTCATAGTCAGTTCCGAAACGTTTTCATCCGAGAAATCAATCGGTATTTTATTCTTTTTTAGAATGTCAAATAGTCTCATTAAATATCTTTGCAGTTCGGTTTCTTAAATTACACACAACTGCCATATAGGTCATAAATATACTCATATCTCTTTACACTCATGCGATACAACTAATTTTTGTTGTTTTTCTATGGGTTGCAGGGAAGGCATTTTTGGTACAACAATGGATGGGTTGTCCATTCAGCATCAGGGTTGGTTGTGGTATCAAGAATTAGATTGTCCTTGAAGGTTTCCCTGTGATTGTATCTTCACACTTAGTTTGCAATTTAAAGCTACTTATACCGTTTTATTACCGCTTCCCAGCTTACCTCCTATCCAAGCCATTGGTAGATAGGCGCCTACCAAATCCAACACGGTAAACCATGTAGGTGATGGCAGCATCCTAACATTCATAATACCACCTACCAAGAAAAAGAGTCCAACCACCATGGCCAAAACCATTTTTCGGTTGGCGGCAATTTTAGCTGCTATCCAAGCCCCTACAAGTGTGCCAAGGGCATGTGCCAAAAACGGAAATACAAAATGTTTTGGTTCAAATAAATGGATGGATTCCTTGAGGCCTTCCATTGTAGTCACATCGGCACCTTCGGGCGGCGGAATGATGGAGCCGCTTATCATGATGATGCCCATATTCACAATGCTACCCAAAATGATTCCTGCGACAATAGCCAGAATGTTTTTAAGGATTGGATTCATAAGATGTTCGTTTAGTTGTTGGTCGATTATTGAAACTAGCAAGATAGTAATTTTTATGAATGTTATGTACGGAAGACCTGTATAAAAAAGTGTGTAACTGTCCCTGCAATTGGGTAAAATTTACACACTTTTCCCTTACAAAACCACCTAAACTCCAAAAAGGATGCCTAAAATCTACTTGGCACAGCTCTTGCCTTTAGATTATCAAAATCATTAATAAAAAATTTTAAAATAACACACAGCACTCGTATGAAAATTGAATCCGTTCCTTCAAAACAACTTTACACTACCGAAAACACCCTCAATACCATTGCAGCCCAATTAAGGGAAACCATCCTTGCCAAAAGTATTGCCTCCATTACCCAGACCAAACTATCATGGAATCTCATCGTTTTGGTGAGCAGTTTTTTGTTGATGATTGGCGCTGGGTTTGTGGTATATGCCTTACAGGAGGATTTCTCCCAATTGAGGATGGAGCGCCTTGAAACAACTTGGGGCTACGGGTTTTTCATTTTTGCTTCCGCATTATTTGTATATAAAGCAGCATTCTTTATCTATTCATTGATTCTTTATTTTAAATACAAACCGATTGCATCGGTAAGCGATGAAGAATTGCCCACCTGTACGGTGATTGTACCTGCCTATAACGAAGGGAAGCAGGTATATGCCACTCTTATGAGCTTGGCAAAAAGTGATTTCCCAGAAACAAAATTGCAATTGCTCGCCATAGATGATGGCAGTGTGGATGATACCTGGTATTGGATGCAAGAAGCAAAAAAAGAACTGGGCGACCGAGTTTCTATTTATCAACAACCCAAAAACAAAGGCAAACGTCATGCCCTATACCGTGGCTTCAACATTGGTTCTGGAGACGTTTTTGTAACTGTAGATAGTGATTCTGTGGTAAATACAGATACCTTACGAAATTTGGTAAGTCCATTTGTAGTACACGACAACTGTGGTGCGGTAGCAGGAAACATTCGCGTGTTGAACAACAAGAAAGCCATCCTTCCAAAAATGCTCAACGTGAGCTTTGTATTGAGTTTTGAATTTGTACGTTCAGCAGAGAGTACGTTGAATTCTGTGCTTTGTACACCTGGAGCCTTGGCCGCGTATCGCCGTTCGGCAGTATTTGCAGTACTTCCAGAATGGATTAACCAGACCTTCATGGGTCAACCTTCGGATATTGGTGAAGATAGAGCGATGACGAATATGATTTTGAGAAACGGCCACCATGTGTTGTTCCAAAAGAATGCGTATGCCTATACCAACGTCCCTGAACACTACAAAGGTCTGTATAAAATGTTCATCCGTTGGGGACGCAGCAATGTGCGTGAAAACCTGGTAATGTCTAGATATGTATTCAATAACTTTAGGGAAGGCTCTAAATTGGGAACGCGATTATTGTTCATTGAGCAAGCGCTTAATATCATCTTGTGTTATCCATTTTTATTGTTCATGTTGTTTTTTATTGCAACACATCCCATATTGTTTATAAGCTCTACCCTATTCAGTATCCTGATTGTGTCGAGTTTTCCAGTACTGTTTTATGCTAAAAATTATAAGCCGTCGGAATCTATTTATGCCTATGCTTATAGTATCCTTTACACTTTCGGGTTGTTCTGGATTACACCGTATGCTATTGCAACAGCCAATAGAAGAGGCTGGTTGACACGAGATTTGGCAGTGACTGAATAAAGAAAAAAGTTAGTTTAGTTGGAAGCTCCCAGTTTGTCTTGTACGCTGGGAGTTTTTTATTGACCTACCCTATAGCTTTTCTGTATTGGGATCTCGCCTAAAGATTTCAATCACATCAAAGACAATGACACAGAACACCACCCAAATAAATCCTGCAATATAACCACCTGCAATGTCCGAAGGGAAATGTACACCTAAGTAAATACGGCTGATGCCTATGCTAAAAATAAGCAGCAATAGCACTAAAATAACGCTGTATTTGAGCCATCGGTTCATCTTAAAACGGTAGAACAGATAAATGACAAATCCATAAAATGCCATGGCACTCATGGCATGCCCGCTTGGGTAGCTCAAAGTCTCCACTGAGACCAAATGCTCGATTCCTGGTCGCGCTCTATCAATGAATCGTTTGAGAATCATATTGGAAACCGATGCCAGCAATAACACTATTGTAATCTGTGCCACTTGTTTCCATCTTTTAAAAAACACTCTTGATATCAGTATAGAAAGCCCTACCACTATCACGTAGCCATAAATATCACCAATATTGGTCACAACTATAAAAAAGTGTGTAAGCATTGGTGTGCGATATGAGATAACATAATCCGTAATCTGACGGTCATAATCGGCAAGGGTTTCTGTAGTGAGGGTATCTGTCAATTCAATAAATAGATTGATGCCGCCTATGACGATAATAAGCGCCACAACAACCGTGATGATATAAGGCAAATTGACATTGTAGGAATGAAATTTGTTTCTTAAAAGTTCTTTTAGTTTCCTTAGGAATGCTATCAGAGCCTGTCTCATGTAACTATGCGATAATGGGTTTGTGCCTTAAAGATAATCTCATTTTGCAAATTACCGAACATCCCAGCCCATAAAAAAACCTTTCCCCTCTAAATTTAAGGGGAAAGGCCTTGCTACTCACCAATGCCACATGATAACATTAGTGGCGTGTAGGATCAAACGGAAAGTTGTCTTCAACATCCGGTGTACCATCCAAATCACTGTCGCGAACTCCGTTGTCTATGACCAATAGCTGGAAACTGATGGGCAAAAAGGTACTGAACACTTGGTTGTCAAATTCGGCAGTGGGTGCCACCGAAACCGAGACAGATGTAAACGTCATGTTTAAGGTGGTATCATACATATTTCTTGCCCACACCAACGCTGTCATGTTACCAAAACGCAAGAGCCTGGCACCAAAAAATACCGTAAAGACGCTCATATTTTGCTGTGAAGTTGTCGTGCATACAACTTCTGGTGCTCCATTGAAGCCATAGAAAGCAAACATGCTGTTGATTTCGAAAGCAAGAATATCATTGATGCCCACTTGTCCTTGAAATGTAGAGGTAGGCACATAGCGCCAGACTACATTGTTATCATTACGAATGACATTAACCCCAATGGTCTGTGTTTGCGGAATGGTCACTTCTTGAGCTGTAAATCCTGCAGGCATTTGAAATCCAAGGGCTGGGTATTGACTGTGTATAAACTGTCCTCCAGGATTGGCAATGGTTGGGATTTGTGTCAAAGGTACTGCAAGTCCGTGGGAATAATCCCAATACACAGCTTGGGCACCTGTGACATTATCACAGATTGATGATTGAAAATTTTGGAGTTGATTGTTGTCGTTGCCGTCCTCTTTGCTACAGGACGAAAGACATACAATAAGGGCAACTAGTATTGAGGCTTTTAAAGATTTCATGGATGCTTGTTTTATTACCCATCGAAGACTTTAAAATATGTCATCAAAAAAGGATTACTTTTTGTAGAACAATTTATACTTTCTGTAAGCAAAAAAACCTAAAACGGCAATGATAACCACCGTTAAAGCAATGAACTGAAAACTCACAATTTGATCCCCACTGGCATAGGCATGTAATCCGGAGAGATAAAAGTTCACCCCAAAATAGGTCATCATAATACTGCCAAAAGCAATAATAGAGGCTAGATTAAAGCCAAAACGTCCTCGAAGACCTGGCACCAAACGCATATGGATGACAAAAGCATAGACCATGATACTGATGAGTGCCCACGTTTCCTTGGGGTCCCAACCCCAATATCGTCCCCAGCTTTCGTTGGCCCACATGCCTCCCAAAAAGTTACCTATGGTAAGCAATATCAATCCAACAGTCAATGACATTTCGTTGATAATGGTGAGTTCTTTAATATTGAGAAGAATTTTTTCCTTATTGTTCTTGTTTGTGAATGCCATCAACAAGAGTGCGACGACTCCCAGTATCATCCCGAGTGTGAAAGGGCCATAACTCATCACAATGACGGCTACATGTATCATCAACCAATAGCTGTCAAGTACAGGTTGAAGATTTGCGATGGCTGGATCCATCCAATTCCAGTGAGCAACCATTAAGATGATGGAAGTCACAAAGGCTGTAGAAGCAATGGTTAAATCGCTTTTGCGTCCAAACCCCAAACCAAAAAACATTGTTGCCCAAGCTACATAGATCATGGACTCATAGGCATCACTCCAAGGTGCATGGCCCGACAGATACCAACGTACAATCAATCCCGCAGTATGGAGCAAGAACAATCCTACGACAATCCATCGGAATACTTTTACACTGATATTGACGAATTTGTTCTTGTCCTTAAAAATTTGGACAATGATGAAAATAATCATCAAGGTGCCTGCATACATATACCAACTAAAGAGACTTTTAAAGACATCGTATGTGTTATAAAGAATCTCTGTATCAATCTTTTTATCGGAAAGCATCACTTCGCTTCCGTACTTTTGTTGCGTTTTTTTGATTCCAGCCAGTATCTCTTCGGCTTTGGAATAATCACCTGTTTGTTTGGCATTGTTGAGTGTCAATAAATACGCACTAAACCCATTATTGATAAAATTTCCGTAGAGGGAATCGGTAATCTTATCCCTAAAGCCTTCTTCACGGTACTCTTTGGCGGAAATCCATTTGTTGTTGTCATCATTCGGTACAGGGAACACCTTAACAGCTCGACCTTCGATGACATTGTACAACAAAGTAACCCTTTGGTCCGCTTCCTTAAATTCTTTTTGTGAGCCATTGGGTACCTGTGCTTTGTATGCATCATCAAGGTATGGCAATAGTTTGTAGCCACCATTTTCATCAAAAAAATCTACCAAGGTGACATATTTTTGATCTTTGGGCACACCAATGATGGTGCGAATGGTATCAGCCTTCTTTGGCTTTAAATAGATAATCGGCACATTGTACCATAACAACGGACTTTCGTTAATGGACAGAAACACCTGATTGGCATCAAAGTCTTCATAGGTGTCATGCTTGCTCAACTTTCGCAATAGTTCAGAGGCATAGGTATCCATTGGCATCATACGCCCGCCATAATCCTGCACTACCATGTGACCGAACTTATCGGCGTGTTCCTTGGGAGTGATGTTTGCCTTTAAAACTGAATCAATCTGGGTTTTTGTAGGTGAACCAAACGCATGACCTCCTTCATGGATTTGTGAAAAACCAACAGTCGTCATCAAAAATAATAGAATCGCTGCGACCTTGTGCTTTTGTTTTTTGACTTTATTCAACATCCTTTTGAGGTCTGCAAAACGTGTATGCCTGTCAAACAATAGTGCCAATAAAGCAAAATACAGCATAAAATAACCTGAATAGGTAATACACGTACCCCATAAATCATGATTAACAGATAGAATTGTTCCTTTTTCATCAGGATCAAAACTGGCCTGAAAAAAACGATAGCCACCTTGGTCGAGAATATGGTTCATATAAATATGATAATCATAATCTCCCTTTTTTGTGCCCATAACAGTCACCTTACTTTCGTAGGAAGAGTAGCTTTTTTCGGTGCCTGGATATTTTTCGGCAATGAAATCATTCAATTTAATTGAAAAAGGCAATTCGAGAACTTTAGAGCCATATTTCATGGCGATATCCAAATTGCCGATTTTCACTTGCTCCATGGGATTGTTAAGACCTTTGCCTCCAAGGAGCTTTACATGTTCGGTCTGTCCATTGGCGGTGACCTTCATCACAATGCCATCTTCATCGCCTTTAAGAATTTTTGGTTTTTTGACAATATCAAAAACACCTTTGACCACAGGTTTTGGAAATACCATTGCCATATTGCCAATAATATATCTCGAACGGAGCACCAATGGCTGAATACTGTCTTTAACCAAATGCCCTTGAGCACCTGTGGCCATGGTCATATATTCGCCTTCAAATGGTGATTGTATCGTAAGACCTTCAGGTGTGTTGCGAATGTTGATGGCACCATCTACAGGTTTATCCAAAGAAACCAAAACGTTGTGAATACTTTGTACTTGACCAGTCTTTAAGAAATGGTTATGCGACTGGCCTTCCCCTGCTTCAACCAACTTAAGATATTCCTCACCAGCCTCATCTGGGACAATGTCTTTTTCAGCGCCTTTGATGAATTTTTCCAATTCCATGGTTACAGGAATTCCATTGTATTCTGTTTCCACCTTAAAGTCATTATCCAAACGAGGTGAAAAATCGACTTCTTTCTCTATGAGCCTCCTTTGCGCCACACCGTCTATCATATAATCGCCATCGATATAGGCTGTGAAATACGTTTTATGTGAAAGAAATTGATTTTCCGTTGCACCTTCACGGATGGCCATCATCCCTTCAAAACCGAAATAGCGTGTCACAGCAGCACCCACAATAATGAAAATGAATGCCAAATGCAGTAATAAGGTTGCCCATTTTTCTCTTCTCAGCAATCGATATCTGTATATATTGCCAATGAAATTGATGACAAAGAACACCATAATGGTCTCAAACCACCAAGCATTGTAAATCAAGGTTCTGGTATAAGGTGTGGGTGAGGTTTCCATATGCCTATCGAGGATGGTTCCTGTGGCCATGGCAACAGCAAAAACAACAAATAAAATAGCGGTAAGTCTGGTGGAGAAAAGAATGTTAGCAAGCTTTTTTTGCATGATGAAGTGCCTAATTTTTGGACTGCGCAAATTTAAGGTATTTTGTTGGGTTGGTTGGGATAAAATGGTGTTAAAATTCTTTCGAAGTCGAACTTGAAATTGTAATACGCTTTCAAGCTCATTTTAATTTTGTCTTGCTTGAAAGATGTTCAAATACAGAAATGTTCCCATTTTTCTTGCTCGTCGTTTAGCGTTTTCCGCAATTTCTCCTTCAAATAGTTCATTCAGGGTTTGATACCATAGATTGAGCCATCCCCCAAAATGAAGTTCTGTAATGGTGTTGTTATGGTCTTTATCAACTTTCACATGGATGTCCAAAGGATTTCCGTTATAGCGATGCTCCAATTTTTTGGATATAAATAGACTGGATTCCCAAAAGGTTGTCAAATGGTTGATGTGCTCTTCCCAATCTTTGATAATGGGATTGAAAAACGGTCCCAAAACAGTATCCTTTCTAACCTTTTTGTAGAATTCTGATACCAATAGGAAGATGTCTTCCCTATTTTGAATGTCCTTTTTCATGATGACAAAATTAAGCCTTAATACTATCAATTGTATTCAAAAATTCCCAATTTTAATTCTTAATTCTTAATTCTTCTGTATTTTAGCATCATGATTTCAGTAGTGCTTCTCGGTGCAGGAAATGTGGCATCGCATTTGTTCAAAGCCTTTCAAAAGTCGGATAAGGTCATTGTAAAGCAATGGTTCAATCGGCATTTGGGAGCTATTGAAACGTATAAAAATGACGTCGAGGTCATTAGTGATATTTCTAAACTAAAAGAAGCCGATGTATATATATTGGCGGTGAGCGATGATGCCATTTCCAAGCTGTCTTCCGAACTGCCTTTTGAAAACCGACTGGTTGTCCATACTTCTGGAAGTGTTGGGATACATGATTTGGATAAAAAACACCAACGTGGTGTGTTTTATCCGCTTCAAACCTTCAGTAAAGAAGCAGAAGTCAATTTTAAGAAGGTTCCTATTTGCATTGAAGTCATCGATAAAAAGGATTTGAAGATTCTAAAATCCTTGGCAACGGCATTGAAAAGCAAAAGCCATAAAGTGAATACCGACCAACGACGTGCTCTACATTTGGCAGCAGTCTATGTCAATAATTTTACCAATCAATTGTATCGCTTGGCACACGAAATCACCGAATCGAAAGGCGTGGAATTTGAAATTTTGAAACCTCTGATAATGGAAACCGCCAAAAAAGTGCAAAATTTATCGCCTTATTTGGCACAGACTGGTCCTGCCAAACGGAATGACCAGAAAACCATCAGGAAACATTTGAAGTTATTGGAAAACGAACACCACAAAGCCATATATGAACTCCTAACCTCCTCTATCCAAAAAACGCATGGAAGACAAAAGCTATAAAGAATATTTAGAACACATTACTACCTTTGTATTTGACGTCGATGGCGTATTGACAGATGGTACAATTTCATTAACAACTTCGGGTGAGATGTTACGCACCATGCATACCAAGGATGGTTTTGCAATGAAAACGGCCCTGTTGGCAGGTTTTAATATTTGTGTGATTTCTGGCGGCAGCAATGAAGGTGTGCGAATGCGATTGAACGGACTTGGAGTGAAGGACGTTTATCTCGGCTCTCATAATAAAGTAGAAGAACTCAATCACTATTTTGACCTTCACCATATCAAAGCTGAAAATGTTTTGTATATGGGCGATGATATTCCAGATTATCCTGTAATGAAACTTGTCGGATTGCCAACATGTCCACAGGATGCCGTACCGGAAATCAAGGCCATTTCAAAATATGTGTCCCATAAAAGTGGTGGCAAAGGTTGTGTCAGGGATGTGATTGAGCAGGTCTTGAAAGTACAAGGGAAATGGAATGGGGATTTTGGTGCTAAATATGATTAGTACATATTTTTCAGGCGTTGTCACAGTCTCAGACTATACTAAACTATTTTAGAAATATGAAAGCAATCAAATATGTTTTAATTGTGGTACTGACTTTTGTGGTTATTGTGATTTCCTATTACACCATTGATAGATACCTCATCAATGATAACGCAAAAGGAATCAATCCAAAAGATATTTTGAATAGTTGCCTGTTTCTTGTTTTGCCAATCACCATTGCTTTATTTGTCTTGAAAAGAATTAAAAAATAAAAAGAATTAAAAAGCTTTCATAAACTCGTGGCATATAAGTCCACAACTAACAACCAAAAATTTTGAATATCCTAAACCTTATTCGCTGGAAAAATCTTTTAATGATTGCCTTAGTGCAATTGCTTATCAAATATGCATTGTTGGAACCATTTCATGCGGTGATTATGTTTAACTGGTTTGGAATTACATTGCTTATAATCGCAACTCTTTGTTTGGCAGCCGCAGGCAACATCATCAACGATATTTATGATGTGGAAACCGATTTGGTCAACAAACCCCATAAAGTGATTATTGGCAAAAAAGTATCTGAAAAAACAGCTTACAATCTGTTCATCGTTTTTAATGTCATTGGTATTTTGATTGGATTCTATTTATCGCATTTAGTTGGCAGAAGTGGCTTTTTTGCGCTGTTCGTGATTATTTCGGCATTGCTATATGTCTATGCAACCTATTTAAAACAAACCCTTTTGATTGGGAATATTGTCGTTTCCCTTCTAGTGGCTATGAGCATTCTTATTGTTGGTTTGTTTGAATTGCTACCAGCTATCACACCACAAAACCAACCTACCCAATTGTTTTTTTTCAAGATTCTGTTGGATTATGCCATGTTTGCATTTATCATAAATTTGGTTCGGGAAATCGCTAAAGATTTGGAAGATGTTGATGGAGATTATAAAACTGGCATGAACACCTTGCCTATTGCCATTGGGCGTGAACGCGCTGCCAAAGTATTGTTTGGTTTGACACTCGTGCCACTGTTTGGTGTGGTGTATTACGTGATGACCTACATGTACAAACAGCCAATTTCTGTAGGATATTTTCTTTTGTTCGTGATTGCTCCTTTAATTTATATTACCATCAAATCCTTTAGTGCCAAAACCAAAAAAGAATTCCATCATATCAGTACCATATTTAAATTTGTGATGTTGTTTGGAATGTTATCGTTGTTGCTGAATTATACTGTCTTGAAGGTTGAAGCAAGAAACGCGAAGACTGAAGCACATGTCTCCATCACCGAAAGTGAACCCATTGAAACATTGAATTTTGAATACACTAACTAAATACAAAATCATTCTCGCTTCAGGGTCTCCACGGCGTCAACAATTTTTTAAGGATTTAGGAATTGAGGTCGAAATTCGTTTGAAACCTGTGGTTGAAGAATTTCCAAAACGCCTGTCCCATTTTGAAATCAGCGATTATTTGGCACAGTTAAAAGCAATCCCTTATAAGGATTCTCTTCGGGAAAACGAAATCCTCATTACAAGTGATACCATTGTGTGGCACCACAACCAGGCTTTGGGAAAACCGAAAGATGCCAAAGATGCTTTTGCCATGATAAAATCCTTGAGCAATACCACTCATGAAGTTATCACTTCAGTTTGCTTTACAAAAATGGATTTTGAGAAGACGGTCAATGCTGTTACCAAAGTAACTTTTAAAGAATTGTCTGACGACGAAATCCAATATTATATTGAAACATACAAACCGTTTGACAAAGCTGGAGCTTATGGCATTCAAGAATGGATTGGATTGATTGGCGTGACCAAAATTGAAGGTTCATATTTCAATGTCATGGGCCTACCTACCCATCTTGTTTACAAAACGTTAAATGCTATGGCTAACTTATAGCCGTATTGTAATTTTAACAAAACTATACTCACATGCTAAAACCTTTTCAATTTCTTTTTGTATTAGCTCTTTTTGTTTGTTTTTCTTCTTGTAAAGACTCTAACAGCTCTAAGGATTTGTTAGAGATTGACATTCCAGAAGAATCCATTGAGCCTTTGTCAAAACCTCAACCGTTAAGCCAAGAATTCAAAAATTATTGGTATGGCAATGAAGCTGAAATCACTTCATACCAATTGGAACAGGCACGATATGGTGAAATGCGTGAAGGAACAGCCGTATTGGTCTATGTAACAGAGCCTTTTTTGAGAGAGGAACAAGTAAAGGCAGATGAAGATTTTCCATCTAACATCCCTGTACTAAAATTAAACACAACCAAAAAATTCAATACAGGAATCTATCCATATTCCATCATGCAAAGCATATTTTATCCAGTGTCAAATAATCAACATGCTTTGAAAGTGTCATGTTCTGTGCAAGAATGGTGTGGTCAGGTATATGCTCAACTCAACAATCGAACTGAGTTTGAGGTAATGTCACATTCCTACTTTGCAGGAGAAGCCGATGAGGATTTTAGCCTTGACAGGTCTATTCTTGAAAATGAACTTTGGACACAATTGCGGATCAATCCTAAAACACTTCCTACCGGATCTGTTGAAATAATCCCATCCTTTGAGTTTTTACGGTTGCGACATGTGCCCTTTAAAGCTTATTCCGCAACAGCTCAACTTACGGACAGTACTTATGCAATATCCTATCCTGATTTAGATCGACGTTTGACCATCCATTTCAATGCTGAATTTCCCTATGACATTACCGGTTGGGAAGAGACCTTCATCAGTGGTTTTGGTGATAAAGCCAAAAAATTGACTACCAAAGCCACCAAATTGCAAACTATTAAATCTGATTATTGGAACAAGAACAGTAATGCCGACAATCCTCTTCGGGAATCTCTTGGAATTAATTGAAACGCTATTGTTTTCTAGTTTATCTTTGTGAATCATTTTTAATACTAGCCCATGTTTTTAGAAACATATCAATTTGAATTTATTACCACAGGATTTCTGTTAGTGTTCATTTTGGTTATCCGGAGTATCTTAATAACACTCATCACCAAAATTTCACGAAAAAACGGTATCAATATCGCACGTATCCATCTGATGCATCGCTATGTATCCGTTACCTTGTTCATTATTGCCATGCTCATTATTCCATTTATATTTGGAACCCATGTCAAGGATTTAGCGTTGGTGTTTTCATCAATTTTTGCAGTGATTGGGATTGGGCTGTTTGCCATTTGGTCCATCTTGAGCAATATAACATCCGGAATTATCATGTTTTTTTCATTTCCTTATAAAGTGGGAGATAAAATACAGATTCACGATAAGGATTTCCCGATTGAAGGAATCATTGAAGACATTCGAGCCTTTCAGCTTCATTTACGATTGGACAATGGTGATTTGGTTACCTATCCAAATAATTTGATGCTGCAAAAGGCTGTCACATTAGTCCAAAAAGATGCGATTGATGAATTGTTTGAAGATGGTACGGATTTAATTTAATCAACATATATTTTAAATCACAACATGTCTGAAGGTAAAATGAATTTCAACGCAACCTGGTCCATGGCAGTGGGCGGCATGGTTGGAGGTGGCATTTTTTCAGTTTTGGGAGTGATTATTGAATCGGCAGGACAATGGGCTTGGCTAAGTTTTCTGATTGCAGGGCTCATTGCTTTGATTTCCGCACATAGTTACAGTCAATTGTCGATTAAATATAGCGAAGGTGGTGGCGCTTTTACTTTTTTAAGGGAAATAAACCATAAAGGCTTTGCAGGAAGTCTTTCTTGGATTCTCATCATTGGTTATATCCTGACATTATCGGTCTATGCCTTTACCTTTGGTCATTATGTGTCACACGTTTTCAATGTAGGGAGTTGGCTTCCACGGATCTTGGCAGTAACAATCATTGCGGTGCTCACCGGAGTTAACCTAAAAGGAGTTGGCAATGCCTCAAGAGTAGAAATTGTGACCGTGTATGGTAAGCTTTTAGTACTCTTAGGATTGGCAGTTTATGGACTTATGGAATGGAACCCTGAGCAACTGACACAAGGGATTGATCCTAAACCTTGGCACATGGCAATTATTGGTGCAGGCACCATATTTATGGCTTATGAAGGTTTTCAATTATTATCTTATGACTATGATGATTTAAAGAAACCCAATAAAACTCTACCCAAAGCAACGAGCTTGGCGGTCATTACAGTGATTATCATTTATCTTTTGGTGACTTTAGGAACAACAATGATTGTTGGTGCTGAAACTTTGGTAAAAAACAAAGAAGTCGCTTTATCCATAGCAGGAAAAAACATTCTGGGAACTATTGGACTTATTATTGTGACCATTGCAGCCGCCTTCTCAACAGGATCAGCTATCAATGCCACTTTGTTTTCAACGGCAAGGCTTATGGAAAGTGTGGCTAAGAAAAAAGATTTGCCACATCTATTCGTTAAGGAAAATATGCATAACATTCCTTTGTATGCAGTAATGATCATTGCTGGGCTTGCAGCATTCTTGGCAATCATCGGCAGCCTCTCTAGTTTGGTAGATGCCGCAAGCATTATATTTTTGTTCACGTTTGGAATAGTCAATCTTATTGCCTTCCGTCAAGGTGTAAAACGAAAGTGGCTGTGCCTGATTGGTGCTATTTGTTGTGGATTGGCAATTGTAGCAGATATTCTGGTGCAAATCCAAAAAATCCCATACGCCATTATAGGCTTGATGGTTATTTCATCAGCAATGTTCATTTTACGACCTTACATTTTAAAACAAATGCATTCAAAATAAACATTTATTGGATTCAAAAAGTCAAAAAAAGTCACCCTTTTTCTTAATTGTTTTTCTAAATCCACATCTCATGACCGTTAAATAAACATTAAAACCAGCCATGGCGCTGGTTTCTTTTTTATATTTGAAAGGAATGCTAATTGAAACCTGTCATGCTAAAACGCTACTTGTTACTCCTTTTCACTCTATGTTATTGCTTTTCCCTCCAAGCGCAGCAACCAAAAAAACCAAACAGTTCAGAAATTTATGAATCTATAAAGAAATTGAATTTTCTTGGATCTGTCTTATATCTCGCCGCTCATCCAGACGATGAAAATACGCGTCTCATCTCGTACATGTCCAATGAAGTAAAGGCAAGAACTGGTTATCTATCGCTGACTCGCGGCGATGGTGGGCAGAATTTGGTCGGACCAGAAATACGTGAACTTCTGGGTGTGATAAGAACTCAAGAGTTACTCGCAGCAAGACGCATCGATGGAGGTGAACAGTTTTTTACCAGAGCAAACGATTTTGGATATTCCAAACATCCTGATGAAACCTTGGCCATTTGGAACAAAAACGACGTGTTAAGTGATGTGGTTTGGGCCATTCGCAAGTTTCAGCCTGATGTCATTATCAATCGTTTTGACCACAGAAGTCCTGGTTCCACCCATGGGCATCATACCAGTTCAGCAATGTTGAGTTTTGAAGCTTTTGATTTAGCCAATGACAAAAATGCATTTCCCGAACAATTAAAATATACCTCTACATGGCAACCAAAACGTGAATTTTTCAATACCTCATGGTGGTTTTATGGTAGTCAGGAAAATTTTGACAAAGCAGATAAGACCAATTTGTTGAGCATAGATACAGGAGTTTATTTTCCATCAAGTGGTTTGAGCAACCCCGAAATTGCAGCATTGAGCAGAAGCTCACACAAATCCCAAGGATTTGGAAGTACAGGTAGTCGAGGTGAACAGCTAGAATACCTTGAGCTCATCAAAGGCGATTTACCATCAGACAAATCTAATATTTTTGATGGCATTGATACTAGCTGGAATCGTGTGAAAGGTGGAAAAGCTATTGGTGTGCTTTTGAAAAAAGTTCAGGTTAGTTATGATTTTAAAAATTCTTCAGCCTCCATTCCGCAATTGGTGGAAGCCTATAAATTGATTCAAAATCTGGAAAATCAACATTGGAAATCCATCAAATCTGAAGACATAAAAAATGTCATTGCAGCTTGTGCAGGATTGTATCTAGAAGCTGCAGCAGACAGTTATCAAGCGACTTTTAATTCAAAAGTAAATCTAAAGATCGAGGCTATCAATAGAAGTCAATATCCCATAACACTGAAATCAATCGCCATAAATGATATTTTTACTGAAAAAAATTTGGCACTTCAGAACAATAGGGATATTGAATTGAAGGAAATCTTGACCATTGGCAATCAAAAACCAACAACACCCTATTGGCTGACAGACAAAGGCAGTTTGGGAATGTACAAAGTCAATGACCAAACCCTGATAGGTCTGCCAGAAACTCCAAGGAATAATACGGTAACTTTCAATTTGAAATTTGACAACACGCCAATATCCATATCAAAACCAATCATCTATAAAACCAATGATGATGTGAAGGGTGAAGTTTATAGGCCTTTCGAAATCATTCCTGAAGCTTCTGCTAAAGTATCAGAACCAGTCATCATTTTTGAGAATGATCAGCAAAAGGATATCCAAATCATCATTAAAGCAGGCCGTGACAGTCTTGAGGGTTTTGTAGAAATTGCCCATCCTGACAACTGGAATGTGTTTCCAGAAAAACAAAAAATTGATATTAAGCACAAGGGCGAAGAACAAGCCCTCATTTTTACAGTTGTGCCACCTAAAGAGCAAAACGAAGGTCTTATCACTCCGATGGTACATATTGGGAATACAATTTATACCAAAAAATTAATCGAAATTAATTACGAACACATTCCATATCAAACCGTTTTACTTCCAAGCGAAAGTAAAGTAGTACGCTTGGACATCAAAAAGAAGGGCGAAAATATTGGTTATATCGAAGGTGCTGGAGATGTGGTTCCAGAAAGTTTAAGGCAAATTGGTTATAATGTGGCCATCATCAAACCGGAAGACATCAAACCAGAGGTGCTGAACCGATTTGATGCCGTGGTGGTAGGTATCCGAGCCTACAATACTGTTGAAGCTTTAAAATATAAGCAGCAACAATTGTTCGATTTTGTAGAGCAAGGTGGAAATTTGATTGTTCAATATAACACAAGTAGAGAAACCATTGTGGACAATCTCGCGCCTTATGAATTGGAATTATCCCGCGACCGCGTCACCGATGAAAATTCCGAAGTCCGTTTTCTAAATCCAGACCACGAGTTGATGAATTATCCCAATAAAATTACACAAACTGATTTTGAAGGCTGGACACAAGAACGTGGTTTGTATTTTCCGGATAAATGGGGAAAGGAATTCACACCCATGTTTTCCATGCACGATAAAGATGAAACTCCAAAAGATGGTAGTCTTTTGGTTGCCAAGTACGGAAAAGGGCACTACATCTACACGGGCTTAAGCTTCTTTAGGGAGTTCCCTGAAGGTGTTCCTGGTGCCTATCGGTTATTTGCCAATATGTTGTCCATAGGTAAGGATAACATCCGTACAGATAAAAAACTTAACGATTAACCATGACTGAAAACTCTCCACAAAAACAACCTTGGTTAAAGTTATATACATTGGTATTAGTTGCCAATGTTATCTATATCATCCTATTCTATATCATCATGCAATCTTTCTAAACCATGCAAACTTTAGATTGGATTGTACTCATTGGCACACTTGTAACCATCGTCAGTTATGGGACTTGGAAAACCCGTGGCAGCAAAAATGTACAGGACTATGTAAGAGGTGGTAATGAAAGTAAGTGGTGGACTATTGGTTTGTCTGTCATGGCAACCCAAGCCAGTGCCATTACCTTTCTTTCGACCCCAGGACAGGCCTTTCATGATGGAATGGGATTTGTACAGTTTTATTTTGGTTTGCCCATCGCAATGGTTATCATTTGCATGGTATTTATTCCTTTGTATCATCGGCTGAAGGTTTATACTGCTTATGAATTTTTGGAAAATCGTTTCGATTTAAAAACCAGAAGTTTGACAGCGATTTTATTCTTGATACAGCGAGGCTTATCCGCTGGAATCACCATTTATGCCCCAGCGATTATCCTTTCAGCTGTTTTGGGCTGGAACCTATCTTATCTCAATATCATCATTGGTATTTTGGTCATTATTTATACTGTATCTGGTGGTACAAAAGCGGTCAGTATTACCCAAAAACAGCAGATGGCCGTGATATTTATTGGGATGTTCATTGCGTTCTTTTTAATCATCAGCTACTTACCTCCCGACATTACATTTACAAAAGCCTTGGACATTGCTGGTGCAAGTGGGAAGATGGATGTATTGAATTTTGAATTTAATCTCGATAACAGATATACCGTTTGGACAGGTGTAATCGGAGGAACGTTTTTGGCACTCTCCTACTTTGGAACTGACCAAAGCCAAGTGCAGCGCTATTTATCTGGAAAATCCATGAAAGAAATGCAAATGGGATTGATTTTCAATGGCCTGTTAAAGGTTCCGATGCAATTTTTCATTCTATTGGTTGGCGTCATGGTATTTGTATTTTATCAGTTCAATGCGTCACCTATCAACTTCAATCCTGCATCAGATGATGTCATTCTCAATTCATCGTATGCTAATGAATACAATACTCTTCAAGAAGAACAAAAAAGAATTTTTGAAGAAAAGCAGTTGGTCATTCAAAATTTTTCAGAAAATCCAAATAAAGAGGTTTCAAAAGCCATCCAACTTGCGAATGAAGCCGATAAAAACAATCGTGATAAGGCAAAGCTTTTGATTCAAAAAGCCGCAGAGGAACAAAACAGGATTGTGGAAACCAATGATAAGGATTATGTGTTCATTCACTTTATTTTGAACAATCTTCCGCGTGGATTGATTGGGCTTTTATTGGCAGTCATTCTATGTGCAGCCATGTCAAGCACCGCAAGTGAATTGAATGCCTTGGCATCAACGACAGCACTCGATCTTTATAAACGCAATTCCCGTGAAGTACAAAACGAGATGCATTATGTCAAAGCCACCAAATGGTTTACATTAGGCTGGGGAATCTTGGCCATCATCATTGCCTGTGTGGCCTATTTGGCTGATAACTTGATTCAATTGGTAAATATCATTGGATCTATCTTCTACGGAAATGTGCTTGGCATTTTCCTTTTGGCCTTTTTCTTCAAATTTATAAAAGGCAATGCGGTCTTTATTGCCGCTTTGATTACTCAAGCCATTGTCATTTTAGGTTGGTGGAAAGATTGGATGCCTTATTTGTGGCTGAATTTATTTGGATGTATTTTAGTAATTTTAACAGCAATTTTAATTCAAGTATCCATTACATACAATGAAACAACCAAAAGATAGACCCATTCGTTGGGGAATTATCGGACTTGGCAAAATTGCCAACAAATTTGCTGAAGACCTAAAAAAAACAAAAGGCGCACAACTCTATGCAGTTGCTTCCAGAAATCAGGAAAAAGCGGATTCGTTTGCTTCTCAACATAGTGTCAAATTTGCCTATGATTCTTATCTTGATTTAGTGAAAAAAGCAAACGTGGATGCAGTTTACATTGCCACACCTCATAGTTTTCATAAAGAACATGCTATTCTATGCCTCAATCATAAGAAAGCGGTGTTATGTGAAAAACCATTGGCGATGAATCTTGAAGAAGTGGAAGAAATGATTCAGGTTGCAAAAGCAAATGATACGCTGTTAATGGAAGCCTTGTGGACTTATTTTTTACCACATTATCAATTTGTGCTGAATGAATTGGCATCCAAAAAATATGGAAACATTACAAAACTTGATGCGGATTTTGGTTTCCAGCCCTTCGCAGATATGGAAACTCGGGTTTTTAATAAGTCATTGGGTGGTGGCAGTCTATTGGACATCGGTATCTATCCCATTTTTGCAGCTTTATCAACCTTAGGCAAACCTATCGACATTGATGCCAAAGCCATTTTTTTTGAAAACGGCGTGGATGCTGAATGTGAAATGATTTTCAATTATGGGAATAGTGTCAAAGCTTTTTTAAAAAGCACCTTGCTCGAAAAAACACCAACCAAAGCCATTTTTTATTGTGAAAAAGGTATCATTCAAATAAATTCAAGATTTCATGAGCCTACAACGGTTACTGTCATAGCCAATGGAAAGGAAGAAACTTTCGATTTTGATTACAAAACCATTGGATATAGTTTTGAACTTCTACATTTCAACGAATTGATTAGACAAAGTAAAACCGAAAGTCCCATTATGAACTTTGATTTTAGTAGAAATTTGATAAAACTAATGGACGATGTAAGGCATCTCATCAATTTAACTTATTAATAAAAAAACCTGAAAGACTATGTCATCTTTCAGGTTTTATTCATTTAATGATTTTTTAGATTTAAACTACATTGCTCCCCATTCCTTTAGGGAATCCTTATTCATCTTTACATAATCCATATTACCTGCTGCTTCGGATGCTGCCAAAGATTTTTTGGCAACTTCTATAGCACCTTTTTTGTCACCAGCCTTTGCATAGATTAAAGATTGTTGCCTTAATTGCCAGAATTGTGGCTTCTCAGACATGGAAATCGCTTTATCTATCCATGTTTTTGCCTGCTTGATATCTTTTCCTTCCTGCAAGTAATATACGGCAGCTGCATAATAATCGTTTGCTCCTGGACCTTTCATGGTTTTCTCAATGGCTTCAGAAACCATTTTTTCGGTGGGAACATCAATACCCACTTCTACATATGTGTTTTCCCAAAGCATTCCCAATTTAGCCGAATTATTTGTGATATCTCCAAAGGTCATATTGAAGGTTTCAATCTTCATTGGTAAAGGATGTACATCAGCAGATACTTTTGCTGCCACTTTACTCTCATCCCATTTTTCAGGTGTTCCCCAATTGGTGGCATCTGAATAAAACATGACATCCCATTTGTTTTCATTTGGAATCACATACAAAGCGTATTCTCCAGCTTTTAAAGTATTACCACCTACCATGACATCATCACTGAATGTGATTTTTGTATTGGCATTGGCACCTAATCGCCATACTTGCCCATAAGGTACCAAATCACCAAAAATGGTGCGTCCTTTCATACTTGGCCGAGAATATTCTAACGTAATGTCAGTTAAGCCAACCTTTTGTTCCATTTTACAAAAAGGGCTAGGTGCAGGTGTTTTAATCTGTGCGCTGATAGATAGAGTGGTGACCATCATTGCGACACATAGCATAATTTTTTTCATAATGTTTAGTGTTTAAGAATTGTTATATAGTTGAAGTCTAAAAATACGGAATAAAACAACTGCATTTGTTAATAAAACCTTAAATCAATTTGGTGGTTAAAAACTACGTCATAAATCATTTGCGTTCTTATTTTGTTTAATTGTTATATAAAAACTTTAAACATTTTATATCTTTACATTTAAAATTATTGTTATGGCAAAAAAGAAAAATTTATCAGATAAAGACCTCATCACCTTTTATATGGATTATGTACTTGAGAATGGAGAGCAACCAAAAACCATATACGCATTTGCGAAAGCAAACAACTTTGATGAGAGTAAATTCTATGACCACTTCGGGTCGTTTGAAGCGTTGGAAAAAAGCATTTTCAATGTGTTTTTTGAGCATACGATTGTTTCGCTAGAGAAGAGTGAGGACTACGCTCATTTTGAGGCTAGAAATAGACTGTTAGCTTTCTATTTTACATTTTTTGAAAACCTTACTGCCAATAGAAGCTTTGTATTATATCAACTGAACGCTCATAAAAATCGTTTGAAAAGTCTGCGAATCCTATCAGGTCTTCGAGAACGTTTTCAAGATTATATTGCCCAACTCAATATCGAAACTTTAGACATCAAAAATGAACAATTGAATAAGATACAGGAACGTGCATTGGAAGAATCTGCCTGGTTTCAGTTGCTTTTGACACTTAAGTTTTGGATGGATGACAGTTCTCCTTCTTTTGAAAAGACTGATATCTTTATTGAAAAATCTGTGAATGCCAGTTTTGACATCATCAACATTGCTCCGTTGAAGAGTGTCATCGATTTGGGTAAATTCCTTTACAAGGAAAAAATGACAATGAATAACAGTTAGTAGATGAAAACCATTGATAAAATTCCAGTTTCCAAAATCTCTCGTGCCACAAAGTTGGTTTCCACGGGAGCAAAAGTGGGTGTCAACTACCTAAAATATTATGGCGACAAACTGACGAAAAGTGAAATTGAGGCCAGAGAGCGTCTCAATGAGAACAATGCCGATGATATCTATGATAGCCTGAAACAGTTAAAGGGCAGCGCACTCAAAGTCGCACAGATGTTGAGTATGGAAAAAAGCATTATGCCACAGGCTTATGTCGAGAAATTTTCGCTTGCCCAGTTTTCCGTGCCACCTCTATCTCCTGCTCTAGTGGTCAAGACTTTTAAAAATTACTTCGGGAAATCACCAAATGAATTATACGACACTTTTGATGTCAATTCGGTAAACGCTGCCAGCATCGGCCAAGTCCATAAAGCTAGCAAAGATGGGAAACAACTTGCTGTGAAAATTCAATATCCTGGCGTGGCGCAAAGTATAGTGTCGGACTTGGCTCTTGTAAAGCCCATTGCAATGAAAATGTTCAACATCAAAGGAAAAGATTCTGATAAATATTTTAAGGAAGTAGAGAACAAACTCATCGAAGAAACCAATTATGTGTTGGAACTTCAACAAAGTAAGGAAATCGCCAAAGCTTGTGGTCATATCCCAAATTTGGAATTCCCTACCTACTATGAAGAACTTTCCACTGAACGCATCATCACGATGGATTATATGGTGGGCGAACACCTATCAGAATTTACAAAACGAAATGAAGACCAAAACTTGGCAAACCAATTAGGGCAAGCGCTTTGGGATTTCTATATGTACCAAATTCATATTTTGAAAAAGGTACACGCTGACCCTCATCCTGGAAACTTTTTGGTTTCTAAAGACGGCCATTTGATAGCATTGGATTTTGGCTGTATGAAAACCATTCCCAATGAATTTTACACGCCTTATTTTGAATTGGCTCAAAGCACGAATCTTAACGACACTGATTTTTTCTTGAAAAAATTATATGAGTTGGAAATACTAAAAACGGATGATTCTCAAGGTGAAGTTGACTTCTTTACAGAAATGTTTCACGAATTGCTGTCGTTGTTCACACAACCTTTTCATTCCGAAACATTCGATTTCTCTAATCAAGAATTCTTCGGAAAAATCAATGAATTGGGTCAGCGCTATTCAAAAAACACCGAATTACGGAAAATGAATGGCAATCGCGGTTCAAAACATTTTATATATATGAACCGCACCTTCTTTGGACTTTATAATTTAATGTTCGATTTGAAAGCAAAAGATATCAGGATAAATAACTTTAAAACGCTGCTCTAGCTTAAAATGAAAATTCTCGTCACGGGTGCCACTGGCTACATCGGAAAACGGCTTATCCCCATTCTCATCAATGAAGGACACGAGGTGGTGTGTGCTGTTCGAGATAAGCTCCGTGCAGACAGAACATATCTTGATGATGACCATATTACCATCGTAGAAGCTGATTTCTTGGATTCAAAATCTTTGGTAAATATTCCGAATGATGTGGATGTGGCGTACTATCTGATTCACAGTATGAGCAATTCCTCAAAGGATTTTCAGAAACTCGAAGCAAAATGTGCCAAGAATTTCAAGGATTATATGGAAACGACATCGGTGGAACAAGTCATTTATTTGAGTGGTATTGTGAACGAAGAACAGCTATCAAAGCATCTGTCCTCACGTCATAATGTGGAAAAACTCTTGGATTCAAAAAAGTATGCACTTACAGTTTTTCGGGCTGGAATCATTGTTGGCTCCGGAAGTTCTTCTTTTGAAATCATACGGGATTTAGTTGAAAAATTGCCTGTAATGGTAGCTCCAAAATGGCTGCACACCAAAACTCAACCCATTGCTGTACGTGATGTTTTGGCTTATCTGTCTAAAGCCAAAGGTCGAAAAGAGTTATACAATAATAGTTATGACATTTTTGGACCGGAAGTCTTGACATACAAACAAATGTTGTTGCGATTCGCAGACATTCGTGGTTTGAAACGCTACATTTTGACCGTTCCTGTAATGACTCCGAAGCTATCATCCTATTGGTTATATTTTGTGACGTCCACCTCTTTTAAACTAGCAAGTTCTTTGGTAGATAGTATGGGAGTACAAATAATTGGAAAGAAAAGCAATATTAATGAGCTTCTGGATGTGCATCCTATTGGGTATCAAGAAGCAGTGGAATTAGCATTTGAAAAAATCGAACAAAATAGTATTGTATCGAGTTGGAAAGACTCTATGGTCAGTAGTGGAAGACTCAAAAAGAATTTCCATAAGTATGTAAATGTGCCCAAACACGGTTGTTTCAGAGATTATAAAGAACGAAAGGTTGAAGATGAAGAAACCACCATCAACCGCATTTGGTCCATAGGAGGCCGAACGGGTTGGTATTATGGCAACTATCTATGGAAAGTTCGTGGGTATTTGGACAAATTATTTGGCGGCATCGGTTTGAGACGAGGAAGAACACACGTTTCAGAGCTTGATGCAGGTGATGCCTTGGACTTTTGGCGTGTCATCTTTAGTGACAGAAACGAAAAAAAACTCCTTCTCTATGCCGAAATGAAATTGCCTGGCGAAGCTTGGCTGGAATTCAAGATTGAAGAAGGATTGTTGAAGCAGACAGCCACTTTCAGGCCTAGAGGACTGGCAGGAAGGCTCTATTGGTACAGTGTACTGCCATTTCACTGGTTCATTTTTAATGGGATGATTAATAAGTTGGTAGAAGTAAAAAATGAATCGTAAAAAACAACATTTACCCACGAAAATGTGCCCAATCTGCCAGCGATCATTTACTTGGCGCAAGAAATGGAAACGTGTGTGGGAATCCGTAATTTATTGTAGCGAACGATGCAGAAGACACAAGAACAGCCTAGCTTAATTTGGTTTCGGAATGACCTCCGAATTCACGACAATCCTATGCTCGCAAAAGCCATAGCATCAGGAAATCCTTTGCTGGCAGTGTATTGTTTCGACCCGAGGCATTATGAAGTCACAGAATATGGTTTCAAAAAAACGGAAAAGTATCGCACTCAATTTTTGATTGAGTCGTTAAAAGATTTGAAGTCTTCCTTAGAGAAAATAGGTATTTCGCTACTTGTTTATTACGACGAACCTGAATATGTTATCCCTTCATTGGTTTCAAAATATGACATCAACGAGATTTATCTTCAAAAAGAATGGACCACTGAAGAAGTGGATGTTTTGAACGCCGTAAAAGCTAACCTTCTCAAAAATGCCACATTTCATCAAGAATACGGTCAGTTTTTAATTCATCCAGACGACTTTCATATCGACATTGAAAATCTTCCAAAGATTTTTACAGAATTCAGAAAACAGGTCGAGAAACAATGTAAAGTAAGAGCAGAAATCGAGCATTCGTCATATAAACAAATTTTTTCACCTTCGGAAATCACTCAAATTCCAAGTTTGGAAGATTTAAGGTTTAAAAATTTTGAAACCCATCCGAATTCAGCTTTCCCATTTAAAGGTGGAGAAACATCTGCATTAAATCGACTTGAAGAGTATATTTTCAAGAGTCAAAAACTCGCACATTACAAACAAACACGCAATGGATTGATTGGCACAGATTACAGTTCGAAGTTTTCTGCGTGGCTGGCAAATGGATGTCTTTCGCCAAGAAAAATCTATTGGAGTGTCAAACAGTTTGAAAAAGAACACATCAAAAATGAATCTACTTACTGGCTAATATTTGAATTATTGTGGCGTGATTATTTCAAATATAGTTCCTTGAAACACGGAGCAAATCTTTTCAAATTGGGTGGCATTAAGCAGAAAGATTTGAAGTGGAATCGAAACGAGCAGCTTTTGCATCAATGGATGAATGGAACAACCGAAGAAACCTTTGTGAACGCCAATATGCTAGAGTTGAATCAAACAGGTTGGATAAGCAATCGCGGAAGACAAAATGTAGCTTCTTACCTATCCAAAACTTTAAAACAAGATTGGCGTATTGGTGCAGCATACTTTGAATCGTTGCTCATCGATTATGACGTTCATAGCAATTACGGCAATTGGAACTATGTGGCTGGCGTTGGGAATGACCCAAGAGACCGAGAATTTAATGTAAAACTTCAAGCAGAACGCTATGATGGTTCAGGACGCTATCAAAGGCTATGGTTGCAAAAAACGCTGTTTAAATGAAAACTTTGCGACTATTACTTGGCGACCAATTGAACATCAAACATCCTTGGTTGAAGGAGAAAAATGATGATGTGATTTATTGTCTGTTTGAAATGCGACAGGAAACTGATTATGTGTTACATCACATTCAGAAAGTCATCGGTTTTTTTGCAGCGATGCGACAATTTTCAGAAGACATTCAAGCCAATGGACATCAAGTAGTGTATTACAAGATAAACGATAAGGAAAATACTCAAGAACTTACCAAAAATCTCAATCAGCTTATCCAAAAACATAATATTCAACATTTTGAATACCAATATCCTGACGAATACAGATTAGATAAACAATTGAGAGATTTCTGTAAGGATTTAGAAATTGAGTCGAGCGTCATTTCTACCCATCATTTTTATACCGACCGTAAAGATGTCAAGAATTTTTTCGAAGGAAAAAAGCAATATTTGATGGAAACATTTTATCGAGATATGCGAAAAAAGCACGATATCTTGATGCAGAATGTTCAGCCCGAAGGTGGCAAATGGAATTACGACAAAAGCAACCGCAACAAATGGAATGGCGACGTTCCTATTCCAGCTTATAAATATTTCAAAAATAATGTGGACGAAGTGGTGAAGGATATTGAAAAAGCTAATATCAAAACCTTCGGAAACTTTGCAACAAAGACATTTGGGTATCCCATCACACGGAAACAAAGCTTGGAACAGCTAAAGTTTTTCTGTGAAGAATTGTTGCAACATTTTGGAGACTATCAAGACGCAATGCATACCGACGAGGCGTATTTGTTTCACTCGAGATTGTCTTTTGCGATGAATTTGAAATTGATTTCACCCAAAGATGTCGTCAAAACCGTTGAGAATTATTACAACTCGCATCACAAATCGGTTGATATTTCGCAGGTGGAAGGTTTCATTCGGCAAATCATCGGTTGGCGCGAATATATGCGAGGAATGTATTGGGCATTGATGCCGAAGTTTAAAAAAGAGAATACCTTAAAGCATAAGAATAAATTGGCGTCCTTTTATTGGGATGCTGATACCAAGATGAACTGCCTAAAGCATAGTATTCAAAATTCGTTGGACAATGGTTATGCTCATCACATACAACGTTTGATGATTACTGGTAACTACGCACTCCTTACACAAACCGACCCAGACGAAGTGGATGATTGGTATTTGGGAATATACGTTGATGCCGTAGAATGGGTTCAATTGCCGAACACACGAGGGATGAGTCAGTTTGCCGATGGCGGAAGGATTGCGACGAAACCTTATGTATCTTCTGGTTCATATATCAATAAGATGAGCAATTATTGTGGTAGTTGCTATTATAGTAAAACGAAAAAAACTGGTGACAAGGCTTGTCCTTTCAATAGTCTGTACTGGAATTTTTTGGATGACCACAGAAAAACGCTTTCAGACAATCATAGAATGACGATGATGTATAGTCTTTTGGATAAAATGAAACCAAAGGATTTGAAAGCTCTAAAGCAGAAAGCACAGCATATTATCGAACATCAAAGCAGCTATTAAATGGTATTGGACACGACATATACTGACAAAGAAAAAGAAGCGCTCATCAATGATTTGGTGGGAAAACCTTTTCGGTTATTGCAGATTTTGAAGATGCGTGGCATTGGGTCAAAACGAATGACCATTGACGAAGCAAGCCCGAATATGCAAGCCTATCTGAATTCAGTAGCGGATACCACATATGCCAATATCGAATTGCGTCCGAAAGGTGTTTTGCTTCGCATCAACAAAGGTTTGAAAAATTTCACTTGGGTTATTCCTTATTATCAGCTTCACCTCTATCATACCAACGGCATTAGCATTCACGGTCAGGGACGTTTTGTGCATTTTAGAAATAATCAAACCTATCGTGAAAACAAGGTTTTTTTTGAAAAATTATTAAATGAAAAAGTAAATTATGACACAGAATTCCATTCATTACCCTGAATTAAGCGAAAGGGATATCGACCGTATCATTGAAATGGCTTGGGAAGACCGCACACCATTTGAGGCTATCACGTTTCAATTTGGTTTGAAAGAACAGGAGGTTATTGAATTGATGCGAAAAGAAATGAAGTTAAGCAGCTTTAAAATGTGGCGAAAACGTGTCAACGGTCGAAGCACCAAACATCAAAAATTGAGAATTTTTACAAAAGGAAGATTCAAATGTTCGAGGCAGAGGTCTATTTCTAGTAATGCAATTTCAAAACGTTCTTGAATTGTCATTTAACACATTGGATAAAATAAATACCTAACATATGAAAACGTATATAATCATTGGAGGAAGCAAAGGGATTGGTCGAGCCATTTTAAATTCTTTAATGGAAGACAACAAAATCATCAATATAAGCAGAAGCACTCCGGATTTAGAACATAGAAACCTAACGCATCATAGCATGGATGTTTTAAACGATGAGTTACCAGACATTGAAAGTGCTGACCGATTGGTTTATTGCCCTGGAAGTATCAATTTAAAGCCATTTAATAGATTGAGTATAGAGGAGTTTAAAAGTGATTTTGAAATTAATGTACTTGGGGCTGTTAAGGTCATTCAGAAGTATCTCGACATACTAAAAAGTGGACAAAATCCGTCTATATTACTGTTTAGCACAGTAGCCTCAAAGTTAGGGATGCCCTATCACGCAAGTATTGCCACAGCAAAATCTGGGGTGGAAGGTTTGGTCAAATCCTTGGGAGCGGAATTTGCTCCGAATGTGAGAATCAATGCCATTGCACCAACAGTAACCGATACCGAACTGGCCTCAAAATTATTACGCAATGATAAAATGATTGAAAACATCACAGAACGCCATCCATTGAAGAAATTTTTAAATCCAGAAGACGTGGCGAATATGGCTACCTTCTTATTGTCAGATAAAGCTACTTCAATTTCAGGGCAGGTATTTGAGATGGATTGTGGAATTGTAAGTTTTAAAATATAATGTTGAAGATGAATTTTATTAAACCCCTTATTATTTTTCTAATAATCAACTTTGGAGCATTGGGTATTGGTGTTTGGCTAATGGAAAATGGACCTCAAACTGCGTGGTATCTCAATTTGGATAAAGCGCCTTGGACGCCTGCTGGATGGGTATTTGGTGCTGCGTGGAGTACTATTATGCTTCTTTTTTCCCTCTATATGACATTCGTGTATTTGAAAAATCCTATTTCCAAATTTATTTGGCTCTTTAGTCTCCAATTTATTTTGAATGTTAGCTGGAATTACATTTTTTTTAATCAACATCTCATTGCGCTTGGATTAGTTACCATTATAGCTTTGACAATAGTCGTGGTACTAATGATGTTTCGTTTTAGAGAAGATTTAAAATTGAAAACATATCTGATCCTACCCTACTTTGTTTGGTTGTGCATTGCCACCTCGTTAAATGGATACATTCTTCTAAACAACTAAAAAAGCATGAAAGTATATACACTCAATAAGATTCAAGAACTACCAATATCTATCGATGAAGCTTGGGATTTTTTTTCAAATCCGAAGAATTTAAAGACCATTACTCCAGATTATATGGGCTTTGATATTCTTTCAGGTGCAGACAGGCCAATGTATGCAGGGCAAATTATTCAATATATTGTGACACCACTTTTGGGAATTAAAACTAAATGGGTAACCGAGATTACTCATGTAATTCAAAAATCGTATTTTGTGGATGAGCAACGATTTGGTCCGTATGCACTTTGGCACCACAAACATTTCATTAAAGAGATTGATGGCGGTATCGAAATGGAAGACATTATAGATTATAAATTGCCATTCGGCGTTCTTGGACAATTGATGCATCCCATTATGGTACAACCAAAGCTGGAAGAAATTTTTGAATACCGAAAGAAAAAATTAGTAGAACTTTTTGGAACATTTTAAAATGAAACAACCTATCAACATATTTTGGTTTAGACGCGATTTAAGACTCGATGATAACGTAGGGTTTTATGAAGCCCTGAAAAGCGAACACCCTGTAATGCCCATCTTTATTTTTGACACTGAAATTTTGGATTCCCTGCCAAAAGATGATGCAAGAGTCACTTTTATATATAAAACCCTTCAAGTAATGCGACAGGAATTACAGGAAAAGCATGATAGTAGTTTGGCTATGTTTGAAGGAAAACCTTTAGACATCTATAAGCAATTAGTAAAGGATTATGACATTAAAAGCGTTTACACCAATCACGATTATGAGCCTTATGCAAAAGAACGTGATGAAGAAATAAAGAAATTTTTGAATAAAAATGATATTGAATTTAAAACTTTTAAAGACCAAGTTATTTTTGAAAAAGACGAGGTAGTCAAAAATGATGGCGACCCTTATATTGTGTATACACCTTACATGAAAAGCTGGAAAGAAAAATTCAAAACAATCGATTTAAAAATTTACTACACCAATGACTATTTAGATAATCTGGTGAAAAATACACGCCTACCAAACTTGTCGTTATCTGATATCGGATTTAAAAAATCATCCCAAGAAATCAAGGATTATGAAGTAACGCCTACACTTATCAAAGATTATGAAGGAACTCGAAATTTTCCGGCAAAGGATGCTACTTCTCGATTAGGTCCTCACTTACGCTTCGGAACCGTAAGCATTCGAAAAATGATAAAAAAAGCAACTGCCGAAAACAATGAGATTTTTTGGCAGGAACTCATTTGGCGCGAATTTTTCATGCAAATTCTATGGCACTATCCCAAAACTGTTACGGAAAGTTTTAAGCCAAAATATGACCACATTAAATGGCGCAATAACAAAACAGAGTTTAACGCATGGTGTGAAGGCAAAACTGGCTATCCTTTGGTGGACGCTGGCATGAGACAACTTAACGAGACTGGTTTTATGCACAATCGCGTGCGGATGGTTGTAGGCAGCTTTTTGTGCAAGCATTTGCTTATCGATTGGCGTTGGGGCGAAGCGTACTTTGCGGAAAAACTGCATGATTATGAGATGGCCAGCAATGTTGGTAATTGGCAATGGGTAGCAGGTTCTGGAGTGGATGCAGCGCCTTACTTCAGAATTTTCAACCCGACAACTCAAATAGAAAAATTTGATAAGGATTATAACTACATCAAAAAATGGATTCCTGAATTTAAAGAAAATGACTATATAATGATGATTGTTGATCATAAAGAAGCACGTCAACGATGTTTAAATACCTATAAACGAGCTTTGGACTGAATTATGAACATCTTTAAAAAAAGCATCTTATTTTTAAATTTGATTCTGTTTTTTTCTATTATATTTGACTTCCATATCTAAAAATCAAACTATTATGATTAAAAAATTACTTTTTGCTACAATTATCGGTTTACCCGTTTTGGCATCGTCCCAAATAGCTTTTACCAATTCAAATTCCAAATTGGCAAACTCTTCACTTAAAAGCGGTTGCGCCATAGGTGTTGCTGATATGAATGGTGACGGGCTAGATGATATTGTCAGACTTTCGGGAGCTACCAACCTTCAGATTGAATACCAAACAAGCGGAAACTTCACCCTTTTGAATTATGGTTCCATTCCAGGAAATGGAACAGAATGGGGCTTTGCAATTGCTGATGTTGATAGAAATGGATTCAATGACATCATTGTAGGTGGAGCCTATAATGGACTTAAACTCTTAAAGGCCAATGCTACTGGTACTACGTATACTTCCACTACCCTTGGTGGCACCTCTATATTCTTACAAAACGCAAATTTTGCCGATATAGATAATAATGGAACCATTGATTTTTTTGGTTGTAGTGATGAAAGCGTCTCCTCGGCGTATAGCAACGACGGGGCAGGAAACTTTACCTTAAATAATGCTGGTTTAATCAATGCTGTATCTACAATTCCTTCTGACAATTCTGGTAACTATGGAAGTATTTGGACAGATTATGACAATGATGGCGATCAAGATCTTTACATTTCTAAATGTCGATTAGGTGTTTCCAACGATCATGATGGGCGTCGCGTCAATTTATTGTTCCAAAATGATGGCACTAATCATTTTACAGAAGTTGGTGTGGCCGCCGGCTTGGTTCCTTATGCTCAGTCGTGGTCAGCAAGTTTTGAAGACATTGACAATGATGGTGATTTGGATTGTGCCTTGGTCAATCACGATCAAAGCAGCTACATTTATGAAAATAATGGTAACGGAACCTTTACAAACATCACTTCGACCTCAGGAATCGCGACAGAATTAAGTTCTATGGGAAGTGATGGAATACAAGTCATTATGGAAGATTTTGATAATGATACATTTATCGATTTGTTCATTACTTCACGTGGTGGAAGCCATAAACTTTTCAGAAATAATGGCAACAAAACGTTTACAAGAATAACCACTCCATTTCCTACAACCAATAGGATTCAAAGTGCCGCGGCAGGAGATTTAAACAATGATGGATTTGTTGATATTATTGCAGGTTTTGGATCAGGCTATAACAGCCCTTCTAATAGTATTTCAGATGTATTATACTTAAATAACGGCAATGCAAATCACTGGAGCGAAATCACTTTACTAGGTAATCCAAGCAACATCAATGGAATTGGAGCTAGGATTGAAATTTATGGAGCGTGGGGTAAACAAATACGTGAAGTACGATCAGGTGAAAGTTATGGGATTATGAACTCCATGATGACACATTTTGGTTTGGGTTCCAACACCTCCATCACTAAGATTGTTGTGAACTGGCCTTCTGGAAATGTAGATACACTACTTTCGCCTAACGTCGACGAATCGATTGTAATCGTTGAAGGTTCAACATTGAATATAAACGAATCGATTTCTTCGATTTTTAAAATCCATCCAAACCCAACCAAGAATATCATCACGATTGATGGACCGCAATCGGGCGATATTTCCTATGAAATCTATGATATTACAGGAAAATTAATAACTTCCAAAACCACGCTTTCGACTACAAATCATCAAATTGAATTGGGCAACCTTAATGCCGGTGTATACTTTTTGAATCTGTATTCCAACAATAAACGTTATGTTCATAAAGTGATTAAAGAATAATAACTGGATATCAATATTTTTCTAAAGCCTTCGCTTACTAAGTTGAAGGCTTTTTTTATTATAACCATAACATTTCCTTAAGAGATACAAGAGTAATATTTAATTAATTTTATGGGAATCAATAAACTTAAAGAAAATGAAAACACAAGAGGTTGCACAAAAATGGGCACAACTTTGCCGTGAAGGAAAAAATTTAGAGTGCATAGACACTTTATATGGGGAAAATGTCAAGAGCAGGGAAATGCCTGGTTCACCACATGAAGTCATTGAAGGAAAACAAAATGTTTGGAACAAAAGCAAGGAATGGCTGGATAGTGTTCAGGAATTTCATGGAACTAACATTTCTGATCCTATTGTCGCTGATAATCATTTTACCAGTAAAATGGACTTTGATGTCACATTTAAAGAACATGGTCGTCAAAAAATGGAAGAGCTTGGTGTTTTTCAAGTCAAGGATGGCAAGATTGTGAATGAACAGTTTTTTTATAATATGTAATAATCTTTAACTTAATCTAAAGCTCCGACATTAATCGGAGCTTTTTTATTTAGGGAAGTCATTTAAAACTTTTTGAAAGTATAACCTTAAAACCATTAAATTAGCATTGGGAAAATCAAAACCATGATAAAAGAGAAACTCAAGCCTATAGTTAAAGGTATTATAAAACACATTTTACTAAAAAAAGTTTGGCCCAAACAGCCCACTGGCGGTGGCGGTGGTGGATCTACGACCAACAGTCGTTATTGCTATTCCGTATGGATGCGACATCTTCAGAATTTGAATGAATTTCAACATGGAGTTCCAAAAATAGTGGCCGAATTTGGACCAGGGAATTCTCTCGGATGTAGCCTGGCTGCATTACTTTCAGGAGCAGAAAAAATTTATGGATTTGATGTCGTCAAATATTGGGACAATGATCGAAATGTAAGAATGTTTGATGATTTGATACAATTATTTAAAGACAGAACGGCTATCCCTGACCAAACAGAATTTGTTAAGGTACGCCCAGTACTGAATGATTATAAATTTCCTTCTCATATACTTACCGATGATTTATTGATGAAATCATTGGCTATTGAACGTCTTGAAGCTATTCGCAAAGAACTCATGGACATTGATAACCCAAACAATAGGTATATTAAATTTCAGATTCCTTGGAATGATACAACCTTGGTTGAAAAAAATTCAGTTGATTTCATCTTCTCACAAGCTGTTCTAATGCACATCTATGATTTAGATGACACTTACAAAGTGATGCGGGATTGGCTCAAACTAAACGGATATATGTCACATACCATAGATTTCAAATCCTTGGGTTCCATTTCCATTTGGAATGGACATTACACTTACAAGGATTGGGAATGGGAGGTGGTCACTGGCGGCAAAAACGAATTGATTAGCCGATTGCCTTGCTCTGCACATGTTGCTTTGCATCACAAGTATAATTTCAAGATTCTAAAACAAGTATTCGACAAAAAGGGAAATAAATTATCAAAAAAAGACCTTGCCACCCGTTTTAAAGAGTTGAGCAATGAAGATTTGACGACAAGTGGAATGTATATTTTGTCGCAGAAAGTGTGATAATTTTATTGATACCCTAATCTTGTGTATCTGATATTGGAATTGTAACAATTTTAGGTTTGGGGATAAGTACTGAATTTTTAGCTTACTCTAGTAATCTTTGCACCAATCGCTCTTAAACGTTCATCAATACGCTCATAACCCCTATCTATCTGTTCGATATTATGAATGGTGGATGTTCCTTTGGCTGATAAGGCAGCAATCAATAATGAAACTCCTGCTCTAATATCTGGAGACGTCATGGTAGTTGCTTTAAGCATGGATTTAAAATCGTGTCCAATTACTGTTGCTCTGTGTGGATCACAAAGAATGATTTTGGCACCCATATCTATCAATTTATCCACAAAGAACAATCGGCTCTCAAACATTTTTTGATGTACCAATACACTTCCCCTGGCTTGCGTGGCAACTACCAATATTATACTCAATAAATCAGGTGTAAAACCAGGCCAAGGAGCATCAGCAATGGTCAATATAGAACCATCGATATAATTTTGTATTTCGTAACCATTCTTATGGGAAGGGATATGGATGTCATCTCCTTTCTTTTCAACAGTAATACCCAATTTTCTAAACACATTTGGTATTTGTCCTAAATCATTCCAACTCACATTTTTGATGGTCAGTTCGCTTTTGGTCATTGCAGCCAATCCAATCCAGCTTCCAATCTCTATCATATCTGGCAACATGGTGTGGTCTGTGCCTCCCAGTTTATTCACCCCTTCAATAATCAACATATTGGAACCAACCCCACTTATTTTCGCTCCCATACGGTTCAACATATTGCACAGTTGTTGCAAATACGGCTCACAGGCAGCATTATAAATGGTTGTAGTGCCTTTTGCAAGAACAGCAGCCATCACAATATTAGCAGTTCCGGTGACAGAAGCTTCATCCAAAAGCATGTAAGCACCTTTCAAGCGTTTGGCTTCCACACCATAAAAATGGTCTTCCCTGTTATATCTGAATTTTGCTCCAAGGTTTATAAAACCTTCAAAATGTGTATCCAAACGTCGGCGTCCAATTTTATCACCACCTGGTTTTGGAATATAGCCTTTACCAAAACGAGCCAAGAGCGGTCCCACAATCATGATGGAACCCCTCAAACCTTTGCCATCTTCCTTAAATTCTGGAGATTCCAAATAAGCCATATTAACCTCATCTGCCTGGAATGTATAGGAGCCATGAGCGATTTTCCTCGTTTTTACACCAAGATTACTCAGTAAAGTAATGAGTTTGTTGACATCAATAATGTCTGGAATGTTATGGATAGTAATAAGTTCTGATGTGAGCAAAACGGCACATAGAATCTGTAAAGCCTCGTTTTTTGCGCCTTGAGGTTGAATGCTTCCTTTGAGTTTATGACCTCCTTCGATAATAAATGTAGCCATGAATGGTTAGTAGCGTTTGCGTTGACGGTTTGAATTTGAGTTTTTTTTGTGATGTGATTTTTTATTGCTTTGGTTGCCATTGTTAGAAGCAAATTTCTTTTTGGTTCGCATCAAACTGGTTGCATCCGAAAGGTCTTCATCAGCTTCCATCAGATTGATTTTTCCTCCAGAAAGCTCCCTTAAATGCCCAAAAATCACATCATCTTCCACTGTGTCTTTGTTCCAGTTTAGAAAACATTTTTTCATGTGATTCGCAATGGTATAAATCAACGCTTCTTTCAAGTCTCCTTCTTCCCATGTATTGGCAACATCAATCATCGTTTTGATATTGTTGCCATAAAATCGGTATTTAGGATGGTTTTGAGGATATTTTAATGCTTCAGGACGTGCATAAAGCTCTTCTTTTGATGGAATTGGATAAGGAGAATCGGCATCCAGTTCAAAATCAGCCATGATGAACAATTGATCCCAAAGTTTATGTTGAAAGTCTGGAACATCTCGTAAATGTGGCTGTAAATTTCCCATGACAGCTATGATAGCCTTGGCAACTCTATTACGCTCTTCCTTGGAAGGACGCTCCTTGGCGTACTGAATCATTTTTTGCATATGTCTTCCATACTCTGGAATAATCAAATGTTCACGCTCTGTATTGTACTCTAAATCGTCTATTGTCAAAATATAAAAATGTGTAGTGTTACTATTATGTACATGCAGTTATTATGTACGTGTGCAAAATACAAAAAAAATAATAGAGTTGCTTATTCCTGTGAAAATAAAGTCCTTGTTGACAATCTTCAGTCTGCAGTCATTTGTCTGCGATTCTCATTAAAGCGAAATCACTCCTTCCACCTTTTCAGCTACTTCCTTATATTTCTCAATTACAGCTTCCGGGTTTTTCATTGGTACATTTATGGAAACACTCGTATAGGTTCCTTTTTTTGATTCCTTTGTTGTAATGACCGCTCCCAGATTGTCAAATAAAGATTCAATGTCAACAATCTTTTGTTTATCCGAAGGTACAATAAATTTGTAAAGATATTCCGAAGGCCAAGTTGCCGTATCGTAGAGTTGTTCTTTTAGTTTTTT
This sequence comes from Gelidibacter sp., assembly GCA_041391925.1. GTDB lineage: Bacteria > Bacteroidota > Bacteroidia > Flavobacteriales > Flavobacteriaceae > JBPOFM01. The sequence goes on along the minus strand of JAWKNA010000009.1, from coordinate 67,503 downwards.
ATAAAATTCTTGGGGGTTTTGTTCTGTACTCATGTTCCTTTTTATGTGTTGCAAAGATACATTTTACTTTGCATTTTTTAGTTCTTATTAAAATTACGATTTTTGTTACCAAAACCTTGCCAAATTGAACACAAAAAAAATTGTCATTACAGGTGGTCCAGGCACTGGAAAATCCTCCATCATCAACGAACTCAAAAAAAGAGGACATATCTGTTTTGATGAGATTTCACGTCAGGTCACGTTGGAAGCACGTAAGAAAGGCATTGAACAACTATTTTTGACCGAACCATTGCTTTTCAGTGAGCTACTTCTCAAAGGGAGGTTAAAACAATTCTATGATGCCGACCAATTCAGCGGTTCCACTATTTTTTTGGATAGAGGTTTACCAGACGTTTTGGCCTATATGGATTATTTTGATACCAATTATCCCATCGAATTTGTGGAAACTTGTCAGAACAATCGATATGACTGTGTATTTGTATTGGCACCCTGGAAAGAAATTTTTGTAAGCGATACTGTTAGATATGAAAATTTTGAACAGGCTGAACTCATCCATAAACATCTTTTGAATTCCTATAAAAACTTTGATTACAAACTTGTCGATGTGCCTTTTGAAAGTATCGAAAAACGTGCTGATTTCATTTTGGATGCTTTAAATTTATAGCATGACACAACCTATCGACTTTTTAGAACGGTATTGGAACCATACCGCATTTCGACCAATGCAGGAGGACATTATCAATGCTGTTTTGGAAAATGAAGATACTTTTGCCCTATTACCAACGGGTGGAGGCAAATCGATTTGCTTTCAGATTCCTGCCCTCATGAAAGACGGGATTTGCATTGTCGTCTCGCCACTCATTGCATTGATGAAAGACCAAGTGAACAAGCTTCATGAAAAGGGTATCAAAGCATTGGCGATTACGAGTGGTATTTCCTTTTCGGATTTGGATACGCTTCTGGATAATTGCATATATGGCAACTATAAATTTTTGTATCTGTCTCCAGAGCGTCTCCAGCAAGATTTGGTCAAAGACAGAATACAACAAATGAATGTCAATTTGATTGCTGTGGACGAAGCCCACTGTATCAGTCAATGGGGAAATGATTTTCGTCCTGCCTATAAACATATTTCCTGTTTAAGGGAATTGCATCCCACAGTCAATGTCATTGCACTCACTGCAACCGCGAAACCTGAAGTTATTGAGGATATCATTTCCGAACTCGATTTTATTTCCCCAAAACTTTTTAAAGCATCATTTGCGCGTCCCAATATCGCTTATATGGTTTTGGATACGGACGATAAATACTATACGATGGAACAAATTTTAAAAAAACATAAAGGCCCTTCCATCATTTATGCAAGAACCAGAAGAGCAACGCTTGAAATCCAGTCTTTTTTAGAAGCCAGAGGTCTTTCGAGTTTGTATTTTCATGGCGGTTTGAGCACTCAAGAAAAACAGGAGCATCTACATCTCTGGACCTCTAATCAAAAAGAGATTATGGTGGCCACCACAGCATTTGGAATGGGAATTGACAAGGCTGACGTCAAAAACATCATTCATGTCAATCTACCCGAAAGTTTGGAAAGCTATTATCAAGAGGCTGGTCGCGCAGGTCGGAATGGCGAAAAAGCTTATGCGGTCATCTTAAAAAACAAAACGGATGAACAAGCACTGAAAAATCAATTTTTGAACGTTCTGCCTACGATTGATTTCTTAAAACAAGTTTACCGAAAATTGTGCAACTACTTTCAGATTTCTTACGGAGAAGGGGAACGAACAGTCCACGAATTCAATTTTAATGACTTTTGCAAAACCTATGAATTTAATTCAACGATAACCTTCAATGCGCTTCAAATCCTTGACAGAAATAGTATTATTTCTTTATCACAACAATTCAATTATCAGGCAAAGCTTCAGTTTTTGATACCCAATCAACAGCTTTTCAGTTATCTGGAAACCCACAAAAATGTCGATATTCTCGTCAAATCCATCCTGCGCACTTATGGCGGAATTTTCGAAAATTTACTGAAAATAGATTTGAATTTAATTTCAGAAAAAGCTTTAATCGATGAGGAGACAATCCTAAAATCGTTACGCCAACTCAAAAAAGATGAGGTCGTTGACTTTCAGTTCTCGAACACCGATTCAGAATTGACCTTTTTGGTACCTCGCGAAGACGGTAAAACCATCAATCGGATTTCAAAACATGTGGAGCAGCAATTTCATTTGAAAGAAGAGCAAATCAATGCTGTCATCCACTACATAAGCGATACTAACAGTTGCAAAAACAAACACTTATTGCACTATTTTGGTGAAAAGGCAAAGACTGATTGTGGTATCTGCTCCGTTTGCATTTCAAAAAGAAAAAAAACGACCTATTCAGAATCAAAATCAATTACGCACGATATTATTCTGCAATTGGAAAATGAGCCCTTATCCTCTAGAACCATCATTGAAAATTTATCCTATGACGACCGTTCGATTTTAAAGACCTTGCAATTGATGGTTGAAAACAATATCTTGGAAGTAACATCAACCAACAAATATAAAATCAAACATACATGAAGAAAGATTTGAGAATCGTTTTTATGGGCACGCCTGAATTTGCTGTGGCCACCTTAAAAACCCTAGTTGATAATGGCTATACTATTGTGGGCGTTATCACTGCTCCAGATAAGCCAGCTGGTAGAGGACAACACCTTCATGAATCTGATGTTAAAACCTATGCAACTTCAAAACATCTCAACATACTTCAGCCAACCAATTTAAAAGATGAAACTTTTATAGAAGAATTAAAATCCTTAAATGCCAATCTCCAGATTGTGGTTGCCTTTAGGATGTTGCCAGAAATTGTTTGGAAGATGCCAGAATATGGGACTTTCAATTTGCACGCCTCCCTTCTGCCCGATTATCGTGGCGCTGCACCCATCCATTGGGCCATCATCAATGGAGAAACCAAAACAGGAGCAACCACTTTTTTTATTGATGAAAAGATTGATACTGGAGCCATCATTCTTAAAGATGAAATAGCTATTGAACCCGATGAAACCGTTGGAATATTACATGATAAACTAATGAATTTGGGCAGTCTCCTTGTGTTAGATACCGTCAAATTAATTGAAGAGGGAAAAGTCAAGACAACTCTCCAACCTACATCTGACCTTACCAAAACCGCACACAAGCTCAATAAGACCAATTGCAAGATTGACTGGAATCAATCGTTGGATGCTATCTATAATAAAATCAGAGGCTTGAACCCATTTCCTGCCGCTTGGAGCTACTTAAAAAATGGAGGAGAGCAATTGGCCGTAAAACTTTTTGATGTCGAAAAAGAAGCTAAAGCCCACACCAACCCTATTGGGAGTTTAGAAGTTTCAAAAAACGAATTAAAAGTTGCAGTCAAAGGAGGTTATATCAATATAAAAGAACTGCAGCTGCCCGGAAAACGAAAAATGGATATCAAGTCCCTTTTGAACGGTTATCATTTTTCAACTGATGCAAAAATGCTTTAAACCCTTGTAAATGCTGATATTATGAAATATCCTATAATTTTTGGCTCCTTTATCAACAAATGCCTCAAGTTATCAACAAAAAATTGGATTTCCCTTGCTATTACTTGCGTAGGTGGATATTCCGTATAAATTTGTATGAGGATTTAACAATATCGTTTAACCCAACTATTTTTTAATAATTAAAAACTTTAATTTATGAACAAAACAGATTTAATCAATGGAATGGCAGAAAATGCTGGTATTACAAAAGCAGCTGCGAAAAAAGCATTAGATTCTTTTTTAATCGACGTCGAAGGAGCATTACAAAAAGGCAAAAGAGTATCTTTGGTAGGATTTGGATCTTGGTCAGTATCTAGAAGATCTGCAAGAGAAGGAAGAAACCCTCAAACTGGTAAAACAATAAAAATCAAAGCTAAAAACGTAGTGAAGTTTAAAGCTGGTTCCGATTTATCGAAAGCTGTAAACTAATTAAGTTTTTGAAGTAATTTAAAGACCTGCTTAAATAAAGCAGGTTTTTTTGTTTGACCTATTTACTGGGTAAATGAACGAAAATATTGGTTTTCTAATAAATATTTTTTAGATTTAGTTAAAATTTTCCCAATTTATGATTACTATTAAGCCTAAAAAAGGTCATTTACTCATTGCTGAGCCCTCAATTATTGGGGATAGCTCATTCAATCGCTCAGTAATCCTATTGGCAGATCACACTGTAGAAGGTTCAATCGGTTTTATTCTTAACAAGCCTCTTGAATACACCCTGACCGATTTAGTACCAAATACTGAAGCAAAATTCAAGGTCTATAATGGTGGTCCTGTGGAGCAGGATAATTTGTATTTTATCCATAAGGTGCCTGAGCTGATTCCTGAAAGTATCGAAATTTCATTAGGGATTTTTTGGGGAGGCGACTTTGATAGTGCCCTCAAACTTATCAACATGGGAAAAATAACCTCATCTGACATTCGTTTCTTTTTAGGCTATTCGGGATGGGAACCTCAACAATTAGAAAATGAACTACAGTCCAACTCTTGGATTGTAACTGAAAATATCTATAAAAAATCACTTATCGGGAAAAGTGACGATGCCTTTTGGAAAGAAAAAATGATGGAGCTTGGTGGAGACTATTCTATATGGTCCAATGCACCAGAAAATCCAAGCTATAACTAGCCCAATCGAATCTTCATATTTAATTTATTCAGTATTTTTCCGGCTACCACACTACTATAATCTTTTTTTCTGTAGAATGTAATGGGCTGAATGCCAATTATGGCATTAGTCAAAAACAATTCGTCAGCTTTTTGTAGTTCAAAAGGAGAAATTGATGTTTCATTAAGTTCAAAATCATCCATTGAATTTATAATTTCGATGATTTGTTTTCGCATGATTCCTTTTAAACAGCCATCTTCCAGCGGAGGTGTTTTAATGATATTGCCTTTTATCAAGAATAAGTTTCCGTTAAGGCCTTCGATAATGCTTTTATTGGTATTTAACAACAAACAATTATCGAACTTGTTCTCTTTTGCAAAAATACTCCCCAAAATGTTGACAATTTTGTTATTGGTTTTTAGTGTGGAAAGCAAACCAGGAGCTACTAAAAAATCCTTGTACAATTCAATGGAATAAGGTTTCTCATTGAGCTCATAAAAATCAGAATCCAACTTTTCTACGCTAATATTAAAATCAATATTATTAGTGTCTGGAAGGTATTTTCCTCCATCACTTCGATGAACATTCAACCGCACTCTAGCAGAGGTTTTAGAAAGTGTCTTGGCTTCAATTGTTTTTAGGATTTCATTTTCAAGAAATTCCATGGTAAAGCTCATTGGGATTTCCATCCTTAGAATTCTCATGGAAGCCATCAATCTGAAATAATGGTCTTCCCAAAACAGAATTTTGCCATGTACCACTTTCAAAGTTTCAAAAAGTGTATCGCCATATTTATAGCCACGATTGTCAATAGATATCGCTGCATCATCTACTTGAAGATTTCCATTTAAATTAATCATAAAAAAGTCTCGATGGTTTAAAGATCGAGACAAAGATATAATTATTCTTAGTGTTAGACTAAGCTGAGCCCAAAACCTGCTTCAAATCCGAAATTTGGTTTTCCCATAACATTTTTGCCTCATCCATCTCATCTGGCTCGATAAAATCGGTAACAATTATGGATACATCTTTAGTTATTTCATCCACCTGAATTTTTATCTCAAAATAATACGTCTCACCATCCTCGTCATCATCCATCCATCTGAATCGGATGCGTTCACCACTTTTTTTGCTCAAAAGTTTAGCTTTTTCTTGACTATCATTCCAAATAAATGTGAAGACTTCGCCGCGGGAGTTGACATTATCTGCAAACCATTCCGACAATCCTGAAGGTGTTGATATGTATTGGAATAAAAGTTGAGGGGAAGCATGGATTGGAAATTCCATTTCTAACTTGATTTTGTCGTCCATAAGTGTTTTTTATTAGTTCGCTCAATATATAATTATTTGTTTAGTATAAAAACTAATTTCACAAAAATAATTTAAGGCGGTATTATTTGTGAAGACACATTTTGTTTTTATATTTGCAGCCTTAAATTTGGCGAGGTAGCTCAGCTGGTTAGAGCGTCGGATTCATAACCCGGAGGTCGGGGGATCGTGCCCCCCTCTCGCTACATTTTTTTAAACCCTCATACTTTGAGGGTTTTTTTTCTTCTAAAAGTTTACAATAAACATTTTTCACAATCATTAAATTTAAGCATAAACGCATTTCATCGGTTTTTTTTGCGTTTTGTGGATTATTTTAAAAATTAAATATTATATTAGCACCGAATTTTACCCAAATCAAATTTAAACTTACTTATGAAAAAAATTACATTCCTACTTATATTGGCATTTATCTGTGTTCACAGCGGCTATGCCCAAGTGACTTCAAGACAGCGTGCTATCAACTACATTGAGTCTAAAGGTGAAGTGTGTTTTGTTTTCACTGCAAGCAATGAACAGCAAATTGAAGAACTTTCCAATATTATCTCGATTGGCCACAAAGTCAATCGTGAGACTTTGGAGGTAGAAGCATATGCCAATGCAGAAACATTTCAAGAATTTTTGACATACGGATTGCCATATACCGTAAACTCTAGTGATAACGAATTCAATCCAGCTGCGGCTCCAGATTATAACCCAACTGCTTGGGATACTACTTGGGACCAATACCCAACATATTCTCAATATGTTGCAAAAATGAATTATTTTGCAACAACCTATCCCAGTTTATGCACGTTGCAATCCATTGGTAACACTCCAAATGGTCGTCAACTGTTGGTGTTGAAAATTTCGGATAATGCCAGTCAGGATGAAGCTGAGCCTGAATTTCTTTATACGTCCTCCATCCATGGTGATGAGTTGACCGGTTATCCATTAATGATACGGCTTATCGACTACTTGTTGAGTAATTATGGAAGCGATACTGAAGCAACTAATCTTGTCAATTCGACTGAAATTTACATATGTCCACTTGCCAACCCTGACGGGACCTATCGTGCCTCAGGTAACAATACCATTTCCAACCCGATAAGAGCCAATGCCAATGGACAAGACAATAATAGAAACTATCCAGATAACATCGGTGGAATTCATCCAAGTGGCGCTACATATCAGCCCGAAGTGAAAGCTTTTATGGCATTTGAAGCTTCAAGGGATTTTGTACTTGCCGCAAATTTTCATGGCGGTACAGAAGTGGTCAATTATCCGTATGACAATACCACAAGCATAAAACATGCTGACCATGATTTTTATGAGCGTATTTCTGTTGAATATGCAACCAATGCACAAAATGATAGTCCTGGAGACCCGACCTATATGACCGTTGAATATGATTCACCAGAAAACCCAGCAAGTCCTGGGGTGACGCAAGGCGCAATTTGGTATACAGTTTTTGGTGGGCGTCAAGACTATATGAATTACTATCGTCATTCCAAGGAAGTGACGATTGAGCTTTCCGATACCAAATTTATTCCTGCAAACCAATTGCCAAATCATTGGAATTATAATAAGCAGGCATTTTTAGATTTTGCAAAACAAGCCAACTATGGTTTTCAAGGGATTGTTACCGACGAATCGGGACAACCAATCGTAGCTCAGATTGCGATTGCTGGACACGACAAGTTAAATTCTTATGTGTTTTCCAATGCAGATTATGGTGATTACTACAGATTGATTGATGGTGGTACTTATAATGTAACATTTTCAGCTCCAGGATACATATCACAAACGGTTAGTGTGACTGTTACCAACAATGCAAAAACAATTAGAAACATAGTCTTGGTTTCAAACACCCCAAAACCAACTGTAAGTGACACATCAATCTGTATGGATGAATCCGCAATGCTTTCCGCATCTGGTGTTGGAACTATCAATTGGTACAGCAATCAATCAAATAACACACCTATTTTTTCAGGAAATAACTTTAACACACCAGTTTTAACATCCAATACGTCCTATTATGTTGAACAAGTGATTTCAAAAGCGAATGTAGGCTCCACAGCCAATAACAACAATGGTGGATTTTTGGGAGGCGCTAATAGATATTTGATTTTTGACTGTTCGGAATCAGTTATGCTGAAACAAGTAACTGTTAATGCATCACAAGCTGGAGATTTTGAAATTCAGCTTCAGGATAATGCTGGCAATATGCTAGATTCGAGAATCATCTCATTATCGGCTAGTGGTATACAGACTATTGATTTGAATTTTATCATTCCTGTTGGAAATAATCTTAGATTGGCAGAAAAAGAAGTGTCATCAGGGCTAACCCTATATAGGAATAATGCCAATACCAGTTATCCATATTCCAATGGTAGCATTAATATAAAAGATAGCAGTGCAGGCACCCAATACTACTATTTCTTTTATGACTGGAATATTGCCGTACTTAAAAGTGCTAGAAAGGAAGTAACTGTAACCGTGAATCCAAAAGCGGATGCCAATTTCAGTTTTGAGGTAAACCCAGCCAATAATGGTGAGGTCACCTTTACCAACACCTCAACCGATGCGACGAGTTATTCTTGGGATTTTGGAGACCTTGTTGGAAGCTCTACAGATGCAGATCCCGTTTATACCTATACGGCTTCTGGAACTTATGATGTGGAATTGACCTCAACAAATCCCAATTGTGGAGACGATGTCATTAGCATTCCAGTGACGGTAAACGTTGAGACATTGGGAGTCAATCAACAGCTTTTGAATGATGTTGAAATTAATCCTAATCCATTTAATGATACAATTGTTATTAAATTGGGAGATGCTTTTGAAAATCAAATCGTCAATTTGAAACTGTTTGATGTGAGTGGCCGAACCATTCTCACTTCGACAAGGAGTATTCCTGTAAATGGAAGAATCTATATAAAAAATCTAAATGATTTATCCAATGGAACTTATTTTATTACAATTTCTGACATTGATAATTCAAAAACTGTAACAAAACAACTTATCAAAATGTGACACATAAAAAAGAATACATTTCAGCGAAAAGATGGACTTTCAAAAAACCTTAAAAATGTAATTTGCGTAAATAATTTTAGAAATATGCATACACATACTTTACTGATAATCAATATGAAAATGAAAATCAATACGTAAAAAAATAAATATTCATCATAAATTTCATTAATTTAAAAACCTTAAAATCAACAATTTAAAAATTGTATTTACATTTAATCGAATTTATTTGCATTTCATGGAGTTAATGCATACATTTGAACAGAAATTACAATTAAATTAATTAGTCCCAAACTAAAATTTAACCCGCTTATGAGAAATTCTACTTTATTATTAAAGTACTGCGCTTTAATATGTTGCACATTGATAAGCAGTCAATTGGCTTCACAGGTTTGTTTGACCACAATCAATTCATATCCATACAAAGAAAGTTTTGAATCTGGCCTAGGTGGTTGGACTCAAGACCTCAATGGGGTGGCAGATGATTACGACTGGACAAGAGATCAAAACGGAACACCATCAAGTGGAACTGGCCCATCAAAGGCCTCAACCGGAAGTTGGTATTTATTTACCGAAGCTAGTGGAGTATATAACAAACGGCACAATCTCCAAAGTCCTTGTTTCAATCTTACAGGAACCACCAATCCCCGTTTTGTATTTTATTATCATATGTATGGTGCTGATACGGGAACCATCAATGTTCATGTAAGTACCAATAATGGAACAAGCTATCCTACCCTCCTGTGGACCAATAACAAGGAAGTTCAAAAAGCCAATGCCTCATCATGGATTCCAGTATCCATCGATTTGAGTAGTTATGTTGGGTCGACCATAAAAATAAGGATACAAGGCATTACTGGAAGTAACTATCGAAGTGATATGGCCATTGACAATATTTCATTGATAACAAAACCAAATCCAACAACTGCTCCTGGCGGTGTTACAAGCAGTCTTCAGTTATGGCTCAAAGGTAATAGTGGACTTTCTTACTCTAATGGTCAAGCGGTGAGTTTATGGAGCGATAAAGGCAAAGGCGGTGATGCTTATGTGAATACTGCAGGTCAAGAGCCTACCTATTGGGACAATGCTACCAAAAACATCAACTTTAATCCTGTTGTGGATTTTAACAATAGTTATAATCCAGTACCATTGGATGGTAATTTTACGCATGATGACACCTCTACAAAATTCCTTGAAGGTGCCAGTGGTTTCTATTCTCAGGACATTTTTATGGTTCTTATCCCAGATGTTACCGTAAATTCTTCATTTGGTAGCATGGATGTGTTTTGTGGAGACGAGCATAACACTACAAATGAAACCGATGCTACAGGTATTGGTCTTGGAGCATATACCGCAAGATTTTCCAATGAAGTGCTTTGCTATGCAGTAGGTACCACAAGTGGTGGAAATGGATACGGAGTGGCACAAACAGGAACGGGAATTTCTTATAACAATGCAGGGATTATCAATACGAGAAACAATACAGCCACTAACAGACAGGAATTGTATTACAATGCCCTAAACAAAGAAACGAACCAAAATGATGTTTCGGATTTCTCAAATGTTAATAATTCTAGATATTGGATCGGAAGAAGTGAAGGTTGGGAAGCAAGTACTGATGCTAGAATTGCTGAAATCATTACTTATTCTTCGCGTAAAGCAGATGCCAATCTTACACAAGAACGCAACAGGATACAATCATATCTGGCCATAAAATATGGTATAACACTTGGTAATAATGGAACATCGCAGAACTATGTGGATAGTTCAGGTAATGTCATCTGGAATCAATCTGCAAACTCTGGCTATAACTATGATATTACAGGTATTGGGCGTGATGATGCTTCGGCACTCTTACAGAAACAATCCAGAAGCGTCAACAATGCTTCTGATGCTTTTGGACGTACACAAGGTATTTTAACCATTGGGTTGACCGATATCTATACAACCAACAATCAAAATATTTCAAACAATCCTACAACATTTGGTCTCGACCGACAATATTTGGTTTGGGGTAATAACGGGGCAAATCTTAATTCCGCAGCCACCACCATAACTGTAAATATGAGTGCTGGTATTTCACCTGCACTCACTACAAACGTATCTTTTACAGCTATGCAACGTGTTTGGAAAGTAGTTGAAAATAGAAATGGTGGAGACATTCCAAAAGTTAAAATATCCATTCCACAGAATGCCATTCGAAATATTTCGCCTCCGGGAAGCTATTATATGTTCATTTCAAGTACTGGTGTGTTTGATCCTACGGCAGATTATCGATTGATGACACCTGATGGTAATGGCAATCTTACAACGGAATACGATTTTGACAATACCAAATACATCACTTTTGGATATGCACCACAAATTGTGGTGGAACGTTCTATTTATTTTGATGGAGCTGCGGACTATATAGATATGGAAAACAAATTGAACCTTAATCCAGCTGGATTTACAATTTCCGCTTGGATTAAGAGAGATACTGGAAGTACAAATGTATCTATTGTTTCTAAAAGAGATGCTGCGTTTACTAAAGGATATGACTTTAAAATAAATAATACAGGTAAACTACAGATTTATTGGAGAAATGGGAGCAATCAAACCCTATTAGCAAATACTACAATTCCCGAAAACGAGTGGCATCATGTAGCAGCCATTTATGATGGAACAAAAATATATCTTTACATAGATGGTGTATTAGATAAATCCGCTAATCGTACACCACCAGTGGATACAGATGAATCATTTTATATTGCTGCGGCAGGCAAACTGACACCGACACAATATTTCAAAGGGAATATCGATGAAGTGAGAGTGTGGAATACAGACCTATCCGTCGATCAATTAAGATATATCATGAACCAGGAAATAGAGAACAACAGTTCCTTTGTGAGAGGTAAGGTGTTGCCAAACACTGTGACCAAAAATGAGGTCGCCTCAATTCCATGGAACAAATTGTCAGGGTATTATCCCATGTCGGTTTATACCTATACCAATACCGAAGACGCTTCGGGCAATGGAAACCAAGGTGCTTTGAGAAATCTTGATACAGTTGATAGGCAGACTGCTCCTCTTCCTTATGAATCAGCTCAAGGTGGAAGCTGGGATACAAATACAACATGGAAAAATGGTACATTACAATATATGCCTGGCTCTACTTCAATTGTAAGCTCTACAACCACTGTTGATTGGAATATTGTAAAGACAACACATGATGTTGATATGAGTAATCTCACTTTACCTAGTGGAAATGCCCTAAACAGGACAGTTTTGGCATTGATGGTGAACTCCAATAAGTTGACAGTAAATGGCAGCAAAAGTTTGCAAACTGGCTATGGTTTAACCGTAACTCATTATTTGAGTTTGGATGGCACTATTGACCTCGATGGAGAATCGCAATTGATTCAAACTACAGATAGTGATTTTGCAGTTACCAGTAGTGGAAAACTAGAACGTGACCAACAAGGCACTGCAGACAAGTTTACATATAATTATTGGTCTTCCCCTGTAGGTGTGAGCAACACCACGACCAACAATAATTCCTATCGAGTTAAGGATGTCATGAAAGATGGCGTTAATAACATTAACTGGTTAACATCTGGCTACAACGGAACCAATACCAACCCTATTGGAATAGCTGATTATTGGATTTGGAAATTTGCCAATCTCCCTGATGATTCCTATGCCTCTTGGCAACATGTAAGAAGTACAGGAAGTATGCGTGCTGGCGAAGGGTTCACAATGAAAGGACCTGGAACAGGTTCAATTTTAACCGATCAAAACTATACTTTCAATGGGAAACCGAACAATGGTGATATAAACCTTACTTTAAATGCTGGAAATGATTATTTGGTCGGCAACCCTTATCCTTCGGCCATCGATGGGCGTCAGTTCATCCTGGACAATGGGCCAACTATAGCTGGAAACGGAAACACCACCGGAACACTCTATTTCTGGGAACATTGGGGTGGTGGATCGCATGTACTTTCAGAATACCAAGGCGGATATGCCACTTATAACCTTTCTGGAGGTTCACCATCTGCGTCTTATGGAACCAATGATCCAGATGTTGGTACTGGAGGAACTCCCACTAAGATTCCTGGAAGATATATTCCTGTGAGCCAAGGTTTCTTTGTGGTCAAAGAAGGAACCGGTGTAGGAACCATCAATTTTAACAATGGTCAACGTATTTTTATGAAAGAGGGAACATCAAGTTCTGTTTTTGTAAGATCTTCAGAAAATTCTACGGCTACCAATTACAATCCTGATGGTGAAGATTTGAGAATGAAATTTAGAATTGGCTTCAATTCTGTAAATACCATTCACAGGCAAATTTTATTGACGATAGATGAATCAGCCACTGAAGGTATTGATTGGGGTTATGATGCAGCTTATATTGATGAGCAAATGGATGATATGTATTGGATAATCAACGATGAAAAATTCATTATACAAGGTACCAACGCCATCAATGAAAGTACTGTAATGCCATTAGGATTGCATTTAAGTGATGGTGGCCAAAACAAAATTTCCATTGACCATCTGGAAAATGTTCCAGATGACATAGAAATCTTTGTACACGATAAGGTGTTGAATCTTTATCACAACTTAAGACAAAGTGAGTATATCTTCAATCTACCAGCTGGATCATATTTGGATAGATATGAAATCACTTTCCAAGATGGTGCTGCTTTGGGTGTTGAAGATAACGAATTGGCTGGTTTAGATGTTTATTATGCCAACAATTTTGAAAGTTTGGTTCTTGTCAATCCAAATATTATTAAAATAAAAAGTATTGAGATGTTTAATGTTATAGGCCAATCGGTTATGACGATAAAACCAATTGAAAACTCAAACTATTCAGAATACAAAGTTAAAAATCTAAGTGCCGGAACCTATATTGTGAAGTTGATTACGGAAAACGGCACCACATCCAAAAAGGTTTTAGTTGAATAGACTCCCCAAATCATGTTTGGCTAAACCAAAAAGGCTCCCGTTAATTCGGGAGCTTTTTTATTTTAGTGTGTTGATGAGTTCGGTCAGCACAAGTTGTTGCTGTGTACCAGAAATCATATTTTTTAATGTGAAAGTATTGTTTTGAAGTTCTGACTCGCCAACCAAAATGACATAAGGAATGTTACGTTTGTTGGCATAGTTCATTTGCTTGATTGTTTTTTTGGTGTCAGGAAATAACTCAGCCTTGATTCCTTGAGAACGTAATAGTTTTATTGCCTTTAGACAGGCTAATGCTTCTTTTTCACCAAAATTGATGAACAATGCTTTTACAGAATTATTGATGGTTTCAGGAAAGAGACCCAAGGCTTCCAAAACCAAATAGATTCTGTCCAGGCCAAAACTGATACCAACGCCACTCACATTTGGCAATCCAAAAATTCCCGTAAGGTCATCATAGCGTCCTCCTCCACCTATTGAGCCCATATCGACACCTTTGGGTGCTGATACCTCAAAGATGGCTCCTGTATAGTAGTTCAAGCCACGAGCCAAAGTGACATCCAATTCTAAAGAGGCCGTTTTTAGACCTAATTCTGAAATGGCGTTGTTAATGAATTCCAATTCTTCAATACCTTTTTTACCTTGTTCGGAAGAAGAAAGTATGGATTTCAATTCTTTGATCTTAGAACTGAAACTACCCGAAAGCCTGAATAACGGTTGTAATGTATCTATTCCACCTTGTGGAATTCCTTTCCCGAGCATTTCTTCCTTAACCTTGTCCTCGCCTATTTTGTCGAGTTTATCCAAAGCGACTGTAAAATCAATCAATTTGTCCTGTGCGCCAATCACTTCAGCGATGCCAGATAAAATTTTACGATTATTTATTTTGATGGTGACACCTTCAAGTTTCAACGCAGAAAATACACCGTCGTATAATTGTACAAATTCAACTTCTTGCCATAAAGATTGACTTCCTACCACATCGGCATCACATTGGTAAAATTCCCTAAATCGCCCTTTTTGCGGTCTATCCGCTCTCCAAACGGGCTGTATTTGGTAGCGTTTGAAAGGAAACTCCATCTCGTTTTGGTGTTGTACCACGTATCTTGCGAATGGAACCGTTAGATCGTAGCGTAGGGCTTTATTTGAAATTTGAATTGTAAGTTTGGAGCTTTTTGAAAAATTACCTAACCTACTTTGTTTAAAACTCTTTTTAATATTTCCCTTTAAAATATTTGGAGTTAAAAAATTAATGTATTTACTCAACTCCTTTTTAGATCTTTTATTTTTTGGCTTTTTATAAAATAGAAATTTTTCCAAAAGCATTATATCTTCAGAATTTGAATATCTCAATCTAAACTGCTCTAAAATATCCTGTGTTCTCTCTCTAATAAAAATTTCATCTTTCAAAAAAGAGATTACTCCATTTAAAATCTCATTTTCAATTTTAAGAATTCTGTTCAACTGAATACTGTTCATCCCCCTCGAGCTGACTTCTATTGAATTCAAATAATCTCCAGAATCAATTATCTTAAAAATCAACCGATCGCCTTCTTCCCCATATTTTCCCATCAACGTTTCGGAATTCTCAAAACTTGGCGTTTCTATCGGTTGAAAACCATATAATTCAAATTGTGAACGGATGGTTTCAAATATATAGTTTCGCTTTGCAACTTCTTCCGGATTAAAATCTCGTGTGCCTTTTGGTATGCTTGGTTTTTGTGCCATGTTCACTTCCCACGAAAGTGGGAATCTCATTTAAGTTATACAAAATATCAAACAAAAATATCACAATTTTCAAAGGCAGTCACAAGTTATTTCAATTTTATAGTAACTTTATGGAGCTTTTATAGACTTACTTTACTATCAATCATACCATAAAAAACAAGACTTCATGTTTTCATTGTTTCGGGAAAATATCCGCATTGCCTTTGGATCTATCAAAACCCAAAAACTACGTACCATCCTTACTGTTTTGATCATTGCCATTGGTATCACAGCATTGGTCGGTATATTGACGGCCGTTAATTCCCTTGAAAATAGTATCACGGGAAATTTTGCATCCATGGGAGCCAATACATTTAACATCCAGAGATACGAATTCACGGCGCAACGACAAAGTAGCAGTGAAGCACAAAAAATAAATCCCATCATCAGTTATACAGAAGTAAAGGCATTTGAGGACAATTATAAATTTCCATTTACAAAAACATCCATATCTTTTGTTGGAACTGGTAACGCTGAAGTAAAATATGAGAACAAAAAGACCGATCCTGAGGTGAGTGTTTTGGGAATCAATGAGAATTATATCCAAAATTCAGGGTTGGAAATCAGTGATGGCCGTGAACTCAATTACTTCGATGTGCTCAATAACACGAATGTCTGTATCATTGGAAGCGACCTTGTCAAATCGGTTTTGTCGGGAGTGAATCCGATCAATAAGACCATCAGCATCAGAGGTGCAAAATTTAAGGTGGTCGGCGTGCTGAAATCAAAAGGCTCCACCTTCGGGAACAATCAGGATTTGAGAGTTTTTATTCCATTACAAAAAGCACGTTCATTGTTCACACAGCCTGATATCAATTATAATATAAGCATTAAAACGGACCATAAAGATATGCTTGAGGGCGCACAGGATGATGCTATTTTGACCTTTAGGAATGTGAGAGGATTGAATCCCGTTGAGGAAAATAACTTTGGCATAGAACGTAGTGACGATTTGATTAATAGAATTGCAGACATCACCCAATATCTTTATATGGCTGCCTGGATTATCAGTATCATTACCATAACCGGTTCTTCTATTGCCCTGATGAACATTTTATTTGTTTCGGTGACTGAAAGAACCCGAGAAATCGGTGTACGTAAAGCGCTGGGTGCCAAAAAGAAAACTATTGCTACCCAATTTTTTATGGAAGCCATCATCATTGGGCAATTTGGAGGTATTACGGGAATTATTCTGGGAGTATCGGTCGGATATTTGTTTGCCTCCTTGGCAAAATTTCAATTTACCACTCCTTGGCTGGCAATGTTCAGTGCCTTTACCATTGCATTTATTGTGGCTATCGTTGCAGGATTACTTCCTGCTGTTAAAGCTGCCAGATTAGACCCTGTGGAATCTTTGAGGTATGAATAAATAGATAATTAGACCGCTGCGCTTCTAGAATCAAGACATAAGACTAATTCTTCATCACCAATTTCTCAAAATATCGAAACAACTCCCCTTTTGTGATGACGGCACCTTGCTGAATCAGTTTGAACTTATCCAAAAGCTTATCGTCTGTGTAAGATTTGTTGGCGGTCAAAAACTCGACATCATCAGACAATACATTATTTCTGAACCAATCAAATCCCTCTGTGGTTGTCAAATCTGTTGCTTCATTCTTGATTTTAATGGCAATGAGTTGCATCATATCTTCTTTTAATTGAAATAAATGCATTTGATGCGCCGAAATATGCTCAAGGTATTTTACTTGTCCTAAAACACCTTCCCAAACCAAATCGCTAAAAACATCCAATTCCTGCTCGGCAACTTCAGGTTTATTTTGTTTGATATCTGTCCATTCTTCTGCTGTAATGGATTGTGTTGCCAAAAAATTGATAAACTCTTTGTGCAGCTCTTCAAATTGTTCTTTGGTAAGTCGTGTATATTTCATAAAAAAAATTGGTTTGATTTGCGCAAAGCGAAAATCCGAAAAAATGAAAAAGCCTCAATGTTGGTTGAGGCTTTTAAAAAATTTATTTTGAATATTAAGCTTCAGCTACAACTTCAAAAGTCAAATCTACAGTTACATCTCTGTGCAATCTGATGACAGCGTCATACTGTCCCAAACGTTTGATAGTTCCACCATTGATAGCAATGTATTTTTTATCAACTGAGTGGCCAGCTTCGCTCAATGCATTTGCCAAATCGATATTGGATACAGAGCCAAACAATTTAGCACCAGCAGCAGCTCCAGTTCCAGCATTTGCAGGAATCTTGATTTCCAATGCTTTTATGGCTTCAGCTGTTTTTTGAGCTTCCTCAATCACTTTTTTCTCTTTAAAAGCTCTTTGCTTTAAAGTTTCGGCCAAAACTTTCTTTGCAGAAGGCGTCGCCATGACTGCCTGCTTTTGAGGAATTAAAAAATTTCTACCATAACCGTTCTTAACTGTTACAATATCGTCTTTAAATCCTAAATTTTCAACGTCTTGTTTTAATATAAGTTCCATAGTTATGATTTTTTATTTTAATAAATCTGCTACATAAGGCATCAACGCAAGGTGACGCGCTCTTTTTACTGCAGTAGATACTTTTCTTTGATATTTTAATGAAGTTCCTGTCAAACGTCTTGGCAACAACTTTCCTTGCTCATTAACAAAGTTCAATAACCAATCAGCATCTTTGTAATCAACATATTTAATGCCCGATTTTTTGAAACGGCAATATTTTTTGGACTTGCTCGTATCAATATTCAATGGTGTAAGATACCTGATCTCACCATCTTTTTTTCCTTTAGCTTGTTGTTCTATAGATGACATAATTACGCTTTTTGTTTGTTTTTAGTTCTTCTTTTTTCAGCCCAAGCAATAGCATGTTTGTCCAATTTAACGGTCAAATAACGCATAAAACGCTCGTCACGTCTAAACTCTACCTCTAGCGGGCTGATGACTTCACCGTCAACGGTGTACTCAAACAAGTGGTAAAATCCACTTTTTTTGTTCTGGATTGGGTATGCAAGTTTTTTCAAGCCCCAATCTTCTTTTGATATCATCTTAGCACCTCTAGAAACAAGAAAATCTTCGTATTTCTCTACTGTTTCCTTTATCTGTGTGTCAGATAAAACGGGATTTAAGATGAAAACAGTTTCATAATGATTCATAAAAATTGTATTTATTATTAAAAATTGGGTGCAAAAATACACATTATTTCCAATTAAGGCAATATATTTGATATGAAATATTTGGATATTTTGAATGTGTTAAAATTTTGTTAAATTAAACAGTTTAACGATGTTTTTTGGTTTTTATCCGAATTTTTCGTACTATTGTCGATATCTTAACCTAATAAACAATAATGTTATGACTTTAAACTGTGTAGTAGTTGATGATTCTGCGATACAACGTCTATCGATAGTAAAGTTAATTGAAAATCATTCTTCACTTAACCTTATTGCAGAATATAGTAGCGCTCTAGAAACAAAGAATGGCCTGAATACCCACAAGGTCGATCTTATCTTTCTGGATATTGAAATGCCTGTTTTGAATGGTTTCGAATTACTGGATGTGCTCAACAATAAACCCCAAATTATTTTTGTGACTGGTAAAACGGAATATGCATTCAAGGCGTTCAATTATGATGCGACGGATTATCTTCAAAAACCCATTACTAGAGAACGTTTTAATACCGCTGTTGAGAAAGCCCTAGAACAACACAAATTAAAACTCGATTTTAATGAAACTGATGGTGAACACATCTTCGTGAAGAGCAATCTCAAAAAACGTAAAGTATATATTAAAGACATTAAATGGATTGAAGCACTTGGTGACTATGTGAAATTGGTGACTGAAGAAAACAGTCTTGTAGTTCTTTCGACGATGAAAGCTTTTGAAAGTGAATTGCCTGAAGGTAAATTCTTGAGAATTCATAAATCCTATATTGTCAATCTCGACAAAGTGGACCGATTCAACAGCAAGAATGTTGAAGTTGGCGCCTATGAAATCCCATTGAGCCGAAATAAAAAATCGGATTTGGTGGAAGCACTGAACAACATTTAAAAAAATACTTTTTTATAAAAAAATCCCGCATCATAGCGGGATTTTTTATCCATCTTTAACTTAATAATTGTCCACATTCACAATCACCCGAATTGGCCTAAAATCCTTAACGCTTATAAAGCTATTATTGATTTTTGAAATGACCTCTTTCGTTTTGGGAAGCGATTGTTGCGGTGGAATCTTGACAAGGATATTTATCAAATACTGATTACGAATTCGTGATACAGGTGGAAATTCTGGTCCTAAAACATTGTTCTTAAAGGTTTGACGAAGCGATTTTGCAAACCAGTCGGCTCCCATATTCACTTTATTATAATCTTTATGCTTTAAAGTAATTTTAATCAATCGGAAGATTGGCGGATATTTATAGGTGTAGCGTTCTTCCATCTGCTCCTTGTACATTTCTGCATAATTATTTACAGATACCTGTTGTAAAATTCGATGATACGGATTGTAGGTTTGAATCAACACCTTTCCTCGTTCATCAGTCCGTCCAGCGCGTCCCGACACTTGCAGCATCAATTGAAAACTACGTTCATGAGCCCTAAAATCTGGAAAGTTGAGCAAATTATCCGCATTCATGATGCCTACGAGTTTTACATTCCGAAAATCCAACCCTTTGGTGAGCATTTGTGTACCGACCAAAATATCGATTTCCTGTTGTTTAAATGCCGTTATTATTTTTTCATAACCATATTTTCCGCGTGTGGTGTCCAAATCCATGCGAGCGACTTTATGGTCTGGGAATAAGGCTTTCACCTCATCCTCTATTTGCTCGGTGCCAAAACCTTTACTATCCAGTTCGTTGCTGCCGCAAGCTTGACAGTTTTGTAGCATCGCAGTATTGTAACTACAATAATGGCAGCGCAACTGATTGCGATATTGATGATAAGTCAAACTCACATCACAATTGGGGCATTGCGGCGAATGTCCACAAGTATTGCATTCTACAATTGGAGAAAACCCTCGTCTATTTTGAAACAAAATGATTTGATGGCCATCCTGTAAAGCTTCCGTCATTTCTTCCAACATTCGATCGCTAAAATGACCTTTCATACGTTTGCGTTTGTATTTATCTGCCAAATCCACCAGTTCAATCTCTGGCATCAGCACCTCATTAAAACGGTAATTGATTTCTACCAAACCATATTTATTCTGTTGGGCATTGTAGTAGCTTTCCAAACTTGGTGTGGCGGAACCCAAAAGTGTTTTACTCTTAAATAAATTTGCTAAAACAATCGCAGCATCGCGTGCATGATAACGAGGTGCTGGGTCAAATTGTTTAAAGGACGATTCATGTTCTTCATCCACGATAATCAACCCTAAATTCTTAAACGGCAAAAAAATGGACGAACGCGCACCTAAAATGATTTGCGCCTTCGATTCGTTGTTCAATACATTGTACCATACCTCAACACGTTCATGCGAAGAATAACGCGAATGAAACACAGATACCTTTTCACCGAAATACGTCTGCAAACGCGTGACCAATTGAGTGGTCAATGCAATTTCTGGCAACAGATATAACACTTGTTTCCCTTTGGCAATCACATCTTCAATTAATTTGACATAGACTTCTGTTTTTCCGGAGGAAGTGACACCATGCAGTAAAACAACATTTTGTGATTCAAATGCGGTTTTGATATCTTCCAAAGCTTTCTCTTGGTGACTATTTAAATGTTTAGACTCTTCATTATCAGCTCCTGAATATTCAATTCTATCTTTTTGAATGTGATATTCTTCAAGAATTCCTTTATCAATCAGGGTTTTGATGATGGTCGCCGATGCATCGCTCTCTTCAACTAAATCCGTAATCTTGATTGGTTTTTTTGTTTTGGCAGAAATGGAAAACAAAGTCATTACGACATCACGTTGCTTTGGTGCATTGCTCAACTCTTCCATCAACTGTTGCAATTTTTCTTGTGAAGTATAAGAAACATGTAGCTTCACAAAACGAACTAGTTTCGGTTTGTATTTTTCATAGACTTCCTCTTGAACCGAAATAGCATCCCTTTCGAGCAAACGTTTAATGACTGGCAAAACATTTTTTTGGTCCAAAATGCCCATGATATCCTGAATCTTGAGCGAGGTTTGATGGTGAAGGGCTTCGTAAACTAAAAATTCATCATCCTTTAAAACTTCATCATTCAGTACATTTTCATTGTTTTTACTGATGACCGTTTCGCTTTCGAGGACAAACGCACTTGGCAACGCCGCGCGCATCACTTCCCCAAGTGTACACATATAATAATCAGCAATCCATTCCCAATGCTTTAATTGTGTTGGAGTAACTATTGGAACTTCATCCAAAATCTGATCAATGTCCTTTGCCTCATAAATGATAGGCTCTTGATTGTGAATTTTATGAACGATAGCTGTATAAATCTTCGATTTTCCAAATGGGACTGCGACACGCATTCCAATCTTCAAAAAATCAGCTTCAGCTTTATTAACACTATATGTGAAGGATTTTTCAATAGGAATGGGCAATATAACATCAATGAAATTTCCCATTTAAAGGTCAGGTTTGTTGTTTTGGCGTCTCAATTGTCGAATGGTAGCATTCAATTCAAAACCCAACAACAAAATATTGGAATTCAACCAAATATAGAAAAGTAAAATCAACAATGCACCAATAGAACCATACAACTCATTATAGGTGGAAAAATATGTCACATAGATGCCAAACAAATACGAAAAAACGATGATTAGAATTGTGGTCAACAATGCTCCAGCCGAAAAGAATTTGGAATATCTCCCTTCTTTAGTTCCAAAATAATAGAGTGTGGCTGTGGCAAGATAGACCATGATAACAAAGAAAACATATTTTGCCACTGCCACCATAAATATACCTTGTTGCTGTGTCTCGTACCCATGTCTATCAAAAATATATAGCAATCTTTGAATGACATAAATTTGAAAATATCCTAAAACGGCAATCGTTAAAATCAATAAAACCACCAAAATAAGAGCGACACCAATGGAGAATAAATATTGCTTGACCACACTGCGTGTCAACTGTTGGTGATACGAGCTTTCAAAACCCGAAAATAAGGCGCTGATACCATTGGCCATAAGAAATAAAGCCAATAGGAAAACTGTGGAAATCAATCCTGCATTCCCATCTGTATAGATATTCTGAAAAATGTTGTTGAAAAAGAAATCCGATGTTTGTGGTGGCAATAATGAATCGAGAAACTCCCTAAACTTTAATTCAAATCCATCGACTGGAATGTAAGGAATCAGGATAATGATAAACAGCAAAAAAGGGAAAATGGCTGTAAAAAAACTAAAGGCAATGGCACTTGCCCTTGATGTGACAGCACCTTTGACAATCCCTTTTCCATAAAATCTTAAAAAGGCATAAAGTGTCAAACCCTCTAGGGCTGGCAACTTTATTCTTTTTAAAAGTCTTACAACATATTTTATAATGGGAAGTTTTTCGAGTTTGTCCTCGATTTCGTCCTCAATATTTTCGTTTGCTTCCTCAGACATTTATACCGCTTTTAGACTCAAATCCATGTTATAGACAGAATGTGTCAACGCTCCCGAAGAAATAAAATCAACGCCACATTCTGCATATTTTCGAGCCGTTTGTTCATTGATGCCTCCGGAGGATTCTGTGAGGCATTTGCCTCCAATCAATTCCACTGCTTTTCGGGTATCTTCAAAACTGAAGTTGTCTATCAATATTCTGTACACACCATCATTCTTCAGTATTTCTTTAATCTCATCTAGATTTCTGGCTTCGACGATGATTTTTAAATGTTTATTTTGATCCTTCAGATACTGTTTGGTTTTGGTGATTGCTTTTGTGATTCCTCCAGCAAAATCGATATGGTTGTCTTTGAGCATAATCATGTCATACAAAGCAAACCGATGATTTTCGCCACCACCTATTTTGACAGCCCATTTCTCGAGCGCTCGAATGCCTGGCGTTGTTTTTCGAGTATCCAAAATCTGGGTTTTTGTTCCATAGAGCAAATCCACAAACACCTTAGTTTTGGTAGCAATGGCACTCATGCGCTGCATGGCATTCAACACCAGACGTTCGGCTTTTAAGATAGATTGGGATGCACCCTCAACATAAAAGACAATATCGCCATATCGCACTTCAGAGCCATCATCAATCAGAACTTCCATTTTCAAATCTTTATCGACATACGCAAATACCTGTTTTGCAAACTCTACGCCTGCAATAATGCCTTCATCTTTGACCAACAATTTGGCCTTACCTTTGGCATCGGCAGGAATGCATGCCAACGAACTGTGGTCGCCATCACCTACATCCTCACGGATAGCGTTGGCAATTATCAACTCTATTTCTTTATTGAATTGTTCTTTGGAAATCATCTAAAAGTTATTTAGTGTAAAAATAACAATTGAAAATCAAAATTATCAAATAACAAATACCAAATTCCAAAGACGAATAAAATTGTAATTTTGCTTTATGCAAATCAAATTACTCGCCATAGGAAGAACTGATAACAAGCAATTGCAATTGCTCATTGATGAGTATCATAGACGACTTGGCTTCTATATCAAATTTGAATTTGAAATCATTCCGGATTTGAAGAATTCGAAAAACTTGAGTGAAGACCAACAAAAACAAAAAGAAGGTGAACTTATTCTGGGCAAACTCAATACAACTGATGTCCTAATTCTTCTAGACGAAAACGGTAAACAATTTGATTCTGTAGGTTTTTCGGAGTATTTACAAAAGTACATGAATTCAGGCATCAAGCAATTGGTGTTCGTCATTGGTGGTCCTTATGGTTTTTCACCGGATGTATACAATAAAGCGCAAGGGAAATTATCCTTATCAAAAATGACGTTTTCACATCAAATGATTCGTCTCTTTGTGATTGAACAGTTGTACAGAGCCTTCACAATTTTAAAGAATGAGCCTTATCACCATAGATAAAAAAAATGCCCTGATTCACAGGACATTTTGTAATAAACTGGATTTCTATTTTATTCCAATCCGAGACTTTTAATATAGGCTTCATTATTGGAAGGTCTACCCAAAAATTCCTCTACCGCTTCATCAATATCGCGTTGACTGCCATTTGCCAAAATCAGTTTTCGGTATTTCACACCAGTTGCTTGGTCGCGCAATCCAGTTTTCTCAAACATGGTAAACATATCCTGAGCATATACTTCTGACCAAAGATAACCATAATAATACGTTGGATGGGTATTGATATGTATCCAACTGGCTTGTGGGTGAGTGCCTTCTATGTACCAATTCATCACATTCATTTGGTTATCAATATCTCTCCATAATTGGTCGGTGTCCAATGGAACATTTGGATTGTATTTGTCATAAAGATTCATGTCATAGATACAATTTCTAAGAGAGCCTTGTGCAAACAAGCCTGAAGATACATTTTTGGCTTTCAACATATTGTCAAAATCTTTTTTAGGCAATATTTCACCCGTTTGATAGTGCTTTGCAAACGAACTTAAAATGTCATAATCCCAAATCCAGTTTTCGAAAATCTGGGACATTGCCTCTCCAAAATCATTTTTTGTTTCCGATTGAATGCTAAATTCGCCTTCATAGGCCATAGCATTCATGATATGTCCAAATTCATGAAACAACGTATTCAATTCTCCATGGCTCAACAATGAAGGCATCGTTTCGGTAGGTCGTGTAAAATTGCCCAATAGCATCGACACAGGCACTTCATAACCTTCAGCAGTCTTTTTGCCAGGTGACAAGGGCACGCCATAAAACCACGACTCCTTGTTTGACCTTGGGAACAAATCGAGATAAAATCGTCCTTTGAGCTTATCGCCTTCATACACTTCATAGGCTTCTACTTCAGGATGCCATACGGAGGCATTCTCCATTTTTTTAAACTCTAACCCCAACAATTCTTGGTAAATGTCCATCATGCCACTCAAACATTCTTTCATTGGAAGGTATTCTCGGATTTTTTCGTTATCCACCTGAAATTGGTTTTTCAATAGTTCATTGTGATAGTAATTGACATCCCAAGCCTTTAAAGCTTCATTGCCTTGACTTTGGTTTTCCTTATTCCTGACGGTTTTTAAAACCTCCACATCCTTCAGTGCTTTCTCTTTGGATTCTGCAACTAGCCCATCGATGAATTTCCAAACCGTCTCTGGGTTTTTTGCCATTTTGGTCACCAAATTATAATCTGCAAATGATTTGTAGCCCATCAATTGTCCCAATTCGTAACGCTTTTTGACCAATTGATCTAAAATCTCCAAATTTTTATCCGCTCCACGGTTGGAGTATAAAGTAATGTATTTTTTACGTGTGGTTTCCTGAATGGCGTTGTCCATCACTGGGCTTTTTGTGGCTGGCATAACAGGTATTTCGTATTTGTGGTCGCCTTTTCTATATTTGTCCTTAAAACTTTCGGGCAAACCTTCACTTCCTTTTTCATCCAATTTAAGGATAGCGTCAGCCGTATTCATATTGGTGGAATATTGTGCAGAAAGGTCGGTAATTTCAGCTTTGAGTTTTTTGAACTGTTCCAGTTTTTTTTCATCCAGATTGACACCAGACTGTTTGAAATTGGTAAGAATGTCATCGACAAAGCGTTTTCTATGTCCTTCGAGTTTTTTATACGCTTCAGAACTTGCGAATTTTTCAAACTGATTGAACAAAGCTTTGTCCGAATTGATGACCGTATTCAATGAATCAACTTTTTGAGAGTACTCCAAACCTTTAGCCCTTGTCAGTGAATCGGTGGATGTCCAATACAGCATGAAAGCATTGTTATTTGCTTTTGAGAGGTTGTTATAAACATCATCATACGCAATGAATGTATTCTTTAAGGTAGGAGTTGATTCCTTCTTAATACTCTCAATGGACTGAACAGCATTTTCAATTGCAAAAGAAACATAGTCTTTAATGTCATCACCTTTGACGTTTGCATAATCAAAAGGTTCATTCAACGACACATTGAATGGGTTCTCAGCTGAAAACTCAACAGATTTTTTTTCTTCTTTTTTTGAACAATTCATAAGCAATACTAACGAGAGGGCATAAAGTGTGATTTTCATTATTGTTGGAATTTGTGTTTACAAATATACTGTTACTATTCTACTTTTTTTATTTTACCTTTCTCTGGTCTTTCCAAATCAGGTTTTTTTTAAGGTCGTCTGAAAATTCAGGACATTTTTGATTACCCTTACCTGTAAAACCACCATCCGGAGCACATTCTACCTCACATTTCTCATTGTAGAGATAGTTGTATTGGTCACAGCAATCAGAAGTGATGTAGTAATAAATTAACTTATCATCTTGCCATTTCCATACCTCTGCTGGCGGATTTCTGGCAGGTTCATTTTTGATGGTTTCGATTTTTTCAGCGATGCAAGAGGGCAAGCTATCATTTTGGCTAGAAGATTTGCAGGCAATTAAAAGAATTTGTAGTACTAATGAAATAACTATGGATTTCATGTTTTATATGTTTTAAATTACTTAAAAGTAAGTTTAATTTTTCTATTTCTCCATACGGATTGTATTTTTGAAATTATAAAATTCAAATAATGGAACTCGTCTTTGCCACCAACAATCTCAATAAACTAAAAGAAGTACAAACCCTTGTTCCTTCGCACATCAAATTATTAAGTTTAGCAGATATTGGCTGTAAAGAAGACATTCCAGAGACCCAAGATACTATTGAAGGCAACGCTATTCAAAAAGCGAAATATCTTAAAAATAATTATGGTTACGATTGTTTTGCCGATGACACAGGCTTGGAAGTAGAAGCGTTAAATGGCGAACCTGGAGTATATTCCGCTCGGTATGCTGGTGAGCAACGGAATTCCGATGACAATATGAACAAATTATTGGCAAACCTTGAAAGCCATCAAAACCGAAAAGCACAGTTCAAAACGGTTATTGCCTTAAATTTAAAGGGGAAACTTTATACGTTTACAGGAATCTGCAAAGGAAAAATCACCCATGAAAAACATGGCAATAAAGGTTTTGGATATGATCCTATTTTTAAGGCTGATGGTTTTGACAAAACATTTGCCGAAATCTCTTTGGAAGAAAAAAACAGTATTGGGCATCGAGGGAAAGCGGTAAAACAATTGATTGATTTTTTATCCACACAGATTTAAAACTTAAATATAATTGTAACAACTCACCCTGTTCTGCGTCAAATTAACCGTAAATCCTGTATCTTGCATCAGTCAAATTCTAAACTCTAAATTCCAAAAGCTGCATGAATAACGTCATTCACATCAGAAACATCGTTCGTAATTTTCAAATGGGACATGAAGTAGTTCATGTATTAAAAGGCATTGACCTAGACATTCAACGTGGTGAATATGTAGCTATCATGGGACCCTCAGGCTCTGGAAAATCGACTTTGATGAATCTTTTGGGATGTTTGGATACACCTACTTCTGGACAATACATATTGAATGGGAAAGATGTAAGCCAGATGAGTGATGACGATTTGGCCGAAATCAGAAATAAGGAAATAGGCTTTGTTTTTCAGACGTTCAACTTATTGCCACGAACTACCGCCATTGAAAATGTTGCCTTACCAATGATTTATGCTGGTGCTTCAAAATCTGACCGAACCGAACGTGCAAAAGAAGTCTTAGAAAGTGTTGGCCTTGGTGATCGTATGGATCATAGACCCAATGAACTTTCGGGAGGACAACGCCAGCGTGTGGCGGTTGGGAGAGCTTTGGTGAACAAACCTTCCATTATCCTAGCCGATGAGCCAACGGGAAATTTGGACTCCAAAACGTCTTTGGAAATTTTGCAACTCTTTGACCAAATCCATCAAGCGGGAAATACTGTAATCGTAGTGACACACGAAGAAGATGTGGCCGAACGTGCCAAACGTGTGATTCGCTTGCGAGACGGCATGATAGAAAGTGACAAGTTGAATTAGTTTTGAATGTACACTCGCAGTACTAGTTTTCTGAATACAAAATCCTACTTTTTGCTTCTTACTTCGAGCTTTTAACCTTCAGTGTCCATTCAAAGTTGAAACTGGACACTTCCCTTCCTTCCGAATTTTTACCGATGGAATTCATCCAAACGGTTTGGCCTTCCTTGGTTTCAATTGCTTTTTTTATGGCTTCGTCAATCAAATCACCCTGCGAACATTCAAACGTGATTCGTCCAGTTGCTTTCTTGGTAAATGAACCATTATTGTTGGCTACCAGCATAGAAATCTTTTGTCCGCTTTCCATGATTTTTGACATCACCAAGGCTCCAGTTGTCAATTCGGCAGCCATTCCTTGAACCGCCCAAAACATGGAATTAAATGGGTTTTGGTTAATCCATCGATGTTTTACAGTAACAATACATTTATCAGAATCCAAATATTTGGTTCGCACACCGCATAAATATGCCGACGGCAATTTGAACATGAGAAAACTATTTAGTTTACTTGGCGAAATCTTCATTAGTTGTTATAATTTCAGCTAAAATATCGAAATAATTCCACATTTGTTAGTGTTAAATTTATGTTAAATTATACTACTATGTTTTGCATAATACCTTTTTTTAGATATATATTTGCATAAGAAACTATTATATGCTTTTAAATCATGATTGATAATCACCAAAAAAATATCGCAACATTTATCCATTTATCGACTTTTTCAAGGTTTCTGATTCCATTTGGAAATTTTATCGGTCCTATCGTGCTTTGGGTTACCAATAAAGAAAAATCAGCCTTTGTAGATGTCCATGGCAAACAGGCCATCAATTTTCAAATCAGTATTCTGTTGTACGCAGTTATCCTTGGAACCATCAGCATTCCATTTTTTATATTCAATATGTTTGATGGCATCAACCTTATTGATTTTAATGGATTTCATGATTTTCACATCAACATTGGGAAGCCATCTCCACTACTCTACATTGGTGGAGGGCTTGGAGCAATTGCGATTATCGGGTTCATCTTGGAGCTTGTATTCATTGTGCAGGCCAGTCTAAAAGCGCGAGATGGCGAATATTACAAATATCCACTGACTATCAACTTTTTAAAATAAACATCAAATCAATCAATCAATCAATCAATCAATCAATCAATCAAAAAATGAACAGTTTATTAAAATTTAATCGAATGACACTATGAAGATAGAAAACACAAAAGCGCAAATGCGAAAAGGTGTTCTTGAATACTGCATACTTTCGGTCCTAAAAGACGAGGACGCGTATGTTGCAGAAATTCTTGATACACTCAAAGACGCAAAGCTGCTCGTGGTTGAGGGTACTATTTATCCCTTGCTCACACGACTCAAAAACGCTGGCCTTCTTAACTATCGTTGGGAAGAATCTACATCAGGTCCTCCACGCAAATATTACGGCTTAACCGAAACAGGAAAGTTGTTCCTAAACGAATTGAACGCCACCTGGAGTGAATTGCAAAACGCAGTAAATTTAGTAACCAAAACAAAAAAATCAAGAAATGAATAAGACAGTCAACATAAATTTAGCAGGTATATTTTTTCATATCGATGAAGATGCTTACCTTAAATTGCAACGCTATCTTGAGGCCATCAAACGTTCATTTACAGACTCTCAAGGACGCTCGGAAATCATCGCAGATATCGAAGCTCGTATTTCGGAGCTTTTCAGCGAACGCGTCAAACATGACAAACAAGTTATTGGAACTAAAGAAGTGGACGAAGTTATCACCATCATGGGACAACCGGAAGACTATCTTGTAGATGATGAAATCTTTGAAGATGAACCAAAATACTCCTATAGTAGCTCAAGAAATTCCAAAAAACTATTTAGGGATACTGACAACTCCTATATTGCCGGTGTGTCTTCAGGTTTGGGTCATTACCTTGGTATTGATGCCCTATGGGTGCGTTTACTTTGGGTAATATTGACATTAGCCTCTGGTGGAACGTTTATTCTGATTTACATTCTGTTTTGGGTTTTGGTACCCGAAGCGGTGACAACGTCAGAAAAACTGATTATGAAAGGAGAGCCTGTCAATATCAGCAACATTGAAAAAAAAATCAAGGACGGATTTGAAAATGTCTCTCAAAACGTTTCCGATGCAGTAAAAAATATGGATTTGCCCAAACAAGGTAATCGCATCAAATCCTCCTCCAAGACTTTTTTTGATACCATAGGCGACATCATCATGTTTTTCTTCAAGGTGTTTGCAAAATTTATTGGCATCATTTTAATGATTGTCGGAGCAGGAACCCTTATTGGTCTCATCATTGCACTTTTTTCGGTAGGTGTTGCTGATGCTGTACACATTCCAGGAATTGACTATTTTAATGCTGCCAACGTTGCCAACATTCCTGTATGGTTAATGTCTTTGTTATTGTTTTTTGCCATCGGAATTCCGTTTTTCTTCCTATTCTACCTTGGATTGAAAATCTTGGTAAACAACCTAAAATCAATAGGCAACATTGCTAAATTCTCCTTATTGGGATTATGGCTGATGTGTGTGATTGGTCTGGTGATTGTGGGAATTAAACAAGCAAGTGAGTTTTCGGAAGAAGCGAGCTTTATACAAAAAGAACAGCTAAACATCACTTCAAAAGACACCTTATACGTCAGTATGAACAGTAATGCGGCTTACAGTAAACAATTTGGACGCCATAGCAATGACCTAAAGCCTGTTTATGATGAAAATAACCATAAATTACTGTACAGCACAGATATCAGCCTTATTTTAAAATCCACTAAAGATTCCGTTGCTTCCATCAGTATTGATAAAAATTCTAGAGGCAACAGTTATCAGAATGCCAAATTGAGAGCTGAAAAAATAAATTACCATTATCAGTTGAATGGCAATAGGCTGGAATTGGATGGTTTTCTGACCACTGCCTTTGAAAACAAATTTAGGGACCAAGAAGTAGAAATCACACTGTATCTGCCTGAAGGAACAGTTATGTTTGCGGATGAAAATACGAACTCGTTTCATCGTAATTACCATTTTAGTTTTAACTATGGCAATGGCAATTATGAAGAGCATACAACCATTATCAACAACAGTGACATCTTGGATGATGGTTTGGAGGGTCATTATTTACAGATACGAAACAACGAGGTGACATGCTTGGATTGCCCGGAAGATGATGAATTTAAAGTGAAAATCGATTTGAATGATGATGATTCAGAATTCAAATTGGATGAGAATGGATTGCGAATCAAAAACGATAGCAATTCTGTTGAAATAAACAGAAATGGTGTGAAATCCAACAGCGAAAGGGTTCGCGTCAATATTGACAGCAATGGTATCGAAATCTCATCAGACGATAATTGACAATTCATCATCACTAATCGACAGTTCGGAAACTCAGTTTTTTAAAACATAAATAATCAGTTGAATTTTACACCAATCAAAAACCAATCATTATGACAACAGTAATCAAATTAGTAATCGCATCAATTTTAGGTCTGTTGATGACCTCCTGCCATTTCGATTTTGGAGTTCAAGGCAACGGCAATGTAAAAACGGTTGAAAGAACCGTTAATGGAACCTATGACGAAATAGAAATCAGTCGTGGGTTGGACGTCTATCTCACACAGAGTGACACGGAAAGTGTTTCTGTACAAGCGGATGAAAACCTCCACGATATCATCAAAACAGAAATTGAAGGTAACGTGTTGAAAATCTACACAGAGGATAATATCCGATTTTCGGAAGCACAAAAAGTAATGGTCAGCTTTAAAAACATTTCAAGAATCTCGGCTTCAAGCGGAAGTGATGTGTATTCGGAAAATACCATTACTGCCAATACATTAAAATTGTTCACCAGCAGTGGTAGCGACATGAAACTGGATGTCAATGCACAGTCGTTAGATTGTGATTCTTCCAGCGGAAGCGACCTCAAACTTTCCGGAACTACCACAAACTTAACGGCAGAAGCATCTAGCGGAAGCGACATCAATGCCAGTGATTTGAAAGCGGAAACGTCTCATGTCAAGGCATCGAGCGGAGCAGATATAACCGTGAATACTTCCAAAGAATTATATGCAAAAGCTAATAGCGGAGGAGGAATTCGATATTCTGGAAATCCTGAAAAAGTAGAAAAATCAGACGGAGTATCAGCAAGCAGCAACTAAGAACAGACAGCAAAAGAGTCCACTAACCAACCATTTTTTTAAAAGCCATTTCAAACGCAAAATAAGTTTGGGATGGTTTTTGTTTATATTTGTTTTAATTATTTATTTAAATTTATAAAATGAACAAATTCATTTTTACCCTATTTCTCATTGTTACCTGTGTTTCATTCTCATCCGCCCAAGATGATGAAAAAATCAAAGGTGACAGAAATGTAACCATTAAACAAACCTATATCGACCCTTTTTCCAAAATCATAGTAGGTGAGGATTTTTCAGTTGAAATCATCTATAACAGCAAACCTTCCGTAGAAATAGAAACAGATGATAATTTGCATCAGTATATAGAATTTGGAGTGAACGCTGGAGTCTTGACTTTTAAGACGACTAAACGAAT
Source organism: Gelidibacter sp. (assembly GCA_041391925.1). Lineage (GTDB taxonomy): Bacteria > Bacteroidota > Bacteroidia > Flavobacteriales > Flavobacteriaceae > JBPOFM01. The sequence continues at coordinate 34,346 of JAWKNA010000009.1, read as the reverse complement.
CACTTCCAGCAAAAAAATGAACATTAAGGTCAATTATGGTGATGGCTTGGAAAGTATTGAAACATTGGAAGATGGTGAAATCCGTTCCTTGACTTCTTTGGAGTTAAAAAATGCTACATTAAAGACTTCTGGTTCTTCTAAAGCCTACCTCAATATTAGGGCAGCAAAATTTGACTATACAAGTTCCGATAAAGCAAAATCCAAACTCAACGTGAATACCACTGGTCCTTCAACAATTGTATTAAGCGATAACAGTAAGGTTGAAGCACTTTTGAACTCCAAAACCGTGAAAATGGATTTGTACCAAAAAGCCAGTGCAAACATTGAAGGTGCGACAGAAACTCTTGATTTACGTTGCGATTTATCTTCAAGTTTTAATGGAAAGGAATTAGCCACAAACATTTGTAACTTGATTGTGGAAGGTAACAGCAGTGCCACAGTAAGAGTGAACACCACTTTAACAACCGACATTTCTGAGACTAGTGAAGTATACTTTTATGGTCCTGCTAAGATTATTTTGAATCAGTTTTCTGGTTCCGCAAAACTTCAGAAAAAAGAGAATTAATCTCTATTATTAGCCCAATAAAAATTAACTTCAGCATTACTTTATTTAACTTTGGGAGATGAACCCAAATTAATTTATTTGAAATGCCAACTTCCTTTCAAAAAAAACAAATAAACATCAAGATGAAAAAAATCCTCCTATTATCTTTTACGTTGATATTTTTTTCAGCGTGTAAAGAAGAAACAAAAAATGAAGCCAGCAACGATGCTATAAAGGCTGAAGCGCAAACTTTTTTGGATGAATATTCCAAAACTTATGTGAAACTTTACTACGATTCGTCATTGGCAGAATGGGATTCCAACACACACATCGTTGTAGGTGATACTACCAATGCCTATAACGTTCAAAAAGCAAACGAAGCTTTTGCGAAGTTCACCGGAAGCACAGATGTCATTGAAAAAACCAAAAAATTTCTTGAAGATAAAGATAAACTCGATATCGTTCAGGTGCGCCAATTAAATACAATTCTATATACGGCTGCCAATAATCCTGAAACTGTTTCAGATCTTGTAAAAAAACGTATTGCAGCAGAGAACGCCCAAAGTGAAATGTTGTTTGGATACGATTTCAAAGTGGACGGTAAATCCGTTTCTACGGGCGATATCGATGAAGTTCTAAGAACTTCAAACAACGAAAAAGAGCGTTTGAAAAATTGGGAGTCCTCCAAAGAAGTCGGAAAAACATTGAAAGACGGATTGGAAAATTTAAGAAATCTTCGCAATGAAACCGTTGGCGCATTGGGTTACGACGATTATTTCAGCTATCAAGTGTCTGATTATGGAATGACGCGACAAGAAATGCTGGATGAAATGAACAAAATGGTGAAGGAAGTTTGGCCATTGTACCGTGAATTGCATACTTGGGCTCGTTATGAACTGGCAAAAAAATACAATGCGAAAGAGGTACCTGATTACATCCCAGCACATTGGTTGCCAAATCGTTGGGGACAAGATTGGAGTGCCTTGGTAAATGTAGAGGGTCTGGATATTGATGCCGCTTTAAAGGACAAAGAACCCGAATGGATAGTGAAAGAAGGTGAAAATTTTTACAAAAGTATTGGTTTCAATGCCCTTCCTGCAAGTTTTTATGAAAAATCGAGTATGTATCCATTGCCGAAAGATGCCGCTTACAAAAAAAACAATCATGCTTCTGCTTGGCACATGGATTTGGAAAATGACTTACGCTGTTTGATGAGCGTTGAACCTACAGCGGAATACTATGAAACCATTCATCATGAATTGGGTCACATTTATTACTATCAAGCCTATACAAACCCTAACGTTCCACCTTTGCTTAGAGGTGGCGCCAATCGAGGATTTCACGAGGCCATTGGGAGTATGATGGGCCTTGCAGCAATGCAAAAACCGTTTTTGGCACAAAAAGGTTTGGTGGATGCAAATGTACAAATAGACGAAACGCAGAATCTGTTGAAAGAGGCTCTAAATTATGTAGTATTCCTTCCATTTTCAGCAGGCGTCATGACAGAATTTGAAAATGCGCTTTATGCCGAAAATTTGCCAAAGGACCAATTCAACAAAAAATGGTGGGAACTGTCCAAAAAATATCAAGGGATGGTGCCTCCAACTGAGAGAGGTGAGGAATTTAACGATGCAGCTTCCAAAACACATATCAACAATGATGCGGCTCAATATTATGATTATGCCATTTCTTATATTTTATTGTTTCAAATCCATGACCATATTGCGAAGAATATCTTGAAACAAGATCCTCATGCCACCAACTATTTTGGCAGCAAAGAAGTTGGGAATTTTTTAAAAGGAATGTTGAAAACCGGAGCCAATAATGATTGGAGAGAGCTTTTAAAGGAAAGTGTCGGCAGTGGCATGAGCGCTAAACCCATGTTGGACTATTTTGAACCTTTGATGGCATATCTTAAAGAACAAAATAAAGGCAGAACGTATACCTTGCCTGAGAATTTTTAGAACACCCATTTTATAATAAAAAAGGCCTGAAATATATTCAGGCTTTTTTTAGTTATTTATTTAATAGTTTGTTGCTGTATTTACTTCAAAGCTAGCGTCCTTAGCTGCCAAGTAACGCTCCGCATCCAAAGCCGCCATACATCCTGTACCAGCTGCTGTAACTGCTTGTCTATACACATGGTCTGCCGCATCACCCGATACAAAGACACCATCAATATTGGTTTTTGAAGATCCTGGAACATTGATGATATATCCTGTTTTATCCAATTTCAAAAAATCCTTAAAAATATCGGTATTGGGTTTGTGCCCAATGGCAACAAAAAATCCTGTGGCTGGAATTTCATGAACTTTTCCTGTTACATTATTTTTGACTCGCACTCCAGTTACCACCTGTCCATCTCCCAAAACTTCTTCAGTATCGGTATTAAAAAGTATTTCGATATTTTGAGTGTTTTTTACTCGTGCTTGCATAATTTGAGAAGCCCTAAATTCATCACGTCTTACCAACATAGTGACTTTTTTGCACAATTTGGAAAGATAATGAGCTTCTTCACAAGCACTATCTCCAGCTCCAACAATCACAACTTCTTGGTTTCTGTAAAAAAACCCGTCACAAACAGCACAAGCAGATACTCCACCACCCAACTGTAAATATTTTTGCTCGGAAGGCAAGCCTAAATACTTAGCAGATGCACCTGTGGAAATGATAACAGTGTCACATTGGATTTCTTTGGTTTCGTTGACCCAAACTTTATGAACATCACCAGAAAAATCGACTTTAGTAATCCAACCATCACGTACGTCAGTTCCGAAACGTTCGGCTTGCTTTTGAAGTTCTATCATCATTTCTGGACCAGTAATGCCGTCTGGATAGCCTGGGAAATTTTCAACATCATTTGTGGTAGTCAATTGTCCTCCAGGTTGTGTTCCTTGGTATAAAACCGGAAACATATTTGCTCTTGCCGCATAGATGGCCGCTGTATAACCTGCAGGTCCCGAACCTATTATCAAACATTTTACTTTTTCTATTGTATCTGTCATCTTATGTAGTGATTTTTCTAATACAAAAGTAGAATTTTTTGACTCAAAATGTAGCGATAAGTTATCAAAAGTTATTATCGAAGTATTCCATTTTGTAATGCTTGGAATGCAGTTTTTTTTATATATTTAAGACTAAGAATTCAGTGGGTGTTTTTATTTTAAAATTATCCAACTAACATTAATTTATAAATTCAAATGGGTGTGATATCAACAAACAACAACGAAATAAAATTATATTACCATTCCGGAAATTCATTGGGAAAACAGACTCTGGGATACATACAGTCCACAGACAAAAAAATTCTTGCAATTGATATTGCGCAAACTAAAGTTACCGGGACACAATGGATAGAATTGGCAAGGCATCTTGGGGTAAGTGTTGATAAACTGATAAACAAGGAACATCCTGATTTTTCCCAGAATTATGACGAACATGCCAACATGGAAGAAGAGGATTGGTTAAAAATACTTGACAAAATGCCTATAGTCCTTACCTATCCCATAGCCATCATTGGAGAAAAATACATACAACTCAAAGGTCCAGTGGATTTTATAAAATACATAGAGCCAGACAGTAAAGGTATTGACGAGAAAAAACACATTTGAAATTTTAAATTTCATTAAATAGCAGCTCTAGATTTTAAAATCAATGGTGACTAAATCCGTAGTGGGATTGTTTTAAATATTTAAAAATAGAATATCAAGAATCACTTTGAATGATTTATAATTTCAGTATTAATCAAAAAAAAGACCGTTAGCTTAACGGTCTTTTTCTTTTTTGAAAACTTATTAATCTACAGCATCTTCTACCGCATCTCCTACATCATCTGCGGCATCTTCTATCTTATCTCCAGTAGATTTAGTATCTCTACAACTTGTAAAAGTGGTCATTGCAGTTCCCAATGTAAACAGAATTGCAAATGTTAACATGATTTTTCTCATAATATTGGTTTTTAAATTATTGGTTATGTATGATTATCTTTTAAAACCGCCTCTCAATAGAGACAATATGAAAAGTACTATAAAAATGAAAAAAATGATTTTAGCAATTCCAGCTGCTGCTCCAGCGATTCCACCAAATCCCAAAATAGCCGCAATGACTGCAATGATTATAAATGTGATTGTCCATCGTAACATAATAGTAAAGTTTTAAGTTAATATTTATAAATTGAAATATGTAAATATTTCTAACTATTATAAAGATAGTTAATTATACATGTTGGTACTTGACTGTATCAAGGAGGAAATTAACTCAAACCCTCAATTTATTCAGATGTGTTTAAAAAATCATTAAACGCATTACTTCTCATGATTTTGTTGTAGAGTATATCGTTGTCGTAGTATTCTTTTGATACAGGATGCGAATGATATTGAAGCGTTTGGTGAGAAGAGACAAGATCTTTCAAAGCATCATAAGAAAAATTCTCGTTAAGCCAATGCATACGGTCTCTTGCATCAAAGATGACGGGCTTATATTCCAATAAATTTGGAATTTCTTTCAACGAATCATTTGTTTTTTTTATTAAAATAGAGCATGTGAGAAAGCCATCTTCCAACTGATTGTAAACACCTGCGATGCCAAACGGCTTTTGTCCCGAGAGATACACATGATATGGATACATTTTTCCTTTGTACAAAGCAGAAGTAAAAAAACCAGTGGTTATAATGAGGCACCTCCTTTTGTCCATGGCTTCGGAATATAAGGCATCCTTAAAATCTAAATGCTCCACATTGATATTAAGTGTGTTGGTCAAGTTCTGAAACACTTTCCAATTATCTTCCAAGGATTGTGGTAACAAGCCCCAAATACTGTAGCTTACCTGATTAGGGTGTTCCATCGTAATGATTGGGAGTGTTACTTCCTCCAATCCATTTATAACTGGAGAAGTTTTGTAAAGACGAGGAAATTCAAAACTGACGTTGAATTCCTTCTCTATATCTTTACGATCGGCTGTATTTGAAAGTTTGTAAAACATAGCATAAGGTCTAATCTAAATAAGTGATATTTAGCAGCTCCATTTATCTTATATGATGAAATTCATAACCCATTCAATTAAAAAATACAACTTTAACACAATATCAATTTGTATAGATTCTCTTAAAAGTAAATGTTTAAATTTCTGCTTTTAAAAATTTTACAGGGCTATTGAGATTGCTTGTCCAAAAAGTAAAAAAGATGATTGCTTTTGATATGAATTACACTTTGACTTATATCAATTGTAGTTTTCCATTTAATGAGATAGATGCTTATTTTAGAAAAACGTTTAAAACAAAGAAGACCTCAACGTTTGAAGTGTGTTGAGGTCTTTCTTGCTAACTAACTAACCAACCAGTGTATAAAGAGTATAATAATACTCGATTTTGTATATTTCAAATCTAGCCCTATATTTTTGGAAGCATGTACTGTATCCAAACTATTATTGACTGAAATGATATTTTTGGTGTTTTAAAGAAAATAATGTGATAGGTTTGTCTCAAAATTCTTTTTAAACCTATTGCCCATTGTTTGAACATGTATTATTTTTGATTAAACAATCAGTACTTCCAAATAATTTATTTTTTTGATTAGTCTGCTCTGGCTTTTGCAGGATTTTATAGTGATGGTCGTCTAATATTAGAGATTTTATGAAAGAAATTAAATTGAGTGCCAAAAGTATTGAAGAAACTGTGCGACAGATACAGCAGCACATTGGAGGAACCATCAGTGAACAGTTTGGAGAATATACCTTGGACATTGATAATGAAATTGCTAAAGGCTGTATAAGGTTTATCACCTTTGATTGGGGCGTAAGCTTAACTGAACATAACCTTATTTATTTTAAGGACATGTTGTTTGTGTCTGACACAAAAAAATTCAATCCCATCCATTTCATATATTGCTCAAAAGGATCTATGTACCATAGGTTCAGTTATGAAGATGAGTTTAACCAAATCAGTGAATTTCACTCTGGCATTCTTGCTTCCAAAAAAAGTGTGTCACATAACACCTTTTTCCCAAAAGGGCAACATTTATAAATCAATATCATAAGTATCACAAGAAAAGAGTTTTTAAAGAAACGCCTTAACAACGTGGAGCAGCTAAATGAAAAGTTGAATCAGGTTTTTTTAGATGAAAATGGAGGCCAGGAGTTTGCCTATTTCAGCCCTATTCATTTAAAAATGGAAGATCATGTCAAAGAGCTTCGAAATATTGATACAAAAGGCATGACCCGAATTCTTCAAATGGAAGGTGAAGTCTATCAATTATTGTCCATGCATATCGCACGACACGATCGTTACCATACTAGCGACATTATGCCAAGTTCGCTTTTGAAAGACGAGTTAAAGATTATACGTCGTTATGCCAAAAAGATATTGGATGACCCATCCATAAACTATTCACTAGATCAATTGTCAAAAGATTCTGGACTTTCACAGGCCAAACTTCAGGAAGGTTTTAAATTTTTGTATGCGCGAACTGTTACAGAATATATTAGGCACATACGGCTTGAAGCAGCCAGGGACCTTATGAACAATTCTGATTTAAATATTTCGCAAATTGTTTATACAATAGGTTTTACCAGTAGAAGCTACTTTTCCAAGATATTCAAGGAAAAATATGATATTACGCCTCACGAATACAAAAAACAGATTGTATCGACTGTAGAAGAAGATGCTGATTAGACAGTAATTATTTTTATTTGAAAAGCTTTTTCATCAAAACAAAAAGGCCATATTTCCAACCAAAACTCACAGCAGTGCTGATCCAATTTTTTGGTTTTAAATCCTCTGCCAATTCCCCTTTGACACTTTTTAGTTGTTCGAGACCAATCTGTCGTTCAAGTTTCAACCGTTTCAGATCATGCTCAATTTCTTTGAATGAAGTGTACGTTTTCATATTCAGGAATCAAAAAATTTAGGCGATAATTTTGTTATCACTTTATGATTAATGAATGACCTACTGTAATATACAATGGCACAAATAACCAGAAAAGCCCCAGACACTATGACATAACCCAAGGCGACGTTGTCAAGCCAATCACCAATGGCTAGTGCTGCTGCAACGGCCAAAAAAATCAAACCTATAAATAACAATCCTCCAATGACCAAAACCTTCGCCACCAAACTAATGGAAACGGTAAGTTGCTGAAAAATTTTCAACCTGTAGTATTCTTGAGTATCATTTATATATTTCTCTCCAATATCTACAGCCTTGTCAGAGGTGTTATTTATAGATTCGAAAATATTTGCCATAAAATTGAAATAAGATTATGCTTTTTGGAATTTTTTGTTTTTAGCTTTTAACTCAGCTAGTTTTTTTTCCAAGGTTGTGATGACGTCATCAGCTTTGTGGCTGGTATCACTTACGATTTGTTCGACTTGGTCTTCAAGAGACAATTTTTTGGCAGTTACAGTTTCTACCACTCTATCTTTAAGATTGATTGCTTTATTGGCAATAGTATCCTTAGCAGAAATGGCACCTTCAGCAATTCTATCTCTAGCAGCAAGTGCTTCATCAGAAATTCTCTGTCTTGTATTTATTCCCTTGTCAGGAGCAAATAAAATTCCTAAAGTGGCACCAATTGCGGTTCCTGCTAAAATTCCAATTATTGTATTACTACTATTATTTCCCATGATTATATGATTTTTAAATTAAACTGTTAGATATATCTTCAAAATTAACTGTAATGGAAGCTAACAACTATCTCAATTGATTAAAACTTTGACTGTTTTGATGACATTCAATATAGGTCAAAAATTTTGTGGATTGAATTAATTGCGCCTACATTATTATAGTAAATTTAATTCGATAAACCCAAATCACGTTAGCTTTTAAAACGAATTTAACATTTAAACAAATTAAGATGTCGTCAAAAATAAAAACAATAAATCCTTATAATAATTCCACTATAAATGAATATGTCTTGCATACCAAAACCGAAGTCAATTCAATATTGAAAATGGCTGACGAACGCTTTAAAAAATGGAAAAAAATATCTATCAAGGAACGTTGCCGTCTCTTGGAAAATGTTGCTCAGATTCTTGATGATGACAAAATGGATTACGCCAACCAAATGACACTGGAAATGGGCAAACCCATTGCACAAAGTATTGCTGAGATTGAAAAATGTGCAATACTATGTGATTTTTATGCCGCCAATGCTGAAGATTTTCTTGCCGATGAACTTATTGAAACAGATGCTTTTGAGAGTTTCATCAGTTATGACCCGTTAGGGTGCATTTTGGGCGTCATGCCATGGAATTACCCCTTTTGGCAAGTAATGCGCTTTGCCATACCAACAATGACTGCTGGTAATACGGTTATTTTAAAGCATGCTTCAAATGTGGCAGGATGCTCTTTGCTGATTGAAAAACTTTTTGAAAAGGCTGGGTATCCAAAAGGCTGCTTCCAAACAATTCTAGTCAATCATGATCAAATCGAAAATATACTTAGTAATGACATTGTCAAAGCTGTCTCTCTTACTGGAAGCGAAAAAGCAGGAAGGACCATTGCAGAATTAGCTGGAAAAAACCTAAAAAAATGCGTGCTAGAGTTGGGCGGAAACAATGCCTGCATTGTTTTGGACGATGCAAATCTTGAGACCTATTTTGAAACTATTTTCAATGCTCGTATGCAAAATACAGGTCAGAGCTGCATTGCCGCCAAACGCTTTATTGTGACAAAGGGCATTTATGATGATTTTATGAAGCGTTTCAAAACCAAAACCAAGTCTTTAAAGTTTGGTGACCCAACAAAGGATGCAACAACTATCGGCACATTGGCAAGAGAGGATTTAGCCAATATACTTAAAAAACAAGTGGATGATTCCATAAAAAAAGGGGCAAAACTAATTGTAGGCAACACTCAAGATAAAGCTTATTTTGAACCTACCATACTTGAAAATGTAAAACCTGGAATGCCCGTATTTGATGATGAAACGTTTGGCCCTATTGCAGCAATTACCAAAGCGAATAACACTTCTGAAGCGTTTGAATTGGCTTTAGATACCAAATTCGGATTGGGCACCATGGTATTCACTGAAAATATCAAAAAAGCCCAAGAATATATAGATGACATTCCTGATGGTGCATTTTTCATCAATGAACTAGTTAAATCGGATGCGCGACTGCCATTTGGTGGTACCAAAGCCTCAGGTTATGGCCGAGAGCTTTCAAAAGAAGGTATCCATGAATTCATCAATAAAAAAACTGTCTTTATCAAAAAATAACTATAATACCACAAACTTATGCCATTTATCAAAGAAGAAAATCAAAAAACCAGGAAGTATATTTTTCAAAAAGACACCAAAACACTCACCACAACTGCTTTTATTGTCATTGTATTACTACTTCTCATTTTGGGAGTCATTGCTTCGGGTTTATATTTTAAATGGTTTTAATTAGTTAACACATCGGAAAGCATGTCGTGAATTTTTTGTAAATTAGGTGTAAACAAACTTCTACCTTAAACTTAATCTTATGAAATCCTCACTTTTTAGTCTGATTATTTTTGTTTTTCTTCTTTCTTGCAATAGTGATTCAAATAAAAAATCTAATAACACCACAATGGAGGCTGAAAAAAAAGCTATGACTTTGGAAGGTGCTTGGGAATTGACAAGTTTTTATAATTATGTCGATAACAAAGTTGCCGATTCATTCAAGACAAGGGAAGGTTATCGTCAAGTAAAGATATACACACCCACAAAAGTTATGTGGAGCAAGCAAGTTCCTTCTGATTCGACGGAGTGGTTTGGTTATGGAAATTATCGAGTGGAAGATGAGAACTTAATAGAAGTATTGGATTACGGCTCTAAAATGATGAGCAAAATCATCCAAGAGCGCAAGGAATTTATTTATGAACTACTTCTGGAACAAAATAGGTTCAGCCAGATAGAAATAGATGAAAACGGCAACCGTATTTATTCTGAAAACTACAAGCGAATAGAATAAAAAAAAGAATCCGAACAAATGTTCGGATTCTTTTTAATCATAATTGTATTATTATTTAATCTCTACAAGTTCTAAATCAAAGACTAAATTCTGCCCTGCCAATGGATGGTTTCCATCAATCACTATATGGTCATCCCTTACATCAACCACCCTAAATTGGTGTTCTCTTCCGTCTTTTCCTTTTGATGCCAAGCCCATTCCAATTTCTGGTTTTACATCTGGTGGCAATTGTTCATTTTTCACCTCATGGAACAATTCCTTTTGAATATCACCATAAGCTTCTTCTTTTACAATCTCAACAGTTTTTTTTTCATTCACTTTCATATCAATGAGTGCATTTTCAAAACCAGGAATCAGCATACCTTTTCCAATGGTCACTTCGAGAGGCTCTCGTTGAAGCGAACTGTCAAAAACGCGACCGTCGGTTAGTTTTCCTGTGTAATGTACTTTCACTGTGTCATTTTCTTTTACTTGACTCATAATTTGTCTTTTATTTTTATAATTACTTTGCAAAACTATGATTTATGAAGCGAACGCCAAGGATATGAGCATTTAAAAGGGATGAATTAAGAAAAACTTAACGTAATTTAAATGAAGTTATCTCTAGACACAAAAAAAGCTGAACATGTTTGTCCAGCTTCATAGTGTCGGGGTGGCAGGATTCGAACCTGCGACCTCCGCGTCCCAAACGCGGCGCGATAACCGGGCTACGCTACACCCCGAATGATTATCTCAGGCTTATAAGCCTAAAAATCGAGGTGCAAATATATGTCTTTTATTGAAAATGTAATATTATTTTTTTTTAAATTTAAAGACCAAACACTTTTTTATGAATGTAAAATTCCCATTTCTTATCACACTGACTCTTTTCAATTTGATTTCCTGCGCTCAAGATAAAAACCCTGTCAATACAAATCATAATTACGAACTCGTTGTACCAGAACTAAAAATTCCTTGGGGATTTGTGTTTCTTCCAGACAATTCCATGCTGATTAATGAAAAGGATGGCACAATGATTCATTTTAAGGATGGTAAAAAAATCATTGTAGAAGGAGTTCCTGAAGTTTACAATCGTGGGCAAGGTGGTTTATTAGACCTTGCATTGCATCCCGATTATAAAGAAAATGGATGGCTTTATTTTACGTATGCCTCCTCAGAAGGTGGCGGAACAGGTGGTAATACTGCATTAATGCGAGCCAAATTAAAAGACAATAAACTCATAGAAAAGCAATTACTTTATAAAGCAACACCAAATACCACCAAAGGTCAACATTTTGGCTCTCGTATCGTGTTTGACACCGATGGTTATCTTTTTTTTAGTGCAGGCGAACGAGGGGAAAGAGACATCAACCCACAAGATATTACCCGTGACAATGGAAAAATATATCGATTGAATGACGATGGAACCATACCATCAGACAACCCTTTTGTAAACGTACCAAATGCAAAGAAAGCCATCTATTGTTATGGTCATCGGAATCCTCAAGGTTTGGTTTTAAATCCGTTTAATGGTGAAGTTTGGGAACATGAACACGGACCTCGTGGTGGTGACGAAATTAACATTATTAAGGCTGGAGCCAATTATGGTTGGCCTGTGATAAGTTATGGCATCAATTACAGTGGCACCAAATTCACTGACATAACAGAAAAGGAAGGCATGGAACAGCCGCTTCATTATTGGGATCCATCCATTGCACCAAGCGGTATGGCGTTTATAGACAGTGACAACTATCCGGGCTGGAAAGGGGATTTATTAGTAGGCTCCTTAAAGTTTGAATATCTTGATAAATGTGTGCTCAAAAATGGCAAAGTTGTAAAAGAAGAACGCCTTTTGGATGGTTTGGGTCGTGTGAGAACTGTTCACCAAGGACCAGATGGTTACATCTATGTGGGCATTGAAAACCTTGGGATTGTAAAATTGCTGCCAAAAAAGAAATGAAAAACCTTATGTTACCATTCATCATTTTACTATGGACTTTGTCATCCTGTAACGATACCAATTACAAACAAAACCCAGAACTGCAAAAAAGCATTGAACGAGGTGCCATTGTTTATGAAGATTTCTGCATGCAATGTCATTTACCGGAAGGCAATGGTGTGCCAAAAGCATTTCCACCTTTGGATGGTTCTGACTATTTAATGAACATGCGCAAAGAAAGTATCCAAGCTGTCAAATTCGGTATGTCTGGAAAAATAACCGTGAACGGCCAAAATTACAATACTGCCATGGCGCCATTGGGATTGACTGATGAAGAAGTTACGGACGTCCTAAACTATGTTACCAATTCATGGAGCAATAAGAACTCCAAAATGTTTACTGTCGATGAAGTTTCAAAAATTCAGCCTTAAAATTCTTTTATAATTGGTTAAATTTGCCACAATATCTAAAGAAAATTTATGCTCATCATAGGAATTGCTGGTGGAACAGGTTGTGGAAAGACCACAGTGGTCAATCAAATATTGAATGAATTGCCAGATGGCGAAGTAGGTGTCATCTCCCAAGATTCCTATTACAAGGACACCTCGCATTTGAGTTATGAAGAACGTGTCAAAATCAATTTTGATCATCCACGTTCCATAGATTTTGAATTGCTCGAACAGCATCTAAAAGATTTACGTGAAGGTAAAGACATTCAACAACCCGTTTATTCCTTTATAAAGCATAATAGAACTGGTGATACCATCCTCACACATCCACGCAAAGTGATGATTGTAGAAGGGATTCTTATATTAACGCATCCAGAGCTGCGCGACCTTTTTGACATCAAAATCTTTGTGCATGCCGATAGTGATGAGCGATTGATAAGACGACTCAAGCGCGACATTACCGAACGTGGGCGAGATATTGATGAAGTTTTGCAACGTTACCAAAACACGTTGAAGCCCATGCATCAACAATTCATTGAGCCAACCAAGGAGTTTGCAGACATCATCATTCCCAACAATAAATACAACACTGTGGCTGTTGATATTGTAAGAACTATCATCAACCAACGCTTGGTTTGACATGAACATGAATTCAAAATATCTTAAGCCGTTCAAGAACCTGTATGTTCTCATCTTTGCAGTGTTTGTAATCTGGATGTTGTTCTTTGATGCCAATTCTTGGCTCATCCATCGGGAATTGAATGCAGATAAAAATGCCCTTGAAGATGAAAAAGAATATTATAAAAAGGAAATAGAAAAAGACAACAAAGACATAAAAGAATTGAGCAATGATGAAGGCCTCGAACGCCTGGCACGTGAAAAATATTACATGAAAAAGGAAAATGAGGATATTTATATTATCGAATATGAGGATAGCATAAAAAATGAAAAAGAGGATGAATAAACCTTTATTTAATGAATTTCCAGAAGTGTCTTCAAAACAGTGGAAGCAATTAATCCAGATGGATTTAAAAGGTGCCGACTATAACGATACCCTCGTTTGGAAAACCAACGAAGGCATCAACGTCAAACCTTTTTACCATGCCGATGAGTTTGAATCGTTTCCTAACATCTCCACAAGCAAAGCTACAGAGTGGAAGATTTGTCAGACCATATTTGTTGCCAATGTGGAGAAATCCAATGAAAAAGCGCTGGATGCCATCGAGCGGGGCGCAGAGAGCATAAAATTTATTCTAACTTCCGAAGATATTGTTATCAAGGACTTATTGGTGAACATCAATTTGATGAATACCATTATCTATTTTGAGTGCCAATTTTTGTCTGTTGAATTTGTGAGACAGTTCAACTTTTTTCCTTCCAAAGAAAACATTCATATACAAACTGATATTATTGGAAACCTTGCCAAGTCAGGTAATTGGTTTACAAATCTCAAAGACGACCACGTTGATTTTGAAAACATTGTCAAAGACACCAATTCATTCAGTGTGAACCTTTCATTATATCAAAATGCTGGTGCATCAATGGTACAGCAATTGGCCTATGCCCTGTCGCACGCCAATGAATACCTAAACCATTTTGACTCTGTTATTTCAGATGAAACAAAGCAATCATTCCAAGTTACTTTCAATATTTCTGTGGGCACAAATTATTTCTTTGAAATTGCAAAACTCCGCGCCTTAAGACATCTGTGGAATACATTGGCATCCGAGTATGGCTTCAATACAGAATGTCATGTCGTGGTCGTTCCTACAAAGCGTAACAAAACACTCTACGACTACAATACAAATATGCTACGAACAACCACGGAATGTATGAGTGCAGTTTTGGGAGGCGCCAACACCATCTGTAACTTGCCTTATGATGCCATCTACCATAAAGACAATGAATTCGGCGAACGTATTGCTCGTAATCAATTGTTGGTTTTAAAACATGAAAGCTATTTCGACAAAGTAAACAATCCATCCGATGGTGCTTATTATATTGAAAGTCTTACAGAGCAATTAGCCGAAAAGGCATTGGCACTGTTCAAAGATATAGAAGCGAACGGTGGCTTTTTACACCAACTGAAAGAAGGCATCATTCAAAAAAAGATTAAAGAAAATGCCGCCAAGGAGCAAGAACAGTTTGAGAAAGGTGAGACAATCCTATTGGGAACCAATAAGCATCCCAACAAGCTAGATAAAATGAAAGATGAATTGGAACTCTATCCATTTGTAAAAACCAATCCAGTGAAAACATTGATTGAACCAATTATAGAAAAGCGGTTGGCTGAATTGATGGAGCAACGACGATTAAAATCTGAAAATGAGTAGAAAAAACCTCCAAAATATCACTTTAAAAAACCTAAAGGTTAAAGCCAAAAGCTTAAAGCCTGAAATTTTCAATACTGCTGAAGGCATCGATATCCAGTCCACCTACAGCAAAGAGGATCTCAAAGACATCAATCACCTCAACTTTATCGCTGGCATTGCACCCAACTTAAGAGGTCCTTATTCCACAATGTATGTGCGAAGACCATGGACCATTCGACAATATGCAGGGTTTTCAACTGCTGAGGAAAGCAACGCTTTTTACAGACGCAACTTGGCTGCTGGACAAAAAGGGCTGTCGGTTGCTTTTGATTTGGCAACACACCGAGGCTATGATTCCGACCACGAACGTGTTGTTGGTGATGTTGGAAAAGCAGGTGTAGCAATAGACAGTGTTGAGGATATGAAGATTTTATTTGACCAAATTCCATTGGGCGAAATGAGTGTGTCCATGACCATGAATGGTGCAGTGCTACCAATTATGGCGTTTTATATTGTTGCAGCAGAAGAACAGGGTGTAAAACCTTACCAATTGGCAGGAACCATTCAGAATGATATTTTGAAAGAATTTATGGTACGCAATACTTACATTTACCCTCCTACACCATCCATGAAGATTATCTCAGATATTTTTGAATACACGAGCAAATACATGCCAAAATTCAACAGTATCAGTATTTCTGGTTACCATATGCAGGAAGCTGGAGCCACTTGCGATATCGAATTGGCTTACACCTTGGCAGATGGTTTGGAATATATACGCAAAGGACTAGCAGCAGGCATGGACATTGATACCTTTGCGCCAC
The DNA here is from genome assembly GCA_041391925.1 of Gelidibacter sp. Lineage (GTDB taxonomy): Bacteria > Bacteroidota > Bacteroidia > Flavobacteriales > Flavobacteriaceae > JBPOFM01. Next base: position 18,364 of record JAWKNA010000009.1, on the reverse strand, counting down.
GATTGTCATTCTTTTGGGCCATTGGGATGAATCACTTTATGGAAATCGCAAAGATGCGAGCAGCACGTATGTTGTGGGCAAAACTGGTCAAACAATTCAATCCAAAGGATGATAAATCACTTTCCTTGAGAACCCATTGTCAAACAAGTGGATGGAGCTTAACTGAGCAAGATCCTTTTAATAATGTGGCTCGTACTACAATTGAAGCCGCTGCTGCTGCTTTTGGTGGCACTCAAAGTTTACATACCAATGCCTTGGATGAAGCCATTGCGTTGCCAACTGATTTTTCAGCCAGAATTGCACGTAATACTCAACTTTTTTTGCAAGAAGAAACCTATATCACTAAAACCGTCGACCCATGGGCTGGCAGTTATTATGTAGAAAAACTCACTCATGATATTGCCCAGAAAGCTTGGGGATTAATTGAAGAAGTGGAAGAATTGGGTGGTATGACCAAAGCCATTGAAGCTGGCATTCCTAAACTTCGTATTGAGGAAGCGGCAGCACGGAAACAGGCTCGTATTGATTCTGGGCAAGATATTATTGTGGGTGTCAACAACTACCGATTGGCACAAGAAGACCCTATTTCGACGCTTGAGGTGGATAACCAAAGTGTCAGAAATTCTCAGATTGAACGATTGAATCGCATCAAATCCCATAGAAATAACCAACAAGTCAATGCAACCTTATCAAAATTAACCGAAGTTGCTCGCACAGGCGATGGAAATTTATTAGCTTTAGCAGTAGAAGCTGCAAGAGAACGCGCCACATTGGGTGAAATCAGCGATGCGCTTGAAGCAGCCTTCGGACGTTATAAAGCACAAATCAAATCCTTTTCAGGCGTGTATAGTAAAGAGATAAAGGACGACACATCGTTTCAAAAAGCAAGAGACTTAGCTGATAAATTTGCCGAGCAAGAAGGTCGTCGCCCACGCATCATGATAGCCAAAATGGGACAGGATGGCCACGATAGAGGTGCGAAAGTCGTAGCTACGGGTTATGCTGACGTTGGTTTTGACGTCGATATTGGGCCATTGTTCCAAACCCCAAAAGAAGCTGCAAAGCAAGCTGTAGAAAATGATGTGCATATTTTAGGTGTTTCCTCATTGGCCGCTGGGCATAAAACCTTGGTACCACAAGTCATTGAAGAGCTCAAAAACTATGGCCGTGATGACATTATGGTGATTGTCGGTGGTGTGATTCCTAAACAGGATTACCAATATCTCTTTGATGCCGGAGCAGTAGCGGTCTTTGGGCCTGGCACCAAAATCAGTGATGCCGCTATACAGATTTTGGAGATTTTGATTGATTGATTTTTTTAAGTTAATAATATGAACCCAGATATTCAAGCTTACCATGAGTTATTATTCTCAGATGATAAGCTCATTTGCGACCTTTTATACAGTAAAATCTGCAATGAACTTCCTGAAGCGGAGCATAAAATATGGCACGGACACCCTGTTTGGTTTCTTAATGGTAACCCTATCGTAGGTTACAGTAAACAAAAGGCAGGCATAAGATTAATGTTTTGGAGTGGTGCAGATTTTGGAGAAGACGATTTAAATATTAGAGGTCCAAAATTTAAAGATGCCTCCCTATTTTACACATCTCCGAGTGAAATAGACTCAACCAAATTACAGCAATGGCTTCAAAAGTCGCGAATCATCCAATGGGATTATAAGAACATCGTGAAACGCAAGGGCGTATTAGAGCGTTTAAAATGACATCCTAATAAACATTAACTCACTCGCAAAACTTTTTAAAATCGACATACAGCCATATTAGGAAATTTAATCCTACTTCCGCTTTATTGCATTTACGCCTAATTTTCACGACATTAGTAATTTTTGCAACTTAATGGTTAATTGTTTATGTTTTACCATTTAAAAACCACACCTATGAAAACGTTTGTATGTTTATTTTTTATTTCGATATCCGTCTTTGCACAGCAGGAACAAGAACCAATCTCGCCGGATGAAGAACTCACCAGACTCAATACCACTCTTTTCAAGAATTATGCACTTGATAACAACACAGAATTATTCGAGCTAACTGCCAGTGATGATTTTATGCTTGTTTCGGCCATTGGACATCTGGAAACAAAAGAACAAGCTACCAAAGGCGTTAAAAACGTCATCCTTACCGACCTCAAAGTGACCACGGATACAATCATTGTGAAGCAAAATGTTGGTATTGTCATTGGCGTTTTAAAAATGGAAGGCACCATTATGAAGCGACCTATCCCCAACGATTTTAGATATATGAGTGTGTTTATCAAAGAGGGTGAGAACTGGAAATTGCAATCTCGGTCCATGACCCCTATTCTGAAAATTGGCAAACAATAGCTCTTTAGGCATTCTTTTAAATAGAAGAAAATATTTAACACATAAATTCTCATATTGATATAAAATATATTTTGGTAATCTTGTGGATAATTCTTACTTTAGGCATCCCATTCTACCCTTCTCTTTTTATTACCGCTTTGTGTTTAAAATTATAGCATTTATTGGCTATGGTTATAGCTGATTGTAATCAAAAAAAGTGTGTTTACCGCTCATAACACAAAGGTCATCCTAGAGTGAAACCATTTAAAAAAAATAATACCAAAGCCTAATTTGGATCAGGTATTACGAAAAGACGTGTGGATTAATCACAATCCGTAACATTATGCTGACCATGCGTCCTATAAGACAACCCATTGAGGCAACTTGATGGGTTGTTGCTTTTTTATGGTGTTTTTGTTGGAATTTTTGTTTTTAGAGATGTTTTCAACAAACAAACATAATATCTTTGATAATCAATGATTTTAAACCTCCTATCAGGAAATGAAACATCTAAATAAAGAACTGTTTTCTTTAATACTGATTATGGCGTCAGGAATCATTATTTTGGTGCTCGCAATAGGAATTGTTTATCTTGTGGATACAGTTTTAGATGTTTCCAAAGGTGTATGGTATATTTTGGGATATATTCTACTTTGTGCTGCCTTCTATATTGTTGGCAACTATTCAAAAAATAGACTGTTTAAAAAAGTCCATCGGTTTTTGATTCTGCCCTATACCATTTTTATAGAGTTTATGAAAGTGGCCATGCCCTATTTTGTATTGCAGGTAAACCTTATAGTATATCTTTTTTTCTCCTCCATCATTCCCATTTTGTTCTATCTAGTGGATAGATTTACTGGCTTATTGGATTTAAAAATTACCACACACATCTACCTTATTGTCACTGTTAGCGTCATCACGGCAACCTTATTGAACAAACAGATGAAACGGTTGACTTATATGTTTTCTCCAATAAAGTTATACAGCAGATATATTTCAAATCGTTTTGAATTTAATAGATTGACTGAATATTTCCTGTCGGAACACACCATTAAGTTTGTCATTTACTTTTCATATTTTCTGTATTTGCTCATTTTTAATTTCTTTACGTTCCAAGAGCACAGCTTGTATTCCAGCCCTCTGATGGACAGAGCTGTTTTGCAATCATTCATCACTTTTCTTGCATTGGAGCGTTTGTTTTCCAACTTAAAAGATTTGAATTTTAAGCCCTCCGAAATGTTGAAGTTGTTGATGACCTCTATTTCTGGAAATCATAAAGAAGAGGAAACAAAATGAAAGAATACAGATAAGAATATGTAAATTAGAATTCTTTAATCACTCAAGAAGACACATGAAAAAAAGCATTCTCATCACCACTCTCATTGCTGGAACTTTGGATATTTCGGCTGCATTCATTCAGAGCTATTTTGTAAATAACGTCATGCCGTCCACTGTTTTGCAGTACATAGCAAGTGGCATTTATGGAAGTTCGACCTTTTCTGGTGGTATTGGCACCATGATTGTAGGACTATTGGTACATTATTTTATTGTCTTTTCATGCACCATTTGTTTCTTTTGGCTATATCCCAAAATAGATTTTCTAAGGAAAAGTGTGCTATTGAACAGTATCCTGATTGCGCTGACCGCTTGGATAGTGACTACTCGCGTCATTGTGCCTTTGAGCCTTATCAAACAAGGCGATTTTGTCCTTCACAAAGCATTAGTCGCTTTAGCTATTCTTATTATTTGCATTGGATTTCCAATTGCTTATCAAGCAAAGTCATATTTCAGAAGAACAAACGGTTAAACATAATCATATCCAGTTAAGTTTCATCCAGAACAAAAAACCCATCTAGAGATATCTGATGGGTTTTTGTTCATAGTTTGGAAAGAACTAACCTAATCGACTTTCTCTTCTTTGTTTTTGATTTCTGGATTTTCAAAATCTCCACCATTGACTACAGTCCATTTATCAAAATCCTTAAAATAGGTTTTGATGGCCTTGTTGACATCATCCACGGATAATGACTTTACTTTTTCCTCTATCTTTTTTTGGAAGTTCATGTCTCTGTCATAGTACATATTGTTTCCTATGGTGCCCGCCAATTCGTTGTCTTTGGCACGAGATACATTTTGCTCCTGTACCCAACCCTTCACTGCGTTGTTCAACTCATCTTCAGTAATGCCATCTTTTATAAATCGTGCAATTTCTTCCCTAAATCCTTGTTGTACTTTGCCAGCATTTTCAGGATTATAAATAGCATATACATACATGGATGAATTTTTGTCTTTCGGGTCGCCATCGACACCTACATTGCCTCCGGCGCCATAGCTGACACCATCTTGTTGACGCAAACGTGTTGCAATACGAGAGTTCAAAAAGCCGCCGCCAAAAATTTCACCAGCTACCTGTAGTGCTGCATAATCGTCGTCATCTTGGCTTGCTTCAAAAGAAAGAATTCCCAAGGTGAATGCATTTTTTTTGTCTGGTGTCAAGATTTGCTCGTTTGCTGGTTTGCTAGCCTTGTATGGATTTGAAATTTCAGTATAGGGTTTATTGTTTTTAAAACTTCCATATTCTTTTTCAAAATATGCTTTTAAGCTTGCTTCATCCATATTACCTATGGCTATAACCGAGGCATTATCAGAGATACCATAGAAATCTTTATAATAAGCTTTGATGGCATCTACCGTAACGGCTTTGATGGCGGCCACCTCTTCATCATAGGTCATGGTATAATTTGGATGTCCTTTGGGATAGTTATTATTCAATAAACTTATTTGACGAGAGACCACAGATTGCGGCTCGTTTTTGCTTTCTTCGAGATAAGCTAAGTCCTGTGTTTTCAGTTTTTCAAGTTCTGAAGCATCAAAGGTGGGATTTTTCAACATATCGGTCATCAATGCCAAGGTGGGCATCAGGTCATCTTCAGTACTGTTGACATAAGCGAATATACGACCGTGATTACCATTAAAAAATACTGAAGATTTTAAGGCACTTAACTTATCCTCTATATCTTGTCTAGAGTTGTTTTTGGTGCCTTTGTTCAACATTTGTGCTGTGTAGCGTGGAACCAAACCTTTGTTCATGAGTTGGTCGACATTGCCATTGCGCATCGTGAAATTAACCCGTACCGTTTTTCCACGATTATCTTTCTTTATGAAACCATATTCAATTTTGCTCTTGTCAAGAGTTCCTGTTTCAAGAGTTTTTTGAATGTTATCGTACGATACGTCGAAGACTTCACCTGCATTTAAAGCTTCTTTACCTTTGTAATTGGCTACCAAATCCTCAATTCCTTCCGTGTGTTCAATTTCAACCCTAATGGGAGTTTTGCTTGGAACAAAATTTCCTACGGTTCTGTTGGTATTAATCAAATAGCGTTGAATGGCTGCATTTACTTTAGCAGCAGTCATTCCTTCTATTCTATCTCTGAAGATAAAGGCCAATCGCCAATCGCCTGCTCCAATAAACTCGCTCATGTAAGTGCCCAAATAGGAAGAGTTTCTAAAAATTTGGTCAATTTGTTTTGCAATGTTGGCTTTAGCACGTGCGACCTCTTCTTCGGTGACAGGATTTTTAGCTAAGCCATCCAATGTTGACAATAAAGTGCTTTCGGCTTCCAACAATGATTTATCAGAAGGAACGTCTACATTAATGTACATGAAAGATGGTTCCTTTGTAAAAGGCGTAAATGACCAAATGCCTGAAGCTTTTTTACCATCTACCAATGCTTTGTACAAACGTCCTGCTGGCTCATTGGTCAAAATGTCTTCAGCAATTGCCAAAGCGGCAGCGTCTTCATGCGAACCTGCTGGTGTGTGGTATAAAGCGGATACTATCTGCAAGTCTCCTACCCTACTTAAAGAGACTCGTTTTTCCCCATCTTGCGCTGGCTCTATGGTTGGAATGTCTCGCAAAGGCGTATTTGGGTTTTTAATATTCGCAAACTTCGTTTCAATCAACGCCAATGTTTTATCGGTATCAAACTTTCCCGTTACCATCAAAATGGCATTCTCTGGACGGTAGTATTTATGGTAAAAAGCCTGTAGATTTTCAATTGGGACACGTTCAATGTCAGACCGATTCCCAATGGTTGATTTTCCGTAATTGTGCCATAGGTATGCAGAACTTATTACTTTCTCCATCAATACTCCCGATGGAGAATTTTCGCCACTTTCAAATTCGTTACGAACTACTGAGAATTCAGATTCCAAATCCTTTTTGGCAATGTAGGAGTTGACCATACGGTCGGCTTCCAAATCCAAAGCCCAATCAAGATTTTCATCTGTGGCATTAAACGTTTCAAAATAGTTGGTTCTATCATACCAAGTAGTTCCATTAGGGCGTGCACCATGGGAAGATAGTTCTTCAGGAATGTTTGGATGGTTAGGCGTGCCTTTAAATACCATGTGTTCCAATAAATGCGCCATGCCTTTTTCGCCATAGCCCTCAAGTCGTGAACCTACCATGTAGGTAATATTTACGGTAATCGTCTGTGCGGAATTGTCTGGAAATAATAATATTTTCATTCCATTGTTGAGAGAATATTCAGTAATTCCTTCTACACTTGCGCCTTTAGTCACTTGTGCTTCTGCCGAAAAGGAGATGGCTAAAAAGAACACAAATGCACCTACAATTTTTGATAATTGGTTGATTTGTTTCATAATGGATTTTGTAATTGATTAATTAGAATGAGGTTAAAGATAGCAGATGGCACAAAAAATAGGAAAATATTTAGATTTTTTTAACGCATACACTTAGTCTCTAATTTACTTTTATTAAAGATTTTATATTGTTCTTTAAATAAAAAAACCATTAGTAATGAATGTTTAACTTATGTTAATCGGTATGGATTGTTGCCAAGTTTTGCTTAAATTTAGGGTACAATTTCATTAAATGGATTTCATTTTACAGTAAATCGTTTCATTATAAACCACCATCGTTATGAAAAATTTCCAATTACTGTCAGCAACTTTTTTATTGATTATATGTTGTGCTTGTTCTAGTACCAAAAACACTGATAGCTTTCCTGTAAAAAAAGACAACGGAGTGCTCTACGACAACACATGGCAATTAGAATATATGTCGGGAATACGCATTGCTTTTGAAGGTTTGTTTCCTGATAAAAAACCAGAAATCACTTTTGATGAAATAGATAAACTTGTAAGAGGAAATGCAGGGTGCAATGGATATTCGGCAACCTATACAAAAGAAGGTGATCAAATTTCGTTTGGCGATCCTGGACCTTCTACCATGATGTACTGTGGTGAAGGCGAACAGCAATTTCTGGCTATGATGAAAAAAATAAATCGCTTTAGCGTAGATTCTGATGGGAAACTCAATTTGATGATTGACGACATCCCGATGATGCGTTTTCACAAATTATAACAAAAAAAAACAATACATATTATGAAAAAATTAATGATACTCACACTATTGCTTACTGCAATGGTAGGATGTAAAAACAATGAGAAAAAAGAAGAAGACACTACTATGCAACCCAATATGGAAGAAAACATTCCTGATATGAAAAGAAATTCAGTGGATAATTTGCAATTGGGCTGTTATGAATATAAAGCAGATGGTAGTGAAGTGAAAATGAAAGTGACCAAAATTGAAGGTGATGCCGTGACTGCTAATTTGTATTATGCCTACGCCGAAAAAGATAAAAATGAAGGCACCTTCTTTGGCAATTTGCATGATGATAAACTCATCGGAAAATACACTTTTATGTCTGAAGGAGTTGAGAGCGTAAGGGATGTGGCCTTTAAAATTGAAAAAGATCAAATCGTGGAAGGCTTTGGCGATTTGGATGAAGGTGGAACGATGTTTAAGGATACCACCAAACTTAGATACAATTCTACAACACCGTGGAAAAAGACCGATTGTAGTGACTAGGAAAAACATTGTAAAATTATTTTTTTTAAAGACAGCTCAACACAAAAAGCTGTCTTTTTCAATTAAAAAAAATGCTTGCTGAAAAGAGGAAAAAAGAAATGAAACTACTAACATTTGTTAACAAGTAACATTTTTTAAACTGACAAATAATCGTATTTTTACGGTCTTAAAAAACCGAATCATTAATGGGTAAAATCATTGCAATTGCAAATCAAAAAGGAGGTGTAGGCAAAACAACTACCTCGGTTAATTTAGCTGCTTCCTTAGGTGTTTTAGAGAAAAAAATCCTGCTCATTGATGCCGATCCACAAGCCAACGCTTCTTCTGGTTTGGGAGTGGATGTGGAAAATGTTGAAGTTGGCTCCTATCAATTGATTGAACACTCGGCTTCAGCTGAAGAATGTATTGTGAAAACCAAAGCGCCCAATGTAGATATCATTCCCGCACATATAGATTTGGTGGCCATTGAAATAGAATTGGTGGACAAAGAAGAGCGCGAATATATGCTCAAAAACGCCATTTCACACTTAAAAGCTTCCTATGATTATATCCTTATTGATTGTGCACCATCATTGGGGCTTTTGACCTTGAATGCTTTGACAGCCGCTGATTCGGTAATCATCCCCATACAATGCGAATATTTTGCCTTGGAAGGATTGGGTAAATTGCTCAATACGATTAAAAGTGTGCAGCGCATCCACAACGCAAATCTCGACATCGAGGGCATGCTCCTGACTATGTACGATTCCCGTTTACGACTGTCCAATCAAGTGGTGGAAGAGGTTCAGAAGCATTTCAGTGACATGGTTTTCCAAACCATCATTCAACGAAATGTACGATTGAGTGAAGCTCCCAGTTATGGTGAAAGCATCATCAACTATGATGTGAGCAGTAAAGGTGCCTCCAATTATCTAAATTTGGCAAAGGAAATTATCAAAAAACAGGAGAACTAATGGCGAAGGCAACCCAAAAACAAGCGCTTGGCAGAGGCCTATCGGCACTTTTAAAAGACCCATCGAACGATATTAAATCGGTACAGGACAAGAATGCCGATAAAGTTATTGGCAATATTGTAGAATTGGAATTGGATGCTATTGAAATCAATCCATTCCAGCCTCGAACTAGCTTTAATGAAGAAACCTTGCGCGAATTGGCATCTTCCATTAAGGAATTGGGTGTCATTCAACCCATAACAGTGAGAAAGCTAGATTTTAATAAATACCAATTGGTTTCCGGAGAGCGTCGTTTTAGAGCTTCCAAATTGATTGGATTGCAAACGATTCCAGCCTATATTCGGATTGCCAATGACCAAGAATCCTTGGAGATGGCTTTAGTTGAGAACATCCAACGCCAGGATTTAGACCCAATTGAAATTGCCTTGTCCTATCAGCGTTTGATTGATGATATCAGCCTCACACAAGAGCAAATGAGCGAACGTGTTGGTAAAAAACGTTCAACCATTGCCAATTACCTTCGATTGTTAAAACTGGATCCTATCATTCAAACTGGCATGCGAGATGGCTTTATTTCAATGGGTCATGGTCGTGCCATCATCAATATTGAAGACCAAACCAGCCAGTTGGATATTTATGAGAAAATCATCACTAATCAATTATCGGTCCGCGACACAGAATCTTTAGTTAAAAATTACCATCATACAAGTGAAGTGAACATTCCTTCAAAAACAGAATCGGAAGAAAAAGAAGAGCTTCCTAAGTACATCAAAAAAGGGGTTAAGGAATTTTCGGAATACTTTGGACATAAAATCAGCGTTAAGGTCAGTAAGAATGGTAAAGGAAGTATTATGATACCTTTTCATTCTGAAGAAGATTTCAATCGTATCAAAAAACTGGTTAAAAGTGCCAAATAAAATAATCTATAGCATTCTTATATGTTTCATAAGTGTGTTTTCTTTTTCTCAAGTGAAAAATGACAGCATTCCTGATGAACTGCCCAAAGAATTGGTAGTGACCGATAGCATCGTTAGGGAACCACTCAACATCTTGGCGCCTTCCAGAGCTGCTTTTTATTCCGCCATTTTACCCGGTTTGGGCCAAGCTTACAACAAAAAATACTGGAAAATACCGATAGCAGTTGGAGGTATTGCTGCTGGCATTTATTTTTATAAACGAAACGACAAACAATATGACCGTTATCGTGATGCCTACAAACGTCGCTTGGCTGGCTATACCGATGATGAATTCTACCCTCGTGTGACCGATGACGGTCTGAGGAGAGCACAAAAAACCTTAAAACAGAACAAGGAGCTTTCTTTGCTCATCACCTTTGGCATTTATGCACTGAACATCATTGATGCCAATGTGGACGCCCATTTGCTTCAATATAACGTGGATGAAAATTTGGCACTGCAGCCACATTTTCAATACAATGAAAAAGAAAATGTCACAGATTTAGGCTTAACCTTAAACTTTAAATTTTAGCTCATGAAAATTGCTTTGCTTGGGTATGGGAAAATGGGAAAAGCAATTGAAAGCATTGCATTGCAAAGAGGTCATCAAATTGTATTAAAGGTCACAAGTCAAGATAAAGATTTTTCACTTTCAGATGTTGATGTTGCCATTGATTTTAGTACACCACAGTCTGCCATGGACAATATTATCAAGTGCTTTACAAATCAAGTTCCCGTAATTTCTGGAACCACTGGTTGGTTGGACGGTTATGACAAGATTGTAAACGTATGTAAGGCTAAAAATGCTACTTTTTTATATGCTTCCAACTTTAGCCTTGGTGTCAATATTTTCTTTGAGTTGAACAAAACACTATCCAAACTGATGAACGGTTTGCCACAATACAAAATTAGCATTGAGGAAATCCACCATACCCAGAAACTGGATGCACCGAGTGGTACAGCGATTACGCTTGCAAACGACATCATTTCTAATTCAGGCTACAGGGGATGGACATTGGACAAACCTAAAACAAATGAAATTGGAATTACCGCAAAACGAGTTGAAAATGTGCCTGGCACTCACGAAATCAATTATTTCTCCAATGTAGATAGCATCCAGATTAAACATACTGCCCATAATCGGGAAGGGTTTGCACTTGGAGCTATTGTGGCTGCTGAATGGATTTATGGAAAAAAAGGTGTGTATACGATGAAGGATGTGTTAAACATAGGTTAACTTATTTATGATTTTTGATTTACGGTTTACGAATTACAATATATTTGTGACTTGGGTTTAATTATAACTATTTTATAAATTAACCATAAACAACTAAACAACAAACAATGACACTTACTCAATGGTTTATTTTTTTCCTGATTGTTCAGGTCATACATGGACTTGGCACTTGGAAACTCTATATTAAAGCGGGAAGACAAGCATGGGAAGCCTTCGTACCAGTTTATAATGCAGTAATTTTGATGAAAATCATCAATAGACCTTGGTGGTGGACACTTTTACTGTTTGTGCCGATTGTCAATTTGATTATGTTCCCAGTGGTTTGGGTGGAAACAGCACGAAGCTTTGGAAAAAATTCTTCTGTTGATACAATTTTAGCACTTGTAACATTAGGTCTATATATCTATTATATAAATTATGCTTTGGATGTTGCCCATGTTAAAGACCGAAGTCGTCATCCAAAATCGGCCGCTGGAGATTGGATCAGTTCCATTCTATTCGCAATTGTAGCGGCTACGATTGTTCATACCTATTTCATTCAACCCTTTACTATTCCTACATCATCACTTGAAAAAACATTGTTGGTTGGTGATTTTCTTTTTGTAAGCAAAGTCCATTATGGTCCAAGAATTCCAATGACGACCATTGCTGCACCTATGGTGCATGATACCATTCCTGTAGCTAAGGTTAAGTCTTATTTGCCCTATCCACAATTGCCATACATGAGGCTTCCTGGATTTGAGAAAATTAAGCACAATGATATTGTTGTTTTCAATTGGCCAGTGGATACCATGTTGGATATGCACCATACTGATAAATATTATTATAAGCCGATTGACAAAAAAACCAATTATGTGAAGCGTTGCGTTGGTCTGCCTGGAGATTCGTTGTCCATAAAAGATGGGTATGTTTATATCAACGGAAAGAAAAATCAGTTGCCAGACAGAGCACGGATTCAATTTTCTTATGACATTGCTTTCAAAGGTCAGTTTTCGTCCAATGAGGAAGTTTACGCATTATTGAATCGGTATGACATTACAGATGGCATTGGTTATGATCAACAATCGCAAACCTATTTTGTGTTTGCAGCTACAGAAGAGGCGATGAGCCGTTTGAAAAATCATCCAAATGTGGCCAGTGTAACCGTTAGAAAAGATTCATTGGGTCAGGCAGATGGGCAAATATTCCCAAAAGATCCAGCTTATCCTTGGAATAATGATTTTTTTGGGCCTTTATACATTCCGAAAGCTGGTGCTACTATTAAATTGACACCTGAAGTGTTGCCGCTGTATAAACGTGCCATCACAGAATATGAAGGTCACAAACTGTCGGTCAATGGCAACCAAATAAGCATTGACGGCAAGCCCGCAACATCCTATACATTTTCTAAGGATTATTATTGGATGATGGGTGACAATCGTCATAACTCTCAGGACTCTAGATATTGGGGATTCGTGCCATTTGACCATGTTGTTGGCAAACCTGTGTTTGTGTGGATGAGTTGGGACAGTAATGGAAAGCCGCGTTGGGATCGATTCTTTACGACTGTTGGTGGTAGCGGTAAACCTGTATCTTACCTGATTCCTTCAATCATCATTGGTATCTTACTATTTGGATTGAATGCATGGAGGAAAAAACGAAAAGCGAATCGATGAAATTTACCTTTAATTTAGAAGTTTCAAACTCCATAACATAAAATAAGTCCCTGACATGTATCTTTCTGCCTGTTGACAAACAGGTTCATGGTAAAACTGTAAAATTACAACCATAAACCCAATTGAACATTCTACTTCATCCAACATATATGCCCAGCATTGCAACATTTGTTGCAATTGCAAATTCTGATAAGGTCATATTTGAGGTTTGTGACAATTACCAAAAACAAACCTATAGAAATCGTGCATATATTTATGATGCCAATGGAAAATTACCGCTAACCATTCCTGTGATCTATTCCCAAAAAAACAGACAATTATATAAAGATATTCATATTTCAGATGATGAGAATTGGCAAGATTTACATTGGAAATCAATACAATCCGCTTACAGCAGTTCTCCTTTTTTTGAATTTTATGAGCATGATTTCAAACCTTTGTTCACCTCGAAATTTGAATACCTCTTAGAATTCAATTTTAAATGCATGGACGTGATATATGATTGTTTGGAATTGCCTTTTGAGTTTGAAGTCACTAAAACCTTTGAAAAAAATCCCCCAAACCTTACCGATTTTAGAGATTTATCCAATAATCGAAAAGAGAAAGAAATTCACTTCAATCACTATGTTCAGGTGTTTGATGACAAACATGGTTTTTTTTCAAATTTGAGCATTATGGATTTAATCTTCAATGAAGGCCCCAACGCTCTGATGTATCTCGAAGCACAAAAACTTCCGTGGTAATGGTACAATCGTCCATACATTATGGCATACACTTATTAGTTCCATTGGCAATTGCATTATTGTTTTTCAAATCCAATTGGAAAAAAGCGTACCTAATCATGATTTTGGGAATGCTCATTGACCTCGACCATTTGTTAGCCAACCCAATATTTGATGCTAATCGATGCAGTGTCAATTTTCATCCACTTCACTCCTACTATGCAATCTGTATATATGTGCTTCTGCTAGCTTTCAAAAGAACGAGATTGATTGGGTTGGGACTTTGCATTCACATTGTTGCAGATATCGCAGATTGCATGATGATGATGTAAAATATTCAATTGAATACTGCAACCGAAACTGAACACTATTTCAGCTTCACTCTACTCATAATTGGGTAATGGTCAGACAGAAGCACATCAAAAGTTTTAAAGCTATTGATCTCAAAAGCCTCATCGACCAATATAAAATCGATTCTAACAGGAAAAAATTTAAAATTATAGGTTTTGCCAAATCCATTGCCTGCTTCGACAAACGCATCCTGCAGATTGCCTTTAATTTCTTTGTAAACGTAGGAATAAGCTGTGTTGTTGAAGTCTCCACAAATAATCATTTTATAATGACAATCTTTCTTGTGTAGCAAGAACAATTCTGTTTGAAATTGTTGCATTGTAAAAGTTTTGCTGACCTGTTTGAATAAATTCTCTGACGTTTCCTTGGTCAGTGCATCAGCATTGGCATCGATTTTCATGGACTGTAGATGCACATTGTAAATTCGTAGTGTGTCTTTTCCTTTGACTACATCAATAAAGATGGCATTGTTATAACTATCCGGAAATTCAATGGAACCGGAATTCACAATAGGAAATTTGGATAAAATAGCCTGTCCATTTTTCACTTTGTCTCCAGAAATTTCCTCAAACTTCTGATATCCCTCAAATTTGAGGTTGTCATCACGTCGGTATTCTTGAATACTCAAAATATCTGGTTGTTTCTCATTGATGAAATCCACAATTTTTTGTTCTACACCTTCTTCTGGAATCCATTTGAAAACATTGAACAGACGAACGTTATAATTCATTACAGAAATATCATCAGAATCGTCCAGGTTTTTTGAAGATGTGAATTTATAAAGCGACGTCAAATAAGAATAGCCAATCAACAGAATAATCAAGGAGAGCAACAATTGTTTTTTCACTTTGAACAGCCAATAGATCACAAAGAGAATATTCAAAATAATGAGAAATGGAACTGTGAGGCTTAACACCGAAAGAAAAGCAAACTTTTTGGGTTCAAAATATGGCAAAATGTAAGAAAACAGTAAAAGAATGGCTGCAATACTATTGAAGAAAAAAATAAATTTATCAAATAGTTTGAGTTGCTTCATGAGTTATTCTTTTCCGACCTTAAACAAAAATGCCTTTTCCTCTTTGGACAAACTTTCATATCCACTTTTACTGATTTTGTCGAGAATCAAGTCGATTTGTTTTTGCTTATTAAACTCGTTAAACTCCTTTTTATTATGGCCAGCAACGGTATTCGATTTTCCTTTGTAGACAGTCTTTAATGGTGAACGTTTTCCTGTTTTGAACAGATTTTCAATCCATTGCATCAAACGTTCAAAACCTTTTCCGATATCAGTCCCTTTTTGAAGTTGGACAGCATATACATATCCTACAAGAGTTCCTCCCATGTGAGCCACATTTCCGCCTTGATTGGAACCAAAAAGTCCAATAACATCAACAATCACCATTGCAATTCCCAAATACATCAACTTGACATTCCAAAACGCCATTCTAACTTCTGTTTGAGGCATGTACGCACACAAAAAAATCAACAATGCCCTCACACCTGCGGAAGCGCCAACAACTGCAATAGCAGGCTTCAGAAAAGTACTTGGCAACACGTTGTAAACGAGCAGAAATGTCAGACCTCCAAAAATAATCCCAAGAAAATAAATGCTCAATGTCATTTTGGGTCTGAAAAGATTCAATAACATCCTGGAAACAAAGTACAATACCAAAAGATTGAACAAAATATGGAAAAAGCGGTAATGCGTAAATCCATAGGTAATGATGGTCCAAGGTTTATATAAGAAAAGAGAGAAATCCTTTGGCAATTCCAACCAATAAAGACTATCGCCAATGCCAAAAACCCGAGTCATTAAAAACCCAACAACATATACAACAATATTGATGGCAATAACGATTTCTAATACATTTAGGCGTTTAATTTGGTATTGTATGTCTTTTAAAAAGCTCATTTAATTCCAACGGTATTTATCTTTTTCATTCTTTTTCCAAAACCACATCATGATAAATCCCGTCAGTGCACCACCAACGTGAGCCGCAAACGCCGTATTGCTCGGGCTGAATATGGATTGTCCCGTAATGGCTGAAAACAAATCCAAAGCAATGATGCCAGGAATAAAATATTTGGCTTTGATAGGAATAGGCAAGAAAATCAACATCAATTTAGATTCTGGAAAAAGCATACCAAATGCCACTAAAACGCCCATAATGGCTCCAGAGGCTCCAACCATGGACGAATTGAAAATATCAAACATTTTTTTCAATTCTACGAGCTGCGCTGACGTAACAGTATCGCTTACTTTATTGGTGCTCAATATTTGATGGATTTCATTTAAAGACATTCCGGATTCCAAAAGTGCTCCTTCCGCTGGAAGATATTTGAAATAGTAGAACCCTACCATAATAAATGCTGCACCCAATCCTGAAAACAGATAAAAAAGAATGAATTTCTTCGCTCCAAATACTTGTTCTACTGGTGTTCCAAACATCCAAAGTGCAAACATATTAAACCCAATATGGAAAATGCTGAAATTTTCAACACTGGCTCCTCCATGCATGAACATGTGTGTAATGAATTGCCATGGTTTAAATAAATCATTCTTTGGGAAATAGAGTGCAAACCATTCATAAAACATACCATTCGCAATGGTCATTGTCCCAACAAACATCAAGACGTTGATAATTATTAAATGCTTAACGGTATCACTAATTCCTCTCATAGCTGATTTTTTATCTAAATTACATAAATTTTTTGTCCAATTCATCAACACTTAAGGTGACAAAAGTGGCTCTATTGTTTGGTGATACAGATGGTTCTTTGCAAGCAAACAAACTATTCACCAAATGTTCCTGTTCCAAATTGCTCAAGGATTGCCCTGTTTTGATGGCCAAGCTTTTTGCCATCGATTTTGCCAACAAATCCATGGTACTAAAATGACTATGGGGAACTTCCTGCTCCACATCACTAATCAATTGCTCTAAGATGATAGAAACTTCACTGTCAGGAACGTTTATGGGAACACCTGTTACATCAATTTCCTCATTGCTGAATTTTGAAAACACAAAACCCATAGTTTCCAAATCCTCTTTCAACTGTTCTAAAATTGTCATTTCATTGGATGAAAAATGCAAATGCAATGGAAACAGCAACTGTTGGCTCACCGCTTCCTTAATGGTCATACTCTTGAGCAAACTTTCATATAATATTCGCTGATGTGCTTTATTTTGGTCAATCAAAAGCATTCCAGATTTTACGGTACTGATGATATATTTATTATGAAGCTGATAGGTTTTTTGAACCTCATCAATAGACTTGTCACTTTTGAAAATGGAAAGTGGTTGCTCTTCACTTTCAAATTCCACTTGGCTAAAATTGTGTTCCGTACGTGTGCCTTTGGATTCAAGTCCTACATACAGACTGTCCCAGTTATTGGGCGTTTGCTTTTTGAAAGCAGTAATTTGTTTCCCAGCACCTTTTTGCTCCGCAAAGGGATTGAAATTCCTATCGACTTCAACCGTCGGGTTTGATGCGTTTTTATTCTTAAAATTATAGGGCGTGTCCAAATTGGAATCATAATCAAAATCAAGCACAGGTGCAATATTGAATTGTCCCAAACTATGTTTGACAGAGGAACGTAAGATAGCATACAACGTATGTTCGTCATCAAATTTGATTTCAGTCTTTGTGGGATGGATATTGATATCTATGGATTTTGGATCTACAGTGAGATTAAGAAAATAAGCAGGGTGATTCCCATCTCGAAGCAACCCATCATAAGCTGCGTTGATGGCATGGTTGAGATAGGCACTTTTAATGAAGCGGTTATTGACAAAAAAGAATTGTTCAGTTCTGGATTTCTTGGAGAATTCAGGTTTGCCTACAAAACCTGATATTTTCAGAACTTCAGTTGTTTCTTCAACAGGCACTAATTTCTCATTGGTTTTTCCTCCAAAAATATTGACAATACGTTGTCGTGTGTTGCTTATAGGAAGATGGAACACCTCGCTTCCATTATGGTACATCGAAAAAGAAATGGAAGGATGCGTCAACGCCACCCGATGGAATTCGTCTATAATGTGTCTGGTCTCAACTGTATTTGATTTCAAAAAATTGCGTCGTGCAGGAATATTAAAAAATAAATTTTTAACTGAAATTGAGGTCCCTTTTGGAGTCACCACCACATCCTGTGTAGTGATATCACTACCTTCAATGATAATTTGCGTACCCAATTCATCCTGTTCCTGCTTGGTTTTGAGTTCCACGTGAGCAATGGCTGCAATACTGGCAAGTGCTTCGCCTCGAA
>JAWKNA010000008.1:0-215767 GCA_041391925.1 Gelidibacter sp. | reverse complement strand
GAAACATTAATTTAAAAAAACTTGATCTATGCCAAGTGGTAAAAAAAGAAAAAGGCACAAGGTAGCGACGCATAAGCGCAAAAAACGTAGACGCGCTAATCGTCACAAAAAGAAATAAATGCGAAAAAGTAGTTTTTTAACTACTTTTTCAATTTTTAAAGTAACGTTCTTTGATATAAAATCCACAACCATAAGGCATCTACCTATGCCGCGTTATGGATTTACCGGATTCAAAAAAAATCCTGTGTCAAAAAAGTATTAACCATCTGTTCCAATGATAAATTGGAGTAGAATAAATTAACATTATGGATAAAGAATTGATTATTCGTTCAAATTCAGATGTTGTTGATTTTGCCTTATTAAAAGATGGAAAACTTATTGAATTGCACAAAGAGGAAGAGGATAACAACTTTTCGGTTGGTGATGTGTTTATCGCCAAAATCCGTAAGGTTGTTCCGGGACTAAATGCCGCATTTGTCAATGTGGGCTATGAGAAAGATGCATTTTTGCACTATCACGATTTAGGGCCTCAAATTCCTTCCCTTTTAAAATTCATTAAACGTGTAAGCACAGGGAAACCTACCGATTTCCTATTGAAAAACTTTCAGTTCGAGAAAGATATTGATAAACATGGCAGTGTGACCAATGCGCTAAAAGCCAATCAATCTATCTTGGTACAGATTGTAAAAGAACCCATCAGCACAAAAGGGCCGAGATTAAGCTCAGAACTTTCAATTGCTGGAAGGTATATTGTTTTGGTACCTTTTTCTGACAGAATTTCTATCTCTCAAAAGATTGAATCGAAAGAAGAAAAAGATCGTTTGAAACGATTGGTCAAAAGCATTACCCCAAAAGGGTTTGGCGTCATTGTACGCACGGTCGCTGAAGGAAAACTAGTAGCGGAATTGGACAGTGATTTGCAAAATTTGCTGAATCGATGGACAGCAATGTGTAAAAAAATCCATAAAGCACACCATCCAAGTAAGGTATTGGGTGAGATGAACAAGGCTTCCTCTATATTGAGGGATATTTTCAATGATTCATTCTCAAATATCATTGTGGATGACGAAGCACTTTATGGACAAATAAAAGATTATGTGCACCAGATTGCACCAAAAAAGGAATCTATTGTAAAACATCACAATAACGGTGTGCCAGTTTTTGAAAAATATGGCATAGAGCGTCAGATAAAGACCTCGTTTGGACGTACAGTCTCCATGGCAAAAGGAGCGTACATTGTGATAGAACACACCGAAGCCCTGCATGTGATAGATGTGAACAGTGGAAACCGCTCCAACAAAGAAAAAAACCAAGAAGACACCGCTTTGGAAGTGAATATGATTTCTGCCTCAGAGATTGCCCGACAATTGCGCTTGCGCGATATGGGAGGCATCATTGTGATAGATTTTATAGATATGTCCAATGCTGGAAATCGCAAGAAGCTTTTTGACCATCTGCGCAATGAAATGAGCGATGACAAAGCGAAGCACAAAATATTGCCTCCGAGCAAGTTTGGCCTGGTACAGATTACTAGACAGCGCGTTCGCCCGGAGCGAAATATTGAGACCAAAGAAGAAAATCCGAATGGCACTGGTGATGAGATAGAAGCACCGATTAAGGTGATAGAACGCATCAACCAAGACCTGGAGCGGATTTTCAAAAAAGACTATAAGAAGGTGACTTTAAACACACATCCTTTTATAGCGGCCTTTCTGTCGAAAGGTTTTCCATCGGTACGTTCCAAATGGTTTTTGGAACACAAAAAATGGGTAAAAATACAGCCCAGAGATGCTTACACTTATCTTGAATACCATTTTTTTGATAAAGATGGTAAGGAAATCAAATAATATCTTTAGAAACCCTTTTCACATTGCGTGGAAAGGGTTTTTTGTTTATGGGTGTTAGACTGTAGATTTTAGACTTTAGACATTAGACTTTGGCGGAAGGATATTGTGAGTTGTCGGAGGTAAATTGTCAATTGGCGGAGCAAGAATGTTAGTTGCCGGAGCAAGAATGTTAGTTGTGAGAGCAAGAATGTCAATTGGAGGTGAAAGATTGTGAGTTGCCGGAGTAAGAATGTTAGTTGTCGGAGCAAGAATGTCAATTGGAGGTGAAAGATTGTGAGTTGTCGGAGCAAGAATGTTAGTTAGTGGTGCTAGAATGTTCTTTTGAGAATCTAAAAGGGTCAATGTCGTGGGATATGTTGATAGGGGGATGTATATTCAACCATTAATCATTTATATTTGTATTATGAAGCAAACCGTTGTCCTTATCATCTTCTGTAGTTTTGCCTTGCCTTGTTTTTCACAAACAGTGCGCGATACGATACAAACGCAAAACGATTCCATTACGGTCGTGGACGATAAGTATCGGGAAGACCAATTTTACTTTTCAATTACCTATAATCTTTTGGCAAAAGGTCCTAAAGACCTATCACAACGTGGTTTTTCGAGTGGATTCCATTTTGGGTTCATCAGGGATTGTCCCATCAATGAGCGACGCAATGTAGCCATTGGAATAGGACTTGGATTATCTTCCAATTCGTATAATCAAAATATGTTGATAGCCGAACAGCCAGATGGTGAATACAATTACTCAATCATAGATGAGGACAGTATTTCGTTCAGTAAAAATAAGTTTACCACCTATTTGGTTGAGATGCCATTGGAGTTTAGATGGCGCACCTCAACTGCCAAAGACTATAAATTTTGGCGCATATATACAGGGGTGAAGTTTGGATATGTGTTTTATAATTCCTCAAAATTTGATGGCGATATCGGAAAACTAAAGAACGCCAACATATCTGATATTACAGGATTTAGATATGGCCTGACCTTAAGCGCTGGATATTCTACCTGGAATGCACATATCTATTATGGGCTGAATTCCATTTTTGACAAGTCTGCGAAGATAGATGGTGCATCTGTGGATATGACGAGCATCAAAATAGGATTGATGTTCTACATCTTATAGCCAATAATTCAGCACAATCAACTGTGGAATCAATCCGATAAAAAAACCAATCAACAATTCGATATTGCTATGAGCTTTTAAATGAAGCCTTGAGGTTGCAATGGCTCCCAATATGATACACATTAAGGCAATGGTTCCATTGATATTGATTTTAAAATGAATGCTCAAAGCTATTGCAAACATAAAAAAACCAGCACCAGCTATCATATGAATACTTGCTTTGAACTTTAAAATGGCCAATATCAAACACGCCAGAGTAGAACAAAGAATGCCCAAAAAGAAAAAATAGAGCTCTTCAATTTCATTGGAAGGCAACACTCTGTATATGATAAGTGCTATAATGGCACAGTTTATAACGAGTGGAAGGATGCGTTCATTGACTGTTTCTAGGTAGACCGATTTAACTGCTTTTACGGTTTTTAGCAGGTAAAAGATTAAAATTGGAAGAATAAGCGTTAAAATGGTAATCGAAAAAATTTTCGCTTTCATAACAGGTTCTGGAATGAAACGCGGTGTTTTGGAAAAATAAAATAGTACACCCAATAGTGGCATGATAACAGGATGGAAAATGAAGGAAATGCTCTTAAGGATATGGTTTTTCATATCTTCTTACGGAGTCTAGCCACAGGGATATCTAACTGTTCCCTATATTTTGCAACGGTTCGTCTGGCAATTGGATACCCTTTTTCCAATAGGATTTCTGCCAACTTATCATCAGTCATTGGCTTTCGTTTGTTTTCGTCTGCAATTGTAATCTCCAAAATCTTTTTGATTTCACGGGTGGACACTTCTTCACCTTGGTCGTTGGTCATGGATTCTGAAAAGAAATCCTTTATTAGTTTGGTGCCATAAGGCGTATCGACATATTTACTGTTGGCCACACGCGATACGGTGGAAACATCCATTTCGATTTCATCGGCGATGTCTTTTAGAATCATAGGACGAAGCTTGGTTTCATCACCTGTCAAAAAATAGTCTTTTTGATAATGCATAATGGCACTCATGGTAATAAACAAGGTCTGTTGACGTTGTTTGATGGCTTCGATGAACCATTTGGCCGCGTCGAGTTTTTGTTTGATGAAGAGGACAGCATCTTTTTGTGATTTTGATTTGTCCTTGGCTTCTTTATAGCCTTTCATCATGTCTGTGTACTCACGAGATACATGGAGTTCTGGGGCATTACGTCCGTTTAATGTCAATTCCAATTCGCCATCGACAATCTTAATGGCAAAGTCGGGAACAATATGCTCCACAATGCGGTTATTGCCAGAATAGGAGCCGCCAGGTTTTGGATTCAAATGTTCTATTTCATCAATCGCATCCTTAAGTTGGATTTCGGTAATGTCGAACTTTTGAATGAGTTTTTTGTAGTGTTTTTTTGTGAATTGCTCAAAGGCATTGTCGATGATATCAATGGCCAGTTCCACATCCGGATTTTTTTCTTTTCTGTGTAATTGAATGCTCAAACATTCTTGAAGGTCTCGTGCACCAACACCTGCTGGGTCCAATTGATGGACGATGTGCAAGACTTTTTCAATGCTTTTCTCATCCGTATACACATTTTGGGTAAAGGCCAAATCATCGGCAATGTCTGTCAATGAACGCCGTATGTAACCACTTTCGTCCACACTACCCACTAAAAATTCAGCAATATCGCGTTCATCATCCGAAAGACGGAAAGTGTTCAATTGATTAGTCAAATATTGTGTAAATGACGTTCCGGCTGCAAAAGGGATGTCCTTGTCGTCGTCATCGGCACTGTAATTATTGGTTTGTGTACGATAGTCAGGGATGTCATCATCACTCAAGTATTCATCCACATTGATGTCTTCACCGATGGTTTCGGTATCATCATAAGAATCGTCAGAGTTATCAAATTCGTCAAATTTGTCTTCATAGTCTTCGGCTTCTTCCTTGCCACCTTCTAGGGCCGGGTTTTCCTCCATTTCTTGCTTCAAACGTTGTTCAAAAGCTTGCGTTGGCAACTGAATCAGTTTCATCAACTGAATCTGTTGCGGCGACAGCTTTTGTGATAATTTGAACTGTAAATACTGTTTGAGCATCGATTAAATTTGAATTACTTTAAAAATAAAAAAAACAAACTATATAAGATGTAAATATAGATTGTTTTGTGAAATATTTAGAGTTTGAATTGTATTAGAATTCGGCGTTTTGAGGTGTTCTCGGATACGGAATCACGTCGCGGATATTGCTCATTCCTGTAGTGAACATCACAAGACGTTCAAAGCCAAGACCGAAGCCCGAATGCACGGCGGTTCCATATTTTCTCAAATCGAGATACCACCATAATTCTTCTTCGTCGATATCTAGAGCTTTCATTTTTTCTTTTAGTACTTCCAAACGTTCTTCACGTTGGGAGCCACCCACCATCTCACCGATACCCGGAAAGAGAATATCCATGGCTCGAACTGTTTTTCCATCTTCATTCAAGCGCATGTAGAACGCTTTTATATTGGCTGGATAATCAAACAAAATCACTGGGCATTTGAAATGCTTTTCAACCAAAAAGCGTTCATGCTCGCTTTGCAAATCGGCGCCCCATTGGTCGATGAGGTATTTGAATTGTTTCTTTTTGTTGGGTTTGGAGTCACGCAAAATCTCAATGGCCTCGGTGTAGCTGACACGTTTGAAATTATTATCGACCACAAAATTGATTTTTTCAATCAAGCTCATTTCGGAACGTTCAGCTTGTGGTTTTGTTTTTTCTTCGTCCAATAAACGTTGCTCCAAAAATTCCAAATCTTCACGATTATTGGCCAAGACATATTTCAAAACAGACTTCATAAAATCTTCTGCCAAATCCATATTGCCAGCCAAATCCATAAAGGCTACTTCAGGCTCAATCATCCAGAATTCTGCTAAGTGGCGAGACGTATTTGAATTTTCAGCCCTAAAGGTTGGACCAAATGTGTACACTTTGCCCAATGACATGGCATAGGTTTCAGCTTCCAATTGCCCGGAAACGGTTAAATTGGTTTCCTTTCCGAAGAAATCGTCTTTATAGTTTACTGAACCATCCTCATTTAAAGGCGGATTTTTTGCATCAAGATTGCTCACCCTGAACATTTCCCCAGCACCTTCGGCATCACTTCCCGTAATAATTGGGGTGTGCATGTAGTAAAACCCGTTGTCATTAAAATATTTATGGATGGCGAAGGATAAGGTTGAACGCAACCGCATCACAGCACTGAAGGTGTTGGTACGTGTGCGCAAATGTGCATTTTCACGCAAAAATTCAAAAGAATGTTTTTTAGGCTGAATGGGATATGTTTCTGGGTCAGAATCTCCAAGGATGGTTATGCAGCTTACCACTACCTCTACGGTTTGGCCTTTTCCTTGACTTTCGATTAGTTGACCTTTGATATGCAATGCCGCACCAGTGGTTATGCGTTTCAAAATGGCTTCATCAGTTTTTTCAAAATCTACAACACATTGTATGTTTTGCAACGTAGAACCATCATTCAAGGCAATGAATCGATTGGCCCTAAACGTCCGGACCCAACCTTTAAGTTCTATATCTTGGGATTTTGCTTCGGTCTTTAATAACGTAGCAATGGTTTTTGATGTCATTTTTATGAATTTAAGAGTGCAAAGATAAGGGTTTCAATTGTCAAAATTCAAATTCAAAAGTTTAACAATTTGTATTTTGAATTTAATTATTTGAATTTTCCTCTTCATCTTCATCAGGAATGATATTGATGGAAGGCTCTTTTAATACTTCTTTGTTGGCGATGCTTCTTTCTAAAGACAATAGGAGTGAAGGCAGCAATAAGAGATTGGATAGCATTGCAAATAACAAAGTCATGGAAACCAATGCGCCCAAGGCAACCGTTCCTCCAAAACTTGATATGGTAAAAACCGAAAACCCAAAGAACAAAACAATAGAGGTATAAAACATACTGACGCCAGTTTCCCTTAATGCAGCATAAACGGATTTCCTGATTTTCCAATTGTTGGATTGCAGTTCTTGTCGATATTTTGCCAAAAAGTGAATGGTATCATCCACCGATATTCCAAACGCAATGCTAAAGACCAAGATTGTTGAAGGTTTTATGGGAACGCCCAAATAGCCCATCAATCCAGCAGTGATGATGAGTGGAAGAATATTTGGAATCAGTGACACTAGAATCATTCGAAAGGAACGAAACATAAATGCCATAAATAAAGCAATTAGAAAAATTGCTAGAGATAATGAAATAGCCAAATTTTTGACCAAGTAAGTCGTTCCTTTTTGAAATACCAACGCTTTTCCGGTCATAATGACACTGTATCTATCTGCAGGAAAGACTTTATTGATTTTGTTTTGGATATTTTCTTCGATGCGCTCCATTTTGTCCGTCCCAATGTCTTTCATGAAGGTGGTAATGCGTGCATATTGCCCAGTGCTATCCACAAAATTTTGAAGCAAATTGGCTTCGGTGGAAGAATTTTTGGCATAGGCTAAAATGAAGCTGTTTTCCTGACTTGTAGGCAATTGATAATAATCAGGATTTCCGTTGTAATAGGCTTGTTTGGAATATTTCACAAGGCTTACTATAGATATTGGTCTTGACAATTCATGGGTTTCTTCAATCACTTCTTCAAGCTCCTCCATGCGTTTTAAGGTGCTTAACTTCATTACTCCTTTTTTACGCTTGGTATCAATCATGAACTCTAGAGGCATGATACCGCTAAATTCCTGTTCAAAAAATCGAATGTCACCAAAAAATTCCGTTTTTTTAGGCATGTCTTCTATTAAACTGCCAGATATACGTATCTGAAAAATTCCTATAATACTAATTGCCAATAAAGCCACGGCAGAAAAATAAATGGCAATTCGATGTTCTTTTACCATCCGTTCAATCCATTTTACAAAACCACCAATCCAGCGTCTATTTAAGTGTTCTAAATGACGTTCTTTAGGATAGGGCATAAAACTGTAAATGATAGGAATGATGAGGAGGCATAGCATAAAAATCCCAACAATACTTAACGATGCGACAATACCAAATTCCTTAAGCAGTGTACTTTCGGTAAGAATAAAAGTTGCAAAACCAGAAGCCGTTGTTAAATTGGTCATTAAGGTGGCATTTCCAATTTTTGTTACGACGCGTTGCAATGATTTTGCTTTATTGCCATGTGATTTTACCTCATGCTGATATTTATTGATGAGAAAAATACAATTCGGGATTCCGATGACAATAATCAATGGTGGTATCAATGCTGTCAGCACCGTAATTTCGTAATTGAGCAGTCCAATAATTCCAAAAGTCCACATGACACCAAAACAAACGACAATAAGTGAAATGAATGTTGCTCTAAACGATCTAAAAAACAGGAAGAAAATGAAAGACGTCATAAAGAGTGCCGCGCCAATGAACCAAGGAATTTCATCGACGATGATTTGCGCATTCAAGGTTCGAATATATGGCATTCCTGAAACCCGAACATCCATCTTCTGTGTATCTTCAAACTTTATAATTAGTGGTTCTAGGTCGTTGAGCACAAAATCCTTTCGTTTAGGCGTGTTGACAATCTCTTTTTTGAGATAAATGGCTGTTCGGATGGTCTTGGTTTCTTTATTGAACAAAAAATTATCGTAAAAAGGATATTGTTCAAACAACTCCTGCTGCAAAACTTTAATCTGTTCTTGTGAATGGATGGAATCCTTGATGAAAGGTTCCAATTCAAAGGTTTCCTTTTCAGTATTCTTTACTAGTTTTTGCAAATCTTTTATCGACAGAACTGCATCGACTTCAGGATATTTTTTAAAACTTTCGGCAAGTTTGTTCCAGGCATTGAGTTTTTCAACCGTAAAGAGTGTGGAGTCCTTGATGCCAAGTACAATGAGATTTCCTTCCTCACCAAAGATTTTAAGAAATTCGTTATAAGTGAGATTGACTTCATTGTCATCCGGAAGTAAATTGGCTTCGGTGTAGGTGAAGCGCATGTTTTTCCATTGATAACTAAAGAATATAGTGACAAGAACTATAGCGACGAGTATGCCTATTCTGTTGCGCAAAATGAGTCTTGCGACGACTTCCCAAAAACTTTTTGTAAATAATTTAAGCATACATTCTTAAAGCGACAACAAAGGTAGAAAAAAGGGAAGTAACTGAACCCTAATTGTTGGATATTATTTGGTCTACAGCGAGATGTTGAAGGTAAACTTAACGGCTATATTGTCTTCAAATTTTGGCAAATGGTAGGCTCCATAGCGATAGGCAAAACTCAATCCAAAACCAAACAGCAGTTTATTGATTTCAAATCCGGCTTCCGAATAGCCTTTACGCAGAGTTCCAAATTCAATGTTTTGATGACGTTCTATATGATGCATGCTACCGATTGCCATTCTGGAAATAAGCACTAGTTGCGGATGGTATTTTTCAGTGATTTCAAATGGTTTTATAAAATGTTTTATTTGAAGCGTCGCAAACCGGTCTGAAAAAAATTCATTAAAATACATGGTTTCAAAACTGTTGATGCCTGCTACTGAAAAACGTTGTAGAATAGTTTCCTTTCGAATATTATTGGGATATGCATGATAAAGGTGTGTCAATGGCGTTTTGCCTGTTGAGATGCCACCGGTCAAAGTGGTTTCAGTAGAAGATTCACCAAAGAAATTTTTCTTATAAATTGTTCTGAAATCTGTTTTGAAGAAATTGAAATCACTGTTCAATACATCTTTAAAACTTTTGGTTAGCTGTAAGGTGAAATTTGGATAGCCTTCAGTTTCAACAGATACATCATCAAGTGTTTCAAAGGTGTTAAAAGGATTCCACTGCAATGCAATTTTGGCTGTACTCAAACGGAATTCTTCATATTCTTTTCCGTCTACAACATAGGTATAAGCGTAGGTTGTAGTATTGTTGCTTCTCGCCAATTGAGTTTCTGAAAGTAAATATGGTGTTATTTGATGTTCAAGTGATATCGTCTTGGTGATATGATGATGAAACAAATCAATGTTCAACAACCGTGGTTCAAAGAATGAAAAAAAACGTTTGTCGGTCAAAAAATTGGAACTGCCTGTTTCTTGTAGGTCATCTGTATACGATAGATTGATCCATGTTTGATTTTCTTTGGAAATTCTAAATCCTCCACCGATACTGTATTTGAAATTGTGATCTTTAAATCCATAGACCACATAACCATTCATTCGATACCTGTCGGATAGATTTTCATTGGTCTGTCCACCGACTCCTGTTCTTATACCTTCATACTGGTTAAATTTTATCAAATAGCGAAGGTCAATATCAATGTATTTGGTTGGAAAAAAACCGTTGCCAATTTGTTTTAAAAATTTGCTTTGGCGGATGGAATCTTGCTCCACAACTGTTATGGTATCTTTCGTAGTGGGAACCTGTGCCACTGCAGACCATGATAATAACATAAAGAATAGTAGCCCGCAGTATTTTT
Organism: Gelidibacter sp.; assembly: GCA_041391925.1. Classification (GTDB taxonomy): domain Bacteria; phylum Bacteroidota; class Bacteroidia; order Flavobacteriales; family Flavobacteriaceae; genus JBPOFM01. The sequence goes on along the minus strand of JAWKNA010000008.1, from coordinate 205,378 downwards.
GCATAAAAATGTATAATGAAATGATTGAAGCATAAAAAAAAGCGACCCAATCGTCGCTCGATATTTACACGGTCATGATTTCTTTTTCTTTGATCTCTAAAATATGGTCAACTTTACTAACGAATTTGTCAGTCATTTGTTGCACATCTATTTCTGCGTTTTTTTGAAGGTCTTCGGAAACATCCTCCAGCTTTTTGATGTCAGTGTTGGCATCTTTTCTGGCACTTCGAATGCCTATTTTTGCATCTTCAGCTTCAGCTTTCGCTTGTTTAGCCAAATCACGACGACGCTCTTCTGTCAAAGGCGGTACATTGATAATGATGGTATCGCCATTGTTCATGGGATTAAACCCAAGATTTGCAATCTGGATACCTTTTTCAATTTCCTGAAGCATATTTTTTTCCCAAGGTTGAATGGTTATGGTTCGTCCATCAGGTGTATTCACATTGGAAACTTGGTTTAAAGGTGTCTGAGAACCATAATAGTTGACCATCACACTTCCCAACATGGCAGGACTAGCTTTACCAGCTCTAATATTTACAAATTGCTTTTCGAGATGCTTAATGGCAGCATCCATTGCTTCCTTTGCAGTGTCCAGTATAAATTGAATCTCTTCGTTCATTTTAAAAACTTTTTAATTTGCATTTTTGGCTTTCAATAAACAAGCCAAACAAACCTATAAATTAACTTTTGTTCCTATTTTTTCTCCAGAAACCACTTTCAGAAGATTCCCTTTTTTGTTCATATCGAAAACGATAATTGGCAATTCGTTTTCTTGGCTCAACGTGAAAGCTGTCGTGTCCATAACCTTTAGACCTTTACGAATCACATCATCAAATGAAATATGATCAAATTTTATGGCAGTAGTATCTTTTTCAGGGTCGGTATTATAAATTCCATCCACTCGAGTGCCTTTTAAAATCACATCTGCTTCAATTTCAATCGCTCTCAATACGGCTGCAGAATCGGTTGTGAAATAAGGATTTCCTGTACCTCCACCAAAAATCACCACGCGACCTTTTTCCAAATGACGCATCGCTCTTCTACGAATAAAAGGTTCTGCCACTTGGTTAATATGAACTGCAGATTGTAAACGAGTGGGAACCCCAGCATCTTCAAGCGCACTTTGCAAAGCCAAGCCGTTGATGACGGTTGCCAACATTCCCATGTGGTCACCTTGTACTCGGTCCATGCCGTTACTTGCACCAGCCACTCCTCTAAAAATATTTCCCCCTCCAATCACAATAGCTACTTCCACTCCTTTTTCGGTGATGGTTTTAATGTCTTGTGCATATTCTGCCAAACGCTGCGGGTCAATGCCATATTGGCGTTCGCCCATAAGTGCTTCACCGGATAGTTTTAGGAGGATTCTTTTGTATTTCATCTGTTTCAAAAAGTTTAGCAAAACTACATAATTTTTTTTGCATTTGTTTTATAAAAAAAGCCTTCCAAATAAATGAAAGGCTTTTAAAATTATCATGAAATGAGATTATCCCAAAGACACACGTTTAAAGTCTGTTACTTTGACATCGCCATAAGATGCAACGTATTTTGCAACATTCATTTTTTCATCTTTGATGAAGGTTTGGTCCAACAAACATTTTTCTTGGTCCAAAGTGGTGTTATCAGAAATGAAACGCTCCATCTTACCTGGAAGGATTCTGTCCCAAATTTGCTCTGGTTTTCCTTCAGCTTTCAATTCAGCTTTTGCAGCTTCTTCAGCTTTAGCCAATACTTCAGGTGTCAATTGAGCCATAGAAATGTACTGTGGTACATTTTTAAGTGTTTTACCCAAACGTGCTAATTCTTCATTGTCTTTTTCAATCACAGCGATTCTTGCTTCAGTCTCGGATGCGATGAATGCTGGGTCAAAATCTTTGTAAGACAAAGTAGTTGCTCCCATAGATGCAATTTGCATGGCAACATCTTTTGCTAATTCTTCTACGTTGTCAACTTTTGCAGAGAAACCAACGATAGCAGCAATCTTGTTGATGTGAACATAAGAACCTACGTAAGGTGCTTCCAATCTTTCGAAAGCGTTCAAATCTATTTTTTCGCCAATAACGCCAGTTTGTTCCACCAATTTGTCAGCAACGGTCATGCCTCCAAAATCGGCTGCCAATAGTTCCTCTTTTGAGTTGCAGTTAATGGCAATATCAGCAATATCATTTGCCAATGCAATAAAAGAATCGTTTTTACCAACAAAATCAGTTTCGCAACCCAATACGATTGCAATACCAACAGTATTGTCATTGTTTATTTTTGCAACAGCAGCTCCTTCAGACGATTCTCTGTCAGCTCTTTTTTCAGCAACTTTTTGGCCTTTTTTACGCAAAACATCAATTGCTTTGTCAAAATCACCTTCAGCTTCCACCAAAGCTTTTTTACAGTCCATCATTCCGGCTCCTGTAGCTTGTCTTAATTTGTTTACCTCTGCGGCTGTTATTTTTACTGTAGATTCCATATAGTTATTAAATTTAAAAAAGTCGTTCAATTTATTTCTGCGAAGAAAAGAATTAAACGACTTATATGTGTTGTGTAATTGTTATTTATTCTTCTTCGTCAGCTACTGCTACTGCTTTTTTTGCTGTCGATTTTTTTGGTGCTTTTACTTCGTTTTCATCATCACCCTCTTCTTTGTCAGATTTATCAGATTTACGTTCAGATAGACCTTCTGCTACTGCTGAAGTGACAATTGATAGTACTTTTTCAATTGATTTTGAAGCATCGTCATTTGCAGGAATCACGTAGTCAACTTCACGTGGGTCAGAATTGGTATCCACCATTGCAAAGATTGGAATGTTTAATTTCTGTGCTTCTTTGATGGCGATGTGCTCACGTTTGATGTCCACAACAAACAAAGCTCCTGGCAAACGCGTCATATCAGAAATAGAACCTAAATTTTTCTCTAATTTAGCTCTCAAACGGTCTACTTGAAGACGTTCTTTTTTAGACAATGTGTTGAATGTACCATCTTTCTTCATTTTATCAATCATAGCCATTTTCTTTACAGCTTTTCTGATGGTTACAAAGTTGGTCAACATTCCGCCTGGCCATCTTTCTGTGATGTAAGGCATGCTCACAGCACCTGCTTTTTCAGCAACGATGTCTTTGGCTTGTTTTTTTGTGGCTACAAAAAGGATTTTCTTTCCAGATGCTGCAATTTTGTGAAGTGCTTGAGATGTTTCTTCAATTTTGGCAGCTGTTTTGTAAAGATTGATGATATGGATACCATTACGCTCCATATAAATGTAAGGAGCCATGTTTGGATCCCACTTTCTGGTCAAGTGTCCGAAGTGTACACCTGCGTCCAATAATTCTTTTACTTCTACTTTCATTTTTTGATAGTTTACGTTCTGTTGAATTAGCAATGATGAAGTGGTTGCTTGCGCTCGCCTTCACCATTTAGATGCTAAACTAAAAACTGGTTTAAAATTTGTTTTTCAATAAAAAAACTTGATTGGAAATATGCTTTGAGGATACTTCCAATCGTCCCGATAATTATCGGGATGGTAAAGGTATTAACGTTTAGAGAACTGGAATTTCTTACGAGCTTTCTTCTGTCCGAATTTCTTACGTTCTACCATTCTTTGGTCTCTTGTTAACAAGCCTTCTGGTTTTAAGATGCCTCTGTTTTCTTCGCTCACATCGCACATAGCGCGAGAGATTGCTAAACGGATTGCTTCTGCTTGACCAGTAATACCACCTCCATATACATTGACTGTAATATCAAAGTTGCCTTCATTGTTAGTCATGACCAAAGGTTGATTTATTTTGTACTGCAAGGTAGCAGTAGGAAAATAAGTCGCCATGTCTTTTTTATTAATTGTGATGTTCCCTTTTCCTTTGGCAACATACGCGCGAGCAACAGCCGTTTTTCTACGGCCAATTTTGTGAATTACTTCCATTAATTGAATTCGTTTAAATTAATTGTTTTCGGTTTTTGAGCTGCATGAGTGTGCTCTGAACCTACAACAACGTTTAGGTTACGGAATAGCTCTGCACCTAATTTGTTTTTAGGGAGCATTCCTTTTACTGATTTTTCCACTAACCTTGCTGGATCTTTTCCAAACATTTCGGTAGCAGATAAACTTCTTTGACCACCTGGATAGCCTGTGTGACGAATGTACGTTTTGTCATTCCACTTGTTTCCAGTTAAGTTGACTTTTTCAGAATTGATAACAATGACGTTATCGCCGCAATCAACATGTGGTGTGAAGCTTGGCTTGTGCTTACCTCTCAAAAGTTTTGCAACTTTAGAAGCAAGACGCCCTAGACTTTGACCTTCAGCATCTACCAAAACCCACTGCTTGTCTGCGGTAGCTTTGTTAGCTGAAATCGTTTTGTAGCTTAATGTATCCACACTTATTAAATTTACTAATTAAACATTCCTCTCTCAAAAAGAGTTTGCAAATTTACGATAATCTATGTCATTACCAAATAGTATGTATTAAATTTTATCTTACTGTTTTTCTTATTTTTATCTAAATACTTTTTTATGTCAAAACTACTCAACAATCTTCCTATTGAAGACTTAAATTCAGAAAATGATTATTTAGGAATTATAGATAAGGGTCAAATAATTAAAACATTTCTGGAAAGTAATAAAGATGAATTTAAAGACATTAAGATGTTTTGTCTTTATGGAGAATGGGGAAGTGGCAAAAGCACCTTGATGAAATATCTTCAAAAAGAACTTAAAGTGAGCTTTAATACATTCTTCTTTGAGGCTTGGGAATTTGAAAGTGATTCTAACTTGTCGCTGTCTTTGTTGGAATATTTAGTGAAAAAAAGCCAAGATTCTACAGATGAGGCTTTTGGAGAAATTCTGGAAGTTGCTGCAAAACTATTTAAAGGGTTTTCAAAGTCAATACGTATTTCTGTGCCAGGATTGAGTATTGATGGGAGTAAGCTCGTTGAAACTTTGGAAGAAGTACCAGAAGAGACATTTCTTCAGCTTAAAGAAAAGTTCAAGATAGAATTTAGAAAATGGGAAGACAACAACACAAAATCCAAAAAGAAAAATTTTAACATTGTCTTTGTTGACGATTTGGATAGATGCGAACCAGAAAATGTGCTGAACCTGCTTTCTGCCCTAAAACTCTTTTTTACTTATGGAGAAAAAACAATATTCTTCTGCGGGATTGATAAAAAGGCAGTTAATGAAGCAGTAAAAACAAAGTATGGAAAGGTTGTAAAGGCGAATGAGTATTTGGAGAAGATTTTTGATATATCTTTTACAATGCCTGAATATGATGATTTATTAAAATTGGTTAATCTATATTTCAATAATGTTGAAGTTTCTTCCTTAAAAGGAAAATTAAATTTAAATATTTCCAGTTTTTTTAAAGTTTTAAAAATTACTAATCCGAGAAGAATAAAAAAAGTTCTTAATAAGTTTCAAATCTTCAGAAGTATTAAAGAGAATAATTCTAGAATTCGCCTTCCTAACATTTACATAGATAATGAAGGTAATTATTTTGAAACAATTTTGGTTCTATACTTCATCATATTGCATGAATTTCATCCAAAATTATTTCATAGGGTTTTTGATATGAAATATAAGGAATCTTATCTTCTTGGTGTTGTTAATAAATCCGTTAAAGAGGGAAGTTTAGAAGGCTATCAACGAACAATAGAACATTTAGCGACTCAAGATTTAATTAATAAAAAGATTAGTTCAATTCATTTTAGTAATAACCAATATCAAGAATTCGTTTTTTCTTTTCTACCTAATAATGTTCTTCAACTATCTAGAAATTCATATACAAATGATGACTTTTTATTGATGAAGGTCTCCGAAAAGAATATTGAATATAGATTTATAGAGTATGTTTTAAATAATGAAAATATTTTAGATTATGAAGAAAATGACTCCGATCTTTCTATGAACGAAATAAAACAATTAATTACAAAAATACTTTAATGTGCCTCCAGCCAATCATTCCCAACGCCCAAATCCACATCCAAAGGCACTGATAAGGTGTACGCGGATTCCATTTCAGTTTTCACCAGTTTTTTGATAGCTTCCAATTCTGGTTTATAGACATCAAATACCAACTCATCATGCACTTGAAGCAGCATTTTGGTTTTGAAATTGCCTTTTTCAAGTTTGTCATGAATGTTAATCATCGCAATTTTGATGATATCCGCAGCACTTCCCTGTATGGGCGCATTCACGGCATTTCGTTCGGCAGCACTTCTCACCACTGCATTTCTGGAATTGATGTCATTGAGATAACGACGACGACCTAAAACAGTTTGTACATAGCCATGTTCACGAGCAAAATCAACCTGTTCGCTGATAAAGTTGCGCAGTTTTGGATAGGTTGCATAATAGGTGTCAATCAATTCCTTGGCTTCCCCACGAGATAAATCAGTTTGGTTACTTAAGCCAAATGCCGAAACTCCATAAATGATTCCGAAGTTAACAGTCTTGGCATTGCTTCTTTGTTCTCTGGTTACTTCTTCAATTGGAACATTAAATACTTTTGAAGCGGTTGAAGCGTGAATGTCCTCGCCATTTTTAAAAGCGTTTATCATTGTTTCTTCTTCACTTAATGCGGCAATGATGCGCAATTCTATTTGGGAATAATCGGCAGATAATAAGGTGTAATTTTCATCACGAGGAATAAAAGCTTTACGTACTTGCCGACCTCGTTCAGTACGAATTGGAATATTTTGAAGATTCGGATTGTTACTTGCCAAACGGCCTGTGGCAGCAATGGTTTGTATATAATCGGTATGCACTCTTCCTGTAGATGGTTCAACCTGTGTTGGTAAGGCATCTACATAAGTGCTTTTTAGTTTTGCCAGACCACGATAATCCAAAATATGTTGAATGATGTCATGGTCTTTTGCCAAATAGCTTAAAATATCTTCTGAAGTTGCGTATTGCCCTGTTTTAGTTTTCTTTGGTTTGTCGACCAACTTCAGTCTATCAAATAAAACTTCGCCCAACTGTTTGGGTGAAGCAATGTTAAATTCTTCGCCAGCTTCTTTGTAAATATTGGTTTCCAATGTTTTAATATCGCTTTCCAATTGGCCTGAAAGGGATTTCAAAAAATCTTCATCCAGATTGATGCCTTCCAACTCCATATCGGCCAAAACTCGCAACAATGGAACTTCTATTTCATCAAACAGCTTTTGTGTATTGGCTTCGCCCAGTTCGGTTTCAAAATGCTCTTTAAGCTGTAATGTAATATCGGCATCTTCAACGGCATATTCGGTTTGTTTTTCCAAAGGAACATCACGCATGTTAAGTTGCCCTTTACCTTTTTTGCCAATCAATTCCTCAATGGAAATAGGCGTGTAGTTCAAATAGGTTTCTGCCAACACATCCATATTATGTCGCATATCTGGATTGATGAGATAGTGCGCCAACATGGTATCAAATAATTTCCCTTGGACTTTAACATTATACTTATGAAGGACTTTGATGTCGTATTTCAAGTTTTGCCCAATCTTCTGAATGTTTTCATCTTCAAAAAATGGACGTAGTTGTTCAATCAACGCCTGTGCTTCATCTCTATTTTCTGGAAATGGAAGGTAGAATCCTTTTCCGGCTTCCCAAGAAAATGCGATGCCGACCAATTCGGCAACAATAGGGTCGATGCTTGTGGTTTCGGTATCAAAACAGACACTTTTTTGTTTCATCAAATTTTGAATGAACAGCTTTGTCGCCATTCCCGAAGCAATACTTTGGTAAAAATGAGAATTGCTCGCCGCTGTCACTCTAGAACCTTGAGGACTTACAACAGTAGTGCCGTCGCCTTGGGCCTCAAACAATGAGAATTGTCCCGCTCCTGCAGAACTTGGTTTTTTGTCAACTTGAGGCTTGTTTTCTAAAGTTGTACTGCCAGTTCCTGATGCAACCTCAACAGAAAACGTTTTCTGAAAATTGGAAAGCAATTGTCTGAATTCCAATTCTTCAAAAATTCTAGTGACTTCCACAATATTAGGTTCTGACATTTCAAAATCTTTCTCATGAAACTCCACGGGAACATCCAGCATGATGGTTGCCAGTGTTTTTGACAGCAGTCCCAATTCTTTGTTGGCCTCAATATTTTCTTTCATTTTGCCTTTTAGCTCATGGGTGTTTGCCAAAAGATTTTCCATACTGCCATATTCTTTGATGAATTTTTTAGCGGTTTTTTCACCAACACCTGGAAGTCCGGGAATGTTGTCGGAGGAATCGCCCATCATCCCCAAAAAGTCAATGACTTGCAACGGACTTTCGACCTCAAATTTTTTCTTTACTTCTTCTATTCCCCAAGTTTCATATCCGCCACCGAATGATTTTGGTCGATACATAAATACATTTTCGGTGACCAATTGAGCAAAATCCTTATCAGGCGTAACCATAAAAGTCTTGTATCCTGCTTTTTCAGCCTGTCTCGACAGAGTACCAATGACGTCATCAGCTTCAAAACCTTCCTTGACCATGATTGGGATGTGCATCGCTTTTAGAATATCACAAATATGGGGAATCGCCGTAGAAATGCCTTCGGGTGTTTCATCTCGATTGGCTTTATACGCTTCAAACATTTCCACTCGGTCAACGCTTCCGCCTTTATCAAAACACACCGCCAAATGGTCAGGGCGTTCACGCTTGATAACATCCAACAACGAATTCATGAATCCAAAAATGGCCGACGTATCCTGGCCTTTGGAATTGATTCTCGGATTTTTGATGAAAGCATAGTACCCACGGAAAATTAAAGCGTAAGCATCGACTAAAAAAAGACGTTTTTGTTCTGGCATTGGATTGTTTTTATTGAAGACCATAAAACTACAAAACTTATAGGTCGAATGGAAATTAATTGAAATGCAATTTGTAATTTTCGCCACTTAATTGATAGAGTGATGAACAATTTCGCAATAGCCATTCATGGTGGAGCTGGTACGCTGGTAAAAGGGATGATGACGCCAGAATTGGAAGCTCGCTATAAATCAGCGCTGAAAAATGCCTTGTCTGAAGGATATAATCTCTTGGGACACGGAGGAACTGCCTTGGATGCCGTAGAATTGGCGGTAAAATTATTGGAAGATTCGCCATTGTTCAATGCAGGAAAGGGTTCGGTGTTTACGGCGGAAGAAACCCATGAAATGGATGCTAGTATCATGGATGGAAAAACATTGAATGCCGGCGCAGTGAGTCTGATTACAGGCATTAAGAACCCGGTCAGCTTGGCCCGTGATGTGATGGAAAAAAGTGACCATGTGTTTTTGGCTGGAGAAGGAGCCATGCAATTTGCAAAACAATTGAACTACAATCTAGAAGATGCATCTTATTTCTATGATGAATTTAGACATAAACAATGGCTGGAAATCAAGGATACAGACCAGTTTCAATTGGACCATTCCAAAAAGAAAGATTCCAAATTTGGAACGGTTGGGGCAGTAGCTTGTGATAAAGATGGAAACATTGCTGCGGCTACTTCCACAGGGGGAATGACCAATAAAAAATGGGGACGCGTTGGCGATTCTCCCATGATTGGCGCTGGAACTTACGCCAACAATAAAACTTGTGCCGTCAGTTGTACAGGAAGTGGTGAGTATTTCATCAGAGGGGTCGTGGCGTATGATGTCTCTTGCTTGATGGAATTTAAAGGACTTACTGTTGAGGAAGCTTCAAATGAAGTGATTCAAAAACGCGTGCTCGAAATTGGCGGTGATGGTGGTTTGATAGCCATCGATTCTAAAGGTAATATCGCAATGCCGTTCAATACCGAAGGGATGTATCGCGCTTTTAAGACCTCAAAAGGAGCACAGAAGATTTCTATTTATAAAGATTAAAAGACCGATTTAAACAAAAGGCGACTCAATTGGCAAAACTTTCACTTGTCGTGTATCAATATTAAAACGGTCACCATTTGCCAACACGTGGACAATCAAGTTGGTCATGGTCATCGGTGTGCCTTGTTTCAATACTTTTTCGTTATTGTGTGTCACATGTTTGGCATCAAAAACGATAATCATTCCAGAACCAATCACTTCAAATTCGGTTCCGTTTTTGATAATTAGACCAGTATCTTCCGCCAATCCAATTCCCAATAAATCAGGGAATTTCGCCACGGCTTCACTTTGACGCCCAAATCGGCCACGTTGGATGAAGTGGGTGTCAATAATGACTTCCGGAATCAATTCAAGGCCTTGTGCCATCTGCACAGCTCCTTTAATGAACGCTTCGGTACTACTACCACCTGAAATCATTTCTTTTGCCATCGCCATAGCACCTGCGCTGGTTCCAGCAATCACAAAATCCTCACTTTGATATTTGTCCATCAAAATTCTGTGAAATTCGGTTCCAAAAATCTTTGCAGTGATTTTGCGTTGGTCACCTCCGGAAAACATCACACAGTCTGCCAATTGCAATGCCTCTAAAAATTCTGGCTTGTCGGCGTGTTTTCTTTTTTTGATTTGGATGACCTTCACATTCTCACATCCCAAGGTTTTAAATGCTCTTTCATAATTCTCTCCTACTTCCTTTGGAATGCTAGAAGCGGCAGGGATTACCAATATATTTGCTTTGGTTCCACCACTTTCCCTTACCACGTGCGACAAAATCCCTTCAGAGATATAATCCAGTTTATAAGATGGTTTTGCCACAAATCCCTTGTCCTCATTTCCACCTATGGGAATCAATGTTCCTTTAATCGTCATTCAAATCACTTTTGATTAGCAATTTGCAAAATTAAACTTATTTAATTAAAAAAAATTCTATATTTATGAGAATTCATTTTTAACCAACATAATCCAAACATTTTATGAGAATACGCGAGATTAATGCAATGCGAGGTCCGAATTATTGGTCAGTAAGACGGCATAAACTAATTGTTATGGTTTTAGACCTCGAGGAAATGGAGGAGCGACCTTCTAATAAAATCGATGGATTTAAGGAGCGGTTGGAAACAATGTTTCCTACCATGTATGAACATCGTTGTTCGGTTGGTACACCTGGAGGTTTTTTTCAGCGCGTAGAGGAAGGCACTTGGATGGGTCACATTATCGAACATATCGCTCTGGAAATTCAAACATTGGCTGGTATGGATGTTGGCTTTGGTCGCACAAGAGGTTATGGTGAAAAAGGTGTTTATAATGTGGTTTTTGCCTATATGGAGGAATCGGTGGGGCGTTATGCTGCAAAAATTTCGGTAGAAATATGTCAGGCTCTGATTGATGGGAAGGATTATGATTTTACAGATGACATTCAAAAAATGCGTGAATTGCGTGAGGAAGAGCGATTGGGTCCAAGTACAGGTTCCATTGTTGAAGAAGCTGCGGCTAGAGGTATTCCATGGATTCGCTTGAATAAATATTCGTTATGCCAATTGGGCTATGGCGCCAACCAAAAACGCATCCAGGCGACTGTTACCAGCGAAACAAGCAGTATTGGCGTAGAGTTGGCTTGCGATAAAGAAGATACCAAATATTTATTGGAACAAGCCGAAGTGCAAACTCCGAGAGGTGATATTATCCGAAGAGAAAGTAGTCTTGAAGAGGCTTGCCGATATGTGGGTTTTCCTTTGGTCGTGAAACCCGTTGACGGTAATCATGGCCGAGGAATCACTGTGAACATCAAAAATTATGAAGATGCATTGATAGCCTTCAGAAGCGCGAAGGAAAGCTCAAAAAGTGGTGCCATCATTATCGAGAAATACATCACTGGTGACGATTATCGTTTATTGGTCATTAACCATAAATTGGTGGCTGCCGCTGTCCGAACACCCGCAAATGTTATTGGAGACGGAAAGTCAACCATCCAGCAATTGATAGATGAGGTCAACAAAGACCCAAGACGTGGTTACGGACACGAAAATGTGCTGACCCAAATTACCGTCAACGATTTAACCCAAAGCATTATCAAGGCCAATGGCTATACGTTAGATTCCATACTTGAAAAAGATAAACGATTGTTACTGAAAGATACCGCCAATTTGAGCACAGGTGGAACGGCTGAAGATGTGACGGACATTGTGCATCCAGCCAATGTGTTCATGGCAGAACGTATTTCAAAAATCATTGATTTGGATATTTGTGGCATTGATGTGATGACCACAGATATCAGCAAACCCTTGGAAGAAACCGGTGGTGCCGTTCTCGAAGTAAATGCTGGCCCAGGTTTTAGAATGCATTTGGCACCAACTGGCGGATTGGGCCGCAATGTGGCAGCCCATGTCATTGACAAATTATTTCCACACGGAGCTAATAGCAAAATTCCGATTGTCGCCATTACCGGAACCAATGGAAAAACAACGACCACACGACTGATTGCCCATTTGGCCAAACTAAAAGGACATAAAGTTGGCTACACCACAAGTGATGGTGTGTACATTCAAAACAGATTACTCATGAAAGGCGATTGTACAGGACCTGCAAGTGCCGAATTTGTATTGAAAGACCCAACGGTTGATTTTGCAGTTTTGGAATGCGCCCGAGGTGGTTTGTTGCGTGCAGGACTCGGTTTCCATAAATGTGATATCGGAATCGTTACCAACGTGGCTGCTGACCATTTAGGTTTGAAAGGCATTCATACCATTGAGCAATTGGCTAAAGTGAAAGGTGTCATTCCAGAAACCGTTATGCCTGATGGGTATGCCATTTTAAATGCTGATGATGATTTGGTCTATGAAATGAGGCGAAATGTCAACTGTAACGTGGCCTTGTTTTCGATGGATGAGAATAATCCACGCATCAAGGCAATGCAAAAATTGGGAGGGATTTCTGCCGTTTATGAAAATGGATATATTACGATTTGTAGAGGTGAATGGAAATTACGCGTTATCAAAGCGGTCAATGTCCCTTTGACCTATGGAGGTCGGGCGACATTTATGATTCAGAATGTACTGCCAGCTGTCATTACGGCTTATGTAAAAGGGTTTACGATTGATGAAATAAAGATTGGATTGGAAACTTTTATTCCGTCGCCAGCACAGACTCCTGGACGACTCAATTTATTCCAATTCAAGAATTTTCAAGTACTGTTGGATTATGCGCATAACCCAGCAGGCATGCGTGCTTTGCAAAAATTCATCGAAAATATTGATGCTACCGTAAAAGTCGGAATCATTGCTGGTGTTGGTGATAGACGGGAAGAAGACACCAATGAAATAGGAAGTATTTCTGCGGAAATGTTTGATGAAATCATCATCCGTCAGGATAAAAATCTACGAGGAAAAACAGAAGATGAATTGATTGGCATGCTAGAGGCAGGAATTAAAATGAAAGACCCTCACAAGAAAACAACCATCATTCCCAATGAAAAAGAAGCAGCTACCTTCGCAATCAAAAATGCCAAAAAAGGGTCGCTGATTGTCATTTGTAGCGATGTAATACCTGATGCTTTGGAGTTGGTTCAAAAACTGAAAGAAGAGGAAGCCAATACTTTATATGGATTTTCAACGGATGACATTCCGAACAAATAAAAAAAATTCGGGTAGTCTTGCTTAAGGAACTACCCGAATTTAAAAATATATGAATAGAAGGGTTTTCTAAAAACTGTCGAATTAACAATTTTTAATCTCTTTTACTTTAATTTGAAGACTTTTTCTATAAGCTTTGATGCTGATAAGCTCAATGCTTTTTTTGTAACTTAAATCATTCAATTCAGCTTTTGCAGTAGTGCTCAAAGCAGTTTGGTTTTCTGTTTTTGGTTGAATTGAGACGTTTTCAACAGTGATTGTATCATTTTGTTTTACGGTATCGTTAGAAGCATTTTGACCAAACGTTAAGACTGGCAAAGTGATTAGTGCGATAAGGATTAAAACTTTTTTCATGATTAAAACGTGTTTTGATTTTAATTACATGTCAAAGAAACAACACATTTTAAGTGTCAGGGAATATTTTAGATATAAAACATCGATAAACGGATAAGATGAATCCCGACTCAAAAAACATCGATGAAATGCACAAACTCGGCTTGAAGCCCAATAAATACGTTTACGACCAATGACAAATTATAAGGATAATAGGTTTTATGACCTCTTCAATCGACAAAGTGCAAACCAATATAAAATTGGGAACACAACTTATAAAGAGCGCATCAAAAAATTGAAAGCTTTAAAACAAGCTTTAGAGGTTACCTTTAAGGATGACATTAGAAAAGCCATGTATGCCGATTTCAAAAAACCTGTTCTAGAAACAGATTTAACAGAAATCTACCCTGTATTGAGCGAAATCAAATTTGCCAAGAGAAACCTAAAGGCTTGGATGAAACTTCAAAGAGTTGACACACCGTTGGCATTGCTTGGCGCCTCTTCCTATATTAAATATGAACCAAAAGGTGTCTGTTTGCTTATCTCGCCTTGGAATTTTCCCATCAATCTGACCTTTGGACCCTTGGTGTCTGCCATAGCAGCAGGAAACACAGTCATCATAAAACCTTCGGAAATGACGCCGAATGCTTCCAAAGTGATGTCAAAAATGGTGAAAAATTTATTTGAAGAAAATGAAATTGCTCTTCTTGAAGGCGATGTAGAGGTTTCAAAAGAACTACTAAAACTTCCTTTTAACCACATTTTCTTCACGGGCTCACCACAAGTGGGTAAGATGGTGATGAAAGCTGCATCGGAACACTTGACTTCTGTGACCTTGGAATTGGGCGGAAAATCGCCAACCATTATTGATGAGTCTGCCAATCTTGAAAAAGCCGTTGAAAAAATCATCTTTGGAAAATTTACAAATGCTGGTCAAACCTGTATTGCTCCCGATTATGTATTATTGAAATCGGATTTGAAACCGAAATTCACTGACCTGTTCAAATCGAAAATCAAAACGTTTTATTCAGAACATGCGGAAAGCTCAAATTCCTATTGCAGGATTGTGAACAAAAAGCATTTTGAACGGTTAACATCGTATATTGAGGAAGCGAAAACAAATAAAAGCGAGATTGTTTATGGAGGACAACATACGAATAAAGATAATTACATTGAACCAACATTGATTTTTGATGCCCCAGAAAATTCAAATTTGATGCAAGACGAAATCTTTGGCCCAATTCTTCCAGTAAAAACGTATTCAAATATTCAAGAAACGGTGGATTATATCAATTCAAAAGAAAAGCCCTTGGCTTTGTACATCTATAGTAAAAACAAAAAAACAATCACTTATATCCTGAACAATACCAGAGCAGGAAGTGGATGCATCAACCATAATTTGCTCCAGTTCTTAAACCATAATTTGCCGTTTGGTGGCAGTAACAATAGTGGCATCGGTAAATCACATGGATTTTTTGGATTTGAAGCCTTCTCCAATCGGCGTTCTTTGATGAAACAACATACAATAGGCGCTACGGATTTGTTGACGCCACCTTATACTGGGTTTAAGCAGAAGTTGATTGATTTGACGTTGAAATGGTTTTAAAAAAAAAGAAAGCCACTCCCTACAGTGGCTTTCTCAAAAAACAAGCATTACATATTGCAATACTTTTATGTAGAAACTCACTTAATCTCTTGAACTTCAAAAAATGTATACGCACTTACACTTGAAACATTATAATTTGCAGGGCTGGCTGTAACAAAAATTTCAACATATTCCCCTGCATTAAGCTCAACAATACCATCAATTGTTTTAAATTGAGAATTGGAAGCATATCCAAAATTATCTCTTTGATACAATAGGCCATTTTTAGAGATTTGAGCATATATAACGCCTGAAGAAGAGTTGCTTGCACCTATTACTGCATTTACTCGATAATACCCATCTCTTGGTGCTACAAATCTGTTATTGCTCGTATCAAAATCACCATTAGTATCAAATAATATTGTGTCGAATAGAATCTTTGTAACTGTTGCATTAGGTAATGTTTGATTGGTGCTCAATACTGCTCTCACGATGCTAGTGGTTGTTACTCCTGCAGGTGTAGTCCAGCTTGTTACTCCAGCTCCATCGGTAGTTAAAACTTGTCCACTAGTACCATCACTATTAGGTAAGGTGAATGCGTCATTTATGTTTAAGCTACCGTTTTTATATAGGGTAAGCGCATTGCTTCTTGCCACATTGGAAGTACCATTACCTACTACCAGTAACCTGTCGGAAGGATTGGTTGCTGTAGATGAACTTTCAATAGGAGAATAATTGGTAGCATAGGTTCCAAAGACAGTTTCAAAAGAAGAGTGTGAGGTGTTTTGAAATCCAAAAGCAACTGAACCATATCCAGCAGCAGTATTTGCAAAACCATAAGCCGTGGAATTATTGCCAAATGCATTGTTTGTGCTACCAAAAGCAGTAGAATTAATGCCTGAGGCTGTTGTAGATAAACCAAGAGCAACTGAAGAATTTCCACTCGCAGATGCGCTATTGCCTATAGCTATAGATGCCACGCCAGATGCAGTTGTATTATTTCCTAATGCCATGGAAAAGATTCCAACATTTATATTATTCCATTGTACTCCATCTACCGTTCCGGCTCTAAAAGCCCCTTTCCTTGGATTAAAAAACAGTCTTGTACCAGCACCACTTAATGCTAAAGGAGCTCCTGTATTATAAGTTCCTGTTACCTGAAAACCACCATTCCCTTCTATGGATACAGCACCATTGTCTGCAGTGATGGTGCGACCTGCTCCAGCTCCACCTTCATCATATGCTTCGTCTAGTGTATTTTGGGTATCCGTTGTTAAGGTAGAAGGGTCTGTCCAAGTAGCATTGCCTGTAGCATCACTAGTCAAAACATACCCGGCAGCTTCATTGCCATCTACAAATTGCATCGTACCAATAACATCCAAATTTGCTGACGGATTAGTGTTATTAATTCCTAAGAATCGGCTACTTGTAAGTCTCATACCTTCAACCATATCTGACATGTTTATAGGATTTCCATGCACAAAAAAACCTAAACCTAAATTATCTTGGTCTGCCCCATTTTGAATGGCTGCAATAGCAGCTTTACGTTGTCCTTTTCTAGAAGTCGCGGCGGGCCCGAAAGAAATAGAGCCTCCAAAAGCATTATTTCCAGAGTTATCTCCTCCACCATCTACAAATAGTCCATCTTGTCCTGTATTTGCATAACTTAAATCAAAATTTGTAGAAATACCAATATGTACAGGACTCACAGGAGTATTTTCTCCTACACCAATAGCATTAGTATTTGCATTTACAAAAAGCATGAACTGTTGAGTATCGCTTTCTACCCTAAAATTAATAGGATTGCTATCTTCATTAATCGTAATTTCTGAATTGCTATTTTGAATATCAATATAATTAGTTCCTCCCGCATCTATTTCAATTCTATCTGGACTAAATTGGATAGAGGTATCAATATCACCATCGTGAACTATATTTGTTGCAGCAACAATCTCACCTTCTACTCGTAATCCTCCAATATCTTGAATTTCTAAAGCGCCATTATCAGCAGTTATTATTCTTCCGATACCTAGACCTCCTTCATCATAAGCTTGATCCAGAGTGTTTTGAGTATCTGCACCTCCACCAACTGGGAGCCAGCTTGTGGTTCCTTTATCCCAATAATAAAAACCTTTGGATGGGGTGCCATTACCTGTAACAAACACCATCATACCGTGCTGATCGATTGTTGGGGGTAGGGTTGGGAAGTTATCAATTCGAGGAATCAGAATGCCATCTTCTTGTGAAGGCGCTGTCATATTTGAAGATGAAATGTCCAATGTAGCTTTTGGGTCTGTGTTACCTATTCCTATTTGTGCATAAGCTAAATGTCCAAGAAGTAGGATAGTAACAATTGTAAATTTTTTCATAATGATAGGGTTTATGACAATTAAAAATTTGAAAAAACAATTGCTATTGATCAAAAAAATTGAACATGAATCTTACAGATTCATATAGAATGTGAGTTGTGGGGATTTTTGTTTCACCTAAAATTAAGTATGCCTACTCTGTAAATCGAAATTATTTAGTGAATGGCCATTTTTATTTAGTGAACGGAAAACACAAAACGTGTAATGAACTAGAATTTAGATTTTGAACTTTTCCTTTAGATTCTCTTTGTGAGACTTGCTTATTGGAATTTTAATCATATTGATATACAATGATTGGGTTTTTAAGGAAGTGATTTTTGAAACATTGACAATATACGATCGATGCGTTTTGATGAATAGTTCTGGGTTCAGGAGTTCTGATAGAGCCTTTAAGGTTTTTGGAGATAAATAGTCCTGTTCTTGTGTCACAACATAGCAATAATTATCGAAAGCTTTCAAATAAAGAATCTGTGATTGTTTGATACGATGAAACTCATTATTGGACGTAAAACTTAAATACTCCCTGTCATCATTTGAGTAATTATTCCATGCAATTTCTATGTTGCTTCTCAACCCAGTCTCAGTAAAAGGCTTCACAACATATCCTAAAGGTTTGCTTTGTTTTACTTTGGCAATAGTTAAGGAATCGGTTTGTGAAGTAAGGTAAAGATAAGGAACATCCAAAATATCTAACACCAGAGCAAGATCTACTCCGTCTTTGTCGCCCTCGAGGTTAATGTCAATGAGTACTAAATCGGGTTTGGACTTGAGGATTTCATGGTAGGAGTCTTCAAAATTATCAGCTTCACCACAAATCAAATAGCCCTGTTTTAAAAGAGCTGTCTCTATAGTGGCGGCAATCAAGGGTTCGTCTTCAACAATAAAAATTCTTAACGGCATCTATCAAGATTTGATTCTCGTTTATAGTTTTAAATGTATTAAAGAATATTGAATTTTTTGATACTTAAAACTGCCTCAGTTCCCTTTCCTTTTTCAGAATGAAATCGAAGCTCGGCCTTTAGTTTTTTCGAAAGCGCCTTCATTAACTTAATACCAAATGAAGTCTCTTTGATATCTTTTTCGAGCCCTTTGCCATTGTCAATGACTTTGAGTACAAGTGAATTGTCTAGATGTTTGAATTCTATTCGAAGCAAGCTGGTGCTTTCCACTTTCGTGAATGCATGTTTAAGTACATTTACAATCAATTCATTAAGAATCAAACCAATAGGTGTGATGGTCTCTACATCCAGAATAAAGGACTCCACGTCCAATAGGTACTTTATTGATTGCTCTTTAAACTGATGGCTTTCGAAGATATCATTGACCAAATCCGTAAAATATTCTTTGGTATCGATACCTACGAGTTGATCCTTGTTATATAATTTTTGGTGAATCAGAACCATTGAACGAACCCTATTTTCGGCTTCTTTAATAGCTGTTTTGGCTTCTTTATCTTCAATAGTTTCAGATTGTAAGTATAGTAGGCTGGAAACAATTTGAAAACTGTTCTTTACGCGATGGTGTGTTTCTTTTAAAAGGATATTTTTTTCATCAATCGAAGCTTCAAGCAATACCTGTTGTTTTGCCAATTGAATATTCTTTTTTCGATTTTTATAGAAAAAAAAGCCTAGAGAGGAAGCAATGAGGAGTCCGGCAAAAGCCAAATAGGAGTATAGTTGGCTCTCCCTTTCTTTGGCTTTAAGCGTTATTTCCTGCAATTCTTGTTTTTTATCAAACTCGTATTGCATTTCCAGTTGTGTTTGCTTTTTTACATTTTCCTCATTAAAAACAGAGTCCTTGGCTTTCAAATAGTCTTCATGGTTCAGTAAAGCCTTATCGAATGCACCTGAAGTTTTATACGCATCATACAAGCACTTGCATGATTTTGTAAAAAATTCTATATCGTTTTGCACACTTGAAATCTCTTTGGATGCCTCGCAATCTTTGATGGCCAGTTCATTTTCATGTTGCTCATAGTACAAACTTCCACGATAAAATAGAACCTCATAAAGTTTTGTTTGCAAATTTTCGCTTTTATAAAAATCATAAGCCTTGTTGAAATAAATCAGTGCTTCATCATAATTCTTCAATTTTAGGTTTGCGGTGCCAATATTCAAATCGGAATTGGAAATGATACGCACAGGAGCTTTGCCTTCTTCTTTCAGTTTTTTACCCTCATGTTGCAAGGCCAAGGCTTCCTCTAACTTTCCCATTTTAAGCAATAAATCACCTTTATTTGAGATAATAATTCCTGCATTGATTTTAGAACCGAGTTGAAGGGCAGACTCATACGATAAATCATAAAATGTCAAAGCTTTATCATATTCCTCCATCTGGTTGTAATAATTAGCCAAAGAATTGTTGAGTACAAGATTTTGACCTTTATATTTGTTTCGCTCATCTTCTGTAAGAGTTAACGTATCTATTTTATCCAATATGTTTTTGGATTTCAACATGGTCGAAATGGCCAAAGGCATATTGCCATTTTTTCTGTATATACCAGCTTTGCTTATTAGTACCGTAGCTTCCAAAAATGGGAACTCAGATGTATCTAGGTAATCACTTGATTTATCAAAATTGGCCATTGCCGAATCCAAACGAGTATTGTAGTAATAATAGTTTCCCAGTGAATAATAAGAATCTGCCAATAATCTGGCATTTTTTGTTTTTTTGGAAATCGCTATGGATTTATTGAGTAGCTCGAGCGTTTTTTTAGTATATCGAAATTCTCCTGCTTTACTATTTAGAATTTTAACTCGCTCTGCATCGTTTGGGTACTTATCAATAGTCTGCAGAATGGAATCGACAGAACGATTTACCGAATTTAAATCATCTTGAGCAACCGATGGAATGAAAGAGAAAAGGAAAAGTAAAATTAGGAGGCCTTTAGATTGCATCTGAAATGTTGTTGGTCACTATGCAATATACTGAAATTTAATTCTTTAAATAAAAGTCAGACTGAACATTTTCATTTGTTCCATCTTGATACTTCGTCATGCTAAAATATTGATGTATGGAGTAACTTCCCGTGATACCTTTTTTATTCACCGCGATGTAACCGACTTGAAAATCTTTATAATTACTATTGGGTTTATTGACGATTCTGCCAATAGCTTCCTCACAAGCTTCTTGGGGAGTTTTGCCTTGCCGCATCAATTCAACAACCAAAAAACTGCCGATGGTCTTCATTACTTCTTCACCCAAACCTGTGGCAACAGCGGCACCAATTTCGTTGTCCACAAATAATCCAACTCCCACAATTGGAGAATCACCTACGCGACCATGCATTTTATAAGCCAATCCACTGGTAGTACAAGCCCCAGAAATGTCGCCATTTTTATCAATCGCCAGCATCCCAATGGTGTCGTGATTTTCAATATTTATTACAGGTTTGTATTTGGATGTTTTTTTCCATTCTTCCCAGGCTTTTTTAGAGGCATCAGTCAATAAATTTTCTTTAGGAAATCCAAGTTCGTAAGCGTATTGTTCTGCGCCTTTTCCAGCGAGCATCACATGCGGTGTGTCTTCCATAACCTTTCTTGCCACCGAAACGGCATGAACCACATTTTCAAGAAAAACCACAGAACCACAATTACCATGGTTGTCCATAATGCAAGCATCCAAGGTAACATGACCATCTCTATCGGGCAAACCGCCTTTTCCGACAGATTGATTTGTAACATCAGCTTCTTCCACCATACAGCCTTGTTCTACAGCATCCAGGGCATTGCCTCCATTTTCTAAAACCTCCCAAGCCTTTGCGGTCGCGTTTGGTACATTCCAAGTGGCAATGACCAATGGGAGAGAGCCTTGCGCTTCGTTGTTCACAATGACATCTTTTGATTCGGATTTTTTGTATTTGTCATCGCAATTTAACAAGGTGCTTCCAACGGTCAATCCAACACCTGTTAAAGATGCATTTCTGATAAAGTTTCTGCGTTTCATAACTAATCTATTATCATTCCCATGTAAGTAGGAATCTTTTATTTGTCTTTTTTTAAACTGTAAGAGTAAGGCACGTCTTCTTTGTTGTTTGCCCATTCTTTATTTGGCTTATCGCCTATTTCAAAATGAAGTTGTCCTCCGTTTTGAAGGTCTTCAAATTTCAAGTAACTATGGTTGTAGGGAACTCCATTCAAGGATGCTGATTGGATATAGACATTTTTATCAGAATTGTGATTTGCTTCAATAACAAATGTCTTTCCATTTTCCAAATGAAGCATTGCCTTGTCAAACAATGGACTTCCTATCACATATTGGTCAACGCCCGAAGTTACAGGATAAAAACCCAAAGCACTGAACACATACCAAGCCGAGGTCTGTCCGTTATCTTCATCACCACAATACCCATCTGGAGTGGCTGCATATAATTTGTTGAGCACTTCGCGAATTTTTTCTTGGGCTTTATAGGAGGCATTGGCGTAATTATACAAATAAATCATGTGCTGAATTGGTTGGTTGCCATGGGCATAATTGCCCATATTGACAATTTGCATTTCGCGGATTTCATGAATGGTGCCGCCATAATAGGAATCATCAAAATCGGGTGGCATGGTAAAGACACCATCCAATTGTTTTATAAAATTGTCTTTTCCACCCATCAAGTCAATCAACCCTTGCACATCATGAAACACGGACCAGGTGTAGTGTAAACTGTTGCCTTCCGTAAACGCATCACCCCATTTTAAAGGATTAAATGGCGATTGAAAAGTGCCATCTTCATTTTTTCCGCGCATTAAATTGGTGGATGGGTCAAAGACATTGTTATAATTAAGTGATTGTTGGTAAAATTTATCTGCAATGGAATCTTTTCCTAATTTTTTTGCCATTTGTGCAATCGTAAAATCAGCAAAAGCATATTCCAACGTGCGCGCCACATTTTCATTAACGCCTACATCATACGGAACGTAACCGAGATTGTTGTAATAGTCCAAACCTTCACGTCCAACGGAACTTGCGGGTCTTCCATCGCTCACTTCGGCATTTTTCAAAATTGCTTCAAAAAGAACTGAAACATCCTTTTCGGCAACATTCCCTTTCATAAAAGCATCGACAATAATCGGCGCGGAGTTGGAACCAATCATACAGTCGCGATGTCCTGGACTCGCCCATTCGGGTAACCAACCGGATTCTTTGTAGGTGTTTGCCAAACCTTCCATAATGTGGCTGTTAAATTCCGGATACATCATATTGAAAAATGGATAGACGGCGCGAAAGGTGTCCCAAAATCCATTATCGGTAAACATATACCCTTTTTCCACATTGCCATTATACGGACTGTAATGCACGACATTATTGTTGGCATCAAATTCATAAAATTTCCGTGGAAACAATAGCACTCGATACAAGCAGGAATAAAAAGTTTTAATATTGTTAGTGTTGTCGTCTTCAATTTGAATCTTTTGAAGTTCGGTTTCCCAAGCTTGTTTTGCTTTTTCTTTAGTGGTTTCAAAGGAATCGTTGCCAATTTCCCTATCCAAATTTAGTTGCGCTTGTTCTGGACTGATAAATGATGAGGCAACTTTCACATGGACAACGTCTCCTTTTTTGGTCTTGAATCCGATGATGGCACCGACGTGTTTGCCTTTGCTTTCCAAATTGTTTTCTTGAAGTTTCCAATCGTCCGTCCACGTGTGGGTAATTTCGAAATCCTTATCAAATTCAGCCACAAAATAATTATGAAAATTATCAGGAACACCACCAGAATTGTTTCGGCAATAGCCAATAATTTTTCGTTCTTCAGGAATGATTTTTACCATCGAACCTTTAAAAAATGCATCCAACATGATATAGGAGGAATTATTTTCTGGAAAGGTGAATTGAAACTGTGCCGCGCGTTCAGTCGGCGTAGCTTCCACCATCACATCATAATCTGCCAAATAGACTTTATAATAATATGGCGTCACTGTTTCGGCTTTATGTGAAAACCACGATTGGCGGTCTTCTTCGTTATATTTTAAATCCCCCGTAACCGCCATGAATGATAAAGCGGCATAATCATTAATCCAAGGGCTTGGTTGATGGGTCTGTTTGATACCACGGATTTTGTTTTCATTGTATTTATACGTCCATCCATCACCCATTTTGGAGGTCATAGGTGTCCAAAAATTCATGGCCCAAGGTGTGGCAATCGCAGGATAGGTATTACCGTTGGACAAACTGTATTTGGAATCCGTTCCCATCAACGGGTTGACGTAATCAACCAATGCGACGTTTTCTTTTGTGGGTTTAGCAATTGGTTTTTTTTCCTCTTTTATACAAGAGAAAAGTAGGAGGGAAATGATAAAAATGTACTTCAGTTTAGCCATGTTTATTGGTCATTTCAAAAATGATGTCACCACCATTCATAATATCCTGATGCGAAATTTGATTGTTTTTGGCTGGTGTTCCGTTAATCAACACGCGCCTCACATACACATTAGTTTTGCTTTGGTTTTTTGCTGTAATCGTCAATGTTTTTCCATTGTCCAAATGAATTTTAGCCTCTTCGACCAATGGGCTTCCCAAAGCGTAATCTGGGGAACCTGGTGTCACAGGATAAAACCCAATACTGCTAAAAATATACCAAGCGCTCATCTGGCCCGCATCATCATTGCCACACAAGCCTTCAACTGTTGGACCGTACATCGTGCTCATAATCATTCGCACACGCGATTGGGTTTTATAGGCATCATTGGTCCAATTATACAGATAAGCAACATGGTGCGATGGTTCATTGCCGTGTACATAATTGCCAATAAGTCCATCCCTTGTGATGTCTTCGTTTTTTTCGATGTATTTATCTGCCAATTCCATGGTGAATAATGAATCCAAATGTTTGCTGAAGGCATCTTTTCCACCCATAAGTTCGATAAGATGAGGAATGTTCTGTGGCACGTACAATCCGTAATTCCAAGCATTTCCTTCAATAAAACCTTGGCCATGGGTATCCAAAGGGTCAAATTCTTTTTTGAAGGTACCATCCGCTAATTTCGGACGCATAAACCCGATAGATGCGTCAAAAACATGTTCATAATAAGTGGAACGATTGGTATAGTCTTTTTCTGCGGAAGCGTTTCCGAGCTCTTTCGCCATTTGGGCGATGCACCAATCGTCATACGCATATTCCAAGGTTTTGGAAACAGAAGAACCATTTTTGTCTTCAGGCACATATTGGTATTGTTTGTTAAAACCGATGCCATCATAATAGTCAACATTGGAAGTATTTATGGACGCTTCCAAAGCATGATTTTTATCAAAATCGCCCACGTTTTTTGCCATGGCATCCGCAATGACGGAAGTGGCGTGATACCCAATCATACACCAGTTTTCATTGGCATAATGACTCCAAATAGGCAACATGTGATGCACACTTTGGTCATGATGCGCCAACATCGATTTAATCATGTTGTTGTTACGTTTTGGTTGCGTGATGTTGAACAACGGATGTAACGCACGATAGGTATCCCAAAGAGAAAAAACAGTATAATTGGTAAATCCATCTGACGTGTGGATATTTTGGTCAAGACCACGATACTGGCCATCCACATCTTCATATATTATTGGCGATAAATTCGAATGGTACATGGCCGTGTAGAATGTGATTTTGTCTTCTGGTGTCATTGTTTTGACCTCAATTTTCGACAATTCTTTATTCCATTTGGTCTTGGTTTCGGCTTTTGTTTTTTCAAAATCCCAATGTGGAATTTCTGCGCGGAGGTTTTTCAAAGCACCTTCTGTACTAACGGATGACAATGCAAATTTAATTTTGATTTGTTCTCCTTCTTCTGTATCAAAATTGAAATAAGCGCGAATATCTTTTCCTGCCATTTCCGGGAAATTTTCACTTTCATTGAATTTCCTGTAGAAACCATTGTATTGAATCTCTTCATATTTTTTGTGGCCGTAACTTTTGAAGGGTTTTGAAAATGCCATGGCAAAAAATACTTTTCTGGTACGTGCCCATCCTTTCGTTTCACGGTAACCCGTAATCAACGAATCATTTTCAACCCGAATAAACATCCAGATATTTTTATTATCATAATGATACACATTATAAACCATATCCAAGAGGATATGAGCATTATCCGACTTTGGAAAGGTGTATTGATGAAACCCGACACGGTCGCTGGTAGTCAATTCCGCCTTGATGCCGTAGCTATCTAAATCCACCTTGTAATACCCAGGGTGTGCTTCTTCGGTATCGTGTGAAAAGGTGGAGTAAAACCCTTTTGCCCCATCCTTTGTTTTTAATGGGTCCAAGACCAAATTACCAACGGTCGGCATCACCAAAAAATCACCCAAATCGGAATGTCCCGTACCGCTAAAATTGGTGTGCGAAAACCCAATGATAGTCGAGTCTTTGTGTTGATAACCAGCGCAATATTCGTAGGTTTCTGGATTGTAAGTGCCATCGTCTTTGAAAAGTGGCTGAAAATTGGTCTGCGGACTCAACTGGACCATTCCCAAAGGTGCCGTGGCACCCGGAAACGTGTGGCCCATTTTGCTGGTGCCAATCATCGGATTGACATATTGTGTATAATCCGTGTCGACCATTTTTTCAGAAGATTTTCCTTTTTGTGGATAAACTACCGAGCAACATAGTAGAAATGAACTTATAATTAAACTGAAATTTTTCATGCAATGACTACCGATTTTTTAGAATTTTTATAACCAAACCAAAGAATGTATCCATAGCAAAGAATGATAAAAATAAATGCCATTTTGAAACCAATATGGTCTGTCAACAATCCATAAATTGGAGGAATGACTGCACCTCCAAAAATGGCGGTACATAAAAGCCCAGAGCCTTTTGGTTTTAGGTCACCCAATCCATCCAACGCCAAGGTGAAAATGGTCGGGAACATAATGGAATTAAAAAGGCCGACTCCCAAAACACTCCACATGGCAACATATCCAGAGGTATTCATCGAAATAAAGAGCAATAGAATGGCCATCGTGGCGAACAGAGCCAACACTTTTCCGGGCTTGATGATTTTAGTCAAATAGGAGCCTACAAATCGCCCAACCATGGCACCAGACCAATAGAAGATGACAAAAATACCGAGCAAGGCTTTATCATCAGCACCTATCAAGGATTTATTGAAAAGTTTAGCTACCACATTGGCGATGCTCATCATAGTGGGGCTTTCACGAATCAGAGGAGTTAAATTCATATCCACAAAATAATTGATGACATAACTCCCAATGGCCACTTCAGAACCTACATAAAAGAAAATTCCCAAAACGCCTAACATGAGATTTTTTCGTTTGAAAGTTTCTGCATACGTTCCTGTCACGGTTTCACTAATCAATTTTGGAAGTTTTGCAAAGAAGAAAATGCCTGCAATGATAAAAATAAAAATTCCCAATCCAAGAAAAGGAGTCTGTACCGCCGAAGCCTCACTGGCCAGATAATTTTCCTTCGCAACACCAACCAAGGTGTCGATTTCAACTTTTGTTTTTATTTTATCACTTAAAATGAACAAAGCACCTGCGGCAGGAGCAATAGCTGTTCCCAAAGAATTAAATGCTTGTGCCAGATTGAGTCGACTGGAAGCCCCATCTTCCGTTCCCAGTACTGCAACAAACGGATTGGCAGCCACTTGTAAAATCGTCATTCCTGATGCCAGCACAAAAAGTGCCACCATAAAAATACCAAACACACGATAGGAAGCTGCTGGATAAAAAAGCAAGCACCCCATCGCCATGGTCGCCAAACCTAAAATAATGCCTTTTTTGTAACCAATTTTGGTCAAAATTTTACTTGCTGGAATGGACATAATCAAATAAGCGCCGAAAAAAGCAATCTGCACAAAGCCGGCTTCAAAATAAGAAAGGGTAAACAATTCACGAAGTCTGGGAATCAACGAATCGACCAAAACGGTGATAAATCCCCAAAGGAAAAATAAAGAGGTCAATAAGATAAATGAGGAACGATAGGATTTTTGTTGGGTCATTATTTTTAGTTAGAAATTAGATGTTAGACTTAAGACTATGAACTTTTTTACTGCGTTTGCGACTGCGATTGAACACTGATTTCATCTACAAACAACCAGGCTTTACCATTATCTGGATAGCCCAAATGCCATTTTGGAAGTTTGCCAAATTTCTTCCCAACGATTTTCACATATTGCGCGTCTTTGTTTTTTAAGTCGAAAGTGATGGTTTTGATGTCATTGTCATTAGAGCGTTTGGAAGCCTCTATTTTTTGATTGGAAACCAATTGATAATTCTGATTGTCACTGGAAACATAGCACAGAACTTCTGTAGGATAAAAAATCCATGCATTTTGATTTTGAAGGAAATTAACTGATACGTTTTGAACTGATTTTATATTGCCCAAATTCACAATGGCCACCAAATCGGTATCCTGATAGCCTTGCCACGAACCTGTCCTAAAATCCTTGGCACCTTTAATCCCATCAATCAAGGCATTTGGTCCACCACCATTATATTGGTTAGCATAGTCCGTTTTTAGTACAATGGAAACGTTTGGGTCAATTTTGTAGAATTCAGTTGAAATAGCGGTGCTTTTTACATCATCTTTTTTGGAATAAACTTTTAAGGTAGTAGGTTCCGATAGTTTGAACGGTTTCTCATACTTTGAGTAAGTAGAATCATTCAAGGTATAGAAAATTTCGGCTTCTTTATCGGCATTCGCCAACGTGACTTCTGTTTCTCCTTTAAATGCGACCTCGCCTTTTTCAATATAAGGTGCAGGAACGATTTTGTAATCGTCAATGTCGGTTACTGGCTCATCACCTTCAGCCGTTCCCCAGTCGCTTGGTTGGCTCGTCATCCACAATTCCAACGTACCGCCATCCATAATGTCTCTATGTGAAATGTAGGTTTCGTCCAAAGTTCGTCCATTCAATTTTGCGTGGTCGATGTAAATGTTTTCATCACTTAAATCATAGGCTTTGATGTGGAATTTTTCACCATTTTCAAGATTGATGGTTGCTTTATCGAACAATGGTGTTCCAATGATATATTGGTTAGATCCCGGCGTCACAGGATAAAATCCCATGGCACTGAACACATACCACGCACTCATCTGTCCACAATCTTCATTTCCCGAAATACCATCTGGGTCGTTTTTGTAGAGCGTTGTCAGAATCTGATGGATTTTCTCTTGGGTTTTATAGGGCTTGTTAACAAAATTATACAGATACGCCATGTGGTGACTCGGCTCATTGCCGTGAGCATATTGCCCAATCAAACCTGTAATATCTGCTTGTTCACGTCCAGACGTTTTTGCTTTGGCAGTGAATAATGTATCCAATTGTAAATCCAAGAAATCTTTGCCTCCCATTAATTCCATAAAACCAGTAATATCTTGGGGCACATAAAAACTATATTGCCAAGCATTGGCTTCGGTATAATTGAAATTTACTTCGTAAGGGTCAAACGGCGAGAACCATGTATTTCGGAAACGACCTCTCATAAATTTACTTTCAGGGTCATACACGTTTTTATAATTTTGTGCTCGTTTATAAAATATTTCTTCATCATCGTCTTTCCCCATTTCTTTTGCCATTTGAGCAATCGTCCAATCATCATAGGCATACTCTAAGGTTTTTGAAACAGATTCACTTTCTTCTTCCACAGGAATAAAACCATATTTTTTATAGGATTCCAGACCGAGCCAATTTCGCGTAGCGGAAAATTTCATCGCCTCGAACGCTTTTTCGGCGTCGTAACCGCGAATATCTTTTAAATACGCATCTGCAATGACAGGAACTGCGTGATAGCCAATCATACAACCTGTGTAATTTCCGGACAAATCCCAAATCGGCATGATGCCTCCTTCATTATATTTGGAAATAAACGTGTTGATAAAGTCATTGGTTCTATCTTGCTCGATAATTGTATATAATGGATGCGATGCACGATAGGTGTCCCAAAGTGAAAAGACTGTATAATAATTGAATTTTTTGGTTTCATGGACTTTTAAATCCATGCCACGATAACGTCCATCCACATCTTGATAGATATTCGGAGCAATCATTGTATGGTAAAGTGCTGTGTAAAAGTTGGTTTTATAGTCTTTGTTGTTGCTTTCAACCACGATTTTTTCCAATTGTTTTTCCCATTTTGACTGCGCTTCATCTTTTATCTGGTCAAAGGTTTTGTCACCAATTTCGGTTTCCAGATTTTTTTTGGCACCTTCCTCATCCACAGGACTGATGCCAATTTTTACATACACTGGTTCGTTTTTTGGGTTATTGAACTGGAATATTGCTTTCTTGTTTTTATATTGACTTTTAGAAGCGCCGAGATCAACTGAAATTGGATGTGAAAATTTGATATAATAATAGAGCTTTTGCTGTTTTGCCCAGGCCGAAGAATGTCGATGCCCAGAAATTTCTGTATCTGAAATACGCTTGATGCTTCCGCTTAACAATTCATCGCGATGTAGCAAATCGAGAACCAACATCTGGTTTTGGGCTGTAGGATATTGATATTTATGAATACCACTACGAGTTGAAACAGTCAATTCAACATCAATCCGTGTGTCTTCCAATTTCACTTTATAAAAACCAGGTTCTGCAACTTCCGTCTTATGTGAGAATTTGGAACGATAGCCTGTTTTTCCATCACTTCCATTATTAAAAACCACTCTTGTGGTTGGCATCAACAAAATATCTCCATAATCGCTTACCCCTGTCCCGCTCAAATGTGTATGTGAAAAACCGTAAATGTATGTGTCCGAATAATGATAGCCAGAACAGCCATCCCAACCATCTAGCCGTGTGTCTGGACTTAATTGCATCATGCCAAATGGCATGGTTGCACCCGGGAATGTGTGGCCATGACCACCAGTTCCAATAAATGGATTTACATAAGATATTAAAGAAGTGTCTTTTTTTGCCGATACGGTTTTAGGTTTATTGTCACACCCAACCATCAAAACGAAGGCAAACAAGACGGATAAAATAGGTTTCATTAGCCAAGCAATTCTAAATGCTTCCGAAATATACTAAATCTTAAGGGATGGTTAAATTTAATCGTAACATTTTAATAACGGTTTAATTCATTTATCTTTGGACAAAACTGCTCCCATGATGCGTTGGCTTATTTTTATTACACTTTTTTTCATTTTACTTTCCTTCTATGGGTTCCAAGCCATAAAAACTGTCTCAAAAAACCCATGGATTCACTATTTGTTCATTGGTATTGCCATTTTGATTGTGGGCAATTTTATCATCCAATTTAGCATGTCGTCAGAAGGGCGAGTACTTTCGCCTGCCAAAAGTTATGCATTTGGTTTTTTGCTGTCTTTTATATTGTTCAACTTAGTATTGATACCATTTATTCTTGGAGAAGACATTGTCCGGTTATGTATGGGTGCTTACGAGAAATTTTTTGGCACAAAACAAGTGTACCATGTACCTTCCAGAAGAAAGTTCATAAGTGGCATTGCTATTGGAATTGCCTCAATTCCGTTTGCGTCATTGCTATATGGAATGTACCAAGGAAAATATAATTTCAGGGTTTTGAAGCACACCCTGCATTTTGAAGACCTTCCAGAAGCTTTTGATGGGTATCGTATTACGCAGATCAGTGACATTCATTCTGGAAGTTTTGACAATCATGAAAAAATAGAATATGCTGTCAATTTGGTCAAGGAGCAAAAAAGTGATGTCATTTTGTTTACTGGTGATTTGGTGAACAACAAAACCACCGAAATGTTGCCTTGGAAAGAATTGTTCAGTCAATTGAAAGCAAAAGATGGTGTGTATTCAGTGCTGGGAAACCATGATTATGGCGATTACATCGATTGGAACAGTGAAGCGGAAAAAGAACAAAATCTGGAAGATTTGAAATTTTTGCAAAGAGAGATGGGTTATGATTTGCTGTTGAATGAAAGTAGATTTATAGAACGTAATGGACAGCGAATTGCTCTCATTGGTGTAGAAAACTGGGGGAAAGGTGGTTTTAAAAAGAATGGTGACCTGAAAAAGGCATCAGAAAACATCCATAAAGATGATTTCAAAATCTTGATGAGCCATGACCCAAGCCATTGGGATGAGGTCGTTACCAAAGACGATTGGCATTACCATTTGACTTTGAGCGGCCATACCCACGGGATGCAATTCGGTGTGGAGATTCCAGGTTGGGTTAAATGGAGTCCCATAAAATATCGGTATCCACATTGGGCTGGCGTATATAATATCAATGGTGAATATATCAATGTGAATCGCGGCTTTGGTTATTTGGGCTACCCAGGACGTGTAGGCATTTGGCCAGAAATCACCGTAATCGAACTCAAAAAAGGACCAAAAACATTGAATTCCTAAAGCGTTTCTTGAGCAAAAGCAACCTATTTAAGTAGGATATAGCTGAATATGGAAAAAAATATGTAGGTTTGTACTAACACATTTGACTTAAACAACTATTATATGTCAAAATTTGGGGAATTAATTGATGTCGATATTCCTGTTTTATTGGATTTTTTTACCGAATGGAATGAACAATCTACGGCCATGCATCCTGTGTTAAGAGATGTTGCTGCTGCACTTGGGGACAAGGCCAAAGTCATAAAAATAGACGTTGATAAAAATAAGGAATTGGCAGAAGCACTTCGGGTCAAAAACTTGCCAACCCTCATTATCTATAAAAGCGGCGAAATGAAATGGCGCCATAGTGGTGAGCAAGATGCCAATACCCTCATTGGTATCATCCAGGAATACGTCTAAATTCAAAACCTTTTTCGGAAAAATAATCCAAAACTTTTGGTAATGCATATTGCATACGCTCGGAGGCCTTCACGCTATCGTGAAAAACGATGATACTTCCGGAAGTGGCTTTAGAGATTACATTTTGATAGCATTGTTCATTCGTGACAGAATCTTTCCAATCAAAAGCCAATATGTCCCACATGATTATTTTATATCCAAGTTTCAGCAAAGATTTTCCTTGTTTTGAAGTGATTTGACCATAAGGAGGTCGAAAGAATTTAGCAAGTGTAGATTGATGATTATCGATTTTTGAATGAATGCATTCTTGAGTTCTTATAACTTCATCAACATACGCTTTCGTTTTTGTTTTCCAACCTCTACAATGATTTAAGGTGTGATTTCCCGCCGAATGGCCTTCATTATGAATTCTTTGGAAGATAGTAGGATATTTTTCAATATTGTTGCCAATACAAAAAAAAGTGGCTTTTGCATTGTACTGTTTTAAAACATCCAAAGTCCAATCGGTAATTTCTGGTGTTGGGCCGTCATCAAATGTGAGATATAGTATCTTTTCATCGGTCTTTGTCTTTATATCCCAAACGTAACTTCGAAATATTTTTTTGACGAGCGATGGTGTTTTTACTGGAACAATAATCAAAATTGTCTATTGTGATTTTAAAATTGTATCCATGGTGTCTAAAGGAATATCAATGTCCTCTCTAGGGACTTCTTTTCTTTCAGGGTCTTCTCCCATAAAATGACTGAACAGTTTAAGATAATTGTTGAATTTTTCAGTTTCATCTTTTGCGAAATCCTTATCATAGACGACCAGAACATCTACCAAACTTCTGTATCGCTCAATATCAGTTACAATTTCATCTAGCAAACGAGTTTGGTCTTCGATGTCCAACTTACTGTAATAGGTCAGATTTTCTTGATATTTTTTAGAAACGTCTTTATACAATTTTTGCCCTTTTTGTTTATTACCTATTTCATAATATGCACTGATATAAGGCTCCAAAAGCGTGTAATAACCATAATCATCCACAGGCATTTTTTCCATTGCCAAATCTGCTACTTTTTCGGCTTTGTCCAATTTGTCCTCATTGATGAGTTGTTCAATCAATCTTGCCAAATTGCCTCTGTAAGTAATGCCATTTTTACGGGTCTCAACATCATAGTAAATGTCAGTGCCACTATTGCCCCAATCCCAAGCCATGACTTTGTCGTACATCACATCAGTATCGACTCGACCCATATCAAAAGGATTGGCTCTATCCACAGGCGTTTTGATGGGCACCAATTTATAGCACAAACCATCCAGCTGTAGGTAGTCTTTCATCCAGATATAATCGTCGTCGCCAAAACTTCCACCTGTGAAATAGATAGGGCGTTTCCAATGGTTGCTGGCAACGACATCCAACATCAACAGTCTATTTTTATAGATAGCACTTCCTTTGATTTCGATGACGATATTGTCCACAATTTTATCAGCATCTTTTTGTTGTACAATGCCGTTTTTAAGAACCTCTTCTTTATTGACAGGAATTTTCACATATTTGGTCGGGAAATAATTTCCATTGACCATTTGATTGGGATACACACTTGGGTCGTCGCCTTCCTGCTGCATCACATATTTCAATTTGGTTCGTGGATTGTCACTTACTACAAAATCCATGAAATCCTTAATGCTCAAGGTGTCTTTAGTAATTCCTTTGTAAGGAATGTAATCGCGTGTTCCATATTTATATTGATCATGCGTCAATTGTGACGGAATCGGGTCGCTGGTGTAGGCTTTACGCTTCATCTGGTCTATGTACCAATCCGTTTGGAACAGGCTGGTATTCACAACTCTCACATCTCGACGAATGCCTTCAATCTCCTGTGCATACCAAAGCGGAAAACTATCGTTGTCTCCAATGGTAAACAAAATAGCGTTTGGAGCGCACGATTCTAAATAGGCAACAGCCATGGAATGTGCAGTTTCTTTGTGAGATCTATCATGATCGTCCCAATTATTGGCTGCCAAAATTCCTGGTACCAACGCCAAACACACAACTGTAATGGCTGGTGCTAGAGCAACTGACTTTACGTAGCTTCGCAACGCATCAAAAATGGCATAGACACCAAATCCTATCCAAATAGCAAACACATAAAACGAACCAACCACAGAATAATCACGTTCTCTTGGTTCAAAGGGACGCACATTGGTATAAAATTGAATGGCGAGACCTGTCAAAAGGAAAAACACCAACAGTACCCAAAATCGTTTTTTGTCCTTATTGAAAAGAAAAAATAAGCCAATCAGTCCCAAAATCAATGGTAGAAAATAATAGGTATTGCGACCTTTATTGTTTTTGACGTCGCTTGGCAAATTATCTTGTGACATATTGAGGTGCCATGCATCAATGGGCTTGATACCGCTGATCCAGTTGCCATTCATGTCGTCATATTTCCCTTGAATGTCATTTTGTTTCCCGACGAAATTCCACATAAAATAACGCCAGTACATATAACCAAATTGATATTCGAACATAAAACCAAGGTTTTGTGCTAAAGATGGTTTTTCGATATCTAAATACTGCCCGAATTGTTTCAGAAACGTGTTATAGTCTTCATAATCCACCTTACCTTCTGCCACGCTCTGCTTAAAGTTGCTAATTATGGAACGCAGTTCGTTTTGCATTTGATATTCCGGCTTGATGGAAAAGTCCAAAAGACCAGTAAACATCATATAATTTTCAGCATTTTCAGAGCTCCACATTCTTGGAAGTATTGCTGCTTGTGAAGAATTGTAATTTTGTTTGGAGTTTTTATAATCGTTGACGATGATATATTTATCTGTTTTATCGTCCTTTTCATATTTCGGTTTATCGTCAACATATGGTTCATTTTCATCCAAACCTGTATAAACTTCTGTAAACAAAGGCCCATAAAACAAATGTGTTTCAGGATATTGCTCTAAATTGTAATAGGCTAGAAGCTCACGCGCACTGGACGGATTGTTCTCATTGATCACCACATTGGCATTGGCTCTTATTGGCAACATGACCCAAGAAGAGAAACCAACAAAGATGAATATCAAACAAAGAATTAAGGTGTTGGCATTTACATATCCTTTTTTCCGTGTGTAATTGAGTCCGTAATAGAACAAACCAATGACAATCAATGCTGCTATGATGGTTCCAGAATTGAATGGTAAACCAAAACTGTTGACAAAGAATATTTCAGAAATACTGAAAATCTTCAATGCATTTGGCAATAACAATTTAAAGATGAACAGGAGAATTGCGGCAGAAACCACATTGGCAATTATAAAGTTTTGCCAAGTGATGGTTTTATAGTTTTTAAAATAATAAATCAATCCAATTGCGGGAATGGTCAACAATCCCATAAAGTGAACCCCAAAGGAAAGACCAATGACAAAAGCAATCAAAATCAGCCAACGGTTTCCACGAGGTTTGTGCATGTCTTGTTCCCAACGCAACGCTAACCAAAACATAACTGCCATGATTAAGGTAGCCATTGCATATACTTCGGTTTCAACGGCATTGAACCAAAATGAATCGGTAAATGTAAAAGCCAAACTTCCTACCACACCACTTCCAAGTAAGGCGACTTTCTTGTTTGTAGTTAGTTCTTCATCCGATTTGATCAGTTTTTTAAGCAAAAGAGTGATGGTCCAGAACATGAATAAAATAGTAAATGCACTGGCAACAGCACTCATCATGTTTATCATCATCCCTATTTGGGTAGGTTTGAGTGCAAACATCGAGAAAAAGGCTCCAAACATTTGAAACAATGGTGCTCCTGGGGGATGTCCTACTTGTAATTTTGAGGAGGTAAGTATATATTCTCCAGCATCCCAAAAGCTAACGGTTGGTTCAATGGTCATGCCATAAACAAGAAGCGCAATGGCAAAAACAATCCATCCCGTGATGGTATTCCACTTTTTAAAGTTGAAATCGGACATAAAAAATTAGGTGTTTGAATGATGTGGCGAATTTAAGAATAAAAAATAAGGTCACACCAATTTTATGGAAACGTTAAGGAAATCGACATTATTTTATTTAAAAAATGTTTGTGCAAATAAAACTTTGTTCTAAATTTGCATCCTCATTTAGAGATTGGCCTATGGTGTAACTGGCAACACGTCTGGTTTTGGTCCAGAAGAGTCTAGGTTCGAGCCCTAGTAGGCCAACAAAAAAGTCTTCCTTTTTGGGAAGACTTTTTTATATATCTTTTTTTTCTTTTTAAATTTTAAACGTAATCACTGGCCGTTTCGCATGGTTCACCAAATCCTCACTGATGCTTCCATTAAAGAAATGCGCAATTCCTTGTCTGCCATGGGTACTGATACCAATCAAATCTGCATCGATTTCACGAGAAAAGTTTAAAATGCCTTTTTCTACACTTTCGTCATTGTGCACATTGAGGGTGTAATTAGCGAATGGATAGTCTTTTATGAACTCGAGGATTCGTTTTTTTGAATCTAAAGTATTGCTGAAATTATTTGGGGTGTTCACCATCAACAAATGAATTTTTGCATCAAATGACTTAGCAAAATCAACGGCCTGTTTATAAGTTTCCTTATTGTCATTTTTAAAATCGGATGCAAACACAAAATTTTCAACCGTAAAATTGGCATGCTCATTTTTGATAACCAAAACAGGAATATCAGAGGTACGTACCACCTTTTCAGCATTAGACCCAACAAACATCTCTTTAAATCCGCTGGCTCCATGTGAACCCATCACAATCATATCCACACCATGTTCATGGCAGACATCAATGACACTGCTAAAGTTACTTTCCGCTTTTACGGTTTCATGCACTGTAATCCCGTCCAGATAATCACTCGCCATAACCTCTTCAAAACGTTTATGTGCCAATTTCATAAAAAACATAGCTTCCGGTAAAGCGCTGTGATGGCTTAAGGCAT
Source organism: Gelidibacter sp. (assembly GCA_041391925.1). Classification (GTDB taxonomy): domain Bacteria; phylum Bacteroidota; class Bacteroidia; order Flavobacteriales; family Flavobacteriaceae; genus JBPOFM01. The sequence goes on along the minus strand of JAWKNA010000008.1, from coordinate 168,062 downwards.
CGATTTCCTGAAAAGGTATTTCCAACATGTGCAATAGATAAATTTCGCAATCATGCCGTTTGGCTAATTGAGCAGCAACTTTCAGGGCATTTTCTGCCTCTTTTGAGAAATCGGTTGGAACTAAAATTTTCTTCATAATGTCAAGGTTGATGTTATAAGTCCTAAATTTAATAATAAAAATCGACTTAATTACGCTTGTATAAATCAATTTAAAAGTTGTATATTTGCACCGCAGTATGGCAAAAGACAAATTTGAGGGGACGGAAAGTCCCCTCTTTTTATAACAAAAAAATGCTTAAAGAATCAACGGTTAAAGTGCTTATTGACAATGCTTTGGAAGAACGAAATGACCTTTTTCTGATTGATTTGAAAGTTTCTCCAGACAACAAAATCAATGTGGTAATTGATGGGGACAATGGTGTAAGTGTTGAAGATTGCATTTTTATAAGCAGAGCCATAGAGCATAATTTGGATCGTGAAGAAGAGGATTTTTCTCTTGAGGTGACTTCAGCTGGAGCAACCTCGCCATTAACGGAAAAACGTCAATACAAAAAGAATATTGGTAGAATACTCCAGGTCAAATCCAAAGAACAACCAAAAATGGAAGCCCTACTTACCGAAGCAGATGACAATTACATCACTTTGGAATGGAAAGCAAAAGAGCCAAAACCTGTTGGGAAAGGCAAAATGACAGTAAATAAGCAGGCTAAAATAGAGTATGACGACATTTTAGAAGCAAAAGTGATTATAAAATTTTAATTCATATTAGATATGGAAAATATTGCGCTAATTGATTCTTTTTCAGAGTTTAAGGATGATAAATTAATCGACCGTGTAACGTTGATGGCGATTTTAGAGGATGTTTTAAGAAATGCCTTAAAAAAGAAATATGGTGATGACGACAACTTTGATATTATTATCAATCCAGACAAAGGTGATTTGGAGATATGGAGAAACCGAATTGTGGTTGCGGATGGTGAAGTTGAAGAGCCAAACCAAGAGATTGAATTATCAGAAGCGCGCAAAATTGAACCGGATTTTGAAGTAGGTGAAGATGTAGCAGAAGCTGTGAAATTGATTGATCTCGGAAGGCGCTCTATTTTGGCATTGCGTCAAAATTTGATTTCAAAAATCCATGAACATGACAATACTAATATCTACAAACAGTTTAAAGATTTAATCGGCGAAATTTATACTGCCGAGGTCCATCATATTCGTCATAGAGCCATTATTTTATTGGATGATGAGGGCAACGAAATCATATTGCCGAAAGAAAAACAAATACCTTCCGATTTCTTTAGAAAAGGAGAAAATGTGAGAGGTATCATTGAAAGCGTGGAACTGAAAGGAAACAAGCCAACCATCATCATGTCCAGAACTGCTCCAGTATTTTTGGAAAAATTGTTTGAACAGGAAATACCAGAGGTGTTTGATGGATTGATTACCATCAAAAATGTTGTAAGAATACCAGGCGAAAAAGCAAAAGTGGCCGTGGATTCTTACGACGATAGAATTGACCCTGTAGGAGCCTGTGTGGGTATGAAAGGTTCTAGGATTCATGGGATTGTTAGAGAATTGGGCAACGAGAATATCGATGTTATCAATTACACTAATAATTTACAGTTATTTATCACAAGAGCATTGAGTCCAGCTCGTGTCACTTCTGTGAAGTTGAACGAGGAAACAAAGCGCGCAGAAGTATTGTTGAAACCGGAAGAAGTATCAAAAGCTATTGGTAGAGGAGGCCATAACATTCGTTTGGCAGGGCAATTGACTGGTTATGAAATCGACGTATTTAGAGAAGGCGCAGAAGAAGATGTGGAACTAAAAGAGTTTTCAGACGAAATAGAAGACTGGGTCATAGAAGAGTTCAGCAAAGCTGGATTGGACACTGCAAAAAGCATTTTAGAACAAGATGTCGAAGATTTGGTAAAAAGAACCGACCTCGAAGAAGAAACAATTATTGATGTACTCCGAATTCTCAAGGAAGAATTTGAGGAGTAACACATATTTAAAGTATATTACAAGCAATTTATGGCTGATACAATAAGATTAAATAAAGTATTACGCGAACTCAATATTTCCATTGATCGTGCTGTTGATTTTTTAGAATCAAAGGGCGTCAGCGTGGAAAAAAGTCCGAATACTAAAATATCAGAAGAAGTTCACAGTATTCTTTCCAATGAGTTTCAAACGGATGCCAACAAAAAAGCGGAATCCCAAGAAGTCAGTGAAGCAAAGCACAAGGAAAAAGAAGAACTGCGTGAACAACGTGAGCGTGAGATTGAAGAAAAACTTAGAAAAGAGGAAGCCAGCAAACAGGTTGTAAAAGCAAAAGCTGAATTAAGTGGTCCAAAACAAGTTGGCAAGATTGACTTGAATCCTGCCAAAGCGGAATCAAAAAAGGAAGAGTCAAAGGTTGAAGAAGCTAAAGTGCCAGAACGAGATGAAGCTTCAGAAGTCAAAGCGGAAAACCCTAAAGAAGTTGATAAGGAAGTAAAAGCTGAAAAGCCCAAAGAAACAAAATCAGAAGAAAAATCGACTTCCGAAGATGAAGATGAAACATTAAAAACGCAATACCAAAAACTTTCAGGACCTAAATTTGCAGGAGACAAAATCGATTTGTCACAATTCAATAAGACAAAAAAGAAAAAAGAAGAACCTAAAAAGCCTGATGCCAATAAAGATGCTTCTAAAAAGAAGAGAAGACGAATTAGCAAAGGGCCAGCTGATGCTGGAAATGGTAATGGAAAATCTAATTTTGGTGAAAGAGGAAAAGGTAACTTTAGAGGCAAATCCGGAAACCGTCCAAGCACTATCAAGGAAGAGCCAAGCGAAGCAGACGTTCAAAAACAAGTAAGGGAAACCCTTGAGAAACTTCAAGGAAAATCCTCTAAAGGAAAGGGAGCCAAATATAGAAGAGACAAAAGAGACCAACACCGTCAACAATCTGAGAAAGACCTTGAGCAGCAAGAAGCGGATAGCAAAGTATTAAAAGTAACAGAGTTTGTTACTGCAAGTGAAGTTGCTACTATGATGGACGTTCCTGTCACGCAGATTATTTCGGCATGCATGTCGCTAGGAATGATGGTCACCATGAACCAACGCCTTGATGCGGAAACTTTATCGGTCGTGGCTGATGAGTTTGGATATGAAGTAGAATTTGTCACTTCAGATTTAGAAGATAGTATAGAAGAAGTTGAGGACAAACCAGAAGATTTAAAACCTCGTGCACCTATTGTTACCGTCATGGGTCACGTAGATCATGGTAAAACATCGCTTCTCGATTACATACGCCATGAAAATGTGATTGCTGGTGAGTCAGGAGGTATTACACAGCATATTGGCGCTTATGGAGTACAACTCGAAGGCGGTCAAAAAATCGCATTCTTAGATACACCAGGTCACGAAGCGTTTACGGCTATGCGTGCTCGTGGTGCACAAGTAACAGATTTGGCAATTATCGTGATAGCTGCAGATGATGCCATCATGCCCCAAACAAAAGAGGCTATTGCACATGCGCAAGCGGCCAATGTGCCAATTGTGTTTGCCATCAACAAAATTGACAAACCAGGAGCAAATCCTGAAAAAGTTAAAGAAGGTTTGGCACAAATGAATTTGTTGGTCGAAGATTGGGGAGGTACCATACAATCCCACGATATTTCAGCAAAAACAGGTCAGGGTGTCAAGGAATTATTAGAGAAAGTATTGCTGGAAGCGGAAATATTAGAGCTTCAAGCCAATCCTAATAAGCCCGCAACTGGAACAGTCGTAGAAGCCTTCTTGGACAAAGGTCGTGGGTATGTTTCCACAATTTTGGTTCAAGCAGGAACTTTAAAGGTCGGGGATTATGTGCTTGCTGGTAAAAACAGTGGAAAAGTTCGTGCCATGCATGATGAGCGAGGCAAGAATGTCAAAGAAGCAGGCCCTTCAACTCCTGTATCTATTTTAGGGTTGGATGGTGCACCACAAGCAGGTGATAAATTTAGCGTTTTTGAAGATGAACGTGAAGCAAAGCAAATTGCAGCCAAGCGTACTCAATTGCAACGTGAACAATCCGTTAGAACGCAACGTCATATTACACTTGATGAAATCGGAAGACGTATTGCCTTGGGTGATTTCCAAGAATTGAATATCATCCTTAAAGGCGATGTGGATGGTTCTGTGGAAGCATTAACAGATTCTTTCCAGAAATTATCGACAGAAGAAATTCAGGTCAATATCATCCATAAGGGCGTAGGTGCCATCACAGAAAGTGATGTATTATTGGCAACAGCCTCAGATGCGATTATCATCGGATTTAACGTGCGCCCTATGGGTAATGCGCGCCAAATTGCTGATAAGGAAGAAATTGATATCAGAATGTATTCCATCATCTATGACGCCATCAACGACTTGAAAGATGCGATGGAAGGAATGTTGTCTCCAGAGTTGAAAGAAGAAATTACTGGTACAGCCGAAATCCGCGAAATCTTTAAAGTCTCCAAAGTTGGTACCATTGCAGGATGCATGGTTACAACAGGAAAAATCTTCAAAAGCTCGCAAGTACGTCTCATACGTGACGGTGTCGTTATTTATACTGGTGAATTGGCATCATTGAAACGATTTAAAGATGATGTCAAGGAAGTAGCCAAAGGTTTTGATTGCGGTATGCAAATCAAGAATTATAATGATATTGAAGTGGATGATGTCATTGAAGCATTCCATGAAGTTGAGGTTAAAAAGAAATTGAAATAATATTCAATTTATTAAATAAAAAAAGCGGCCATAAAATTTTATGGCCGCTTTTTGATTTTTAGATTGTTATATCTATTTGTTTTTTTCCTTTTTGAAGAATAATATTAAGGCACTTGGATAGTTTTTTTTGACCGTCATTAAAGCTCGGTCGGCTTCCAATCGGCTCAAAAAATTTCCAACGTAAATTTTATAGTTTGGTGTCTCATATTCCATCACCGATGGCCATTCTGAATAAAGCAGATTGGCGTTGCTTTTCGTATTTTCTGCACCACTTCTATCACCAGAATAAATTCTTATTTTGTACAAATCGACAGTTTTTATGTCTTTTTTGAATTCCAATAATTTGTCGATGTCTTTATTGGCATCGATGGTCACTTGTGCTGTTTGCGCGATTCCTTTAAAAGAAACCAGTGTGAAAATCAGGCACATAAAAAAAGGGTTTAAAAGTGATTTTTTCATAATGAAATATATTTGATACAAAAGTAAATTTATTAAACTTATTTTTTGAACAATTTATTATTTAGAATCTTTATAAATTATCAATTAACAGTTCTCTAACATTTCCCAAATCGACTTTAAGTATTACTTTTGCGAGAGATTTTATAACTGTATTTTTTTTCTATTTAATGAAAAAATCATACCAAAGTTTGAAAGATAATTCAACTAACAATATGCAACAGGTGATACTCCGTAAATTGACCTCAACGGTTCTTCGTTTAGGGTTTATAGTTTTACTCACGTTTTCAACTTCACTTAAAGCCCAAGAGGGCGACCCTGCAAAAGGTAAAGCACTATTCAATGCCAACTGTGCGGCGTGCCATAAATTGGACAAACCTATGACTGGTCCTGCACTTCGTAATGTCGAGGCGCTTTTGGAAGAAGAGGGTAAGGATAGGCAGTGGATTTACGATTGGGTTCACAATAGTGCTGGAGTTCTCAAATCTGGGGATGCTTACGCTAACGCACTTTTTAAGGAGTACAACAATACTGCAATGACGGCGTTTCCTCAACTTTCCACTGAGGATATTGATAACATCTTGGCTTATACAGCTGAAGTACCTAAAGAAGAGCCAGGAGAAAAGTTAACTCAAGCACCTCCTGTCCAAGCCAATAGTTCTAATAAACTCATTCTTGGTGCCTTGGCTATATTGTTCGGTCTGTTAGCAATAGCTTTGATTTTGGTAAGACGTACTTTAAGCCGTTTTGCAGAAGCCAAAGGCATTCCAGTGCCCCACAAAGAGAAAGGAACACCCATTTGGAAGGCATTCGTTCATAATCAATTTTTGGTTTTAGTAACCTGTATTTTCTTATTGTTGGCCAGTGGTTATTTTATATATGGTTATTTAATGCAAGTAGGAGTAGACCAAGGTTACGAACCAGTTCAGCCAATTCATTATTCTCATAGAATTCATGCGGGCGATAATGGCATTGATTGTAAATATTGCCACTCTTCCGCTAGAGTCAGTAAAACTTCAGGCATTCCTTCCTTGAATGTTTGTATGAACTGTCATAAATCTATTTCAGAAGTGGCGGCAACAACAGCTACGGAAGATTACAGCAAGGAATTTTATGATGCCCAGATTCAAAAATTATATGATGCTGTAGGATGGGATGGCCAGAATTATACGGGAACTCCGCAACCAGTGAAATGGGTGAGGATACACAATTTACCTGATTTTGCTTATTTCAACCACTCACAACACGTTTCAGTTGGAGGTATTGAATGTCAAACCTGTCACGGACCAGTAGAAACCATGGAAGTCATGTCACAATTCTCACCGTTGACAATGGGCTGGTGTATCAATTGCCACAGAGAAACCAATGTAAAAGTGGAGAATAATGAATACTATACCAAAATACACGAACAATTATCGAAAAAGTATGGTGTTGATAAACTGACCGTTGCACAAATGGGAGGTATTGAATGTGGTAAATGTCATTATTAATAAATTGAAGATACAGTTTTGGATTTTAGCTTTAAACTATGAACCCAAACTAACAACTAATAACTATTAAAGAATATGTCATCAAACAAGAAATACTGGAAAAGTGTTGAAGAGCTAAACGAGAATAGCTCTATTGTTGAGACGCTTAAACAGAACGAGTTTGCTTCGGAAATTCCTACAGATGAATTTTTAGGAAACAAATCTGCTTTAGAAGCCTCTTCCACTACACGTCGTGATTTCTTAAAATATGTTGGTTTTAGTACGGCTGCAGCATCTCTTGCGGCTTGTGAAGGACCGGTCATTAAATCCATTCCATATGTAGTGCAGCCAGAAAGTATTATTCCTGGTGTAGCAAATTACTATGCAACCACGATTGCTGATGGTTATGATTTTGCAAGTGTTCTTGTAAAAACCCGTGAAGGTCGGCCTATTAAGATTGACAACAATGAGATGAGCTCGTCACATGTAAATGCACGTGTGAATGCTTCAGTATTGGGATTGTATGACAATTTAAGAGTGAAATCGCCTATGAAAGGCGGTGATAAAATTTCTTGGAGCACTTTTGACTCTGAAGTAAATCAGAAATTAACCGATCTTAAGGTTGCTGGTAAGGAAATCGTTTTATTGACACAAACATTTGCAAGTCCTTCTACATCAAGATTGATTTCTACATTTAAGGAAAAATATGGTAATGTTCGTCACGTAGTATATGATGCAATTTCAGAATCCGCTGCATTGGATGCTTACCAAGCAAAATATGGTGAGCGCGCTTTGGCTAATTACGATTTCTCAAAAGCTTCGACTATCGTTTCGGTAGGTGCTGACTTTTTGGTAGATTGGCAAGGTGGAGGTTTTGATGCTGGATATGCTCAAGGGCGTATTCCAAAAGACGGTAAAATGTCACGTCACATTCAGATTGAAGCCAACATGTCTTTAACTGGTGCCAATGCGGACACACGTATTCCTGCGACACCATCTCAACAAAGAAAAGCATTAGCAAAAATATATAGTTATATCACAGGTCAAGGTGTGTCTGCCGATTTACCAGCACACATCGATGAAGCTGTCCAAAAAGCGGCTTCAGAATTGAAAAAAGCAGGTAGCAAAGGTGTTTTGGTAACTGGTATCAATGATGTAAATGCACAAACAGTGGCTTTAAATATCAATGCTTCTCTTGGAAGTAAGGCTTTGGACACTAAAACGCCAATTACTACAAGACAAGGAAGTGATAAAGCTGTTGCAGCTCTGGTGTCTGATATGAAAGCTGGAAAAGTAGGAGCTATCATTATGTGTGGTGTAAATCCATTATATACCCTCCCTAACAGTTCGGAATTTAAAGAAGGATTGGGAAATACAGAATTATCCATTGCCTTCTCTATGAAAGCAGATGAAACAGCTTCGGCGGTACAATATATTGCTGCTGCACCTCACTATTTGGAATCTTGGGGAGATGTAGAACTAAAAAAGGGTCATTTTGCCTTGACGCAACCGACCATTCGTCCTTTGTTTGATACTAGACAATTTCAAGATGCTTTATTGAAGTGGACTGGAAGTGAGATGACTTATCATGATTTTATCAAGGACACCTGGACAAGTAGTGTGTTAGGTGGAAGTTCATTCAATCAAGCGCTTCATGATGGAGTGTTTGAATCTGGAGGTGTATCTGTGGCTTCTTTGGTAGGAGATGAAATGTCTTCTAACACTGAATCTACTGAAGTAACCTCTGAAAGTATTTCTTCTGTATCAGTCTCTGGTGGAGATGCGGCAAGAAGTTTAGCCTCATCTTCTGAATCTAATGGTTTGGAATTAACCTTATATAGTAAGATAGGTTTAGGGGATGGTCAACAAGCCAACAATCCATGGTTACAAGAATTCCCAGATCCTATTACTCGTGTGACTTGGGACAATTATGTGTCTGTTTCCAAAACAGATGCCAAAAAATTGAATATCAAGAATTGGCATGTAGCCAATGGTGGTTTAAACGGTAGTTTGGTCGAATTGACTGTAAATGGTGTCAAGGAGACGCTTCCAGCACTAATCCAACCAGGCCAAGCGGTCGGTTCAATCGGATTATCATTTGGTTACGGACGTACCAAGGGTTTAAAAAAGGAGATGCAAACCGGAAAAAACGCATACAAATTTTACAAAGATTTTAATACAACGCAATCAGGTGCTTCTTTGAAAGTAGTAGGTGGTGAACATGAATTTGCTTGCGTTCAATTGCACAATACCTTAATGGGTCGTGGTGATATCATCAAAGAAACCACTCTCGAAATTTTCAATACCAAAGATAAAGACTACTGGAATGCAGTTCCAGCAGTGTCATTAAATCACATTGAAACTCCAGTCACTTCTCCAGAAGTTGACTTGTGGGATGAATTTGACCGTTCAATTGGGCATCATTTCAACTTATCAATTGACTTGAATGCCTGTACAGGTTGCGGAGCATGCGTCATTGCGTGTCATTCTGAAAACAATGTGCCTGTTGTAGGGAAACAGGAAGTTAGAAAAAGTAGGGATATGCATTGGTTGCGTATCGATAGATACTATTCTTCTGAAGAGACCTTTAGTGAAGATGACGAGAAAAAGGAGAATTTTTCTGGCTTATTTGGAGATAATGGTTCACTAGGAGGATTTAACGAAATGGAATCCGCTGCCATGGATAATCCTCAGGTAGCATTCCAGCCTGTCATGTGTCAACATTGTAATCATGCACCTTGTGAAACGGTTTGTCCGGTGGCAGCAACGTCTCATGGTCGTCAAGGTCAAAACCATATGGCATATAACCGTTGTGTAGGTACACGCTATTGCGCAAACAACTGTCCTTACAAAGTTCGACGCTTCAACTGGTTCTTGTACAACAAAAATGATGAATTTGATTACCATATGAATGACGATTTAGGTCGCATGGTATTGAATCCAGATGTAGTGGTGCGTTCTCGTGGTGTGATGGAGAAATGTTCTATGTGCATTCAAATGACACAAAAAACAATCTTGGATGCCAAACGTGATGGACGTGTTATCAAAGATGGAGAATTCAGCACAGCTTGTTCAGCTGCTTGTGGAAGCGGTGCCATGGTATTTGGAGATATCAATGATAAAGAAAGTAAAGTTGCAAAACTTAAAAAAGATAATCGTATGTATCACTTATTGGAAAGTGTTGGAACAAAACCAAACGTTCAATATCATGTAAAAGTGAGAAATACAACTGAAGCTTAAATTAATTTAGAAACTATAAACGAATTATGGCGTCTCATTACGAAGCACCTATTAGAAGACCTTTAGTTACAGGTGAAAAATCATACCACGATGTATCTGTGGATGTAGCAAGACCTGTTGAAGGACAAGCCAATAAAGCATGGTGGATAGTTTTTTCCATTTCACTTGTAGCTTTTCTTTGGGGAATTGGATGTATCATTTATACCATTTCTACGGGAATCGGTGTCTGGGGTCTTAACAAAACAGTTGGTTGGGCTTGGGATATTACCAACTTCGTTTGGTGGGTGGGTATTGGTCACGCAGGAACACTGATTTCTGCAGTACTTTTATTATTCCGTCAAAAATGGAGAATGGCAATTAACCGTTCTGCGGAAGCGATGACGATTTTCTCAGTTGTACAAGCAGGATTGTTCCCGGTTATCCACATGGGTAGACCTTGGTTGGGCTATTGGGTATTGCCAATTCCAAATCAATTTGGGTCGCTTTGGGTAAACTTCAATTCACCGTTACTTTGGGACGTATTCGCGATTTCAACATATCTTTCGGTTTCGTTGGTATTCTGGTGGACTGGTTTGTTGCCAGATTTTGCAATGATTCGTGATAGAGCTGTCAAACCGTTTCAAAAGAAAATTTATTCATTATTAAGTTTCGGATGGTCAGGTAGAGCTAAAGATTGGCAACGTTTTGAGGAAGTGTCCTTAGTACTTGCTGGTTTGGCAACACCATTGGTACTTTCGGTTCATACCATTGTATCCTTTGACTTCGCCACTTCAGTAATTCCAGGATGGCATACCACGATTTTCCCACCATATTTCGTTGCTGGTGCGATTTTCTCTGGATTTGCGATGGTAAACACGTTGTTGATTATTATGCGTAAAGTCTGTAATCTTGAAGATTATATCACGGTACAGCATATCGAATTGATGAACATCGTCATCATGATTACAGGTTCTATCGTTGGGGTTGCGTATATCACAGAGTTATTCATCGCTTGGTATTCTGGTGTTGAGTATGAGCAATATGCATTCTTGAATAGAGCAACAGGTCCTTATGCTTGGGCTTATTGGATGATGATGAGCTGTAACGTATTCTCGCCTCAATTTATGTGGTTCAAAAAGTTGCGTACCAGTATCATGTTCTCATTCTTTATCTCCATCGTCGTAAACGTAGGGATGTGGTTTGAACGTTTCGTGATTATCGTGACCTCATTGCACAGAGATTATTTGCCATCGTCTTGGACGATGTTCTCACCAACATTTGTGGATATTGGAATTTTCATCGGAACCATCGGATTCTTCTTTGTATTGTTCCTTTTATATGCAAGAACGTTCCCAGTAATTGCTCAGGCAGAGGTTAAAACCATATTGAAATCTTCTGGAGAGCGTTACAAGAAAATTAGAGAACGAGGCGATAGCTTGGTTGGAACTGGCTCTGATGCGCGCACTCACAAAGTTATTCCTCATTCTGGGGTTCCAGTTGTAGAAGAGAAATCAACGGCAAAACCTCACGACCCTAAATCCATAAACAAACTTTTGGAAGGCATAGGAAGTTTTGACCCAATGACCCAAACCAAGGATGATTTACAGAAAATCAACGGTATTGGTCCAAAAATGGAAGAGGTGTTGAATGGCATCGGAATTTATTCTTATTTACAAGTGAGCAAAATGACGAAACACGAATATGACTTGTTGGACGAAATTACAGCTTCTTTCCCAGGTAGGGCAGAACGTGATGATTGGGCAGGACAGGCTAAATTATTAATAAACAACTAAGTAATAGTATGGAAGAATCTTCAAAAGTTATTCACGCTATTTATACAGATGATGACGTCTTGATGGCTGCTGTTAAAAAGGTGCGTGCAGAGCGTTATCATATCGAAGAAATATATACGCCATTTCCTGTTCACGGATTGGACAAAGCTATGGGTTTGGCACCCACGCGCATTGCGATTACATCATTTATATATGGATGTGTCGGTTTGACAGTTGCCATTGTGATGATGAACTTTATCATGATAAAGGATTGGCCTCAAAATATTGGTGGTAAACCAAGTTTCAGTTATATCGAAAATATGCCTGCATTTGTGCCAATCATGTTTGAGTTGACCGTATTTTTCGCGGCCCACTTAATGGTTATCACGTTTTATTTAAGAAGTAGAATGTGGCCTTTCAAGAAAGCTGAAAACCCAGATACTAGAACAACAGATGACCACTTTTTGATGGAAATAGCTGCAGGACATAATATAGATGAACAGTTTGACATTTTGAGAGATACAGGAGCCGTTGAAGTCACTTTAATTGATAAAGCACATTAGAATAGTTATGAAAAGCGTATTTAAAATAACACTATTGATGATGATACTTGTATCGTTTGCATCATGCAAAAAGGATTCAAGACCGAATTATCAATTTATGCCTAATATGTACGAACCTGTGGGTTATGAAGCTTACAGTGAATCTGATGCTTTTAAAAATGGGGTGGAAGCACAGTTACCAGCTGAAGGTACTATTGCCCGAGGACATGAACTTTATGAATACAAAAACACCAATGAGGATTATGAATTGGCAAAAATCAATTTAAAAAGCCCCTTGGATTCTACGCAAATTGATGAAATAAGAGGAGGACAGTTATTTGGTATCTATTGTGCCATCTGTCACGGGAATAAAGGTGATGGACAAGGGAATCTAGTGAAAAGAGAAAAAATACTTGGAGTCCCAGCATATAATGACCCAGGAAGAGTTTTAACTCCTGGAAGTATTTACCATGTGATTTATTATGGTAAAAATACCATGGGTTCATATGCAAATCAATTGAAAGAAGAAGAGCGTTGGCAAGTGGTGAACTATGTCATGAAGTTAAAATCGGAATTAGGAGGAAGTCAGACTGTTAAAGATTCAATATAGATATGTACACAATTTCAAATAGATTAAAGACATTTTCGATTATCCTGATTGTATTGGGAGCTTTAGGAGTGGCTGTTGGTTTTATGACGTCGCATAAATCTTTGGATGAGGTCAATACTATGTTGGCTAACGAACATTCTGCCCATGGTGGAGGCCATGCTGTTTCAACTGAATCTCACGGAACTGAATCGCATGCAACAATGGATAATGAGGCTTCCATGGAGCAACATTCTGAAACCATGACCGCAACAGATTCAAGCGATATGGAAGCGATGCATTCTGAGGAAGATGCTCCAATGATGAATCATCATGAAATGGAAGATAATCATACTGTCGCTGCTGAACATTCAGAAGGAAACCACGATAACGAACACGCAGTTCATGTCCAAGAACAATTAGCGAAAAGGCCATGGTCAGCCCTGTATGTTGCTGCATTTTTCTTTATGATGATTGCACTGGGAGCCTTGGCGTTTTATGCCATTCAGTTTGCGGCACAGGCAGGATGGTCGCCATTATTGTTTAGGGTTATGGAAGGCATTACGGCTTACTTATTACCTGGAGCCATTATAGTTGTTGCTATCGCTTTGGGATCACATTATATTGGTCATCACAATGAAATATTCATTTGGATGAATGATGAAGTCGTTGCCAAAGATGAATTGATTCAAGGAAAGGCAGGATTTTTGAACATCACAGGATTTATCATAAGAGCAATTGTATTTATTGGAGGTTGGTGCCTGTATCGTCATTTTGCTCGTAAATTCTCTATAGCTCAAGATAACGCCGAAGAAGGAGACAATAGGAATTTTAAAAAATCATTCCGTATTTCCGCAGGATTTTTGGTGTTTTACATCTATACAGAATCCATCATGTCTTGGGACTGGATTATGAGTGTCGATCCTCATTGGTTCAGTACTTTATTTGGATGGTATGTGTTTGCAAGTATGATTGTAAGTGCTGTAACCGTAATTGCCATGGTGACTATGTATTTAAAAGGAAAAGGACTGTTGCCACAAGTAAATGACAGCCACATCCATGATTTGGCTAAATTTATGTTTGGTTTCAGTATTTTTTGGACTTACTTGTGGTTTTCACAATTTATGTTGATTTGGTATTCAAACATTCCAGAAGAGGTTACATACTTCATCACGCGCATAGAAGATTACAAGTTGCCATTCTTCGGTATGTTGGTAACAAATTTTGTGTTCCCAATTTTGATTTTGATGAACAGTGACTTTAAGCGCATCAACTGGTTTGTCATCATGGCCGGTATTGTGATTTTGTTTGGACATTATATCGACATTTTCAATATGATTATGCCAGCAACTGTTGGTGATAGATGGTTTATCGGAATACCAGAAATAGGTTCTGTTTTGTTGTTTGGTGGATTATTCTTGTTCATTGTATTTACTGCATTGACCAAAGCACCATTGGTAGCTAAACGCAATCCATTCATTCACGAAAGTGAGCATTTTCATTATTAATAACAGTTTATAAAGAAGAGAAACGACAATGACTGCTTTTTTAACGATTATAATAGTACTTTTTGTAGCGGTAGCAATCTGGCAAATGGTCAAGATATTTGATTTGGCTCAAACCAATCCAATGTCAGACACTTCTGGGGTTGCAACAGATCATGACAATAAAATCAATGGCTATTTGATGATGGGCTTTTTGGCTTTCATTTATATCATCACCATTGTTTGTTTTGTAAAATGGGGTGACCTGCCCTTGATGTCCAACGCAGCATCAGCGCATGGGCCTGATTTGGACAATCTGATGATTGTTTCTATGGTCATTATTTTCTTTGTTCAAACCGTTACTCAATTCATTTTGCATTGGTTTTCGTTTAAATATAGAGGCGAGAAGGGTAAAAAGGCATTGTTTTATGCTGATAATAATACATTGGAAGCCATTTGGACCATCATTCCCGTAATAGTTCTTGCTGGGTTGATTATTTATGGCTTGTTCACTTGGACAAGCATCATGAACGTCAACGAAGATGATGACCCAATGGTTATTGAGTTGTACGCCCAACAGTTCAATTGGACAGCACGTTATTCTGGTGAGGACAATGTACTTGGTATGGCAAACGTACGATTGATTGATATAGACAAAGCCAATATTCTTGGAATTGATGAATCTGACCCAAATGGCCAAGATGATGTAGTTGCAAAAGAACTACATTTACCTGTTGGCCGCCCTATTCTGTTCAAAATGCGTTCTCAGGATGTGCTGCATTCAGCTTACATGCCTCACTTTAGAGCGCAGATGAATTGTGTTCCTGGCATGATTACCCAATTTGGATTTACACCTACAATTACTACCAAGGAAATGCGGGAAAATCCAGATATGATTGATAAAGTACAGCATATCAATGAAATCAGAAGAGAGAAAAGCAAAGATTTAGTTGCAAAAAACGAATCAGCTCTAGACCCTTATGAATTTGATTATTTGTTGTTATGCAACAAGATTTGTGGAAAATCACACTACAATATGCAAATGAAAATTATTGTAGAAACTCAAGAAGAGTTTGATGCTTGGATGAAAGAACAAAAGACGTTCAAGGCATCCATGACTCCTGAACCTGAAGCAGAAACCAATGAAGCTGCAGAAGAAGTGGACCAACAAGTAACCGAATAAAATTCTTTAAAAAGTATATATAGATTATGTCAACACACGCAGTAGATACTCACGCACACGACGACGATCACGGACATCATCATAAAGAAACCTTTGTAACTAAGTACATCTTTAGCCAAGATCATAAAATGATTGCCAAACAGTATCTCATTACTGGTACTATTATGGGCGTTATTGGTGTTATGATGTCCATGATGTTCCGTATGCAGATTGCATGGCCAGAACAGCCAAATCTTTTATTTGAGGCATTATTGGGCAAATGGGCACCAGATGGCGTTATGGATGCAGATATCTATTTGGCATTGGTGACCATTCATGGTACCATCATGGTATTTTTTGTTCTGACTGCTGGTTTAAGTGGTACGTTCAGTAACTTATTGATACCATTGCAAATTGGCGCACGTGATATGGCTTCAGGATTTCTGAATATGCTGTCTTTCTGGATATTCTTTGTGTCTTGTGTCATTATGCTTATTTCATTGTTTTTAGAAGCTGGACCAGCTGCTGCAGGATGGACCATCTATCCACCTTTGAGCGCTTTGCCAATGGCACAAGGAGGTTCAGGGCTTGGTATGACCTTATGGCTCGTATCCATGGCTATATTCATCGCCCAATCCTTATTGGGTTCATTGAACTACATAGTAACAGTCATCAATTTGCGTACAAAAGGTATGTCAATGACACGTTTGCCATTGACCATTTGGGCGTTTTTCATCACAGCAGTTATTGGTGTCGTATCTTTCCCAGTATTATTATCGGCAGCGTTATTGTTGATAATGGATAGAAGTTTTGGAACATCCTTTTTCTTATCCGATATTTTTATCCAAGGCGAAGTGCTGCATTATCAAGGTGGTTCACCAGTATTGTTTGAACACCTGTTTTGGTTCCTTGGACACCCGGAAGTGTATATCGTTATCCTTCCAGCGATGGGATTGGTTTCGGAAATCATGGCCACCAACTCGCGGAAACCGATTTTTGGATATCGAGCGATGGTCGCATCTATATTGGCAATTGCATTTCTATCTACCATTGTTTGGGGTCACCATATGTTCATTTCTGGTATGAATCCATTTTTGGGATCCGTTTTTACATTTACAACCTTATTGATAGCCATTCCTTCCGCCGTAAAAGCTTTCAACTGGATTACGACTTTATGGAAAGGAAACCTTCAGATGAATCCAGCTATGTTGTTTTCCATAGGTTTTGTTTCAACATTTATCACAGGTGGTTTAACAGGTATCATCCTTGGGGATAGCGCTTTGGATATTAACGTGCACGATACCTACTTCGTCATTGCCCACTTCCACTTGGTAATGGGTATCTCTGCTCTCTATGGAATGTTTGCAGGAATTTATCACTGGTATCCAAAAATGTTCGGCCGCATGTTGAACAAAAATTTGGGCTATTTACACTTTTGGGTGACCGCTATTTGTGCTTATGGTGTCTTTTTCCCTATGCACTTCATAGGAATGGCAGGTCTTCCTAGAAGATATTATACAAATACGAACTTCCCGCTATTTGACGATTTGGCGAATGTAAACGTTATCATTACGATATTTGCCTTGATTGGTGGAGCATTTCAATTGGTGTATTTATACAATTTCTTTGGAAGCATTTTCTTTGGAAAGAAAGCACCACAAAACCCATGGAGATCAACTACTCTGGAATGGACAGCACCTGTAAAGCACATCCATGGCAACTGGCCTGGCGAAATCCCACATGTGTACCGCTGGTCATATGATTACAGTAAGCCTGGATATGAAGAAGATTTTGTGCCCCAAAATATTCCATTAAGAGAAGGTGAAGAAGAACTTCAGCACTAGGACAAAAATAATATTCTACACAAAAGCCTTTCTAATTTAGAAAGGCTTTTTGTTTATCTTTGTTTGATATGAACAACAACCTAAATCCATCCAAGGATAATTTTTCACCCGAAGAACTCGATGTAGAAAGAAAATTGAGGCCCTTGTCATTTGACGATTTTACAGGTCAAGATCAAGTGTTGGAAAATCTTCAAATTTTTGTAAAAGCTGCAAATCTTCGTAAAGAAGCTCTGGATCACACTTTATTTCATGGCCCTCCTGGATTGGGAAAAACGACGTTGGCTCATATTCTTGCCTGCGAATTGAATGTTGGTATCAAAGTAACTTCTGGTCCTGTTTTGGACAAACCTGGAGACTTGGCAGGTTTGTTGACCAATTTGGAGGATCGCGATGTGCTGTTTATTGATGAAATCCACCGATTGAGCCCCATTGTGGAAGAATATCTGTATTCTGCCATGGAAGATTATAAAATCGATATCATGATTGAATCTGGTCCGAATGCCAGAACTGTGCAAATCAATTTGAATCCATTTACGTTGATTGGCGCAACCACACGTTCAGGATTGTTGACCTCACCGATGCGAGCACGATTTGGAATCCAAAGCAGATTGCAATATTACAATACCGAATTATTGACAACTATTGTTCAGCGCAGCGCCTCAATTTTAAACGTTCCAATATCCATGGAAGCAGCAGTTGAAATTGCAGGAAGGAGCAGGGGAACACCACGAATCGCCAATGCATTATTACGTCGCGTTAGGGATTTTGCGCAAATTAAAGGAGACGGAACAATTGATATAAAAATTGCCAAGTTCGCATTACAGGCATTAAATGTTGATGCCCACGGTTTGGATGAGATGGACAATAAAATCCTGACAACGATCATCGATAAATTTAAAGGTGGCCCAGTCGGTATTACAACACTTGCTACCGCAGTCAGTGAAAGTGCCGAAACCATTGAAGAAGTCTACGAACCATTTTTGATACAACAAGGTTTCATCATGCGTACACCTCGCGGACGTGAAGTGACAGAATTGGCGTATAAACATTTGGGCAAAATTAAAGGAGGTATTCAAGGAGGCTTGTTCTAATGTCTCGATATAGTTATCCATATCGCATTTCTTTTTTTAATTTCTTGCTGCATTCATCTGAAATCACCAAAAACCCAATTCCATTTCATCACAACTATTTTAATTTGAGTGACGACGATTCGTTTTCGGTCACGCCATTTTTCAGTAAGCCTATAATTTTGACAAGGGATGCCAATCTAGCAAAACATGTGCTTCAAAAACATCATAAAGTTTACGATAAATCGAAATTACAGACCAAATTTCTATCTAGATATTTGGGATACGGCTTATTGACCTCCACAGGCGATTATTGGTTGCAGCAGCGTCGGTTGATCCAGCCAGGTTTCCATAAAGAAAAAATCAACAACCTTGTGTCAATCATCAATAAAGCCATCCATGAACAAGTCAAAACCTTAACTACCGAAAGCTTTGTCCATCTCTATCCGTTGATGAATGAACTCGCTTTTCAGGTTGTGGCTAAATCCTTGTTCAATTATTCTGCGGAAAAGGAAACACTCAAACGACTTCAAACAATTATTGAAACCCTTCAAAAATTCATTATCAAAGACATTAGGCAACCTCACAAAAGACTTTGGTTTACAGTTAAAGGGGATTTTAATCGGCATATGAAGTTAGTGGTAGAAAGTCGTAAAATTATTAACACACTGATAGAAAATAGAAGACAATCGAGAGAAACACATGATGATCTATTGGATATGTTGCTCAATGCCAAATATGAAGATGGCAGCTCGATGACCAATGAACAACTTATAGATGAAATTTTAATCCTTTTTGTGGCTGGCCATGAAACTACTGCGAATGCCTTAACCTTTACGCTGTTTTTGTTGGCAAATCACAAAAAGCAACTTGAAAGAGCGCAAAAGGAAAGTGTTGTTATTACTAATGATGCCGAAGCATTGCGGGCACTTCCAAAACTGAATTACATCAAACAGTGCATAGAAGAAAGCATGCGGCTATACCCTTCTGCTTGGATAACCGACCGTGTGGCATTGGAAGATGGTATATTGGGCAATTATCATATTAGAAAAGGAACATTGATAGGCATTTCAATTTATGAAATGCACCGCAACAAACGTTATTGGAAACATCCAGAATCTTTTGAGCCCAATCGTTTTTCTGATGAAAACCGAAAAGAGACGGCCTCTTATTACATGCCTTTTGGAGCTGGCCCAAGACTTTGTATTGGCAACAATTTTGCGATGTACGAAATGATGCTGACGGTCAATACCATTCTCAATGAATTTAATATCGAAACCAATAAAAAAGACGTTAAAATAAATCCTCTCATTACTTTAAAGCCTGTGGATGTAGAAATGAAGTTTACCAAACGCACCCCATGAGTTCCAAAGCCACATATTCACAGATGATAAAAACCGAAGCCAAGCGGCTTGAGTTCATTTCATGTGGCATCAGCAAAGCACAATTTTTGGAAGAAGAAGCACCTCGGCTTGAACAATGGTTGAAAAAAAACATGCATGGCGAAATGCAATATATGGAAAACCATTTCGACAAGCGTTTGGACCCGACTAAATTGGTTGAGGATTCCAAAAGCGTTATTTCCTTATTGTTGAATTATTTTCCTTCGCAAACTCAAAATCCAGAAAGCTATAAGCTCTCCAAATATGCTTATGGAACCGATTACCATTTTGTGATAAAAAACAAATTGAAACAACTTTTAAATTTCATTCACGAAGAAATTGGTGAGGTTCATGGACGCGCTTTTGTAGATTCTGCTCCAGTTTTGGACAAGTCTTGGGCGGCAAAATCGGGTTTGGGCTGGATAGGAAAACATAGCAATTTATTGACGCAGCAGGTTGGCTCATTTTATTTTATTGCAGAGTTGATTGTCGATTTGGACCTCGAATACGATTTGCCAACTACTGACCATTGTGGCACTTGTACCAAATGCATCGATGCTTGCCCAACACAAGCCATTACACAACCTTATGTGGTGGATGGCAGCAAGTGTATTTCCTATTTTACCATTGAATTGAAAGATAAAATACCGAGTGAATTTAAAGGTCAATTTAACGACTGGATGTTTGGCTGCGATATTTGTCAGGATGTTTGCCCTTGGAACCGGTTTTCAAAACCGCATAATGAGCCTTTATTCAATCCAAATCCAGAAGTATTGTCTATGACCAAGAAAGATTGGGAAGACATCACTGAAGATGTATTTAAGGAATTGTTTAAACAATCAGCTGTAAAACGAACCAAATTCGAAGGGCTGAAACGCAACATTGAGTTTTTAAAAGATTAATTATACCAAACAGGCGTAGGTTTTCCCAATTCAAAATTTTGAAACCCAAAATCTTCAGTTTCAAATGAATTTGTGTTGAAAATATGGTCTCCTTGGCTAGGAATGGATGGATAATAGGAAAGGGATAATTGAAACGAACTAAACACTAAATAATCATTTCTGACGATAAATCCGACCCTAAAAGCGGAATACAATCTAATTTTGGTAATGCTTGTACCTTCATTTCCCAACAGCCCTGTTGTAACATTTACATAAGGATTCAACCGAAAACCCAATACTTCCCAAGGTGAATAAAATTGGCTTTGCAGAGATAGCACATATTTTTTGGTTCCCATCAAATCACTCTTAAAACCAGGAATTCCAGCACTGTTTTCACGTTGTTCATCATTTCCATACACACCTTGGAATCGATTGTGCTCATCAATGGTCAATCGGTCACCAATGGAATTCAGTCGATTGATGCCAATGATAAACTGTGGCTTTAAAAATTGTCTCATTTTCCATCGTTCTCCAAGCGAAATCAAATTCGTAAAATAATTGGCCTGAAATGAATATGCCGTCTGCTGCAATTTTCCATTGTTTATAAAAGTTCCGTACTCAAAATTGGTGCTCAAATAGCCCCAATCGAAATAATTTCCATGCGAAATTTTTGCGCCTAAATACAATCGGTCGCTTTGATTTTTATGCTGAACTCCACCAGTCATAGCATAGACAGTCCCAACAGGAACATCTTCAGTGATGCCATCTTGAAATATATAAGAATCCTGTATGAATTGCCTTGATGTAATACCCATGCTTCCAATGAAGAAAGTTTCATTGGAAAAATAGCGAATACTATCATAGTCAATACTTGGAGTTTCTTTATAATCCAAATGCAGTAACCTAACGGAGCCAATCAAATGTGTGGTCCGTTCCTTTTCAGAATTCCCTTCAAATAATTTAAAGGAACGACCAGCCCAAACATCTTGGGATTGGTATTTGAAGTTTTGCTCGTTGGATTCCAATGCTTCATTGAGAAGTGGCTCTTTTCGGTATTGTTCATCCACATATATGCCTCCAGCCCATTTAGTCAATGGTGAATAAAATGGACGATTGATTTTAAAATATGTTCCATAAAAACCATTCAAATCGATATCATACCCTAACGAAGTACTGATAAAGGTATTCTTGAAATTAGGTAGCACATAACGAAAATTATAAGCCTTCTTTCCATCATCCAAACGGTTCGTAATACTATTATCGAATTGATGTCCAAAGCCCAAAAAATTCCTGTCCCGTAAACGAAATGTATTTTTTGAGGCGGATAGGTCTATTTTTGGAATCAAGCTCCACGAGTCCAGAACATCTATAAAAACATCAACAGAATCTTTTGAGATTCCGACATCTTTTACTTTTATTTCCACACTTCGAATGAAATTTTGCGAACGCAACAAACGTTCAGATTCTGATAAGGTTAAACTATCGAGGGGCTCATTTTTTTTGATGAGCAAAAAATTCCGAACGGCAAATGGTTTGGTTTTTATATGAATATTATTGCCAGTTTTTTCTAACCAACTATTGGCAGTTTCCGTGGAATCAGTAAAAGAAAATCCGAAAGGGTCGTGACTTTGGATTTTTATATTTCGGATAATTTTTCCTTCAAATGGGCTTAAAGATTGCTTTTTGGAGGCTTTAATGTTTCTGTTAGGTTTTTTAGTTGTGGATTTAAAAATAAGTTTGTGCAGGAATTTGGTTGATTTTCTTTTTTTAGAATAGGTTTCAATTTTATCATAGACATTCGAGGAATCCTTTTTCGAGGGATTGACCTGCGCAAAACTTTGCAAACCATTCAATAGGATGATTATAAGTATAAGCCGTTTGAAATTCATGTTAAATAATGGGAAAATGATGCCAACCAGTTTCAAATATAGGAGATTGCAAACTCATTTTTTGTCAAAATTCTACAATTTGATTTGATCCTGCAATTTTCTTTTTTCTACGTTCTTTTCTTGCAAATCCCTTACCTTTGTTGATTGTAGTTAATTAATGTTTTTATGAGCAAGCAAAGCAGACGTAGAGAGGCACTCGTATATCATGCCAAGCCAAGTCCTGGAAAAATCAAGGTCGTTCCCACCAAGAAATATGCCACCCAAAGGGATTTATCATTAGCGTATTCTCCAGGAGTTGCAGAGCCATGTTTGGAAATTGAGAAGGACAAAAATAACGTCTATAAATACACGACAAAAGGGAACTTGGTGGCGGTTATATCTAATGGAACTGCAGTTTTGGGGCTTGGAAATATTGGCCCTGAGGCTTCAAAACCGGTTATGGAAGGAAAGGGGTTGCTATTTAAAATATTTGCAGACATTGATGTATTTGATATTGAAGTAGATACGGAAGATGTGGAGACTTTTATCCAAACCGTAAAGATGATTGCGCCTACCTTTGGAGGCATCAATCTTGAAGACATCAAAGCTCCTGAAGCATTTGAAATTGAACGCCGTTTAAAGGCAGAATTGGATATTCCAGTGATGCATGACGATCAACATGGTACAGCCATTATTTCGGCTGCGGCTTTGTTGAATGCCTTGGAAATAGCAAAAAAGAAAATTGAAAATGTGACCATTGTCATCAGCGGAGCTGGAGCAGCGGCAATTTCATGTTCCCGATTGTATCAGGCTTTTGGAGCTAAACGTGAAAATATGGTCATGCTGGATAGTAAAGGTGTCATTCGTTTGGACAGAGAAAATTTGTCTGCTGAAAAAGGAGAATTTGCAACCCATCGTACTATTGATACCTTGGAAGAAGCCATGAAAAATGCAGATGTGTTTATTGGTTTGTCAACAGCAGATATTGTGTCTCCAGACATGTTAAAGACGATGGCTAAAAACCCAATTGTGTTTGCCATGGCCAATCCTAATCCTGAAATTGAATACCAATTGGCTATCGATACTCGAGACGATATTATCATGGCTACAGGTCGTAGCGACCATCCTAACCAAGTGAACAATGTGTTAGGATTCCCATTTATTTTCCGTGGGGCATTGGATGTAAGAGCAACTAAAATCAATGAAGCCATGAAAATGGCAGCTGTTAAAGCCTTGGCAAAGTTGGCAAAAGAACCAGTGCCCGAGCAAGTAAACATTGCATATGGCGAAACACGCTTGACCTTCGGAAAGGAATACATCATCCCTAAACCTTTTGACCCACGTCTCATTGCCGAAGTGCCACCAGCTGTTGCCAAAGCCGCAATGGAAAGTGGCGTTGCAAAAGAATCCATTGATGATTGGGATAAATATAGGGACACTCTTATGGAGCGTTTGGGTTCTGACAATAAAATTGTCCGTTTACTCACCAACAGGGCAAAAATGAATCCTAAGCGCGTTGTCTATGCTGAAGCTGATCAACTGGATGTTATAAAGGCTGCACAAATTGCGTATGATGAGGGAATTGCAATCCCTATCTTGTTGGGACGTAAGGAAACCATTCAGCAATTAATGGCAGAAATAGAATTTGATGCAGATATTGAAATTATTGACCCTAAAACTGATGAAGAGGAAAGTCGCAGAAACCGTTATGCAGAAGGGTATTGGGCACAGCGTAAAAGAAAAGGAGTCACACGTTATTCAGCCGAAAAACTGCTAAGAGAGCGTAATTATTTTGCAGCGATGATGGTCAATGAAGGTGATGCTGATGCACTCATCTCTGGTTATTCCAGAAGTTATCCAACCGTTTTTAAACCGATGTTGGAATTGATAGGTCTTGCAAAAAACGCTACCAGGGCAGCTGCGACCAATCTGATGATGACACAAAGAGGACCTATGTTTTTAAGTGACACATCTATCAATATTGATCCAACGGCAGAGGACTTGGCAAAGATTGCACTGATGACCGCAAGAACCGTCCGAATGTTTGGCATGGAACCTGTTATTGCCATGATTTCCTATTCAAATTTTGGGTCTTCACCAAATCCGGGAGCTTCCAAGGTCCGTAAGGCGGTTGCAATATTGCATGAATCTCATCCCGATTTAATCATTGATGGAGAGCTGCAAACTGATTTTGCTCTGAATAGCGACATGCTTCAAGAGGTTTTTCCGTTTTCAAAATTGGTTGGAAAAAAAGTCAATACCTTAATTTTCCCGAATCTTGAAGCGGCCAATATTACGTATAAGCTTCTCAAGGAATTGAACAAGGCGGAATCCATTGGACCCATCATGATGGGTATGCGCAAACCCATCCACATTTTGCAATTGGAAGCAAGTGTTGATGAAATCGTGAATATGACTGCAATAGCCGTCATTGATGCACAGCAAAAGGAGAAAAAAGAACAAGAATTGAAAGCGTCTTTAGAGAAGGAATCGGCTTTGTAATGCAAATAATTTTATTACATTTGAGGCATTAACTAAAGCCAGTAAATGATTACGCACATTCAAGGGAAACTCGTTGAAAAAAATCCGACTGACGTTGTTATTGATTGCAATGGTGTAGGTTATTTGCTCAACATTTCCTTGCACACGTATTCCCAAATTCCCAACCAAGAAAATTTAAAACTCTTTTCGCATTTAATCGTTAAGGAAGATTCGCACACGTTGTATGGCTTTTCCTCACTAGCTGAACGTGAGATTTTCAAAATGTTGATTTCTGTAAGTGGTGTCGGAGCTAGCACGGCCCGTACCATGCTGTCATCATTGACACCAAAACAAGTTAAGGAAGGGATAGCCCATGGAGATGTCGCTCTGATACAATCCATAAAAGGAATTGGAGCGAAAACTGCAGCAAGGGTCATTTTGGATTTGAAGGACAAAATCTTAAAAGTGTTTGATATAGATGAACTTTCAGCCGTTAAAAACAATACAAGCAAAGATGAGGCGTTATCTGCTTTAGAAGTTCTGGGCTTTGTCAGAAAACAAGCTGAACGCGTTGTGGACAAAATAGTGTCCAACCAGCCTAATGCCAATGTGGAAACCATTATAAAAGAAGCATTAAAAAACCTATAACGATTTGAGTACAACTAACTATACTTCTCCAAAATCTATACATTGTCTGCTGCTATTAGGCTTAATACTTTTTAGTAGTTTTGCTTTTTCACAAGACCCAACAGCACAAGACTCCACAAGAACTGGGTATTCTCTTGGTAATATCAATATGCCCAACCCCAATAGTATAGTTTCAAAATATAAATACGACCCTATTTCTGACCGCTACATTTATACCGAAACGGTTGGAAATTTCAATATCAATTACCCGATTATTTTGACGCCAGCAGAATACCAACGTTTGGTACTTTTGGAACAACAACGTAATTATTACAAACAGAAAATTGATGCTGCCGAAGGAAAAAAGGACGGAACTGAAGAGCAGCAAAAAAATCTTTTACCAGAATTTTATGTGAACTCTGGATTTTTTGAAACCATTTTTGGGAGTAATACCATTGAGGTCATTCCACAAGGTTCTGTGGAGATGGATCTGGGAATACTTTATACCAAACAGGAAAACCCAGCATTTTCGCCACGAAATCAAAGTAATTTTACATTTGATTTTGACCAACGCATCAGTTTAAGTTTATTGGGCAAAGTTGGAACACGCCTCCAAGTAACTGCCAATTATGATACCGAATCGACCTTCGACTTTCAAAACCTTATCAAGCTGGAATACACTCCGACTGAAGATGATATTGTGCGAAAAATAGAAGTTGGTAACGTCAGTATGCCATTGAATAGTTCCTTGATTACTGGTGCACAGAGCTTGTTTGGTGTCAAAACAGAGTTACAATTTGGAAAAACTAGGGTAACAGCAGTGTTTTCAGAGCAAAAATCACAGTCAAGATCAGTTGTAGCACAAGGTGGAGGAACGCTCGAGGAATTTGAATTCTATGGAAGGGATTATGACGAAAACAGGCACTTTTTCTTGGCACAGTATTTTAGAAATCATTATGACGAAGCCATGTTGCGTTATCCGTTTTTAAATACAAACGTGCAGATTACGCGTATTGAGGTATGGGTCACCAACAGAAGCAATCAAACGCAAAATATCCGTAACATAGCAGCCTTTCAGGATTTGGGAGAGCGAGATATCATAGGTTTGGACAATCCACCTCCCAATTTTATTCTTTCAGGCGCAACGGCATTGCCAAAAAACGGAAACAATGGGTTTAATCCAACCATTATTGGCGGGCCAAACTCACAATTGACACAAGCTGTAAGAGACATCACTACTGTTGAGCAAGGAATTATCCCAACGGCCAATGAAGGTTTTGACTTTGCAAAGCTTGAAAACGCCAAAAAACTGAACGAAGGAACGGATTTCATATTGAATTCTCAATTGGGTTATATTTCCTTAAACCAGCGTTTGCAAAATGACGAAGTGCTTGGTGTGGCGTTTCAATATACGGTTGGAGGAGAAGTGTATCAGGTTGGTGAATTTGCCAATGATGGCGTCAATTCAACGGCTAACAATCCAGATACAGATGGTGATGGAATTCCGAATATTGCAGATGTTGATATCGATGGTGACGGAACGCCTGATAATGGGACGGATTCCGATGGTGATGGCATCAATGACACGACGGATGTCAATCAAACTGGCGGTACGGACGCAAATGCAGATGGTATTGACGATGCTTTTGTGAATGCAGAAGGCTCCTCCCAAAGCTTGATTGTCAAAATGTTGAAAAGCCCCATCACCAATGTGGATGAACCAATTTGGGATTTAATGATGAAAAACATTTATGACACTGGAGCGTTCCAGTTGAGTCAAGAGGATTTCAAATTGAACATCTTTTACACCGAAGCCTCTCCTTTGAATTACATTAAACCCGTTGAAGGCACAACATTTCCACCATTTGATAACAATACACCTTTTGACCCAACCGATGATGGCGAAATCATTGACACGCCTTTAATCCGATTGTTCCATTTGGACCGATTGAATTTCAATAATGATCCACAGCAAAATGGTGATGGTTTTTTTGATTTTGTGCCAGGACTCACTGTTTTGACTCAAAATGGAAAAATAATTTTTACAAAAGTGGAACCTTTTGGTCGCTATCTTTTTGATGTTTTGGATGACGATGGAGTTCCTGGAGATAACCAAAGTGATTATGAAGGAGATATTTTCAATGCCAACCAGGAAAAATATGTGTATGATGTGCTTTACAAGAACACCAAAACTGCAGCGCTTGAAGAAAGCGATAAGAACAAATTTCAATTAAAAGGGCGATACAAATCTTCCAGTGGCGATGGCATTCCGATTGGTGCATTTAATGTGCCAAGAGGTTCTGTGGTTGTGACAGCTGGTGGTCGTGTTTTGGTGGAAGGCATCGATTATACCGTAAACTATCAATTGGGACGGGTTCAGATTTTGGATGAGGCCCTCAAAGCATCCAATACACCAATCAATGTTTCGGTTGAGAACAATGCTGTTTTTGGACAGCAAACACGTCGATTTACTGGCGTAAACGTTGAGCACCAATTCAATGAAAATTTTCTTTTGGGTGCAACCATTTTAAATTTGAGCGAACGTCCAATAACTCAAAAAGCCAATTATAATTCAGAATCCATCAACAATACCATTTTTGGATTGAATGGGAATTATTCTACCGAAGTACCATTCTTAACACGATTGGTCAATAAACTTCCAAATATAGATACCGATGTCCCCTCCAATTTATCAGTAAGAGGCGAGTTTGCTTATTTGGCACCAGGCGCTCCAAAAGGAACTGACTTTGAAGGAGAAGCCACAGCGTATGTAGATGATTTTGAAGGCTCACAAGGTGCGATTGATTTGTTGTCACCACAAGCTTGGTTCCTATCGAGTAGACCAAGAGAATTGAATATTGATGCCAATGAAGATAATAATGGCATTCAAAACGGTTTTCATCGAGCCCTTTTGAATTGGTATAGCATAGATCCCATATTTTACAGCAATCAACGTCCAGGAGGTATCTCTGATGATGATATTTCAAATCTCTACACAAGGCGTGTTTTTATCGATGAGATTTTTCCGAATGTTGATGTGGTACAAGGTCAAAGTACAGTAATCAATACTCTAGATTTGGCCTATTACCCTACAGAACGTGGACCCTATAATTTTCAGCCAACAGGAATAGATATTCCAACGGGAACACTCACAAGCCCAATTAATAGTTGGGCTGGAATCTCAAGACAGATTACCTCAACCGATTTTGAGCAAGCCAATGTAGAATACATTGATTTTTGGATTCAAGATCCTTTTTTGGATAACCCTACAAATCCAGGGGGTAAGCTAACGATTAACTTAGGTAACATTTCTGAAGATGTTCTAAAGGATGGAAAAAAACAATATGAAAATGGATTGCCTGAGGATGGTAACATCCAGCCATTAACACCAGTGACTTCATATGGCACAGTGGTACCACGCAACCAATCTTTAATTTATGCTTTTTCTACAACAGGAAATGAGCGTACCAATCAAGACGTAGGTTATGATGGCTATGATGATAGTGAAGAAGCTCAACCAACATCCAACGCTGCTATTGATGCGATTTTAGCTCCTTATTCAGGATTGGCAGATCCTTCCAACGATAATTACACTTATTTTTTGAATACTGATGGTGATATTTTCCAGCGCTATAAAAAATATAATGGATTGGACGGCAACTCACCTGATGTCTTTACTGAGACCAACAGAGGCTCCACGACGCAGCCTGATGTTGAAGATATCAATCGTGACAATACAATGAACACCATTGATAGCTATTTTGAGTACGAAGTAGACATCACCCAAGCATCTTTGAACGAGAGCAACCCAATGATTAATGACATCAAGACACGAAATGTGGTACTTCCTAATGGGCAAACACGCGAAGTTACTTGGTATCAGTTTAGAATTCCCATATCACAGCCAACCAGGTCCATTGGAGGTATTTCTGATATTCGTTCCATTCGTTTTGCAAGAATGTATCTTAAACAATTTACCCAACCAACAGTACTTCGTTTTGCTACTTTAGACTTGGTAAGAAGTGATTGGAGAAAATATAATTTGACTTTAGATCCAAATGACACAAATCCCAATGATGACCAGACGGAATTCAGTGTAGGCGTCATTGGTTTGCAAGAAAATGACGGGAATTATGTATTGCCTCCAGGTGTGGAATTGGAAGAACTCAATAACAACAATAATATTGTACGACAAAATGAACAATCGTTGGTAGTTGAAGTCTGCGGCTTAGAGTCCTCTGACTCAAGAGGCGTTTATAAGAACATCAGCGTGGATATGCGCCAATATAAAAAATTACGAATGTTCATGCACGCTGAACCACTTGAAAACAATTTGCTTCAAGAAGGGGATTTGGTTGGTTTTATAAGAATGGGAAATGATTTTACACAAAATTATTATGAAATAGCAGTACCATTGATACCGACATCAGGAAGTTTAATACCTTCAGTCGTTTGGCCAGAAGAAAATGAAATCAATTTGGAGTTGAGCGTGTTGCAACAAATCAAATCCATTGGGATTAATAATGGAACACTCTCCAACGATTTACCCACAGTATATAATGTTACTTCAGATGGGGTTCAAGAAGTTGGGGCGACAGATCCATTTAATGTGGGAGAAACCCGAGTGGCCATAAAAGGAAATCCAAATTTTGGAGACATTCGAGTGTTAATGGTTGGTGTTAGGAATAATACAAACAATGATGTTTGTGGTGAAGTATGGTACAACGAACTTCGTTTGGCAGATTTGGAAAACGAAGGTGGTTGGGCAGCAGTCTTGAGCATGGATACCAATCTTGCGGATTTTGCCAACATTAGTGCTACTGGAAGGGCAAGTACCATTGGTTTTGGCTCTCTCGATCAAAAACCTAATGAACGCAGTCGTGAAGATGTGAAACAGTACGATGTGGTTACCAATGTAAATTTGGGTCAATTGTTGCCAAAAAAATGGGGAATCCAGGTTCCTTTTAATTACGGACAGGGTGAAGAAGTCATCACACCCGAATATGATGAGTTTTACCGAGATATTAAGTTGGATACCCAATTGAACAATACTTCAAATAGGGATTCCATACTAAACGTCAATGAAAATTATACCAAGCGTCAAAGCATTAACTTTATTGGTGTTCGAAAAACACGCACAGGTGAGTCACCACCTCGCTTTTATGATGTAGAGAACTTAACGTTTAATTACTCCTATAATAAAGTTGAACATCGGGATTTTGAAATTGAAAATTCATTAGACCAAAAAGTCCGTGCTGGCGTTAATTACAATTATAGTTTCAAGCCTTGGAGTATAGAGCCATTCAAGAAAAATGATTCCATTTTTAGAAATAAATATTGGAAAATCCTGAAGGATTTTAATTTCAATCCAATCCCCACAAGTTTTTCGGTCAATACAGATATTTTGAGGCAATTTAATAAACAAAAATTTAGGGAAGTTGATCTTGTTGGAGACAATATCGGGTTGGAAGAACTATTCCGAAGAAATTACCGTTTTGATTTTCAATATGCTCTTAATTACAACATTACAAATGCATTGAGTTTGAGTTTCACGGCTTCCAATAGCAATATTGTTAGGAATTATTTTATTGATGATGTAATCAATGGACGACAGGACCCGACACTGGATGTTTGGGATGGCTTCTTCGATTTTGGAGATCCGAACATCCAAAACCAGCAATTGCAAATCAATTATGAAATACCATTGTATAAAATTCCGACTTTCAGCTTTTTGAGAGCTACCTACTCTTACACCGGAGATTTTCAATGGCAAAAAGGCTCCGATTTAAACACAAATCTTCCAATTACGACGACAGATGACAATGGTAATACTACAACTAACGTCTATAATTTAGGCAATTCCATTCAAAATGCGAATACACACAATATCAATTCGTCATTGAATATGGAAACGCTTTATAAATATGTTGGCCTAACACGAAAAGCCTCAAATGCCAATCGAGGAGGTGGTGCTGCAAGACGTACAGCTGTTCCATCTTCCCTAAGTGGTAAAGAAGATGGGAAAGATGGCAAAGAGGAAAGCAAAAAAGCAGCTAAGGAAGAGGAAAACAAAGAGGAAGCTGCAAAGCTTGGAAATGCTTCAAGGCTTGGCGATGCGCAGTCCACTAATAAATCTAAAGCCAGTGCAGGTACAAAGGCATTCAACACCGCCATTGATATCATTACCATGGTAAAACGTATCCAAATCAATTATACCGAAAACAATGGGACGTTTTTGCCAGGATATTTACGCACCCCAGGATTTATCGGGACCCTCAAGCCTACATTTGGGTATAC
Organism: Gelidibacter sp.; assembly: GCA_041391925.1. Taxonomy (GTDB): domain Bacteria; phylum Bacteroidota; class Bacteroidia; order Flavobacteriales; family Flavobacteriaceae; genus JBPOFM01. The sequence goes on along the minus strand of JAWKNA010000008.1, from coordinate 136,188 downwards.
TTTTGGTAGTCAAAGCGATATACGCGATTTGGTCGCAAGAAATGGTTGGTTAACAGTCTATCCAGATTTTAATGAGCAATACTTGGAGAATACCACGCGTATTTTAGAACTTTCCGCCAATATCGAATTGATTAAAGACCTAAAAATCGATTTGACAGGTGGAAGAACCTATTCGAGAAATACATCCCAAAATTTCAATGCTCCAGATATTGATGGCGATGGCTTGAGCGACACGTACAATGAATTGATTTCCAATAGCTTCGGAAACTTCAATATTTCAACGGCACTGATTAAAACGGCATTCAGCCAAAGTGATGAAAATGGTTCAGTGGCGTTTGATGATTTTAGGGCAAATAGACTTGTGGTTGCCAACCGTTTGGCAAGGGAATATTACGGCAATAGCAATTATGATACTGATGCTGAAGGCTATCCTTTAGGATTTGGTAAGAACAGCCAAAGAGTTTTGATTCCAGCATTTATCTCGGCATATCAAGGGTCCAATCCCGATAAGGTAAAGCTTGGAGCATTCAGGGATATTCCTATTCCTAATTGGCAATTGAAATATACTGGCTTTATGCGTTTAGCGTGGTTTAAAAAGAATTTCAAGCGGTTTTCGTTGACCCATGGTTATAGATCAAGCTACACCATCAACCAATTTAGGACCAATTTAGATTTTGAAGCTGGTGACCCAACCTTGGACTATGAATCACAATTAGCTCAAGATCCAACAGTTTTTGACCAAGCCGGAAACTTCAAAAATGAAAACCTGTTCAGTAATATTAACCTGGAAGAACAGTTCAGTCCATTAATACGAGTTGATTTTGAAATGAAGAATTCGGTTAAAATTTTAGCTGAAGTAAAGAAAGATAGAATTCTTTCCTTGAGTTTTGACAATAATCTATTGACCGAAATACAAGGTAAGGAGTACATCATCGGTTTGGGATACAGATTCAAGGATGTGAAGATTAGGGCTAAATTGGCTGGTCCAGGACAGATTATCAAAAGCGATTTGAATATGTCTGCCGACATTTCTTTGAGAGATAATAAAACCATCATCAGATATCTCGATTTGGAAAACAACCAAGTGACTTCTGGCCAGACCATATGGGGTTTGAAATACAAAGCAGACTATGCTTTCAGTAAGAATTTGACAGGTATTTTCTATTTTGATTATACATTCTCTGAATATGCCATCTCAACAGCGTTCCCACAAACGACCATTCGTTCTGGGATTACTTTAAGATATAATTTCGGAAATTAATTTTGAATTAAAAGCTTTTAAAAAGTACATTTGTTACATCAAAAAAATTAAATAAAGTGAAATGAACATACCATCCGATTTAAAATATACCAAAGACCACGAATGGGTAAGAATTGCTGGTGATATTGCTACCGTAGGAGTTACCGATTTTGCCCAAGGAGAATTGGGTGATATTGTTTATGTGGAAGTTGAAACGGTCGATGAGACCATGGAAGCCGAAGAAATTTTTGGCACTGTGGAAGCTGTTAAGACTGTTTCTGATTTGTTTTTGCCTCTTTCAGGCGAAATCATTGAGTTCAACTCAGTTCTGGAAGATGAACCGGAAAAGGTCAATTTAGACCCTTATGGGGAGGGTTGGATGATCAGAATAAAATGTTCAGACTTGTCACAGGTTGATCATTTACTTTCTGCTGAAGATTACAAACAACTCATCAGTGCATAAACAACTGGCATTGACCCTTGCGGTTGGCTACACGCTTTTCCTTACCATTTTAAGCCTGATTAGTTTAAAAAGTATTCCTAAATTGGGTTCATCTTTTGATGATAAAATCTATCATTTTGGGGCTTATACTGTTTTGACTTTGTTGTGGTATAATTTCTTTATAAAAACCTCTTTAAAATTTAAAATTGTTTTTTCCGCTTTTATAGCCTTTACTTATGGCATAATTGTTGAGGTGTTACAAGGGACGTTTACTACCTATAGAACGGAAGATGTCATGGATGTTTTGGCTAATAGCTTTGGAGTTTTATTTGCATTAACTCTCATTCTGGCATATAAAAAGATAAAGTTAAATTAAATTAATCATTTGCTTTTTTAACTAATTATTGGTTAATTTAGCAATCCTTAAAACCACAACAATATGGAACCAAAAAAAAATCCGAAATCTGATGTCAGCAGAAATAGCTCCATTTATTTTGCTGTTGGCCTTGCGCTGATGTTATTGCTGACAAATTTGGCAATCAACTATAAGACCTATGACAAATCTGATCTCGATTTGGGTAAAGTTGTAATGGAGGATGAAATGGAAGAAGAAATTCCAATTACGGAGCAGTTACTGACACCTCCACCACCACCACCTCCACCACCTGCAATTCCTGAAGTAATTGAAGTAGTTGAGGATGAAAAAGAAGTAGAGGAAACGGTTATTAAATCTACTGAAACCAGCCAAGAAGAAAAAATCGTTAAGGTTGAAGAAGTAAAAGTTAAAGAAGTAGAAGAAGAAATCGATGTGCCTTTTTCCGTTATTGAAAATGTTCCTGTGTTCCCAGGTTGTGAAAAAGAAAAAACAAATGATGCCAAAAGACAGTGTATGTCGGATAAAATCAGTGATTTTGTAAACAAAAAATTCAACACAGAATTGGCTGGTGAACTAGGTCTTTCTGGTAAACAACGTATCAGTGTGATGTTTAAAATTGATAAAAACGGTGATATTGTAAACGTAATGGCAAGAGCACCGCATCCAGGATTAGAAAAAGAAGCAAAACGTGTTATCGGATTACTTCCAAAAATGCAACCTGGTAAGCAAAGAGGTAAAGCGGTAAATGTACCATACTCACTGCCTATTTTATTCCAAGTTCAGGATTAATTAAAACTATCCTATAATATTTCAATCCCATCTAAAATTTTAGATGGGATTTTTGTTTTTTGGTACACTTATTGAGAATTGTTTAACATATTAACATTCTAAATAATCGCTATTATGAAAAATCTCAACAACATTGATGAAAACGCTGTTATAAACAGTGAAATCAGCGAAATATCCAAAAAGCAATCTGTCAACTTACAAAGTAATTCCTCCCTCTATTTTCAGATCGGTTTGATTTTATGTTTGCTGGCAACTTATGGGCTTTTAGAAATGAACTTCAAATATCAACTATCCAATATCATAATAGGAGAACCGATTGAAGATCCAGAAACGTTTTATATGCCAGAGGTTACAATAACTCCAGACGTTCCTAAACAAGAACCGGTTGTAAAGCAAATTGCTATGATTACAGATAGACCTCCTATTGTAAAACCAAATAATTTTGTAGATCCAAAACCTATGGAAATAATCACACCTGATGCTTATGTTCCAGACACAAAACCTGCTATAAATGCTCCAGTGCCGAATGAAACTCCCGCACCTCCCGCTCCAACTACGCTTAACATGAGAGATGTGGAAAGAGTTCCAGTGTTTCCTGGTTGTGAATCGGCTACAAATAATACTGAACGAATGGCGTGTATGTCTGAAAAGTTGACCAAACTAGTGCAAAAGAAGTTCGACACCGATTTGGCTGCCGATTTGGGATTGACTGGTGTTCAAAGGATATTTGTTGAATTTACAATTAATGATAAGGGGCAAGTCACTAATATCAAATCCCGAGCTCCTTATCCACAGTTGGAAAATGAAGCTAAGCGAGTGGTTGAAAAAATTCCAGTAATGACCCCTGGAATGCAACGTAACACGCCAGTTTCTGTCATCTATAATTTGCCAATTATTTTTAAAGTACAATGATTGACATTTAACAAACTTTCAAAAAACCGTTATCTTTCATGGATAACGGTTTTTTAGTTTACTCATTTTGAAAAAAATAGTATCTTTCGGCTGTTAAAAAGGTTGCTACCATCTTATGAAGAAATTCTTCCTATTCGTTTTTATATGTTTTCAATTGAATGGATTTTCCCAAAACATAAGCACTTACGAAAAACCACCTGTATTTCCTGAATGTGAATCGGAACCTTTCGAAAATTTAAAAATTTGTTTCAATAATAAAATCAACCAGTTCATTTATAAAAACTTCAATGTTCCACAAATTGTAACAGATGAAAACTATAAAGGTGATGTCAAGGTTCTTTTTGAAGTAGATAAAGAAGGTGCTATCAATGTCATTTATGTTGATGCAGTTTATGATACTTTAAAGGAGGAAACCAAACGGGTTTTTAGTGAATTGCCAACCGTTGGACCTGCCACTTACAACGGAAAACCAACCTATATACAATATTCAATTGCCATCAAGATACCACTTATAGACCCAGAAGTTATTCAAAACGAAACGCCTGAAATGCAATCAGTAAAGCAGTCTCAGGATTTGAACGAAACTGTTTCGCAAGAATTTGACAGTATCAATAAGAGTATCGTTCCCTACAAAGATTTAGAATACACAAGTCAATTGAACATTCCGTTTACACACCATTATTATGCACGCTTTGATGGCAACATGAATGGTCTGGGTACTAATAGTCATACAGCTGCCAAGCCATTTGTTTATGAAGAAGTCGCTCCATATTATGATTTTGTAGCTCAGAAAAAAGCAATGATTAAAGGGACTGATAAATGGTGGTCCCGTAAACTTTGGGATGAACATTTGGTACAGGTCCAAGGAAAAGATTTTTGGTTCACTATTGACCCAGTTTTCGATTTGCAGATTGGGAAAGATACCGAAGCGGATTTTAGTACAACTTACAATAATACACGTGGATTTTATGTACAAGGTGGACTCGGGAAAAAGTTTAATTTTTCGACTTCTGTCTATGAAAGTCAAGGGCGATTTGCAGAATACTATAATAATTATGCCTATAGCTTAAGAACGGATAGTGACCCAGCCATTGTGCCTGGTCGTGGGGTTTCAAAAAATTTCAAGGATAATGGTTTTGATTATCCAGTGGCTGAAGGTTATTTATCCTATGCTCCAGCAAGCTTTGTCAACATTCAATTTGGTCATGGAAAAAATTTCATTGGAGACGGTTATCGTTCATTGTTTCAGAGCGATGTCGCAAGTCCATATCCTTACATAAAATTGAACACCAAATTTTGGAAAATAAAATACACCAATACTTGGACTTCATTAAGAGATGTACGACCTGAAGTAACAGAAGATGGTGCTTTCAAGACTAAATACATTGCCAATCATTATTTAAGCTGGAACGTTTCCAAACGCTTGAATATTGGTCTGTTTGAATCGGTTATGTGGACCAATGACAATGATAGAGGTTTTGATTTGAATTATTTGAATCCGATCATTTTCTATAGAGCCATCGAATTTGAGACCGGTCAAGATGCGGGAAATGCCATTCTGGGAGCATCAGCTAAATATAAATGGAACAATAAAGTGAATTTATATGGTCAGTTCATTTTGGATGAATTTTCGTTGGATGCCATTAAAGGGGGCAACAAAAGCTGGAAGAACAAATACGGATACCAACTAGGAGTAAAGTATTATGATGCATTTAAGATTGATAATTTATTGCTTCAATTTGAATACAACCAAGTACGTCCTTACACGTATTCACATAATACAGTCGTCCTTAATTATGGGCACAATAACCAACCGATGGCGCATCTTTGGGGAGCTAATTTCCGAGAGGTGATTTTCATTGGTCGCTATGATTATAGACGTTGGTTTGCCGATGCAAAATTCATTTTTGGTACACGAGGATTGGATTTCAATACTCCGGAAGATTCCTTTAGTTACGGAGGGGACATCTACAGAAATTATAATGAACGTCCTTTTGATAATGGGGTAAAAATAGGACAGGGTAACAAGACCAAAACTTTCTATGCCGAATTGCAAGGAGGTTATCTCATCAATCCTGTGAGCCACCTAAAATTGTTTACCAATATCAGTCTCAGGAATTTCAATCCAGAAGCAGAGACAGCAACGACTTTTAAAAGCAATACCGTTTGGTTTAGTGTAGGCATCCGTACGGATTTGTTTAATTGGTATATAGATAATTAATCCCATTTAGCATTGTCCAAAACCAATTTTCAAACTATCTTTGCACTCGCATAATAAAGCAGTAACTTGGTTTCCTTTTGAGTACAACAGATTCATCCCTTACAGCAAATTCCGTAATTACCGATTTTAAGGAAATCACCAAAATGGGTCTGTCATTGAGTGTCGTTTTCTCTTCAATTGCAGGTTATCTTTTGGGAGCAACATCTGTTGATGTAGCTACACTTATTTTGTTATGTTTTGGTGGCTATTTTATGGTTGGAGCCTCCAATGCTTACAACCAGATCATTGAGCGTGACTTGGATGCATTAATGGACCGTACCAAAAATAGACCAGTTCCGGCAGGTCGCATGTCAGTCAATACCGCATTTGCTATTGCTGTCGGTTTTACTGTCCTAGGGGTTGTTTGTTTATACATTATCAATCCTCGTACAGCAATGTATGCTGCAATTTCAATCTTCTTGTACACCTGTGTCTATACACCTTTAAAAACCAAGACGCCTTTGGCTGTGTTTGTTGGAGCCATTCCTGGTGCGATTCCTTTTATGTTGGGCTGGGTTGCGGCACGCAATGATTTTGGGATTGAACCAGGCACATTATTTGCTATCCAATTTTTTTGGCAATTTCCTCATTTTTGGGCTATAGGGTGGTTTTTGTTTGAAGACTATCAGAAAGGTGGATTTTTCATGTTGCCAACAGGAAAACGTGACAAAGGGACGGCTGTACAAATTATACTCTATACCATTTGGACCATACTAGTATCCTTGATACCTATATTTGATTTTACAGGCGATTTAAAACTCTCCATTGTGGCTGCAATTGTTGTATTTGCTTTGGGATTGGTAATGCTATATTATGCGATTCAACTCTTTAAAGCAAGAACTTCAAAAGCTGCAAAACAATTGATGTTGGCAAGCGTCTTGTACATCACTTTACTTCAAGTAGTATATGTTGCTGATAAATTTATTAGATAATGGATTTAACCGAAGGAAATTTCGAAGAAAAAAATAAGAGAGCTAAAAAAATGATGCTTTGGTTTGGTATCATCTCATTGATCATGTCATTTATGGGGTGGACTAGTGCCTTTATCGTCAGCAGTAGTCGTGAAGATTGGTTGACAGATTTTCAGTTACCCGATGCATTTATAATTAGCACTGTGCTTATTGTTTTGAGTAGCGCGAGTTTTATTTTGGCGAAAAGAGCTCTCAATTCAAATAATAGACAGATGACAACCGTTTGGCTTTTGGCCACTTTGGTTTTGGGAATTGCTTTCATCTATAACCAATTTTCAGGTTTTCAACAAATCATCGATTTGGGTTACAATTTTACAGGGCCAACAAGCAATGTGACGATGTCCTATATTTATTTGATAGCAATGGTGCATATTTTACACGTTGTGGTTGGACTCATTTGCCTTTTGGTCGTAATTTATAATCATTTTAAACAAAAGTACAATCCTACCAATATGCTTGGTTTTGAACTAGCAGCAACATTTTGGCATTTTATTGATATCTTGTGGGTGTATCTCTTTTTGTTTTTATATTTTATTAGATAAATAAAATGATTATTTTTGTCCAACTTTTAATACTTTCTTAACACTAATCGCTACATATGGATACTACAGTTGTGAATACTGATGCGGAAAACAAAGTTTGGGGCGGAGGCACTAGACCTTTAAACGCAAGCTACGGTAAAATGATGATGTGGTTTTTTATCGTTTCTGATGCCTTGACGTTTTCCGGATTTTTGGCAGCATATGGATTTTCTAGATTTAAATTTATTGAATCATGGCCAATTGCGGACGAGGTGTTTACGCACGTTCCTTTCCTTCACGGACAAGAGCATCCGATGATTTACGTGGCTTTTATGACTTTTATTTTGATTATGTCCTCTGTTACAATGGTACTTGCCGTTGATGCAGGGCATCATTTGAATAAATCCAAAGTAACCTTATATTTGTTTTTGACCATTATTGGTGGTGCCATTTTTGTTGGTTCACAAGCTTGGGAATGGGCAACATTCATTAAAGGAGATCATGGTGCTGTGCAGACAAAAGGTGGAAACATACTACAATTTGTCAATTCAGAAGGACACCGAGTTAAAATGAGTGATTTTGTAGTTGCCGGAACTCATGAAAGAGTTAGGCATGAACGTAAAAACGGGTTGTGGTTTGAGAGCGAAGGTTCATTGCCTACTTACACTATGGATGAAGTAGTTGCCAGTTTTGAAGCACATCCAGATTTAACCATTAGAACACAATTGTTGGATGAGCATGGACACAAAACCATTTTGCCAAGAGAGGAAGCTTTAAAGCAATTAAAAGCAAATGGAAAGCATGTTATTGAAGGGGCAAATCTTCATGTCAACGAATATGGAACATCACTTTTTGCCGATTTTTTCTTTTTCATCACAGGCTTCCATGGATTTCACGTATTTTCTGGAGTTATCATCAATATCATTATTTTCTTCAATGTTATTTTAGGAACTTATGAACGAAGGGGAAGTTATGAAATGGTCGAAAAAGTAGGATTGTATTGGCATTTTGTCGATTTGGTCTGGGTATTTGTATTTACCTTCTTTTATTTGGTTTAATAGCAAAATTCAATTAAAAAATGGCACACGAACATAATCTATCAATATTAAGAGGAGCAGTAAAATTCAAGAATGTGACCCAAAAAATTTGGGGCGTATTGATTTTGCTCACTATTATCACTGCTGTTGAGGTTGCACTTGGTATTTACAAGCCAGAATCCTTAAAAGGTCATTTCATTGGGATGAAAATCCTTAATTGGATATTCATCACCTTGACCATCGTAAAAGCATATTACATCACTTGGGACTTCATGCACATGCGTGATGAAAAAGCAAGTTTAAGACGTATGGTAGTTTGGACTGCAATATTCTTGATTTGCTATCTGGTATTTATCCTTTTACAAGAAGGAGGTTATATAGATCGCGTATATGCCAAAGGATTCATTAAGCATGATTTTTAATTAGAATGCATTAAGTTAAAAAGACAATAAAAGGCGGTTATTTAAACCGTCTTTTTTATTTTTGCACCATGGAAAAAAAGCTGGTCAAACGCAATCTCATATTGGGAATTCTATTCTTTCTTCCGGTCATTTTTCTACTGTTTTTGTATCCTGCACAACACCACTATAATACCCTTGACATCGTTAATACAAATGTTGAGGAACTGAACGGATTTGTTTCGGATACTGATGAGCAAATTATTTTACAAGATCATATTACGGTGTTGGGATTTTTGGGCAAACATCCTATGCAAAATGTGATGGCAGCCTCCAACATTAAGGAATTGGTATATGACAAATTCAAGGGTTTTAAGAAATTTCAAGTTGTGATAGTAGTTTCAGAAGGGACAACGGATGAAGTTGAAAATCTTAAAAAGGAAATTAATTCTTATGAAGATTTGAAGTATTGGCATTTTGTGTTTGCAGATAATCTTGGAATTCAAAAATTGTTCAGCAGTCTTAAAAGTAATGGAATGCTAGATGAGAATTTGGCTACCGACAATATTTTTATAATAGATAAAGGATTAAGCCAAAGAGGACGAATAGATGACCGCTCCGATAACGAGCTAACATCAAAAAAACCTATCTACCCTTTGCTTTGTTACAATTCGATAGAAGTGGCTGAAATTAAAAACAAAATGAGCGAGGACATGCGTATTTTATTTACTGAATATAGACAAAAGCGTAAAGGCAATTTTGATTCTTCAACCAGAAGAGCTAACGATTTAAAAGGAATTCATGGAGAACAGGAAGACTAACTATTCATACATAGGAATCGCGTTTATCATCTTGGTTTTTGGTATTTATTTTATTCCAAAAATTGTAGATAGGATTTCAAACAGCGATGTTTCAAGAACTGAAAATAGGGATTATAAAGTAAGGGAAAAAAAGGCGGAATCATCAGGCCTTGATTATATAGAAATTAACGGCAAAGCTAAAAAAGTCCCCTCTTTCAGTTTTACAGATCAAAATGGGAAGGCCATAACCAACGAAGATTACAAGGGTAAGGTATATTTGGTCGAATTCTTTTTTACCACTTGCCCAACTATTTGTCCGCGGATGAGCTCCAACCTCGTGCAAATTCAAGATGCTTTTGATGGTTTTGAAGATTTTGGAGTGGCATCATTTACCATCAACCCAGAACATGATACACCAGAAATCCTTAAAGCCTACGCCGAGCACTATGGAATGACCAATCCAAATTGGCATTTAATGACAGGAAATGAAGATAAAATTTATAAACTTGCCAATGAAGGATTTAATCTATATACTGCCAAAGATGGTGAGGTTGAAGGAGGTTTTGAACATTCGGGTAACTTTGCCCTAATAGATAAAAATGGATTCATTCGGTCTAGAAAAGATGCTTCGGGAAATCCTATGATTTATTATAATGGGATGATTTCAGAATCAGAAAAAGTTGATGATGAAGGACAGTCACAGGAAATAAGTATGTTAAAAGAAGACATTGCAAAACTTTTAAAGGAATAATGGAGAATACGACTTTACAACGCGAAAAAAAATACAATAAATGGATAGTTACACTTTCCATTATTATACCATTGGCAGTTGCAGCATTGTTTGGTGTCAACTTGCGAAAGTTAGGGTTCGACGTGGAGCCACTGACTTTTTTGCCACCCATTTATGCCACTATAAATGGTATAACAGCGGTAATTTTAATTATAGCGTTTTGGGCTATAAAAAACAAAAAAATCGTCTTGCACGAAAACTTGATGACCACAGCCATTGGGTGTTCTGCAGTATTTTTGCTGATGTATGTAGCGTATCATATGACCAGTGATTCCACTCCTTATGGCGGTGAAGGTATTTTGAGATATGTTTATTTCTTTATTTTGATTACACATATCTTACTCTCCATTGTAATTATTCCGTTTGTATTGATAACTTATGTTAGAGCAATTACCAACAACTTTGAACGTCACAAAAAGATAGCCAGAATTACATTTCCCATGTGGTTGTATGTTGCCGTTTCGGGAGTCATTGTATATCTTATGATTTCACCATATTATGCGTAATTTAAAATCCAAAATAATCTTTTCTCTCTTTTCTCTTTTCTTTTTTCTAAAGACTAATGCCCAATGTGCTATGTGTAGAGCTGTTTTGGAAAGCGAGGAAGGACAGTCCACCGCAAGAGGTGTTAACAATGGAATTATCTATTTAATGTCCATACCTTACATTTTAATTGGAGGTATCGGATTTTTGATTTATTGGAAGTACTTCCGCACCGAGAAAGTTTAAATTTCTTCTATTTTCTGTAACAAATCTTGATTTCAGCAGTCTATAATATAACAGATTAGCAGGAATACTTAACACTTCGTTAATACAATTCATTTATACTTTTATGTAACATTGTAGTTCTAACTATCCAATTCATGATACAAATTAAGGATTTACACAAATCATATCACATGGGCAATAACTCTCTTCATGTGCTCAAGGGTATTGATTTTGAAGTTAAGGAAGGTGAATTGGTCTCTATAATGGGCTCATCAGGTTCTGGCAAGTCAACGCTGCTAAATATTTTGGGCATGTTAGATGAAGCAGATTCAGGAAGTTATACACTTGATAATGTCCCTATTAAAAATCTGAACGAAAAACTAGCTGCAAATTATAGAAATAAATTTTTGGGATTCATTTTTCAATCGTTCAACTTGATTAATTATAAATCAGCTTTGGATAATGTGGCATTGCCTCTGTATTACCAAGGAATCAAACGAAAAGAGCGTTTGGAACGTGCTGCCCATTATCTTGATAAAGTTGGTTTAACCGATTGGTCAGGGCATTTGCCCAGTGAATTATCTGGTGGACAGAAACAGCGTGTTGCCATAGCAAGGGCACTGGCAAGCGAACCAAAAGTATTGCTCGCAGATGAACCGACAGGTGCATTGGATACCACCACTTCTTATGGTGTGATGGAACTTATTCAAGGTATTAACGATGAAGGCAAAACCATCTTGGTTGTTACCCATGAACATGATATCGCACAAATGACCAAACGCATTGTAAACCTTAAGGATGGTGTGATAATTGACGACAAGAATATAAACCAAGTTAGGACTCCACAATATGTTTGACATCGAACGTTGGCAAGAGATATTTGAAACCTTGAGCAAAAATAGACTTCGGACATTTTTGACAGGTCTGTCCGTAGCGTCAGGTATCTTTATTTTGGTGATTCTATTGGGTTTTGGAAAAGGTATAGAAAATGGCGTCACTTCAGAATTTCAGAGAGATGCCGTCAATTACATCAGCGTTTGGACAGGTGTGACCACCAAAGAATATAAAGGAATGAACCCAGGAAGGTTTATTCAGCTTAAAAACCACGACTTTAATATGCTTTCTGATAAATATGCCGAGTATACCGAAGAAAAGTCACCTTCGTATTTTGTTTGGGGCGCTTTGGTTAATTACAAAAACCAATCTGGCAATTATAGGATTCAGGGTGTGCTTCCTGGCTATCAGGTCGTTGAAAATGCAGAAATAATCAATGGCCGCTTTCTAAATGATTCGGATATCAGTGAAATAAGGAAAGTAGCAGTAATTGGAAACCGTTTGAAACTTGACCTTTTTAAGGATGAAGATCCTATAGGTAAACAAATATCCATTTTTGGAATCAATTTAACCGTCATTGGCGTATTTGTAGATCCAGGTGGCGAACGTGATGAAGCTCGTGTATATATGCCAATCAATACAGCACAATTGGCGTTTAATGGGAATGATAACCTCAATAGTTTGTGGTGGACGGTAAAAATGTCCGATAATTTTGATGACGCCGTGGCTCTATCTGACCGACTTTCACAAAACATCGAAAGTGATGTAAAACAAATGCACACGGTAGCGCCAGATGATACAGGAGCCGTGAGAATATTCAATACCTTGGATGAAGCAAAGAAAATTTACTCCTTGATAGACAAAATCAAAGCGGTCTTTTGGTTTGTTGGCATTGGCACTATAATAGCAGGCATTGTAGGGGTTGGGAACATAATGCTGATTATCGTACGCGAACGAACCAAAGAAATTGGGATTAGAAAGGCACTTGGTGCATTGCCTATGTCAATTGTTGGAATGATACTTCAGGAAGCAGTTTTTGTAACAATGTTTGCTGGCCTTTTTGGTTTAATTGCCGGGCTGGGACTGTTGGAACTTGTTGGTCCCCAAATTGAGAGTGATTTCATCAAGTACCCACAAGTAAATTTCAATATTGCACTCACAACAGTATTTTTACTAGTTTTTGCCGGCGCATTGGCTGGTTTCATTCCAGCCTACAGAGCCGCTAAAATAAAACCCGTCATTGCATTAAGAGACGAATAATATGTTTAATAGAGACCGTTGGAACGAAATACTGCAAGCGTTAAACGCCAACAAGTTCAGGACATTCCTGACAGCATTTGGTGTGTTTTGGGGTATTACTATTCTAGTGTTGCTTCTCGCTCTGACCAATGGATTAAAGAATGGTGTAATGTCAGATTTCGGAGATTTTGCCACTAACTCTATGTTCATGTGGACTCAAGGGACTTCAATGCCCTACAAGGGTTTGCCCAAAGGCCGCAATTTCAATTATAAAATTGATGATGTAGTTGCCATTAAGGAAGCAGTTCCAAATTTAAAATATGTGTCTCCTCGCAATCAATTAGGTGGTTTTCGGGGAAACAATAATGTAATTCGCGGGACAAAAACAGGAGCCTTTGAAATTTATGGAGATTACCCCGAATATATTAAACAACAACCTTTGGATATCATGCAAGGTCGATTCATCAGTTATTCCGATATCAACTCAAACCGTAAAGTGTGTGTGATTGGAACAGATGTTATCAATGGATTGTATGATAAAGGAGAAGAACCACTGGGCACGTATGTAAAAATAAACGGTGTCAATTTCTTGGTAGTTGGGACTTTTAAATCAAGTAACAGCCAAGGCGATAACCAACAAGAGGCCAATACCATTTACATTCCCTTTACAACATTTGGCCAAGCCTTTAATCGAGGTGAGAATGTCGGCTGGATGGCTATCACCGCAAATGATGGTGTGCCTATTACATCTTTAAAACAACAGATTTTCGAATTGATGAAGTCACGTCATAAAATACATCCCAAAGATGATAGGGCTATTGGTCATTTCGACTTGTCAGAACAGTTTGAAAGGGTCAATGGATTATTTACCATACTGACGATTGTTGGTTATTTTGTGGGGGCTTTGGTCTTGATGTCCGGAATCATCGGAATTAGTAATATCATGCTTATTGTTGTGAAAGAGCGTACCAAGGAAATTGGTGTAAGACGTGCTCTTGGAGCAGCTCCGTGGACCATCAAATCACAGATTTTACAGGAGAGCCTTATTTTGACCATTTTGTCTGGAATGGTCGGCATTTCTTTTGCCGCAGGAATCATTTGGTTGCTGAATTATTTGTTGGACCAAAGTGGACCTGTTGAAAATTTTGCCAACCCAAGTGTGAGCATGCAGGTTGTTTTCACAGCATTGATTATATTGATTGTTTCTGGTGTTTTGGCCGGACTGATACCTGCCAATAGTGCCACAAAAATGAAACCCGTTGACGCATTAAGAATAGAATAAAGAAATTTAATATGAAAAGAACTAAAACTGTTATTACACTATTGGTCATTGTTGCAGTCTTCGTGATTGCCTTAATCTATCTTTGGAAAAAGAATGCTGAAGACCCAATAACCTATACCACCGAAACTCCTAGTGAGCAAACCATTGTCGTAAAAACGGTAGCAACGGGGAGCATTGTTCCTAAAGAAGAAGTGCTCATAAAACCTAATATTTCTGGTGTCATTGAAGAAATTTATATTGAAGCAGGCGAATATATTAATTCTGGGGATTTGATTGCAAAAATCAGGGTGATTCCTAATGTCTCTTCATTGACCAGTGCAAAAAATAACATTGCTTCCAACCAAACAGCGTTACAAACAGCAAAAATAAATTTGGAAACCCAACAAACCAATTATGACCGTCAAAAAGCATTATTTGATAAAGGTGTCATTTCAGCCAATGAATTTGAAGGAATAAAAAACACTTATTTGCAAACAAAACAAAGTGTTGACCAAGCCCAAATAAATCTAGGGTCAGCACGTCAAAACTATGACATTATTAAAACTGGAACCACCAGTGGAATGGGAAATATAGCCCAGACCCAAATTCGTGCAACGGTATCAGGAATGGTTTTGGACGTTCCCGTGAAGGAAGGCAATCAAGTCATCGAAGCCAATAATTTCAATGAAGGAACTTCTATTGCATCCTTGGCCGATGTTAAGAAAATGATTTTTGAAGGCAAAGTGGATGAAAGCGAGGTGGGAAAAATCAAGGAAGGACTGCCATTAGAAATTACCATTGGAGCCATAGAAGACAAAAAATTTGATGCCATCCTTGATTATATTGCCCCAAAGGGCGTTGCGGAAAATGGCGCTATCCAGTTTGCCATAAAAGGAAGTTTAAAAGCCATCGATTCTACATTCATTAGGGCTGGCTTGAGTGCCAATGCTTCAATTATTTTGGACAAAGCTGAAAATGTTTTAGCCATAAAGGAGGCTTTAGTACAATACGACCCAAAATCCCAAAAGCCATTTGTAGAAGTTGAAACAGGAGATCAGGAGTTTGAACGCCGAGATATTGAATTGGGAATCAGCGATGGAATTTTTGTGGAAATCAAAAAAGGGATTTCAAAAACTGACAAAATAAAAGTTTGGAACCAGGTCCAAGGATTGCCCGAATATGCCGAAAATTAAAAACATCCATTTTATTGTAACAGTTTTATATTTGCATAGACATATATTTTAATTATGAAAAAATTAACCATCATACTTTTTGTTTTAATTGGAGTCGTTTCACAAGCTCAAGTAAAAAAATGGACTCTTAAAGAATGTGTCGAACATGCTTTACAAAATAATATTTCGGTCAAACAAAGTGAACTAGACCTTAAAATTACAGATGTCGAAAAGCTGAGCGCAGTGGGTAATTTTCTTCCATCCGTTAATGCGAGCGCAAGTGTATCCAATAATACAGGTTTGAACTTTGACCCCACTACTGGAAATGCATTTACGGAAACCTATTTATCCGCTTCAGGAGGTATAAGTTTAGGCTACACCTTGTTTGATGGGTTGAGAAATTTCAGGGAAGTGCAGCGTGCCAAGATATCCAAAATGGCAGCTCAGTACCGATTGACAAAAATGCAGGACGATATTTCACTCTTTGTTGCCAATAATTATTTACAGGTAATTCTCAACAAAGCCAATCTTGAAGTGTTGAAGTCACAGAACGATGTCACATTGCAACAGCTTCAAAGAACACAAGACCTAGTGGATGCTGGTGTACTTCCTCAAGGTGATTTGTTAGAAATCAAAGCAACAGACGCTGGTGAAAAACAGCAGATTGTAGCAGCAGAGAACACTATTCAGGTATCACTGATTAGTTTAGCACAATTACTATTGATAAAGGATTATCAAAATTTTGACATAGAAGATGAAGGTTATGACATTGTGGATGAAGGCATTTCCGATAAAGATGTCTATGAAATCATTGAGAAAGCCAAAGAAAACAGGGCTGAGGTTAAGATTGCCGAAAAAAATGTAGAATTGGCTCAAAAGGATGTGCAATTGGCAAAGGGCGCCTATTTGCCAACACTATCAGCTTTTTTTGGCTATGATACACGATACAGTGAAGCCAATCCGCCATTCTTGCCCTTAAAAGAACAGATTTATCTTAATGATGGTATTGGTTATGGTTTGAGATTAAACATTCCTGTTTTGAATGGATTTTCTGCAAAAGCAGGTGTGCAAAGAAGCAAAATAAATCTAGAGAATACAAGGTATCAATTGGAACAGGCCGAACTTGATTTGGAGTCCACAGTATATCAGGCATATGTGGATGCCAAAGGTGCCTTCAAGTCATACGAAGCAGCCCAGTCAGCATTGGAATCACAAGAATTGGCATACAATTATGCTAAAGAGCGTTATGATGTCGGTTTGACCAATGCTTTTGATTTTAGTCAGGCAAAATTGCGATACGATAATAGCAAAATAGAATTGAATAGAACCAAATATGATTACATTTTCAAGTTGAAAGTTCTTGAATTATATTTTGGAATTCCAGCAATGGAATTAAAATTTTAATATTTTTATAAAAGCATATTCCAAGAATCATACTCTGGAATTAAATTAACCATCATGAGTAGAAAAACATTAATCATTATTGTTTCCATTGTCGTCCTTTTGTTGATTGTTTTGATAGGAGGAAAAAAAGCAGGATTGTTCGGCAAGCAAGGAAACTTTAAAGAAGTTGAGATTGAAAAGGTTAGTCTTGCCAACATTGTCGAAAAAGTTTCTGCCACCGGAAAGATACAACCAGAGGTGGAGGTAAAAATTTCGAGCGAAGTTTCAGGTGAAATCATCGAACTTCCTTTTAAGGAAGGCCAACAAGTTAAAAAGGGTGATTTATTGGTAAGGGTCAACCCTGATTTAATTCAATCCGCAGTGAGCAGATCACAGGCTAGCTATCAGAATGTTAAGGCAGGATTGGAGCAAGCAGAGGCATCTTTAAGGGAAGCCAAATCTAGTTATGATAGAAATAAGCAACTATTCGAAAAAGGAATTATCTCAAAAGCGGATTGGGACAAAGCCGTGTCTTCTTATGAAATAGCCCAAGCCAATAAACAGTCGGCGTATTATAACGTGCAAAGCGCAGGAGCATCAGTCAATGAAGCCTTGGACAATCTGAACCGAACAACTATTTATGCACCCATGAGTGGTACGATTTCAAAATTGGATGTTGAGTTGGGTGAACGTGTTGTGGGAACCCAACAAATGGCAGGAACCGAAATTTTAAGAGTTGCCAATCTTAATAATATGGAAGTTGAGATTGATGTCAATGAAAATGACATTGTCAAAGTGAGAATTGGCGATTCTACCATCGTGGAAGTGGATGCTTATTTAAAAAAAGAATTTAAAGGTGTAGTTACCGAAATCGCCAATTCAGCTGGTGAGACCCTAACTGCTGACCAAGTGACAAATTTTAAAGTAAAAGTCAGAATTCTGGAAGAATCCTATGCAGATTTAATGAAGGATAGACCAGAAAACTATTCACCATTTAGACCAGGAATGACGGCAACTGTTGATATTCTTACCAATCAACGTAAAAATGCTGTAGCAGTACCTATCAGCGCTATAGTAATTAAAACCGATACCACTTCTGGTAAATCAACCTATAAAAAACCTTCCAACTCTGAAAATCCTACGCCATCTGACAAACCCAAAATGGATGAGGACCAAAAATTTGAATGTGTATTTGTTGTCAATAATGGTGAAGCAAAGTTGAGAGTGGTAAAAACCGGAATTCAAGACGATTCTAAAATTGAGATTGTATCAGGCTTGAAAGAAGGTGACCAAATTATCACAGGACCCTATAATGTTGTTTCCAAAACCTTGAAATCAGGAGATAAGGTTGAACAACAGGTAGAGGCCCAACCTGACAAATCTTAATAAGATTTTAAATTCCAATGGCTTATATTCTAAATATAGAAACCGCAACTACCAATTGCTCTGTCTCTCTTTCTAAACAAGGAGAGATTTTGGTTTTAAAGGAAGACAACAACCGTAATTATTCCCATGCTGAATCTTTACATCTTTTTATTGATTTAGTCTTGAAATCTGCAGATGTTAAACCTGCACAATTAGATGCAATTGCGGTAAGTAAAGGGCCAGGTTCTTATACAGGCTTGCGAATTGGTGTTTCTGCAGCAAAAGGACTATGTTATGCATTGAACATACCATTAATTTCTGTAGAAACCTTGCAATCCTTGTCACATCAAGTTCAAACAACTGAAGGTGTGATTGCCCCAATGTTAGATGCCAGACGTATGGAAGTTTATTCTGCAATTTTTGATTCACAATACAATAGAATAAGGAGTACCGAAGCCCAAATTCTAAATGAATCTTCTTTTGAAACATATTTAAAAAAGGGAAAAGTTCATTTTATTGGGAATGGCGTAGAAAAAGCAAAAACTTTGATTGCACATCCCAATGCCATTTTTATGGACGGTAAACTACCTTCAGCAGGTGAAATGGGACGACTGTCTTATGAGAAATATAAAAAAGACGACATCGAAGATGTCGCCTATTTTGAACCTTATTACTTAAAAGAATTTATTGGTTTAAAATCCTAGTTTTCCTTATTTATCTGAACATTGTGTGGGTATGGAATTTCAATACCAGCAGCATCCAATGCATCTTTTGAACTTTCTATAATGTCATAATATACACTCCAATAATCGGAGGTTTTTACCCACGGCCTAACGTTGAAGTTCAAAGAGCTATCAGCCAATTCAGAAAGCCTTACCAATGGTGCTGGTTCTTTCAGGACTAATGGATGTGATGTTAATTGTAGCATCAATAAATCTTTTGTCTGTTTAATGTCAGAATCATAGCCAACCCCAAACACCATGTCCACGCGTCGCATGTCCAAAGCAGAATAATTGACGATGTTATCATTGGACAATTTTCCGTTTGGGATTATGATTTCTTTATTATCTGGAGAGGTTAATTTTGTAGTAAAAATTTCAATTTCTTTTACTGTACCTGCTTCCCCTTGCGCTTCAATGAAATCGCCAACTTTTATGGGCTTGAAAATCATGATTAATACACCTCCAGCAAAATTGGCCAATGAACCCTGTAGTGCCAAACCAATCGCTAAACCTGCGGCTGCAATAAGTGCTGCAAATGAAGTAGTTTCAATACCAACAGTTCCCAACACTACAATAATGAGGACAATCTTTAAAATCCATCCAATCAGGTTGATTAAGAATTTTTTTAGACTTAGGTCATAATCTCCTTTATCCAAAGCTTTTCTGATTCCTTTGATGATCATTTTTACCACCCAGGATCCGATAATCCATATAAGGATGGCTGCTATGAGCTTTGGGGTATAAATAATCAGTAAATCATATCCTGTGTCAATCCATTTTTGTATGTCCATGTTTATTTAATAAATTTTTTGATTAATTTATAAAATTAAAGATTCTTGACCATAAGGAAAAGTTTCTGGCTTATTAATCGTGAATATCACTTAAAAATGATTACATTAAAAAAGCGCTTCCTAAATGTCTAGAGAAGCGCCTTTAATATAAATGCTAGAATAGATTTTTAACTTATCTGATTTATATATTCCATCAGCATATTTAAATCTTCTTCCTTTTTTGTTTTGATTTTATTTTCTTTAATAAAACTCAAAATATTTTTTTCTTGTTTTGGGAATAGTTTGGCAATGTCCTTTTTATTTGTTGGCATTTCAATGGCTGCATCTTCACCTACCTTTATATAATATTCGTCATTTGCTCTTTTATAAGTTGCTGGTTTAGGGGTATCATAGCTTGTGGTCGCTACTTTTTCTCCAATGAAGAATTTCTTTTCTTTTTTTAGTAACTTCACATTAGAATCTTTCCCATTGATAATAACAAAATATCCAAAATTTTCGTTGTCGTTTTCATCCAAATACCCAAATACTTGGTAAGTCTTTTTTACCCCGACCAACTGAACAACGATATCTCTTCTGTATTTATTTAATGCATAAGCTTTATTGTTTTCTCCTTTAACTTCAAATTGATCTGCTATGGCGTTGTAACGTACGTAAAATACATTGTCCTCGGATGCTGAGATTTTCGCTGGTAAAAATTCATCATTGATATAGGGTGAGCCTTCTACAGTCTCATTCAAAACTACTGGCGTGGTAGAAATAAGACCATTAACTCTATTGCCTCCATTCAGCTGACCGTCAATAAGTTCTTGCGCATTCCCAAGAAAAAAGGAAAGCAAAGTCAACGTTAAAAATAAATGTGTTTTGTTCATAATAAAAATATTTATTTGCAAAAAAAAGAAAAACTTTGAAAGTTATGAAATTAAAAACGTTAAGATTAATGTAATTATTGCAGGAATTGTCTGAATATAGAATAGTTTCACCTTTTTTGTAGAATAGGCTCCGTAAATTCCAGCAATGGCAATGCAAACCAAGAAAAAAACAGCTGTATTTGAATCTTTTACAATTAGGGAGTAGATTAAACCTGCCGCTAAAAACCCATTGTACAAACCTTGATTGGCAGCCAAGACCTTTGTTTCTTCAGCAAATTCCTTTGTTTTCAGCCCAAAAGCTTTAATGCCTTTTGGCTTGGTCCATAAAAACATTTCCAAAGCCAAAAAATATAAATGTTCGATGGCAATAATGAGGATTAAGACTAATTGCAATGTTTTCATGGTTAGTTTTTTAATTGGTTATAAGCCTCTAGTATACTCTTGGTGGGAAGTTTACAAGTCTTATCGACACACACGTACATAAGCGTTTTGTCTTCAACGTACCTGTTTTCAAGTAAAGGTAAGGATTCTTCTTTGATACTTCCAACGATTATTTTGTTTGGAATGTAATAGGTATTTAATTCTGAAACTTTATCAAAAACATCATTTCCGATGATTGCCACTTCATAAAAAGGTTCTGAATAGTTGAGCATCATATCAAGCCAATTGGAATAACCCGAGGCATATTCTTTTATTTCAGGTTTTATATTGTTCAACATCGTTTTAGCAACTTTGGAGAAATGTTCATTATCAAAATAATGTGATAACCTAAACAAGTTTTTTGCCATGACGGAATTACTTGCGGGAATAACATTATCCCTATAGTCTATACTTCTACTAATTAGATCGGTGTCGTTATTGGAAGTGAAAAAGAACAGGTTACTCTGAGCATCAAAAAAATGATCGAAAGTATAATTGGTTAAATCTCTTGAAAAAATAAGCCATTTGGTGTTCAAAGTTTGTTCGTATAATGCTATGAAAGCATCAATGGTTGCTGCGTAATCTTCCAAAAATCCGTTGATTGTACTTCTGTCCTTTTTATAATTGTGATTTAATCCACCATCATCAGTCATTTGCTTATTGATGATAAACTCAGCGTTTTTTGTGGCTGCTTCCAAATAGGTTTTTTCTCCTAAAGCCCGATAAGCATCGACGTAACCTTTTAACATCAATGCATTCCATGAAGTTAGGGTTTTGTCGTCCAATCTTGGTCGTTGCCGTTTGTTTCGTTCTTTAACTAGAAGTTGTTTCCAAGATTTTTTTTTATTTGCTAATTCTTCCGAAGTTATGTGATTAATTTTCGAAAAGGATACATCATCAACCTTGCGAATCAATACATACTTTTCATGCTCCCAAAGGCCATATGAATTAACATTATAATATTCTGAAAACAATTCAAAATCTTCTTTCAAAATAGATTTTAATTCCTCTTTTCTCCATACATAATAAGCGCCTTCTTCCAATTTTCCTTCACTATCATTGCTATCGGCATCAAGGGATGCATAAAAATTGCCTTCATCTCCTGTAAGTTCTTGCTGAACAAATTTTAAAGTTTCAATGATTGTTTCTTTGTACAATTCATTTTTGGTAATCAAATATGCATCTGCATATAAACTGACCATTTGCGCATTGTCATAAAGCATTTTTTCAAAATGTGGCACATGCCAATTTTCATCCACAGAATATCGTGAAAAACCACCACCAATTTGATCAAACACACCTCCAAAGGCCATTTGCGTCAAGGTAAGATTGACATAGTGTTTCAGTTCTTCATTGTTTTTTTGATAGGCATATCTCAATAGAAAATGATAATTGTTGGGCATCATAAACTTTGGAGCTCTCCTCATTCCACCATTGATGTAGTCAAATTGTTGGGACCAATTATCAATGGTTTCGGAAATAAATTCGGTCAAAAAAATAGGGTCATCTGAATTAAATGCTACAATATCCAAGTTTTTAATACCACGCTCTAACTGATTCGCGTAATCGTTTAGCTTCTCAGAATTGGTTTTATATAAATTGGAAATTTGTTCCAGGGCATTGATCCATTGTTCCTTTCTGAAATAAGTTCCACCCCAAACTGGCCTTCCATCTGGTAGGGCAACAACATTCATGGGCCAGCCACCAGCTCCTGTCATCAATTGCACAGCATTCATATACACTTGGTCAATATCTGGGCGTTCCTCCCTGTCTACTTTAATGCTAACGTAATGGTCATTCATTACTTGAGCCACTTCCTCATTTTCAAAACTTTCATGCTCCATGACATGGCACCAATGACAAGCCGCATATCCCACACTAATGACAATAAGCTTATTTTCTTTTTTGGCCACTGACAATGTCTCGTCATTCCATGCATACCAATTGACAGGATTGTGTGCATGCTGCAATAAGTAAGGACTCGTTTCTTTAATTAATTGATTGGTATATTCGTGAGTCATATTGTTTTCATTGTGACCTTAGCTAAAAAAGGAAAGAAAAGTATAAATATAAAACTTCGTATATCTCAAAGTTAGTGAAATATAGCTCCATAAAAAAAGCACTCGTTAAAGAGTGCTTATCTATTTTTTTTGAAACATTTAATTGACTTCAAAAGTGATTTTTAGGTTGACCCTAAATTCGGTCACTTCATTATCCTTAACGACAGCGCTTTGTTCTCTGACATATACAGATTTAATGTTTTTTACACTTTTTGCAGCATGTTTTACGGCTTTTCGTGTGGCATCTTCCCAACTCTCATTGGAATTGGACATGATTTCTATAACTTTTAATACTGACATTTTTTGAATTTTTGATTAGAAATTGTTTGAGCAATAAAGATACAGAAAATTTAACCGTTTATTGCTTCCACTAGCTCAACTTTTCCTTTCATCATTTCTCGAAGCATATTTTCAATTCCACTTTTTAATGTGAAGGTAGAAGAAGGACAGCCACTGCAGGCCCCTTGTAAAATCACTTTCACCATTTTACTTTCAGGATTATATGATTCAAATTGGATATTGCCACCATCGCTGGCAACAGCAGGTTTCACATATTCTTCCAATATATTGATGATTTCTTTTGAGGTATCATCAAGGCTTTCGAAGCTTTTGTCCAATTGCTCAGATGTTTTTTTTAGGACTTCAGGAGCATTTTGTACGACAATTTCTTTGCCATTTTCGATATAATTTCTAATGAATTCACGAAGTTCCATGGTGATGTCATTCCATTCTGCAACATCGTATTTTGTGATAGAGATGTAATTTTCGTCCATAAAAACGCCTTTTACAAACGGCAAATGAAACAATTGAGTTGCCAATGGAGAATATCTTGCCTCATCAATGGACGTAAAATCGTGTGCTGCGGTAACGAGCTTTTTATTGGCAACAAATTTCATCGCAGATGGATTTGGTGTACTTTCGGCATACACCGTTAGAGGCACTTTTTTACTGACCACTGTGTCACTGATAATAATCCCGTTGTTGTTTAAATAGTTTTCAATTTGTTCTGCAACTTCTCTTTCAACCTCTTTCCACTCTACAATGTTGTACCGCTCAATAGCTATGAAATTTCCAGAAATATAGACTTTCTTCACAAAAGGTAAATAAAATAATTGTTGGGCTAAAGGCGATGCAGCAGCTTCATCAATATTATTGAACTCATAATTCTGATGGTTGGTAAGAAACGAATCGGCTTCAAATTTTAAGATGGAAGGATTGTTGGTTTCTTTTATGGAGATTTTCATTTCTAATCTAATGATTTTTGGCAAAATTACGAATTATAATACTTATGCGATGTCAAGCAACCTTGATTTTATGACCAATTTAACCTGAGGAGGATAAAATAATTCTAAAGATTTAAAACTGTTAAACTCTAATCTTTCTTCAAAATTCCGCAAAGTTATTAGTTAAATTTTCTTAAATTTCCCGCTTATTTAAAATCGCTTAAAATTCGAGTTTTGGTTTTTTTGAGTTAATCGTTTGATTCTTTTTAGGTTATAAAGACATTATTTTTAAAACAGTCGTTTTCCAATCAGGATTAATTTAAAAATTTCCACAATCGTCATCAAATGAGGAATTTTTACATTTTTATTGTTTTTCTTTTTTCATTGAGTACCTTTTCGCAGGATATTATAATGCAAAACGGCACATTCAATAGGTGTGCTCCTGATAAGTTTTATGATTCTGGTGGTGGGGCTGCAAATTACGGTCCAAATGAAAACTTCGTCACAACTATTTGTGCAGAAAACCCAGGAGATTTTATCATTTTGAATTTTACGAGTTTTACCACTCAACTCAACCAAGATATATTGACCATCTATGATGGGCCAGATACCTCCTCTCCAGTAATTGGAAGTTATTCGGGAGGTACAACCTTTAGTCCCGGAATGGTTTCTGCCACTACAGCCAATACAAGTGGCTGCTTGACTTTGCAATTCATAAGCAACGGAACAGTCCAAGGGGCAGGTTTTATTGCTGATATATTATGTGCTGAACCTTGCCAAACCATAAATGCGTCTATAGATAGTACCAATCCGCTTCCCAATGGTTCTGGCGTCATTACAATTTTCCCAGGAGCATCGGTAGATTTTAATGGAAGTGCCACTTTTTCTGAGGATAATACAGGTGCTACTTACAGTTGGAACTTTGCCGATGGTAGCCCTGTTCAAGCAGGTCAATCTGTATCACACACTTTTAATAATCCTGGAACCTATAATGTCACATTTACTGCGACGGATACAAATCCTCAGGGGTGTTCAGACACAGCAACGATTTCTGTCTTGGTTTTACAAGCAATAGTAAGTATCAATAATTCAGCATATCCAGAGTCTTTGTACACTCCTCAGGAATTAATAGAAAATGTTTTAGTCTCCGGTGGATGTTCTGCTGTAGATAATTTTTCGTTCCAAGTCAATGGATCGCCCACAAATTTGCAGGGTAAAAATTATGGCTATTTCAATAAGGGAGGTGCCATAAATTTTCCTTTTGAAGAAGGTGTGGTATTGTCTACAGGAAGAGCTGCAGCAGGAGGAAATATCATAAATGGCAACTTGGTAAGTTTTGATAATAATCAAGGGGGCGATGCAGATTTAAATCTTGCATTGGGGCAAACAGATACAAATGATGCTGCATTTATTAAATTCAACTTCGTTCCCACCGGAGACACCATCAGTTTCCGTTTTTTAATGGCCTCCGAGGAATATGATGGTAGCACAGAGTGCAGTTTTGCGGACAGCTTTGCTTTTCTATTGAGAGAAGTTGGTACCACGGCATATACTAATTTGGCCGTATTGCCTAATGGAGTTCCTGTTAGTGTAACAAATATTAATAATTCTGGCACCTGTACTGCAAATCCAAGCTATTTTGAAGGCTACAATCCACCAGTCAATGAAACAAATTATGGTGGTAGAACTAAAGTGCTCACCGCAACAGCTAACGTCATAATGGGAGCTACTTATGAAATCAAATTAGTTGTTGCAGACGAAGGAGATTCTATTTGGGATTCCGCTATCTTTTTAGAAGCAGGAAGTTTTAATTTAGGTGGTGAATTAGGTGATGATATTACTATTGCTGCAGGAAACGCCGAATGTTATGGAGGAACGGTCACCTTAGATACTCAAGCACCTAATGCCACTCATGTATGGTATAAAGATGGGGTGGAAATTGCTGGAGAGACAGGTTCAACAATTAATGTAACAGAAGCCGGTACTTATAGTGTAGATGTAATTTTTTCAGGTACATGTCAAGCTAATGATTCCATAGTAATTGAATTTTATCCTGATATTGCCATTGATTCAGTGCAAGATTTGTTTTTATGCAATCCTGGTGCAGCTCCATATAATTTCGATCTCACAGAAAACAATCCTTTGATACTTGGTTCAATAACTGACACATCTAGTTATGTAATTACATACCACGAGTCACAATCAGATGCTGATTCCGACATGAATAGCATAGCCAACCCTAGTACTTATTCAGGAACTGATGGTCAGATTATATATGCAAGGTTGGAATATCAAAGTTCTGGGTGTTATGATACATCTTCATTCACAATAAATATAATTGATGAGCCAACTATCAATCCTGTTCCTGATTTGATGGTTTGTGACGATGTTTCTAATGATGGTTTTGAACAATTTGATTTAGAATCCCAAACTGCCACAATTTTGGGTAGTCAACCCTCGGCAAATTTTGAGGTTACTTATTACACATCTTTTGCGGATGCAGATGCAGAATCTAACCCACTTACTAGCCCATATGTAAATACAATCAATCCACAACCTATATATGTTAGATTGGAAAGCACCGGAACAGCTAATTGTACAGCAGTTTCTACTAATCCAGTTTTTAATTTGATTGTAAATGATCGCGCCATGGCCAATCAACCAGATGATATGTTCATTTGTGATGATGCAAGTAATGATGGTATTGGTCAATTTAATCTGTTGACACAATCTTCCATAATATTAGGAAGTCAATTGCCGGCTGATTATACGGTGACGTATTTTGAATCTCAAGCAGATGCTGAAGGAAACACTAGTCCAATTCCTAATCCTTCAACCTATACAAATTTAACCAATCCTCAAACAATATATGTGAGGTCATTTGCAAATGCTACACCGGATTGTTATGGATACACAACGTTCAATCTTAATGTAAATCCTTTACCAGCTGTGACGGTCCCTCAACCACTTTATGAATGTGATACCAATAGCAATGGTTTGGCCAACTTCAATTTGGACGAAGCGACCCCAGAGTTACTAAATGGCCAAACTGGAATTACAGTTTCATATTATATTTCTCAATCCGATGCAGATTTAGGAATCAATCCACTTGGAATTCCCTATACAAATAGTTCCAACCCACAAACAATTTATGTGAGGCTTGAAGATAATACCACTAACTGTTTTGATACAACAAGCCTTGATTTAATCGTTGACCCATTGCCAATGGCAAACTCTCCTACTGCAATAGAAGTGTGTGACGATAATACGGACGGCATTGCCAGTTTTGACCTAACGTTAAGAGAGGCTCAAATTTTAAATGGCCAAACAGGAATGTCCATTACATACCATATATCACAATCAGATGCCGATAGTGGTAATAATGAACTTACTAGTCCTTTTACAAATACAATTGCTTTTTTTCAAACTATTTATGCTAGGGTTGAAAATGATGCGTCAGGTTGTTTTGATACTGTTGAATTAGATTTGATAGTTAATCCTTTACCAACCATTTCCACTATTCAGGATTATGAATTATGTGATGAAAATAACTCTCTTGATGAATTAGAGTTTTTTGATTTGACTACAAAAACTGCAGAGGCAATCAATGGACAACCTAATGTGATTGTCAGTTATCATATATCTCAGGCAGATGCACTTTCTGATAATGCAGCTTTGGGAAGTCCATATCAAAATATAAGTAACCCACAGACTATATTTGTCCGATTGGAAAATACTGTTACGGGATGTGTTAATATTACCACTTTTGATTTAGTTGTCCTCCCGCTACCTTCTGTGGTCTCCCCAACGCCGTTATCTGTCTGCGACGACAACGTATCGGACGGTTCCACGTCGATAGACCTTGGCGTTAAGGACAATGAGATCACTGGCGGCAACCCGCAGTACACTGTGAGCTATTACCTGACCCAGGCGGACGCCGAAGCCGGCACATCGCCGCTTCCGGACCCCTACACCAACACGAGCAACCCCCAGACGGTCTACGTTCGGGTTGTCGACAGTTCTACGGGCTGTCACGACACCACGGAGCTTCTGCTGCAGGTTGAGCAGGCGCCGTTGCCGAACGTTCCCTCTCCGTTGGAGTACTGCGATCCCGACAGCGACGGTTTCGGCGTGTTTATTAGACCGATGCCGAGGCACAGGTCACCGGCGGCGCGCGCCGGGCCGACGGTGAGCTACCACGAGACGATGGCGGACGCCGAGAACAATGTCAACCCGCTATCCAGTCCCTACAGCAACATAGTTTCCTATTCCCAGACGGTATACGTGCGGGTTGAAAGCGCCACAATAGCCACGGACTGTGCGACCATCGTTGAGTTGCAGCTCGTGTCAACGACACCCCCGCAGATAGAGGACCGGCACCGCTGGAGGTATGTGACGACGATGCCGACGGCTTTGCGCAGTTCGACTGACCACAAAGGATTCGAGATACGGCGGGCTTGATGCCACGCAAATACGGTCAGCTATATGTGTCCCAGGCGGATGCCGATGCCCCGATGAACGCCATAGCGTTCCCGGGCGCCTATACCAATACGGTGGCCTTCAACCAGACCCTGTGGGTGCGTGGGCGATACGGCCAATGGCTGTTACAAGCTGACGACCTGAACTTGTGGTCAACGCCCTTCCCGTTCTGGTGCAGCCTTCGGCCCTGGAGCTTTGCGATGTCAACAATCCTGGGGACGAGGCCAGGCCTTCACGCTGGGAGATGCCGAAGCACAGATACTGAACGGCCAGACAGGTATTTCCCTTACCTACCACGAGACACAGGCGGATGCCGATGCGGGCACTGGCGCTATCGGCAGTCCTATACCAACACTCAACCCACAGACCATCATGAGGGCAGTGGCACGGCGACGGGCTGTGCAAGCACCATTACCCTTGACCTGAGGGTCAACCCCCCATACCGTTCGCCAGCCCTCTTCCTTGGAGGAATGTGATGAGGACAACGACGGCTTTGCGAGCTTTGACCTGGAGACCAGGACATTGCAGATTGTCAACGGCGAACCGGACATCGAGGTGACCTACCATGAGACGATGGCGGACGCGGACAGCGGGCAGAACCCCTTTCCAGCCCTTACGACAACATCGTGGCGTTCGCCCAGACAGTATATGCCCGTGCGGAGAACACGCTGACCGGCTGCTCACGATAGTGCCGATGTTGCTCAGCGCAGTGCCGACCGGTGGTCCCGTTGGACATAGAGGACTATGTGGTATGCGACACCGACGGTGACGGCATTGCCCAGTTTGACCTGACCACCAAGAACGGCGAGATACTTTGGCGCACAGGACGCATCGCAGTACGTGCTGACCTACCATACCAGCCAGGCGAATGCGGATACGGGGGCAAACCCGATAGTCAATCTCACCAACTATACCAACCTCACCAACCCACAGACCTCTATGTGGGAGGCTTGTCGGGCTGAACGGGCTGTGACAAGACCGGAGTTCGATATCAGGGTGGAGCTGCCGCCGACGGCCGTACAGCCCACCCCGCTGAACCTTTGCGACGACGGGGTCGCCGATGAGATGACCACCTTGACCTTACCGTCAAGGATGCAGAGATTACGGGGGGCAATGCCAGTTGGTCGGTAAGCTATTACACCACCGGAGCCGATGCACAGGCCGGCACCAACGGGATAGACCCTGCCACGGCCTACGTCAACATGTCCGTGGGCGGCAGCCCAGCCCAATCCACAGACCCTGTACGTTCGGGTGACCGATACCGATACGGGCTACCATTGCCCGACCCTTACCATCCCGTGTGCTGCCGAAACCCGACACCAAGCATGACCCATCGGACTTGAGCGAGCTGTGCGACGATACCAACACGGGGGCAGGAGGTCTTGACCTTACCGCCAACGAGGCCTATATCATCAACGGGGGTCGGTGTGAGTGCCACCACCATGTGACACGGAAGATGCCGAATCTGGAGAGAACGCGATAGCGGACCGACGATGTACCAATCGAACACCGACGGCAGCGCAGACCATCTATGTGAGGGTCACCAACGACGCCACCGGCTGCTATACAGTAGTGGACTTGACATTTCGGTGAGCCCGCTGCCCAGAAGTGGTCGCTGTCACGGACTACATCCTCTGCGAGGTGGATACCGACGGCTTTGCCCAGTTCATCCTTACGGACAAGGATGCAGAGGTTCTCAACGGTCAGGACCCTTCACAGTTCACGGTGACCTACCATGCCACCCAGACGGGCGCGGACAACCTTACGGGCGCACTGGTGAGCCAATACACGAACACGGTCAACCCACAGCAGATATTCGTGGCTATCACCAACAACGCCACAGGCTGTTCGATAAGCACGGTGAGCTTCAACATCGAGGTCGACAACGGAGCCGAGGCGAACGCTGACATGGGAGCCCATAGAGCAGGTGGTGTGCGATGTCATAGGGGACAACGACGGCCTTGGGCAGTTCGACCTCAGGGAGAACGACGCAGAAGTACTGGACGGACAGGATCCGCTTCAGAACTTCACCGTCACTTATTATGCCGCGGAGGCGGATGCAGAGCTTGGCGTGAACCCGATACCGTACATCTATGAGAACACGGGCAACCCCAGGTGATCTACGTTCGCGTGGACAACGATACGCCCGACGCTTCGGGGATGGACAGTTCCATCTGCTATGCGGTGGCTGAGCTGACCCTCCGGGTGGACCTCGCGCCCACTGACCTTGACGACAGCTATACCCTCTGCGTTGGCACCAACGGGACGGAGGTCATCGGGTCCCCGGTACTGGACACGTCCAGCGCTGCGGACTACACCTTTGTGTGGAGCCTCGACGGTGAGGTGCTGCCGGGCGAGACCGGCCCGGCTAGTGGCTTCAGAGGGGCGCCTATAGTGTGGAGGTGACCAATAACGCCACGGGATGCACGGAGAGTGACAGTGCAGCGGTGGAAGTCAGTTCGCCCCCGACGGTGGAGGTTGGAGCTCACCACACAAGCTTTTTCGGAAAACCACGTTATAGTAGCGCAGGCTACGGGCGACGGCAGTACGAGTACAGCCTGGACGGCGGTCCTGGCAGGCCAGCGGCACGTTCGAGGGCGTTTCCTTGGGGAGCACACGGTGATGTCGCGTGACATAAACGGCTGCGGGCTGGCGGACGGCACGATGACGGTGCTGGACTACCCGCACTTTTTCACCCCTAACGGCGACGGAAGGAACGAGACGTGGAACATTGTCGGCCTGGTCGGCCAGGCGGGCGCAAAGATCTATATCTTTGACAGGTTCGGCAAGCTGCTCAAGCAGATAAGCCCTTCGGGGCCGGGCTGGAACGGCACCTACAACGGGGAGGCGATGCCATCGAGCGACTACTGGTTCACCGTGGAATACCAGGAGCCTTCAACGGGACAGATGGAACAGTTCACCGCACATTTTACATTGAAAAGATAATTTATAGACATGAATTTAAAAAAGTATTGTTTAATAGTATTTATAGGATTGGTTACTCAAATTGGATTAGCACAAGAAGGCTTACCAATTTATTCAGATTATTTAACAGATAATTATTATTTAATCCATCCTTCCATGGCAGGTGTTGCCAATTGTGCAAAAGTTAGATTGACCGCTCGTAAACAATGGTTTGGACAGGATGACGCTCCTGCCTTGCAAACGTTAAGTGTGAATGGTAGAATAGGGGATTCACCTTCAGCTGTTGGTGCCATAGTATATAATGATAAGAATGGGTATCATTCTCAAACAGGTGCATCATTAACCTACGCGCATCATTTAATGTTCTCAAGAAATGAAATCGATTTGAATATGCTATCCTTTGGATTGAGTGCCGGAGTCATTCAATATAAACTTGATGAAACGTCGTTTTTAGATGATGGTCCTGATCCAATTATTGCAGGTATTGAACAAAGTTCAACAAATTTTAATATTGACTTTGGTTTTTCTTATCATTTAATCAACTTTTATGCACATGCCACTGTGAAGAATGTTCTAAACAATGACGGGATTAATTCAAATGAAAATGGGTTGTATCGATTTGATAATTTGAGAACGTTTCTTTTTTCTGCCGGGAATACATTCAGTAAATTCGGAAGTGAATGGAGCTATGAACCATCTATTATGTTCCTTTATAAAGATGGAACTAAAGAATCTTCCATTGACATCAATGGAAAAGTTTATAAGGAAATGGATTTTGGTAAGCTTTGGGGAGGAATATCCTATAGAAGAAGTTTGGATGGAGCCGAATTTTTGGATGGTTCTGAAGTGAGTAGCCAAAAGCTCCAATATTTCACGCCTTTTGTTGGTGTGGATTATAAACAATTTGTTTTTGCATACACTTATTCTTATCAAGCTAATTCTGTAGTGTTCAACAATGGTGGTTTTCATCAGTTGACCATTGGATATAACTTTAACTGTAAAAGAGAGAAATACGAATGTAACTGCCCTGCAGTAAACTAATAAAAAAAGCCTCGATATTTCGAGGCTTTTTTGTTTTAGTAATTGTTTATTTTACAGTATAAAAGTAGTTTAAATGTTATTCCCATTTATAGTTTTTATTTTTTGCTTGCGCTTTTATAGCATTTACCATAGCACTTTCTAAACTGCTACTATTATCTTTATGTTCATTCATAATGTATTGAAGACGCTTTTCATTGAGTTGTTGGATTTCTTCTTGAATTTCATCTCGTTCCTTACTTTTTTTAGCAACATAGTTTTTGATTTCTTCTTTAGATTTCCCTTTTAGCTCAGATGGTAAATCCTTGTCCTTCAAATCTTCATATTTAAATGATTTTGATTTTTCGGCATCGACTAAGTCCCAGGAATCGTTTTTATACAGATGTGAGCTTTTACTTACAGCTCGATTAACTGCATTTGCCTCGCTATAACCTTGTGCATTGACATCTTGCTCTGCTTGCATTGCCATTTTTTGTGATCCTGCACTTCCATAAGCAACATAAGTTTTGTTCAATTTTTGGTTCAATATTAAAATTTGGTCATCATAAGGTGAAGCCACATAGGTAGTAGCGTGGTTATGGTTGATGGCCATATAGTTGCCATGTGCCAAATCTGCACCGTCTTTCCAATAGCTAGAAATGCCCTGGTCATAATCGCCACAGAAAATGGTATTGACAGTAACATCTTTATTACAGGCGAGTTTTGTGGCGTCTTTATAATTGATTTTACCTTGTGTGAAAGGTTCATTTCCAGCAATAAAGATGAGTTTTAAATCATCAGCATTGCTTCCCCAATTAAGTTGGTTCAATGAGGTTTGAATGACATTCCCGCAATATTCTTCGCCCCCATTGGTTGTCAATGAAAATAATTGTTTAGAGATTTCATCGAGGTCATTACTAAATGCCAATACTTGACGGATGTAACCTTCATCGCTGTTTAATCTGTCGTTTCCATATTCGTACAATGCAATTTGGAGATTTGGTTTTCTGTCATCACATTTTGCATAGGATAGTTCGTTGACAATTTCCCAAAGTTGCGCTTTGGCCTGGTCTATCAAACCATCCATGCTATTACTTGTGTCGAGCAAAAGAGCTACTTTGATGAACTGTTTGCTGGGATTGTGGAGGACAGTTTCGACGACTGCTAAATCTGTTTCTGGGCTCTTTTTGTTGTTTGCGTTACAGGAAATCATTCCACACATGCACAAACTCATGACTGTTGTTTTTAAGATTGTTTTCATAGTTTCTATTTATTGGTATTTAATTCTTTAACATCAATAGTTCCATTTGGCGAAACGACATAATATTTATGCACCAATTCGGTTTTGGTCACAGGTTCTTTGACTTCTTTCGGTTTTGGATTGTACTGCAATTTTATGTTCATTCCAATTTGTATGACGGGCTCCAAAATGGCTGGATTGATGACTACATCATAATTCTGATAAGAAAGAGGCTCATAGTAGTAAGAGGTTTGCTTTTTGACCGTGGTAACACCTTTGTCTTTTTTTAATGCTTCAAATGAGGTACTGTTGAAAGCTTGGTAACTGCGATAAAAATCCTTTGGGAAATAGCAGTATTTATCATCAGCTACATAGACATCATAGTCTTCAAGGTTAAAACCTAATATCTTGTAATAGGCTTTTTTCTCATCAATTAACTTCAAAAGCTGTGTTTGAAGGTTTCTATAGACCTCTGCAATGTTTTCGATGAAGTAATCAACCTTCACAAGATTGTAGATTTCACTTTGGGCACAAGCTGTCAAAATATCTTCAAACTGATTGGTCTTTGTAAATTGGATATGGATATTCTGCTGCAGCTCAAATCCGCTTGGTACTTCGGTGTAGGTTTTGCTGAACAATTTTTTCTGAACTTCGATTTCATAATTTGGGACAAACGAAATCACATCAATGACTATATCTTTTTCAAGTATTCCCAGTGCTTTTAATTTTTGTCTTACACCATTGATGCGTTCATTGATAAGCCGATTGGCTTCTTCTGCTGTTTCGCCAATTTGGGATAAATTGAAAACCGCTGTATAAGTGACGGCTTTTACATTTTGAAGTGCTTTCACATCAATGGTCAGAACATTCGATGGATTTAAAATCTTGTTAATTTGCTGTTGTATCGTTGGATTGTAAATATTAGCATTGCCACTCATGGCAATATTTTGCCTGGATATTTGAAAATCATCATTATTATAATTGCCTAAATGTTGGGCAAAAGTGGGAAGCAGTATAAAAAAGAAAATTACAGCAAGTAAAATGGATTTTTTCATAACGATTGTTTTTTGATTAATGCTGTAAATCTAAACTCAACTTTTTTTGATAAAAAACGACAATGAGTGAGTACGAAGTTTAATTGAGTGACATCATCAAAAAAGTGAGTGAAGCTAACTTTTTTTGATAGTAAATCATTGTTTTGAAGATTTCCAGATTTTATTTACTCGATTAAAACGTGTAAGTTTGAATCTGTTGAATACAACTATGCAAGCCATTCTAAAATATAGTTTACTTTTTTTCATTGTTCTTCCGCTGCATACACTTTTGGCGCAACAGCAGGAATCATCAAAACGTGCGGTGGAGCCAACGTTTATTGTAAGAGGCTCTGTGCGAGAAAGTGATACTTACAAACCAATAGCAAAAGTGAACATTGAAGTGAATGGTGGCGCTTACACGATGACCAGTACCGATGGCTCCTTTAATATAAAAGTGAAGAGAGGAGATGAGCTCACCATTCGGCATAAGGATTTTGAAACTGTTTATTATACGATTAAAGATGATGAACGAATCACGGTCGAAGTAAAACCAGCTGTTCAAAAGAGCCCAACCAATATCAAATATAAAAAGGACGTCAAGGCCTTCAATTCGATGATTGATTCGGCCGCCAGCTATTTAAAGAAAGATGCACAAAAAAGTATCCAATTTGTGACAGAAGCACTTTCGCAAAGTAATTCGGCAAATGAAAATGCACAAGCTTACGAACTCCTTGCGGATGTGTATATGCAATGGAAACAATACGACTTGGCAGTGTCCAACTATCGTATCAGTCTTCAAAACAATGTCAACAATGATGTTCGTTTAAAACTCGCAAAAGCTTTTGAAAGCAACCAAAATTATCAAGAAAGTATTGATACCTATCAATCCATCAATAAAAAGGAGCTTTCCAACTATCAATTGACCACTTTGTATGAAGGACTGGGAGATACCTATAAAGCTATCAAAAACTACACTGCTTCCATTGAATCCTACAAAAAAGGTCTGGACATTGCCCAAAAACATCTGATTGCACCAAAAGTGACTGACCTAAATTCCAAAATAGCGCAGGCATACAGTGCTTCAGGAAAAATTGATAAGGCTCAGGGCTATTTTGAAAATTCTCTTAATTTGGCAACCAAAGAAAACAAAAAAAGAGCGGTCGAGGAAAAAGTCACAGTTGCCGATTTTCAGAACAGCAACAGAGGCTATGAGGCGGAAATTGAATTGCGGAAACAGGTACTGGAAGATGTTGAAGATATTGAAAAAGATTCTACCATTACCAATGAAAGCCCTCTGACATCCCAAAAACAGAATTACAAAATTGGGAATGCCTATTTTTTGAAAGGCGATTATGCCAATGCAATTCCATATTTGGAGAAGAGCATTAATGAAGCAGACAAAAAGGAAGATTTGGTAGTTAAAAAAGATGCTACCAGAAAATTGTCTGATCTGTATGAAGATGCAGGCGATTATGAAAAAGCCTTATCAACTTACAGGGATTACACAGAAATCGTCGATGAGCTCTACCGAAAGAAAGAACAGGAAATTGCTCAGGCAGCACGCTTCAGTCGTGATATTGCGACCAAACAAAACCGCATCACCAGCCTTGAAACCGATAGACAATTATCACAAAGTACCTACCAACTCACCACAGAAAGGAATAAACGTCAGCAACTGATTATCTATTCTTTGCTCGGAGGCTTATTGTTGCTACTGGTCACCGCCTATTTTATGTACAACTACATCAAGCAGCAAAAGTTTGCCAATAATCTTTTGGCTTTAAAATCCCTGAGGAGCCAGATGAATCCCCATTTTATATTCAATGCACTTAATTCCGTCAATAGTTTTATCGCTTCCAATGATGAACGCACTGCCAATAAGTATCTTTCTGATTTTTCTCAATTGATGCGTTCCGTTTTGGAAAACAGTGATGAGGATTTTATTCCATTGAAAAAGGAAATTGAATTATTGGAATTATACACCAAACTGGAACATTTCCGTTTTAAGGATAAGTTTGATTACGCTATTAAAGTAGATAAAAATGTGAATGTGGACGAATTTCAAATTCCACCAATGCTTTTGCAGCCTTATATTGAAAATGCGGTATGGCATGGCTTGCGCTATAAGACCGAAAAGGGGAAATTGGACATTGATATCTCGGCGAAAAGTGAAAACGAAATTACAATCACGATTGTTGATGATGGGATAGGTCGAGAAAAATCAAAAGAGCTCAAAACTGACCATCAAAAGAAACAAAACTCAAAGGGAATGGGCAATGTAAAAAAACGGGTGGCCATACTCAACGAAATGTACAAAGACAAGGTTGATGTATTTGTAGATGATTACCAGAACAAAGAGGATACAGGAACTAAAGTCACAATAACTTTGAAAAAGGATTAAATGCACAAAGGTTGAAGCATGAGGTAATAAA
This sequence comes from Gelidibacter sp., assembly GCA_041391925.1. Taxonomy (GTDB): domain Bacteria; phylum Bacteroidota; class Bacteroidia; order Flavobacteriales; family Flavobacteriaceae; genus JBPOFM01. The sequence continues at coordinate 98,478 of JAWKNA010000008.1, read as the reverse complement.
AATTAGACCATCGAGCTTCTGTCTTCAAGCTACTAACTTAACATCTATGAAACTTAATGCCATTATTGTTGAAGACGAAGAAACCAGCAGGGAGATTTTAAGAAATTATCTCAAAAAATACTGCCCTAATGTTCAGATTTTAGGGGAAGCTTCAAACGTAGAAGAGGCTTTAGTTCTAATTCGTAATAACGAATTGGATTTGGTCTTTCTCGATGTCGAAATGCCTTATGGCAATGCCTTCGATTTGCTGGACAAAGTTGGAGACATCGATTTTGAAACGGTTTTTGTCACAGCCTATAATCACTATGCCATGGAAGCCTTAAATGCTCATGCATCGTATTACTTGATGAAACCCATTTCCATAGATGAGCTTATCAAGGCCGTTGATTATGTAGGAGATATCAAGACAAAAGAGAATGCTTTGCAAGACCAGATTTTGGTGCCTAAAACAAATATTGTCAATGGAAAAATCACGATTCCACAACAAGATGGATTTGAAGTAATCAACACCTCTGATATTTTGTATTGCAAGGCAGATGATAATTATACCGAAATTTATCTCAACACAAACAAAAAGAAATTGGTCAGCAAAACATTAAAATATTTTGAAGATGTCTTAAATGATACAAGTTTTGCAAGAGTACATAAATCCTATTTGGTGAATGTCAATGAAATTGTCAAATATGTAAAGGGAAAAGGTGGCAGTGTTGTGTTGAGCAATGGGAAACAAATTATGGTTTCTGCATCCAAAAAGTCAGAATTGTTATCATATTTTAAATAAAAAAACATACAGAATAAATTTTTATGCCTATAATAAAATCAGTTAATGGAATTCATCCTCAAATCCCTGAAGATTGTTATATAGCAGACAATGCAACCATTGTTGGTGATGTTGTCATGGGAATTGGATGTAGCATTTGGTTCAATGCAGTTGTCAGAGGTGACGTTCATTTTATCAAAATGGGTAATAAGGTAAATGTGCAAGATGGAGCCGTGATTCACGCCACGTATCAAAAATCACCCACCACTATTGGAAACAATGTTTCCATTGGTCATAACGCCATCGTGCATGGTTGCACCATTCATGATAATGTTTTGATAGGTATGGGAAGCATTGTGATGGATGATTGTGTGGTTGAAAGCAATAGCATCATTGCAGCAGGAGCTGTGGTTACACAAAACACAAGGGTAGAAGCAGGAAGCATTTATGCCGGCGTTCCTGCCAAAAAAGTAAAAGACATCAGTAAAGAATTGATTTCAGGGGAAATAGATAGGATTGCCAACAATTATGTGAAATATTCCAGTTGGTTTAAAAATGAAGATGCTCAACTTTAAATTCATCATCAAGGATGGATTTTAAAATTTCAACAATCCCATTCGTAAAAAATTGATTTTTCGGTATTAGCTTTCTAGTGTTTACTAGTTGGTGCTTTTCAAGTATAGCTTTGGTTTGCCGTGCTACGGCTTCACCAGAATCAATAATCTTGACAGAAGCAGGCAACATTTCCAATAACATCGGTATGAGATAAGGATAATGTGTACATCCCAGCACCAAATAATCGATATCTGCATCAAGCATTGGCTTTAAATATTTTTTTAATAGTGCACGCATCTTATCACTATGTATTTTTCCCTCTTCTATCAATTGTACGATGCCTTCTCCCACTTGCTCAATCACATTGATACCATCACTATATAAATCTGTGGTTTTATGAAACAATTCGCTTGATAAGGTGCCTTTGGTGGCTAGAATCCCAACAGCCTTGGTTTGTGTCTGCAATGCCGCAGGTTTTATGGCTGGTTCAATTCCGATAAAAGGGATGTCATAATTATTACGAAGCGTTTTAACTGCATTGGTAGTGGCAGTATTACAAGCTACCACAACCATTTTACAATTTTTACGGATAAGAAGCTCAGTGTTTTTTATGCTCAAATCAATGATTTCAGATTTACTCTTATTGCCATAAGGTGCATTGTAGCTATCGGCAAGATAAATAGTATTTTCATAGGGCAATAATGCATGTATTTCTTGAAAAATAGATGTTCCTCCTATACCAGAATCAAATATGCCAATAGGTTGTGTGCTCATACATACAAAAATAAAAAAGCCACTTGTTAAAAGTGGCTTTCGTTTAAGATTTTATTTTCAGGATATCAGAATCCCAATTCTTTTTTGACATCAGCCATAAGGTCTTTCCCATCGGCCAACAATACACCGCTACCTTGGGTAGAATCCAATACGTATTGAAAACCTTGAGCTTTTGCAACTTTTTGGATTGCGGCTTTTGCTTTTTCAAAAATTGGTTTCATAAGTTCACCTTCCTTTTTTTGGAGGTCTTCTTGTGCTGTTCCTTGATATTGGCGAATGCTTTGCTCAATGGTTTGCACTTCTTCTGCTCTTTTGGCATTTTCTTCTTGTGTCTTGGTATCAACTTCCGCTTGATATTGCTTAATTTTATTTTGATACTCAGTGGCCATCTTTTGGATTTCGGCTTCATAGGTTTTGGAAAGTTTTTCCAACTCCGTTTTGGCCGACTTCATCTCTGGCATTGCCTCAATCAATTCATTGGTATTGATATGCGCAATCTTGGTTTGAGCCATTGTAAAGCTTGTTGCTCCAATAAATAGGATTGCTGCAAATAAAAGGGTTTTAAATTGTTTCATTTTTAAATTTGAATTACTTGTTATTACTTGTTTCTAGTTATTTTCAGGCACAGAGTCTTTCTTTTTATTCTGTGCTTCGCGTTCTTCTTTTGCTTTTTTGCGATCGGCAATGATTTTTGCTTTACGTTCCTCTAATTCTTGTTTTCGTTTCTCACGATCTGTTGCTTCTTGCTTCTTTTTATCTTCAGCATTTTGTGCTGGTGTTTTACCTCCTGTACCATTTGGAGGAGTTACAACTTTGCCATTAGTTGTTTTGGCTGCTGTGCTGTCGGTTGGCATATTGTTTATGCTATCGCGTTCTTCTTTTGCTTTGGCACGATCATCCAATATTTTTTGCCTTCTTGCCTCGGCTGCCGCTTTTAAGGAATCACGTGTCTTTAACTGTTCGGCACGACGCTCCTCCATGGCTTTTTCCCGCTCAGATTTTTTTTCTTCCAATGCTTTTTCACGCTCATCCAATTCTTCGTTGATTACAGGAACAACATCTTCATTTTCTGCGGCTTTACGTTCCGCTTTGGTCTGTGCCTGAGTACGTTTTGATGATCGGGTAATACTCCTCAAAACCAATTCACTAATATCAAAACGTTCTGCGGAATAAAGCATCACGACATCAGCAGATTTATCAAAAATAAAATCATATTGCTTATTGCCAGCAATCTCTTGAACCGCAGCAAATATTTGATCTTGTATCGGTTGAATCAACTGTTTCTTCTGAATCATCAAATCTCCATTTGGACCAAATCGTTTTTGTTGATAGTCCAAAATCTCGGCTTCCTCAAACGTGATGTCTTCCAATCGTTCTTCGTATAATTCTTTTGTCAGAAGGACACTCTCACTGTTCAGCTGTTTTTTCTTGGTGTCAACAGCATTCAAACGTTGTTCTATTTCAGCTTTCCACTGCTGTACCTTGCCATCCAATTGGGTGGTTGCTTCTTGATATTCAGGCACATTTTGCAAAATATATTCTGTATCGATGTAGCCAATCCTAACGCCTCGCTGAGCATTGGAAATAAAGCTCGACAGACCTATCATCATCATTAAAAAAAGAACTTTATGTGTCATCTGTTTGTAATTTTATGATTTATGGTATTCGCTATAAATTTCTAAAATGACAATCTTCCGAGTTTTGACGAGCCATTTAGAGTTAATATTTTTCAAATTAACGAAATATATTCCAAAAAATTTTTAACACTACAACTAAATCGTCAAAGAATACTTAGAAAATATCGTGCCAAACTTAAAATTGTTGCCCAATGATAAAGTGGGTTTCCCAACCATTTTTAACCGTTTCGCCTGGAAGCGGATCGAAACCATGACCAAAATCGATACCAAGCAATCCAAATGCTGGCATAAAAATCCTTAAACCAAGTCCAGCGGAACGATTGATGTCAAATGGATTGTAATCTCTAAAATTATCAAACGAAGCACCACCTTCCATAAAGCCCAAAACAAATATTTTTGCTTGGCCTTCAAGTGTGATAGGATATCGAAGTTCCATTGAGAATTTATTGTAAATGGATCCTCCATCCTGTGAAGAAAGGGATTGATTTGGATACCCTCTCAAGGCTATGGACTCCCTGCCATCAAGTGAATAGTTGCCCAGACCGTCACCACCAACAAAGAACCGTTCAAATGGGATGACGCCTCTGTCATTGTTGTAAGCACCAAGGTAACCAAATTCCAAACTTGATTTCAAGACTAATTTTTTAACGATGCTCTGATACCAGTCAAACTTTGATTTGATTTTATAAAATTCCAACCATTTGTAACGTTCTTGGTCAATTTCGCCAATCCTGGCATAGTCATCAGCATCGGTAGGATCTAACGCATCCCGTTCGTCCTTTAATGCTTTATAATCTACATTATTGAATAGAGAATAAGGAATAGACATTTTTGCGGAAATGGCAAAATTAGAACCGCCTTCAGGATAAATTGGATCATTGAAAGTATTATTCCTGCTCAACCCAACTGTATAGGCTAAATTGTTTGAATAGCCATTACCAAATGTAAACAAGCCAGTATTATAGTTCTTTAAATCATAATGTTGAAAGCTGATGGCCTGAGACAAGGTGAAAAAATCATCAGGGACTGACAGACGTCTTGCTAAACCGACCGTAATACCAGTGATGTTGAATCGTTTGCTTTTATCGGCATCTCTTGTTTGAGGATTGTATAAAAACTGTCTGGTATGTGATAATGAGGTTGAAAACTGAACCGGTCTTTTTCCGCCCAACCAAGGTTCAGAGAATGAAAAACTGTAAGTTTGATAAAAACGGCTCGCTTGCAATCTCAAAGCCAGACTTTGGCCATCACCAGAGGGCACTGGTTTATAAGCTTCGCCATTAAAAATATCCTTGATGGCAAAGTTATTGAATGATAAACCTAAAGTACCAATAAATCCGCCTCCACCATAGCCGCCTTGAAGTTCAATTTGACTGGCGCCAGATTCCACCACGGAATACTCCATGTCCAACGTACCATCGGTAGGATTAGGGTTTTTGAAATTTGGTGATATTTTTTGTGCATCAAAGAAGCCTAACTGTCCAAGTTCTCGAATGGTTCTAACCACATTTTCCTTGCTGTACAACTGTCCGGGGCGTGTACGTAACTCTCTGTATATAACATGATCATTGGTTTTTTCGTTACCTACTACTGTAACCTTATTAAAATATGCTGGTTTTCCTTCTGAGATACGTATTTCCATATCAATGACATTGCCATCAGCACTTACTTCCACAGGGTTTATGGTAGAAAACAGATAACCATTATTCTGATATAGATTGGTAATGTCATCGGCATCTGGCCTGCTATCGTCTGCAATGCGTTTTTTCAGTTCCACGCCATTGTAAGTATCGCCTTCATTGATTCTCAATTTGCTTTGCAGTTGTCGGTCCGTAAAAACACTATTCCCAACAAATGTTATTTTTCCAAAGGTATATTTTTCTCCTTCTTCAACATTTATGACTATCGATATGGTTTTATCGTTATTTTTTATAATAGAATCTGAAATTATCCGCGCATCCCTATAGCCATTTTCCTTGAATTTATCAACGACCGAAACCAAATCTTCCTTATAATCATCTTTAACGTATTTGGAACGTTTTAGAATTCGGATCGGATTTTTTTGTTTGGTATTCTTCATGGCTTTTCTAAGCTTTTTGTCACTTATTTTATCATTGCCATTAAAGGTGATGCTCTTAATCTTTATTTTCTCGCCTTTATCTATATCCACTGTCATGTTCACTCGGCGCTTTTCGATTGAATCAGTAACTTCTTTGGTATTTATAACAACTGAAGTGTTATAATAGCCATCTTTTTTATACTTATTGATTAGGTAATTTCGAGTGGTGGTGATAAGATTTTCGGTAACTTTAGCACCTTTAGTGAGTTTATTGTCTTTGATAATGCCTTCCTTTTTTGATTTTTTGACGCCATTTATTTTAACTTCATTTAATTCAGGAAGGTCCATAAGGTTAATTTCCAAATATGCAACGTTGCCTTCGGTTCTGTCTAAATAAATATCGATGGCACTAAAAAGCTTGGAATTCCATAATTTTTTGAGGGCAGCACTTATTTCTTCGCCTGGTATCGAAATCTCTTCTCCTTTCCTTAAACCAGAATAGGAGATAACCGTCTGTTCACTAAAATTGGTGTTGCCAGTAACTGTGATTTCACCTAAGACATATTTTTGACCATTGTTAAATTTGATGTCTTGTGCAGTAATGGTATTGGAAACTATAAATAGTAAGGCAATGAAAAATGTGTTGAGGAATGTTTTCAAAAGTAGTTTGTTAGCTAAGTTGTTCACTTGTTTTTCCAAATCGTCGTTCTCTGTTTTGATATGCAATCAAAGCGTCGTATAAATTAGCCTTTTTAAAATCTGGCCACAAAATAGGCGTAAAATATAATTCGGCATACGCTATTTGCCACAATAAAAAATTGCTGATTCGTTGTTCGCCACTGGTTCTGATAAGCAAATCTACGTCTGGCAAATTTTGCGTGTAAAGATGCTTATTTATAATGGATTCGTCAATAGAATCGACGGAAATTATATTATTTTTAACTTTATTACTTAATTCTTTCACAACATTTATCAATTCTTCCCTGGAACCATAACTAAGTGCCAAAGTCAGCGTCATTGCATTGTTTTCTTTGGTTTTTTCAATAACCTCAAGAAGTTCGTTGTATGCTTTTTTTGGTAAATCTTGAATGTTTCCGATGGCGTTGAGTCTGATATTGTTGTCTTGGAGTGTTTTGATTTCTTTTTTTAGGGATTTTACCAACAGTTTCATCAAAGTTTGGACTTCTAGTTTTGGTCTGTTCCAGTTTTCTGTAGAAAAAGCGTATAGAGTCAGGTTTTTAATTCCAAGTTCTGCACTTGCCTCAACAACCTCCCGAACAGATTTGGTGCCATTTTCATGCCCCACAACCCTTACTAAACCTTGCAGTTTTGCCCATCGACCGTTACCATCCATAATTATGGCAAGGTGGTTGGGAAGGTTGTTCTTATTTATGTCTTTAATGTCTCCCATCAATAATTACAATAACATGGTCTTTGCCCAAAGGTGTAAGTGAGTGTTATACCGGTAAATACATACCAATCATTGCTATTGGTATTCCCAAAACTGAACTGTTGCCTAAACTTACCGTCGGGTACACTTCCATCAATTTCATCAGAAAAGGTATATCTTGCCCCAACTTCAACAGCCAATATGAGGTTGTCAGCAGTAGTGGTCTTAAAGCCCAAAACCATTGGTATTCCCCAAGCCCAACTGCTAGTGTTTTCTGAAGTCAAGACACCATTTCCGTCGAAGTAAAAATTGTCATGATGGGCCGTAGATACACCAGTATATAAATAAGGTGTGGATTTATGTGTCTCTTGATGAAGATTGAAATCAAAAAACGTGAATTCCATACCTGCGGAAAGCTCTAATATATTGTTCTCAAATTCGTAGCCCCTTTCAATCCGACGCGGATCACTTGATTTCGAATCAACACCTTTTAATTGAGAAAAAATAGCTGTAAACCTAAATGAATGTCTCGGGCTTCTGTTCCATTTAAATACGCCTCCAATAGCGGGATTGTTAGGAGCAATGTATTTAGTTGAACCCACATCGCCAATAAAATTACTGCTTCCCAAAAAAAAGCCAACCTCATAAATCTGGGATTGTGCTTTTTGTGCGAAACATACACTGCATAAAATCAAGATTAAATACCTCATAAAATTTTAAAAGTTTGCAAATATAATAAATATGATTAGCCTATAACAATTTGAGCGGAATTGTATTACAGATAAACAGTATTTATGAGGTTTTATTGTTTAATTGCGCTTGTCTTCGCCCCAAAGCAATTTTTTCCGAAGCGTGTCAATAAAGCTTTCGCTCAAGAGTTCCACCATTTTGATTTTAAAAGAAGCTTTTTTAATGGTGATGGTTGTGGAATTTGGCAAAGTTGCAATACGTGAATCCAGTGAAATCAAATAATCATCTTCTCTTCCGTCCACTTTAAGATGTATTTCAGTCTCATCAGGAATGACCAAGGGTCTTGCGCTCAAATTGTGAGGTGCAATAGGCGTCAACACAAAATTATTGGCGTCTGGTGAAATGACTGGTCCTGCACAGCTTAACGAATATCCTGTGGAGCCTGTCGGTGTGGAAACAATCAATCCGTCAGCCCAATATGAAGTTAGATATTCATCATTAAGATGCGTCGCTACGGTTATCATGGAGGTCGTGTTTTTTCTACTCACTGCAATTTCGTTCAATGCAAAATTGGTATGAAGGATATCTTTGTTTTCCGGCATTGTTTGAATGCTCAACAAAGTACGTTCCGAAATTTTATATTGTTTTTTAAGAATACTCGTGATTGCATTTTCAATTTGATTGGTCTGAATGGTTGCCAAGAAACCTAAACGTCCAGTATTGATACCTACAATAGGTATTCCCAAATCACGAACATAGGTGATAGCTCTTAAAATAGTGCCATCGCCCCCAATACTAATGAGCAATTCGTAGGAACCATCAAGTTTTTCAAAGGTGTTAAAAGCATCATATTTACGAATGTCTTTGTCCTCTTTTTGAATGAGGTCAAAAAAATCTTTCTCAATAAAGACCTCTAGGTTCTTTTGCAGTAGAAAATTCAATAAAGTCTTGATGCTCGGGTGTGTATTGCCTTGATAATATTGTCCGTAGATGGCTATCTTCATATTTAGATATCAAGGTATTTTTTCAAATATTCCGAACGTTCTTTAAGGCTTTCAAGATAAGAATCCTCTTCATGACCAGAAACGATGTTATAACTATATCGTCTAAAGGTCTGGATGACGTCATTCATCCCAGAGGCACCGATTTTTAGGGTAATTTGAACGATGTCATTGTCTATTTTAGATATAAAGGCTCCCAAAATTTTGGCATCGTTGGTTTCCACTATTTGGCTGATTTCACTGAAGGAATAGTCCAAAGCACCTTTCTCGACAATCAAAATGCCACCGGGTTCTGCAAAAAATGGCGTTTCATTAAACAGTCCTATAATATCATTTAATTCGTAGTATCCTAAATACTCATTTTGTTCACCCAATACAGGCATGATGTTACAGGAGTTTTGGGCAAATTCCTCTAAAATGTCCAACCAAGTGGTAGAAAGTCTGACAAAAAATCCTTCAAGAGCATAATTACAATCAATGATTGTTTTTTCACCCTCAAAACAATAGGCATCATTTTCGGAAATGCACCCCAAATATACTCCATCATTTTCAATGGGTACATGCGAATACGTCAACTCATTGAACATCATTTTCAAGTCACTGACTTTATCATGGATGTTTAAAGGTTTTATATCGTTTAATATGAATTCTTGTAAGTGCATTTGGAATTTTATCGATGCAAATTAATTAAAAAATACCACAAAAAGCCTGTTCTACTTTGTATTTTTGTGAGATAAAAGTGGAAGCAAATGACAAAATTAAGCGTTAATATCAACAAGATTGCCACGTTGCGAAATGCCAGAGGAGGTGATGTGCCCAATTTGGTACAATTTGCCAAGGATGTGCAGACGTTTGGGGCGCAAGGGATTACAATCCATCCTCGTCCCGATGAACGACATATTCGTTATGATGATGTATATGACTTAAAACCCATAGTAACCACGGAATACAACATTGAAGGCAATCCCATACAACAATTTGTGGATATGGTCTTGGATGTGAAACCAACACAGGTAACGTTGGTTCCTGATGCCGAAGATGTATTGACATCCAATGCGGGCTGGGACACAATCAAGCATAAGGAATTTTTAAAAGATGTTATAAAAGAATTTAAAAGCAATAGCATTCGAACATCCATTTTTGTAGACCCAGTTTTGAAACAGATTGAAGGTGCCAAAGCAACCGGTACCGATAGAGTCGAATTATACACAGAATCTTTTGCCCATCATTATAGTTTGGGGAACGAAATGGCGATAAAGCCCTATACGGATTGTGCATTGTTGGCAAATTCGCTTGGACTTGGTATAAATGCAGGACACGATCTGTCATTGGACAACATTCAATTTTTCAAAAACAATATTCCAGATTTATTGGAAGTGTCCATTGGACATGCTTTGATTTCTGAAAGTTTGTATTTAGGGATCGAAAACGTCATAAACATGTATTTGCATAGGCTGAAAGGATGATTTTGCATTCAAACATATTGGGTCAAGGCAAGCCTTTTATTTTTCTTCATGGTTTTTTGGGTATGAGTGATAATTGGAAGACTCTGGGGACAAAATTCAGTGAGTTGGGTTACGAAACCCATTTGATAGACCAGCGGAATCATGGCCGAAGTTTCCATAGTGAAGTGTTCAACTATGATGTGATGGTTGAAGATTTGAAAGCATATATTGATGAGCATAAACTTAAAAACATCATTTTGTTAGGACATTCCATGGGAGGAAAAACAGCGATGGCATTTGCAGTTGAATATCCTGAATTGGTTGAAAAATTGATTATTGCAGACATCTCTCCTCGTTATTATCCTACGCATCACGATGATATTTTAAAGGGATTGTCCTCGTTGAATTTTGATATCCTAAAAAGCAGAGGAGAGGCAGAAGACATTCTGAAACAGTATGTTCCAGATTTTGGAACGAGGCAATTTCTTTTAAAAAACCTTTACTGGGAAACCAAAGAAAAACTGGCCCTTCGACTTAATTTGGAGGCTTTAAAAGAAAATGTCAATGAAGTTGGGGAAGCGTTACCAATGCACTCCAAATTTGAAAAGGACACCTTGTTTTTGCGTGGTGATAGATCGGAATATATTTCATTGCAAGACCAAGGGATTATCAAAACACATTTCCCCAAAGCCAAAATCGAGACCATTTCCAATGCTGGACATTGGTTGCATGCTGAGAATCCAACGGATTTTTTTGAGGCTGTATCTAATTTTATAAAAGAATAATACTATATTTAAACCAACTAAGAAAATACTTATGAATCTTATCATCCGAATTTTACTCACAGCCGTTGTAGTGGTTATTTTGGCAAAATTCCTTCCAGGTGTGGATGTGGCAGGATTTACAGGTGCCATTATCGTCGCAATCGTCTTAGCGTTGTTAAATGCCATTCTAAAACCCATTTTGGTGATTCTCACGCTGCCAATAACAATTGTTACTTTAGGGTTATTCCTGCTGGTCATCAATGCCATTATCATTCTTTTGGCAAGTGAGCTGTTGGACAGTTTTGCGGTGAGCAGTTTTTGGATTGCATTGTTGTTTAGCTTATTGCTTTCATTCTTACAATCCATATTGTTTTCTATTTTGAAAGAGGATAAAAAATAGCCTTAAACACAAAACGTTAAAACTTTGACGGGATGCAAAAAATACGTACTTTTGCATCCCAATTTTTTATAGAATAAAAATGAACATTACAAGAGAAAATATCGATGCATTGAATGCAGTGGTTAAAGTAGATATCGCTAAAGAAGATTACAGCGATAAGGTTGAAAAAATCCTTACAGATTACCGCAAGTCGGCAAACATTCCAGGTTTTAGAAAAGGACATGTGCCAATGACTATGGTCAAAAAACAATATGGGAAAGCTGTTTTGGTGGATGAGGTCAACAAATTGTTGCAAGATGCATTGAACAAATATTTGACGGAAGAAAAGTTGGATGTTCTCGGTAATCCGCTTCCAAAAGCTCAGGATAACTTGGATTGGAATGCCGATTCATTTTCATTTGAATTTGAGTTGGGCTTGGCTCCAGAATTTGATGTTGAGCTAAAAACCAAAAAGCCAATCACACAGTACAACATTGTTGCCGATAAAAAAATGATTGACAATCAAGTGGAACATATCCGTAAACAATACGGAAAATTGATTTCGCAATATACTGTTACCAAAGACTCTGAAATCACAGGTGTTTTTGAAAATGAAGAAAAAGGAATTAATAACAAAGCAACGTTCACTTTGGATAAATTCAAAGGAAAAGCTACCGAGAAACAATTTGTAGGAGCTAAGGTAGATGATGTCGTGACTTTAAAAACTAAAGGCTTGTTTGAAGACGACCATGATTTGATGCGCTTTTTAAAGGTGTCTCATGATGATGCCCACGGTTTGGATATCGAAGTGAATTTCACCATCAATGAAATCAACACCCGAGAATTGGCAGATTTAGACCAAGAATTATTTGATAAGTTGTTCGGAAAAGGCACTATAACTACTGTGACCGAATTGAGGGATAAAATCAAACAAGATTCAGAAAAACAGTTTGCCCAACAAGGCGACCAAAAATTCTTGAACGATGTGACAGATCACCTTGTTGAGAATACAAAATTTGATTTACCGGCTTCGTTCTTGCAACGTTGGATGCAAACTGCTGGCGAAGAAATAATGGATGCAGACCAGGCCAAAGAAGAATACGAAAAGTCTGAGAAAAGTATGCGTTACCAATTGATTGAGGGCAAATTGATTGACGAGCACAATTTGCAAGTAACGTTTGAAGATTTGAAAACATTTGCAAAAGATATGATTAAAGTACAAATGGCACAATTTGGCCAGATGAACCCTACAGATGAAGAACTGGAAACTATAGCAGCTCGTATCTTATCAAACAAAGAAGAAGTTAAACGCTTATCAGAACAATTGATGAGTCAAAAACTATTGAATCTTTACAAAAAGGAAGTCAACGTGAAAGTTAAAGAGATGACTTACGACGATTTTGTAAAAGAATTCTACAGTTAATTGTTATAAATAAATCCTTATATTTAGAGCGTAAAACTGTGAGGTTTTACGCTTTTTTTAACCCCTTAAATTGAAAGAAAAAAATCTATGGATTACGCAAAAGAATTTGAAAAATTCGCAATAAAAGACCAAGGCGTGAGCAGTACTTATTACAGCAAAATCATGAGTAGCATGTATCCTGTAGGTCTGACCCCAAACATTATCGAAGAGCGTCACATGAACGTCGCCATCTTCGATGTATTCTCCCGTTTAATGATGGACCGCATCATCTTTATGGGAACAGCCATCAACGATCAGGTGGCAAATATCATTCAAGCTCAATTGCTGTTTTTGGAAAGCACTGATGCCTCCAAAGACATTCAGATATATATTAATTCACCAGGTGGAAGTGTGTACGCAGGACTTGGCATTTACGATACCATGCAATTGATTAAGCCAGATGTTGCTACCATTTGTACTGGGATGGCAGCTTCCATGGGAGCAGTGCTATTGTGTGCTGGCGAAAAAGGCAAGCGCAGTGGTTTGACGCATTCTCGCGTAATGATCCATCAACCGCTCGGTGGAGCACAAGGACAAGCCAGCGATATTGAAATTACCGCTAGGGAAATTATTGCCTTGAAAGAGGAACTATACAACATCATCAGTAAACATACAGGACAACCCTACGATAAGGTGTATGAGGATAGTGATCGGGATTATTGGATGAAAGCCGATAGAGCTTTGGAATATGGTATGATTGATGAGGTATTGGCAAGACATAAAAGCAAATAATATTTAGACAGACACGTTTCAAGGTTAAAGGACAGAACTTGAAACTTTAAATTTTAAATAACAGTATGGCAAAGGAAGAATTAGAATGTTCGTTTTGTGGTAGGAAAAAGCCAGAAACCAATTTATTGATTGCAGGTCTCGACGCCCATATTTGCGATCGTTGTATTGAACAGGCGCATGGCATTGTGTTGGAAGAATCCAAACAAAGTGGCAATTCGGAATTATCATCGGAATTGATGCTTAAAAAACCGGTGCAGATCAAAGCATTTTTGGACGAATACATCATTGGTCAGGAATATACCAAAAAGGTAATGTCTGTTGCGGTTTACAATCACTATAAACGTTTGTTGCAACCTGCATCTAAAGATGATATCGAAATCCAAAAGAGCAACATTATCATGGTTGGTCGCACTGGGACCGGAAAAACATTGGTGGCAAGAACCATTGCTAAAATGTTGAATGTGCCGTTGGCAATTGTGGATGCGACAGTTTTAACGGAAGCAGGTTATGTTGGTGAAGATGTAGAAAGCATATTGACACGATTGCTCCAAGCTGCAGATTATAATCTTGAAAAAGCAGAAAAAGGCATCGTATTTATTGATGAGATTGATAAAATTGCACGAAAAAGCGACAACCCATCCATCACACGGGACGTGTCTGGTGAAGGCGTTCAACAAGCGTTATTGAAATTATTGGAAGGAACGGTTGTTAATGTTCCACCAAAAGGAGGACGAAAACATCCCGACCAAAAATTTATCGAAGTCAATACCGAGCACATCTTGTTTATTGCTGGTGGAGCCTTTGATGGCATCGAAAAACTCATTTCAAAACGTTTGAACATGGCAGCCATTGGCTACAAAGCGCCGCATGATGATTTGATTGATTCTGAAAATATCCTCCAATATATCATTCCAAAAGATTTGAAAGAATTTGGATTGATACCGGAGATTATTGGTCGTTTGCCTGTATTGAGTTATATGGATCCGTTGGATGCCAAAACGTTGAGAGCCATTTTGACAGAACCTAAAAATGCTATTATCAAACAATATAAAAAATTGTTTGAAATGGATGATATAGAATTCTCGATAACAGATGGAGCTCTAGATTTCATTGTCGAAAAAGCAATAGAATATAAATTGGGAGCCAGAGGTTTACGCTCTTTGTGTGAGGAAATATTGACCGATGCCATGTTTGAAATGCCGAGCAGCAAAGACACAAAACTGAATGTCACTAAAAGCTATGCTGAAGACAAAATTTCCAAAACAACCCTAAAGCGATTGAAGGCGGTTTCTTAAGCAGAACTCAAATAAATATAAAAAACAAAACCACTCTTTTCAGGGTGGTTTTTATTTATCTTGGATTTAAGAAACTAATATTGCAAATACAATATTTTAGATATAATTAGGAGGGATTTTTCTTTTTAAAAAGCGGTCAAAATTTAAAGTTTGTAGATGCTTGAATTGGTTGTTATGATGTAAATATAGTAGCTTATTTGTAAGTGAAAAACTACCGAGTCCAATTATTAGATAAAGTTCAAATTATATTCGTTATATGAAATGGGTTTGCTGTTTTGTCCGTTAAAAAACAAACAAATTTATTAGGCAAGTCCAGTTTGGTTCATGTTCAAAAGCTCATCGAGATAGTTTCGGGTGTTTGAAAGTCGAGGTACTTTGTGCTGTCCACCAAGCTTGTCGTGATGCTTGAGCCAATCATAGAACAATTGTTGTCTTGCAATGTGTATAGTGGGTTTGTTTAGGGTAATATTATTGAAACGTTTGGCTTCATAATCAGAGTTCAAAGATTTTAATGCATTGTCCAAAAGTTCATTAAAGAGTTCAATATTAGTTGGATGTGTTTTAAATTCAATCAACCATTCATGTGCACCTTTCTCTTTCCCTTGCATAAAAATGGGAGCGACCGTGTAATCCACAATTTCCGCTTTGGTCTTTTTGCAGACTTTTTTTAAGGCATCCTCAGCATTTTCAATAATCAATTCTTCACCAAACACATTGATATGATGCTTGGTGCGACCAGAGACTTTGATACGATAAGGATTAGTAGAGGTAAAGCGAATGGTATCGCCAATTTTATAGCGCCATAACCCTGCGTTGGTAGTGATGACGACTGCATAATTCACATCCTTTTTCACTCCACTCAACGGAATGATAATCTGTTCGGGAGTGCCATAAGCATCCATCGGAATGAATTCATAGAAGATACCATAATCCAACATCAACAATAACTCACCTGAACCGTTTTGATCCTGGATTGCAAAAAAGCCTTCTGAAGCATTGTAGATTTCGTAATACTTAAAATCTTTTCGAGGCAATAGTGTTTTGTATTGATTTACATAAGGTAAAAAACTCACGCCTCCGTGAAAATAAACTTCCAAGTTGGGCCAAATATCAAACAACGTATTCTTTCCGGTGGTTTCCAAGACATTATTCAGCAATACTAGCATCCATGACGGCACACCAGCAAGGCTTGTGACATTTTCGTTGATGGTTTCATCCACTATGGCTTGCATTTTATGTTCCCAATCGCTCATCAACGATACACGACTGCTGGGTGTACTGCTGAATTCCGCCCAAAACGGCATATTGTCAATCAAAATGGCGGAAAGGTCACCAAAGACAGTTCCATTTTCACTGTACAGTTCCTTACTGCCACCAAGTCGTAAGCTTTTACCAGTAAACAATTGTGAGTTTTCATTATTGTTGAGGTACATGCACAGCAAATCCTTGCTGGCCGCATAATGGCAATCTTCTAAAGACTCATAGCTCACAGGAATGAATTTACTCTTAGCATTGGTTGTCCCACTCGATTTTGCAAACCATTTGATTGGTGTGGGCCAAAAAATATTGCTTTCACCTCTTCGGGAGCGTTCTATATTGTCATGATTGTCTTCATAGGTAGATATTGGCAAACGCTCAGAAAACGTCTTATAATCTTTAATGGAATTAAAATCGTAGAGTTTCCCAATTTCGGTATCCTTTGCCATAAAAATCAATTCCAGCAGCAATTCGTTCTGTACCTCATTTGGATATTTGAGAAACAGTTCTATTTGATGGAATCGTTTCTTCAAAAACCAACTGGCAATGGAATTGACTATGGGAATTGGCATTTTTAGAGTATCTTTAGAGTCCTAAAAATAATACTTTTTTTTAATGCAGTACCAAGGAGTTTTGACAAAAATGGAGAGCGAGTTGTCGCATCCCATTCAATATTATCTCGTCTTTGAGAATGACTTTCTCAATATGAATCAATTGCTGGATAAAACAATCACCATCGAATTGGTAGGCTACCAATGTCTCAACTGCGGATTGAACAAACCCATTTACCGCCAAGGTTTCTGCAAAAGCTGTTTTTATGAGATTCCCCAAGCGGCCGATTGGATCATGCGCCCCGAGTTAAGTACCGCACATCTCGACAAAGAAGATCGAGATCTTGCTTATGAAAAAAGAGTACAGATACAACCACACGTGGTGTACCTTGCCAATAGCAGTAATGTAAAAGTAGGTGTGACGCGCAAAACACAGGTGCCCACCCGATGGATAGACCAAGGTGCACACGAAGCCATTGAAATCGTGGAAGTGCCCAACCGATATCTCGCGGGTATCACCGAAGTGGCTTTAAAAGACCACGTCAGTGACAAGACCAATTGGCGTACGATGCTGAAGAATGAAATTGTGGATGAAAATCTGGTTGAATGGCGAGAACAGTTAAAACAATACATTCCAAAAGAAGCCTTGGATTATTACATAGAAACCAATACTGAAACCAACCTCGAGTTTCCTGTATTACAATATCCTGACAAACCAAACAGTCTTAATCTGGACAAAGCAAAATCTTATACAGGTAATTTGAAAGGCATTAAAGGGCAATACCTCATTTTTGAGGATGAAACAGTTTTTAACATCCGTGGGAATGAAGGATATGTGGTGAGGATTGGGGTTTCGTAATTTAGATATCCAGTACTTCGTTTTTTTTATTAAAAATCCAGAAGGAATACTCTATACGTATCTTTTATAAGCCCTTTATGGTTATCATTGAGTGAAACAGCATGATAATCTATAAAATATTCGAATGAAAACACTTCTTATTTTTCTATTCATAAGTGTCACGGTAAATGCCCAAAGTGTTTTTGGGAAATGGAAAACTTTCAATAGTGATGGTGAATTTCGCTCCATTGTGGAAGTTTTTGAGAAAGATGGCTATGTGAATGGAAGGATTGTACGAATTGCGGTAGAGTCCAAGCGAAATAATCTCTGTACGGAATGTAAAGGGAAGGACAAAAACCAAAAAATTGAAGGATTGGTGTTAATGAAGAAATTTGTGTGGGATGAAGACGCCTACGTTAACGGTACCATCACCAACCCAGATGATGGCAAGGTGTACAGAGCCAAGTTTTGGCTAGACGAAGAGAACCCCAATATTCTTCGTGTAAGGGGTTATATTGGTTTTTTTTACAAAACGATGGAATGGCGACGTATACCTCAATCTTAAGAAAAGCTTATTTATGAGCCGATGGCGCGGATGGTATACGAGGCTAAAAGCCGAGTTGAGCGAAGCTAAATATACGCATAGAGTTTTAATAATTCAATTATGATACAATAACAAGTCAATAAGTTAATCTCCAGTAGAACACTATTGACATTTTCTCTCCACCAACTCACAATATCCTACCATCCAAATCTAACATCTAAAACAAAAAAAGGCATGCTTTCGCACACCTTTCTGTAGCAGATATCAGAAGTCTAACATCTAACGTCTCTTGTCTAACGTCTATAGGCTAAACTTCCTCCTGATCTTTTAAATGCTGTATATATTCCGCCTTCTGTACGGTACGCCTACGCTTTACGGACGGCTTGGTATAGTATTGGCCATCGCGTAGGTTTTGCATCACTTTGATGTTTCTGTGCTTGCGTTTGTAACGTTTAAGGGCGCGTTCAATGTTTTCTCCTTCTTTGATTTCAATTCTTAACATGTATGGGTTTTAAGTGTTAGTGTTCCGCGGATTATCCGAGGTACGTTTTTAATATTTTGCTTTTTGAGGTATGCCTTAATCGGCGGATGCCTTTTTCTTTAATCTGCCTGACACGCTCGCGCGAGAGGTCAAAGGTCTGACCAATCTCATCTAGGCTCATCGGCATCTCGCCGCCGAGACCGTAATAGAGTTTTATGACGTCGCCTTCTTTGTTGGAAAGGGTTTCCAAAGCGCGGTTGATTTCAAGTTTTAAACTATCGGCCATCAAATCATTATCTGGACGTGGCGATTCTTTGTGCGACACCACATCATAGAGGCTAAAATCTTCACCTTCTCTCAAAGGTGCATCCATAGACAAATGCCTTCCGGAATTTTTAAGGGACAGTTTGACATCGCTCACGGTCATGTCCAATTCTTTAGCAATCTCTTCGGCGCTAGGTGGTCGCTCATTGGCCTGCTCCAAATGTGAAAACGCTTTGTTGATTTTATTGATGGAACCAATTTTATTCAAGGGCAAACGTACCACTCGGGCTTGCTCGGCCAATGCTTGCAGGATGGCCTGCCGTATCCACCACACGGCATACGAAATGAATTTAAAACCTCGGGTTTCATCAAAACGTTTGGCGGCTTTGACCAAACCGGCATTGCCTTCATTGATTAAATCTGGCAAGGTCAGTCCTTGATTTTGGTATTGTTTTGCTACCGACACCACAAAGCGTAAGTTGGCGGTGGCAAGCTTATCGAGTGCTACTTGGTCACCTTTTTTAATTCGCTGGGCCAATTCCACCTCTTCGTCGGCAGTAATCAGCGGTAGTTTGCTGATGTCTTGTAAATATTTGTCAAGAGATTTGGATTCACGGTTAGTAACTTGTTTTGTGATTTTGAGTTGTCTCATATAGATGTATTAGATTATAAACTGTCCTAACTACATTATAACCTAATATTTGAGAAAAGCAAATAAACTCACATTTCTTTAACAGTTTTGACAATAGACAATAGACAATAGACAATTAACGATTGACAATTAACCATCAACTAACAACCATCAACCAAAAACTAATTAACTGAATCTTTCTTCTTTTTCTTGCCTCCCAAGATATTTCCAAGTACATTTTTTACGCCTTCTTTTACTGGGTCTGGTTTTGTGGCAGTAGCAGTGGTATCAACGGTGGATGGTGTATTGGGGAGTTCCGGTGCTTCGGGTTTGGTTTTGTCTTTGTCGCCAGCAAGCCCTGTTAATAAATCCTTGATCTTGTCCTTGCCTTGACCAATCAATTTCTGTTTTTCGATTTCGATGAGTTGTTTGGTCAAATTGCTGATGCCACTGGTTAAGTCGGTCGAGACTTGTGGATTGGTGAACGTCCCAACAATATTGGCCGTCACAGGAATGGTCAAGTTGTTCACTTCGTTGTCATTGATTTTTCCAATCAATCGGTTGACGTCGCCGCCCAAATATTTGGCAGGTACATTAAACACAGCATCATATTTCAACGATTTGTCAAACCCATGCGAGCCTGCAATGGTAATGCCAATGTCTTTATATTTAAGGTCAAACGGCTTTACACTTACCATGCCATTGGCAAACTCAAGATTGGCAACAAGATTTTTTAAATCCAATTTATCAAAGTCGATAAAATTCAAAGCGCCATCCAATTTTGCCAATAATGGGCTTTGGTCTTCGTTGATTTGCGTCGTCAATAATTGTGCAAACGCTTTCCCCGAAACCGTATTCAGCTGAGGTGAAAACTCTTTGTCCAGCAAGCCCGAAATATTGATGTTGGTATTCAATTTACCTTGCAATACTTTGGCAATAGGTGCCAGGCTTTGCAACAATTCCAAATCTCTAAATGATTTTGCAATATCAAAACTATTGGCATCCAAATTCAAACTAAAGGACGGTGTATCGGTTTTTGTGCTCACATTCCCAGAGACGGTCAGCAATCCATCAAACAATTTGGAGGTCAATCCGCTCAAGGTGGCTTGTTGGTCTTTGATGGTCAAATTGCCTTTGACATCCTTCAAATTCAAATTGTCATACACAACGGTATTGGCATTTGCCGAAATGGTACATTCCAAAAACTCTGGAATACGCAATGCCTCGGTGGAAGCAGAAGACTTTGTGGCAGTCGATTTGTTTGAATCACTTGGTGCAGGTTCTTCCGACATGAAATCGTTTAAGGCCAAGGTGTTTGAATTGAGGTTGAAATTCCCTTTCAGATTTACCTTTTTGCTCAACATAAATCCTATCAAATTAGTAATAGTTCCTGTAGCCGAAAAATCACTCTGACCTGTTTTGGCATTAAAACTATTCAAGGTGACGGTTGAGGGATTGAAGGTCATATCTGCTTTTGAAATCTGCAAAGGTTGGTTCATTGCATCCGAAGAAAATACCATATTGGTAATGTTGGCATTTCCGGAAGCTTTGATTCTACTGTAAGCGTTGGTTTCAATAGCATCCATATCAAACGCCGTATTTATTTTAGCCCTCAGAATACCACTCAATTCGTTTTCCAGTTCCAAAGGATAGGCTTTGCTGAGGTTCGCCAAGTTCAGCACACCATCAATATCGGCATTCACGAGCATGTTGCCTGTGATATTTTTAATGGTTGCCGACGATTTAAAAACATCATTATCAATTTTGAAATTCAAGGTATTGATGGCCACATAGGTGTCGTCTGGATTGCCCGTTTCATTTTTGATTTGTGTATCAATGATAATGTCCTCCACTTTTTTGGGCAAATCGGGATACTTGAACGAGGCGTTGTTAGACTTGATAGTGATGTCCAAGGTGGGAATCGTGGTTTCTGTGACTTTTCCTTTAATGATGCCACTCACTTTAAAATCGCCAGTGGTTTCTACATTCTCAATGTTTTTTGAATAGCTTTCAGGAATCACAGCCAAGAAATCCTTAAAGGATGACCCAGGATTCTCGAACGAAATGTCGATGTCTTGCCCATCTTCCAATTGCTGCACATAACCCTTAAACTCCAAAGGCAATTGATTGATATAGCCTTTATTGTCTTTGAAGGTGTATTTTTGGTTATTCAAATCCATATCAAGCACTGCATCTAACTTTACATGGTTGTTGTTGAGGTAATTGGTGCTATCGATACTCAAACTGACATTGGCTTCACTTTCGGTATCCAATTCAGAAACGTCATTATTGATTTTGGCATTTCCTTTATGGTTCAATTCGGTTACATAGATTTCGGTATTGGAAGGAACATCAATATATGTAAAAGCACTGTTTTTAATGCTATATTCCTTAATGTCAAATGCAAAATTACTGGTCGTATCCGCAGGGGTTGCATTTTCCTTTTCTTTCATAATGTCATAATTCACATTTCCAAAGGCATCAGTTTTTAAGGTCAACAATGCTTCATCCACATATATGGAGTTTACTTTTATGGGGTCGTCATCGGCATTTTTGAACAATTCCTTAATGGACATTGTAAATGAAATATCTTTTGCTGTAGCAAACGTTTCATCCTTAAACGGTTCAAAGGTGGTAATCACCAAATCGGTCACTTTGACGTTGGCATTCGGAAAATTACTGAATAAGCTCAAGTTGACATCACTAAATTCCACTTTGGCATTAACATTTTGGTTGATAAAGTTCTTGACCATGCCTTTAATCTGCGATTGGAATACAAACGGAAGGGCGATCAATAATACAATAAGAATCAAAAGCGTGATTCCTATGATTTTTAAGGTTTTTTTAAGTGGAGATTTCTTTTTTACTGTAGTATCCATAAAGAAATGAAAAGTTTTAGTTTGGTATGTATATATACGCAAAATTGATGGTTAAAGTTGAGGAAGTGTTAAAGTTTAATAAAACTTTAGCAGTTTAGAGAAGATCAATTTCCTCATTCATTTTCAAATGAAAACGTTTTTTGAATAGATACACACCCAAGTACAAAAAAGGTGTGTCGCAGAGGGCAATCAAAGCCTTAAAGATAAAGCCACTGACCAATAGGCCATAGAATTTATCCCACGCAATAATCTCAAAAGAACACAATAAAAGCAAAATGGTCAACGTATCCACAAACTGTGACGTAAAAGTTGAGAAATTGTTCCGAAGCCACAAATGTTTTCCTTTGGTCAATCGTTTCCAGAAATGATAGATTTGAATGTCTATAAATTGTGCAAATAGATAGGCCATCATACTTGCAAAAACAGCAATTGCGGTACTTCCAAATACATGTGAAAATGTACTGTCATCAACATACGACCACGAGGTTGCCGGAACTGATTTGGAAACCAATACAATGCCCAACGAAAACAACGAAGCGAAAATCCCAATGACCACGACATCGTTCGCACGTTTTTTACCATAGATTTCACTGATCAGGTCAGTAATCAAAAAGGTAATGGGGTAGGGTAAGATACCCACAGAAATCTCAAATAATTTGGTTCCAAATAGTTCTATATGAAACGGATACCAATAAAAAAACTTTTGGAAAATCAAGTTGGAAACCACTAAAGAAGTAATGAACAGGGCCGCCAAAAGTATATAAATACGTTGGGCTACGAGTTTGTCTTTTAAGGTCATATTGTGGATAAGTTGTTGCCCTAAAGATAGTGCAAAGTGATTTTGTTTTCTTTATTTTGAAACAAATTATGCATTCATCACACAAAGTTTACATAGCACTTGGCAGCAATAAAGGTGACCGAATGAAGCATCTGCAAGATGCCATTGACCTTATTTTTAAGCACGTTGGAACTATTCAAATCATTTCAAGAATTTACAATTCTAAAGCCGTTGGATTTGAAGGTGATGATTTTTTGAATTGTTGCAGCATTGTCGAAACCACTCTGTCTCCCGAAGAGACCATGAAAGCATTGCTCTCAATTGAAACTGAACTTGGACGTATTAGAACTGCAAATGCAGGTTACGAATCTCGAACCATTGATTTGGATATCATTTTTTATGATGATTTGGTAATGGATACCAAACTGCTGCGAGTACCTCACTTAAAAATGCGAGAGCGGAAATTTGTGCTTCAACCCTTGAATGATATCGCCTCTTCTGTAAAACATCCCACGCTCAAAAAAACAGTCTCTGAACTTTTAGAGGCTTGTGTAGATTCGAGTAAAGTTGAACCTTTCCATATTTGGTTGAAAAACCCAAGCAAGCAGTTCAGCTTTTCCGATTACAATTACATTGCCATAGAAGGAAATATAGGTGCAGGAAAAACAAGTTTGGCCAACAAGATTGCGCACGATTTTAATGCCAAATTGATTTTGGAACGCTTTGCAGACAATCCGTTTTTGCCAAAGTTTTATGATGAGCCGCAACGTTATGCCTTTACTTTGGAAATGTCTTTTTTAGCAGATAGATATCAGCAAATCAGCGATGATTTATCGCAACTCGATTTGTTCAAGGACTTTATGGTAAGCGATTATGATATTTATAAATCGCTTATTTTCTCAAAAATCACTTTGCCAGAGGATGAATTTAAGCTTTACAGAAAGTTGTTTTATTTGATGTATAAAGATATTGCCAAGCCCGATTTGTACATTTATCTCTATCAAAATACGGCACGTTTGCAAGAAAACATCAAAAAACGAGGTCGTGATTATGAACAGAATATCGAAAATGACTATCTCGACAAAATCAATTCTGGGTATTTGGAATTTTTGAAAAACCAAACCGAATTGAAAGTGAAAATCATTGATGTTTCAGAAAAGGATTTTGTGGGGAATCGAGAAGATTATTTGTGGGTGCTAGAGCAGATTTCCAGTTAAAAATGAGATTCAATTTCAATTTAATTTTTCAATATTTTTCTACATAGTTTAATTAAATTATCATAATCAGCGCAAATTTTGTCGGCGTAATCATTTAACTCCTTAACGACTTTCGTATGTCTTTCAGTTTGCTCATATATCCATTCTTTCGGAACAGATTGTGAATTAGGCCCGTTTGAAAAGGTATTTGTGGTCAGCAAATCATTAAACTTTTTAATGCTATCCACAAGTTCAAGTTTAAATTTCTCTATTTCTGGATTTAAAAATTCAAAATCTGATTTAGAACTTTCATAAGCAAAATTAAAAAGCGGGTCAAAAGTCCTTTCGATAAAACTTGCTCCAAAGTTATGATGTCTTAAAAAGGAAATAGTACCATCCTGTGGTAATAATTCATTTCTAATTTTGTTGAATAAATTAATGTCTAATTTTAGGCTATCGTCATCATATATATACTGTCTATATTCTTGACGGCTGACTTTATTAATAAAAATTTTAATTAGAAATAGCAAAATCACCACAACTAAAACTTGCCATAATTTTAGCTTAAAGTTCCAAAAGTTTATAAATGCTATTCTAAAGTCAACATTATTTAATAATGAGATTATCAAATTATAAATGATGGATAATAAGCCAATAATGCCAACAGAAATCACTTTGCTCATTACTGGGTCTTTCCAAAGATTCTTAATTTTTGATGCTACATTTGTTTTTTGATTTGATTTCATAGAATTACGACAAATTTAAATTTAAACTATTCGGTATTTTCTTTCTTGATTTTCATCTTCGCAAATATATCCCAAAGCACCACACCACAACTTACCGAAATATTCAGGGAATGCTTGGTCCCAAATTGAGGGATTTCTAAAATCATATCGCTTGCTGATACCACTTGCTGCGAAACGCCTTTCACTTCATTTCCAAATACCAACGCATATTTTTGATTGGCTTTTGGCTGAAAGTCGTTGAGCATTGTCGCGTTTTTAGCTTGTTCAATAGAGGCAACGATAACGTCTTCAGATTTCAGTTGTTGAATTAATTCCAAAGTGTTTTCAACATAGTCCCATTCAACCGTTTCTGTACTCCCCAAAGCGGTTTTGTGAATGTCTTTGTGAGGTGGTGTTGCAGTGATACCGCACAGATAGATTTTTTCAATCAAAAACGCATCGCTTGTACGAAAAACAGAACCGATATTGTTTAAGCTTCGTATGTTATCAAGCACCACAATCAATGGCGTTTTCTTGACATCTTTAAATTCTTCAACACTCAATCGGTCGAGTTCGCTGTTTTTTAGTTTTCTCATGGTTAAGGTTTAGACCTGTCAGGTTTTAAAAACCTGACAGGTCTTCTGTTGTTGAAATATCATCCTAATTGTAAATAACTTCTATGGTTTCGGCTTCACAAAACCTCAAAATATAAGTACTTTAGCACTCTTACATTTTTTGACAAAAATACTATTTAAAACATATAATACCATTGGCAAAAGCAGCTAAAAAAGAAACACCATTGATGAAGCAATACAACGCTATCAAGGCGAAGTATCCTGATGCCTTGTTGTTGTTTCGCGTGGGTGATTTTTATGAAACCTTCGGTGAAGATGCCGTTAAGACTGCGAAGATTTTGGATATTATTTTGACCAAACGAGGTGCCGGAAGTGAAACCGAAACCGAATTGGCAGGATTTCCGCATCATTCACTAAACACTTATTTGCCAAAGTTGGTAAAGGCTGGTTGTCGTGTGGCAATTTGCGACCAACTCGAGGACCCAAAGCAAACAAAAACCATCGTCAAGCGTGGTGTCACAGAACTGGTAACACCTGGCGTGGCGCTGAATGATGATATATTGAGCTCCAAAAGCAACAACTTTTTGGCTGCTGTGTATTTCGGAAGAAATTATCTTGGGGTGTCTTTTTTGGATGTTTCTACGGGTGAATTTTTGGTGTCGCAAGGCAATGAAGAATACATCGATAAATTGCTTCAGAATTTCAACCCAAGCGAGGTGTTGGTGTCCAAGCCAAAGCGTAATGAATTTATTAAAACATTCGGCAATCAATTTCATAGTTTTTATATGGAAGATTGGGTTTTTCAAGATGATTATGCCAATGAAACCTTGTTGAAGCATTTCAATACAAAATCTTTAAAAGGCTTTGGGATTGATGATTTGTACGAAGGCATTGTGGCTTCTGGCGCTGTATTGCACTATTTGGGCGAGACGCAACACCATCAGTTGCAACACATCACATCCATTCAACGGATCACAAAAAATGAACACGTTTGGATGGACCGTTTTACCATCAAGAATTTGGAGTTGTATCATTCCACGAATCAGAATGCGGTGACCTTAATTGATGTGATTGACAAAACAAATTCGCCAATGGGTGGGCGTTTGTTGAAACGTTGGTTGGCCCTGCCTTTAGTCGATATTGAAAAGATAAAAAAGCGTCACGATGTGGTTGATTTTCTCTTGAAGGAAAAAATTCTTCTGAATAAAATCCAAAACCATATCAAGCATATTGGTGATATCGAACGTCTCATTTCAAAAGTAGCGACGGCTAAAATTTGTCCGCGAGAGGTCGTGCAACTTAAAAATGCTTTGGAAGCGATTGTTCCGATTCAATCTTTGATTTCTAAATGTGAAAATGATGCTTTGAATGCCATTGGAAATTCTTTGGAATTGTGCGAAGACTTGCGACTTCGAATTAAATCGTCTTTGAATGAAGAGGCTCCAGTGAATATTTTGAAAGGGAATACCATTTCATCTGATTATTCTTCGGAATTGAAAGAACTGCGTGAATTGGCATTTTCAGGAAAAGATTATTTAGACAAAATGCTGGAGCGCGAAAGTGAGCGCACAGGCATCACGTCGCTTAAAATTGCGTCCAATAATGTGTTTGGTTATTATATTGAAGTTCGCCATACACATAAAGATAAGGTGCCATCTGACTGGATTCGGAAGCAGACCTTGGTCAATGCCGAGCGTTACATTACCGAAGAATTAAAGGAATACGAAACCAAAATTTTAGGTGCTGAAGAGCGTATTTTGGAAATAGAGCAACGCTTGTTCGCCGAATTGGTCGACTGGATGACACAATTTATAGCTCCAGTTCAAAAAAATGCCTCGTTGATTGCCCAATTGGATTGTCTATGTGGCTTTGCGCAATTGGCATCCGAAAATCATTACACAAGGCCAGAGGTTGGTGATTCTTTTGAGCTAAATATCAAAAATGGACGCCATCCAGTCATTGAAAAGCAATTGCCGCTTGGCGAACCTTATATTGCCAATGATGTGTATTTGGATAGAGACACGCAGCAAATCATTATGATTACCGGTCCAAATATGTCTGGTAAATCAGCTATCTTACGTCAGACAGCTTTGATTGTGCTTTTGGCTCAAATGGGAAGTTTTGTGCCTGCCGAAGCGGCGACCATTGGCTTGACCGATAAGATTTTTACAAGGGTAGGAGCGAGCGATAATATTTCGATGGGTGAATCGACTTTTATGGTTGAGATGAATGAAACGGCTTCTATCTTGAACAATATTTCCGAGCGTAGTTTGGTGCTGTTGGATGAGATTGGTCGTGGTACAAGTACCTATGATGGTATTTCAATTGCTTGGGCGATTAGTGAATATTTACACGAGCATCCAAGCAAAGCCAAAACTCTGTTTGCAACTCACTATCACGAATTGAATGAAATGACAGAGACCTTCAAGCGCATTAAAAACTTCAATGTGTCTGTCAAAGAGTTAAAAGATAATGTATTGTTCTTGAGAAAACTAGTAGAAGGTGGCAGTGAGCATAGTTTTGGAATTCACGTTGCTAAAATGGCTGGAATGCCACAACAGGTCATTCATCGTGCCAACAAGATTTTAAAACAGCTAGAAAAATCACATTCTTCAGAAGAATTGACAGATAAGGTGAAAACCTTAAATAGCGAAATGCAATTGAGTTTTTTCAATTTGGATGACCCACTTTTGGAGCAAATCAAGGAAGAGATTGTCAATATTGATATTGATACCTTGACACCTGTGGAAGCTTTGATGAAACTCAACGAAATCAAGCGTATGTTGCAGAAAAAGAAGCGCGCCTGAAAAATTCCATTTTTTTGGAAAAAACACTTTGCAATTAATGGAATTGTATTAAATTTGCCCTCGCAATCCCGATAGCTATCGGGAAACGTTCTTTAGTAGATAACGCGAAAATAGCTCAGTTGGTAGAGCGCCACCTTGCCAAGGTGGAGGTCGCGGGTTCGAATCCCGTTTTTCGCTCCATAAAGATGCCGGCACAAATCGGCATTTTTAGTTTAAAGTCCAAGTGATGTAATCACGCTCAAGTGGTGGAATTGGTAGACACGCCGGACTTAAAATCCTGTGCCCGTTTTGGGCGTGCGGGTTCAAGTCCCGCCTTGAGTACAAAAGCCTTACAGAAATGTGAGGCTTTTTTTGTTTTTTTCTTATTTTTAAGGAATCAATAATAAATTTAAAGCAAAATGGGAAAATTCGAAATTACTAAAGACAAAGCAGGAAAGTATCGATTTAATCTTAAAGCAGGCAACGGACAAGTTATTTTAAGTAGCCAAGGATATGAATCAAAATCTGGATGTACAAATGGTATTGATTCTGTTAGAAAAAATTCACAGGATAATGACAGATATGATAGAAAAACTGCAAAAGACGGCAGTCCTTACTTCAATTTGACTTCAACAAATGGTCAGGTTATTGGAAACAGTGAAATGTATTCTTCAGCATCAGCTATGGAAAATGGTGTGGCATCTGTAAAAAAGAATGCGCCTGATGCATCTGTGGATGATCAATCTTAATTCAAAATAAAACTATAAAAACAGAAAGCCTGAATTTATCTTCAGGCCTTTTTCTAAAATCATCTCAACATCTCAACCGTAGCAACTGTTCTAAAGCCAACATGGTCCGAACCAGAATCTGAACTCATGGGCATTCGTGCCGAAATTCGGAAACTTGCACAATAGGAGGCATGGCATAAAAAGGATCCACCTTTCATAATGTGTTCTTCTTGATAGGGATTGTCCGGATTGTAGGCTTCATTGGCGCCTTTTGGATTGATTAAGGGGCTGGAAGGCTCTATTTGACTATAATAATTCACATTAAAAAAATCGTTTGTCAACTCCCAAACATTTCCCAGCATATCATAAACACCGATACTGTTTGGAGGATAGGATTTAGTAGGCGCAATGAATTCAAAACCATCCACGCTTTCATTTTTTATAGGAAAAACGCCTTGCCAAGTGTTGGCATTTTTATCAAGTTTGGAAGCATCATCTCCCCAGGTGTAAATGGCATCTGTCAGATGTCCTTCGGCAGCAGATTCCCATTCGGCTTCTGTAGGCAAACGTCTATTTGCCCATTTGCAATACGCCACTGCATCCTCATATGCAATGTGCACCACTGGAAAATTGTCTTTGCCTACGATTGAGCTTTTTGGTCCTTCTGGATGCTTCCAATTGGCACCAATTTTCCATGTCCACCACTGTGTATAATTATCCATAGTAGCAACTGCTCTAATCGTCTTGTTGAATATCAAACTGCCAGGTTCTAAAAGACTGTCGTGAGGTTTTGGAGTACCTTTAGGAAGCTCCATTTTCATCTCATCCCAATTGATAGGGCGTTCTGCAACGGTAACATATCCTGTGGCTTCAACAAATGATTTAAACTGAGCATTGGTGACTTCCGTAATATCGATGAAGAATCCATCAACCGATACTTTATGGGCTGGCATTTCGCGATGCATTGCCATAGGGTCATTTGGTTTTGCGCCTTGAGTAAATGTTTTGCCCTCAACCCATACCATCCCTTGAGGTGTTTGTATTTCTTTTGGCTGCTCGTTTAAAATTGTTTTTGTTTCTAAAGGTTTGATATCGTCTTTTGTATCAGAATTTGAATTGTTTTTGCAAGCAGAAATGATGACCAATAAACTAATGACTGTGAATTTTCTTTTAATTAGATGTCTGGTCATATTTAAATTCTCCTATAATGAATAAATCAATCGAAATGTCACAAAACGTGGTTGAATAAAATATTCCGTAGAACTTACGGATATATTGCTGGTATTGCTTTGAGATTGCGATTTTGTATCCAATAAATTGGTTGCTTTAATTTCATATTCCAATTTGGCATCTTTGTTTTTTCTATAGGATAAGGAGGCATTCCAAAACTCAAAACTGTTGATGGTGCCATCTTCATCACTAAAGTTAGTATACTCATAATCGGTCCTGAAGGTAAAGCTTTTCAAAAATAAGGCATCAAAATCAATTGAAGGAGCACTGGTGTAAAATTTGTTGCGGGATGAGCCTTGATCGTTGTCCGAAATACCATAGCGATAACTCAATTCCACATTTGGAGCCGTTTTAAAATTGGTTCGCAGTCGAGCATTGTAATTATGAGAATAGTTTTCGTTTACGGACGTATCTCCTTGGACAATTTGATTGAACTTGGAATAGGTAAAATTACCGCCCAATGTTGCCTGCAACTTGCCAAAACGTTTTTGAAAATTTCCGAAAGCGGATAATTTTTCGTCTGCAAAACCAGAATTGAATGGCGAGTTGATACGAATAACACTTTCAAAATTGGTCAAGTTTCGAATTTGGTCAATCCGTTTGCTATAATTTATGCTTCCAAAAACATTGGTATAGTTAAACATATTGAAACTGAAATAGGATAGATTAACATTGTGCGACACAGCATTATCCAAAGCTTCATTGCCCGAAAAAAGAGAATTGTAACCGTTCAAGACCAAGCCTCTTGCTAAATTACTAACATCCGTAAATTGCGTCTGCATTCGGTAGTTCAGATTGATATTTTCGCTTTTCTTCAACTGAATCCGCATGTCAAAATCGGGCAAAAGTCTCACAAAATTGTCAGAATAGGTGTCGCCAAATTGCGTGTTCTTTGTATTGTAAGCATGTGCCGAAACACCAGGAGTTATGGTAAAAATACCTGTTTTAAACTGATAATGAAGCCCTGCATATACATCGCTAAAATTATAATCGGTGTCGTTAGTGTCCAAACCATTATTTAAAGTTGGTGTAGGATTAAAAACCGAACCATCATCCAAATATTGAAAAATCTCACTGTTGAATTTCTGGTTGCTCAAAATGGTTCCAAGTGTCAGATTGATATTACTCTTGGCATTCAAAATGTTCCAATAATCTAATTTGGCGTCCAATTGATTCGATTTTACTCTCTTATCTTGCGCAATGTTATAGGTCAATTGTGTATCATCCAAACCAAGGCTTTCTGCGGTGTTTTCATAATTTTCCTTGTCTTCTAGAATAGCATTGTAAAAGGGGTCTTCGTCCTGTAAAACATGTTGTGCTTCCAATGCAAAGATATTGGTATCGTTGAGCGTGTAATAATAGTTGAGATTTTGACTAAATCGATACGGGTTGGTGTCGTCCAATTGGTCGATGTTTCCAATCACCGAAGAGAAGAAATTTTGCTCTTGGGATTCCTTGGTCAAACGACCAAGCACTTCATAATCCAATTGATTGTTAACATTTGGTTTATATTTGGCGCTCAGTTTCATGGTTCCCAAATCACTTTTTTGATACGTATTGCTTTGAGTCTCTTCGTCTGGAATGCCCAGCTCAATATTGGTATATTCAACAGAATTGTTTTCCTGCAACTCCACTCTACTACTCGAAAAAATTGCGAAACCGCTCAAATCCAAGTTTTTAGTAGGCGAATAGCTAAAATTGGCGGCACCCAATTTTGAATTGATATCTTTCGCTCGATTGTTCTGCATGGATAAAAAGCCAAGACTGTTGTCTCCCAAATCAATATTGGTCCCACTCTGACGACTAGGAGCTCTAAAGCCTCCACCAAAATTGAAAAAATCACGACGGGAAAAAGCTACCTCACCAATGTTGTTGAGGTCGCCAATAAAATTGACGCTCAATTTTGGACTGTAATAAAACAATTTGGGCTGAAACAAATATAAACCGTCTTTATCTGCAATTCCTGAGCCAGCAGTCACATCTCCAAACCAAAAAGCTTCCTTTCCTTTTTTGAGTTTCAGGTTGATGGCAATATTATCCTGATTGTTTGTAACGCCGCTCAATTGCCCGACTTCGGCATAATTTTTCAAAACCTGAACTTTGTCAACGGCATTGGAGGGGATATTTTTGGTCGCCAATTTAGAATCACCATCGAAAAAATCCTTGCCGTCAATCATCACTTTAGAAACCGTCTTGCCCTCAACTTCTATTTCGCCTTCATCGTTCACTTCAACTCCAGGAAGGTTTTTCAGTACATCTCCAAGCTTTCGTTCGGTTCCTTTGTTGAAAGAATCTGCATTATAAGTGATGGTATCACCTTTAATTGTTACCGGCATTTCATAGGTCAGTTCAACTTCATCAAGAGTATTGTCATATAAAAGGGTAAAATTTTGGCTTATATCCGCTTCTTTTGTAGAAATCAAAGCTTCAGATGTTTTCATGCCAATATAACTGACTTGGATTTTAAACGTGGCGTTCTTACCCAAATTGAGTTTGTAAACACCTTGCTCGTTGGTAATGGCATAAGATTCCAGTTGGTTGGAATTTTGATTGATGGCGATAACATTTGCCAATTCCAATGGTGTCCCAATGCTGTCTTTGACAACCCCTTCGAGTTTAATTTGGGCAAATGAATGATGGGCTACAAAAAGTAGCAGGATTATGATTAGCTTTTTCATTGATGGATTTTGATGTTTTAAAATTGAAGATTAAAAACGTTGACGGCCACCTCTGCCTCCATACATTTCCTGCATTTCCTCAATTTTCTTTTTCATGATGTCGTTATATTCCTGTTTGGTGACTTCCTTACCTTTTGAGGGCACTTTAATCTCTTCTTTTTCACCAGGATTCAATACAATTTTTGAACACAAAATGGTAGTCCTGTTGGCATTGACTTCCAATATCAATCCAGGAAGTCCCCAATATTCGCCAGGTCCTTGATTGACTGGAATTTGGGGCGTATACCATGCGCTCACAGTAATTGTTTTTGGGACTTCTATCTCATCCATTGGGTTGACTTTACGGGTAGAATCGGTTGCTTTATCTCCTTCTTTTTTCTCGTCATTATCTCTGTTTCGACGCCTCATATTTGTGAAATCCATTTCATCCACAGACTTAATCGCAGTCGCTTTGAAGCAAGTATACTGCCCAATCTGTTTGGTTTCAGTTCCCATTTCCCATTTTAAAGGCGGTAAAGAATCTTTGATTAGAAATTGTTTTCCAAAGAATTCCTGCTCTTGCAATAATTGTAAATCTTTCACATTTTTGTATTGCGGACCGCCTGTAAAACTGCTCATCATGCCTCCCCAGCGATTGCCTCCTGTTCCTGGTGCTTCCAGTTTTTCTTCTTCCTTGTAGATGGATTCCGTTCGGTTGAAGGTTAAGATATAGGTTTTTTCAAACATACTTTTCATCCGTTCGGCAATCATCTTTTTTTGTTCTTCGGTCATCTGTCGGCCGCCTCTGCCTCCCCAATTGTCCATATCGACCGTGGTTTTGGATTCGTAATAGGCTTTCCCTTGAAAGTCTTTTTGGGCAAATAACGAAGCACTGGTGATAAAGAAAAATACAATACTGAATTTGATGGAAATTGATTTCATAATCATAGAATCTAAATAACGATAAAGATAAACAATCCTTAGTTAGACTCTAGATAAAACCAATAGTTAAACCTTTAAAAGTTAAAATTCTCTTAAAATCAGCCGCCTATTCTCATAATCATTCGCTTACCTTCTCCACGTTCAGATTTAAAATTTTCCATCATTTCCTTATTTTTCTTTTCCATGATGTCGTCAAATTCTTGTTGCGTGACTTCCTTGCCCTTTTTTGGCTCAACAATTTCCAGTTTTTCTTCAGGATTGAGAACTATTTTCGTGCAGACCAAAGTCAACTCTCCATCGTTTATTTCGAGAATAAGGCCAGGTAATCCGTAAAAATCTTCGGGACCGTTACTGATGGGAATTTGAGGCGTGTACCATGCGGTTGTGGTCCGTTCTTTAGTTATGCTTTCAATTTCACCATCATCTCTTATGGTTTGGGTCTTTACGTCTTCGGTGAATGTGGCTTTATAACAGGTATAAACACCGATATTTTTTGTCTCGTTTACCAATTTCCATTGACGGTTGGTCAACGTGTCCTTGATTAAAAACTGTTTGCCCAACATCTCAGTTTCGTTGGTATATCTGTTTTCCTTAATGTTTTTGTACATAATGTCTGAACTCTGCGCAACCACTATTTTGATGCCGCTAGAATTAGCTGGAGATGGCGCTTCCAATTGCTCATTTTGCCGATAAATGGATTCCTGTTGATTGAATTTGAGCGTGTATTCCCTTTGAAATTGCTTGCTCAACTGTTCTTGCAATTGTTTCTTTCGTTCATCATTTATACCGTCGCCATCTAGTTTTAGATCCACTTTGCGGTGCGATTTATAAGTGGCTATCCCCTGGAATTCTTGGGCATTGACTTTGTTGATAGTCAATACCAGTCCCACAATAATGATTTTGGTAATTGTAGTCATACTGTTCTATTTTTTGATTTATAATACTACAAATATGGAAAGTGATTTTGAATCTTTGAGTTAATGAGTGTTAACGTGTGTTAACCGATTAGTTTTAAATGCTTTTAACATTTACATTTGAGCAATGAATGAAAGGAAATACCATAGCATTTTGTATATCATCATCATCACGATGGCATTGACCATTGCGGTGCAATGCTATTGGAATTACAACAATTTTTTGGCAAATAAACAGCGTTATGTGAATGATGTGCAAATAGCCTTGGACAATGCAGTCGAAATTTACTACGCAGATTTGGCTGAAGACAATCACATGACAATTATTAAATCGGATACATTGAATTTTGATTCAAAACTGGATTCAATTTCTAGAGATTCCATTATTGCCGAGTTCGATAAAGATTATAAAACTACTTTTAAATCAAAAATTTCAGGTTTTACGCAACTGCTTGATTCTACAAACGCCATTGATTTTTCAGGACCCGACAAAGAAGCTCGTAGTGTAAAAGTTTTGAGAGGCAAAATGGCTTCTGATAGTATCAAACTATTGAAAGGTATCAAAGCCATATTTATTTCCATACAAAATGATTCTTTGAACTTGAATCGATTAGATTCACTAGTGGTCAAGGAGTTAAAGCGTAAGACATTGGACATTGATTTTGCTCTGAAACATTTTAAAAGTGATAGTTTAATCAATAGTTGTCATGAGGATAAAATCTCGCCAGATTTTTTAAAAACGACTGCCAAAACCAAGTTTTTGAAACAAGATGAAACTTTGGAACTCCATTACGCGAATGCCACCAACATCATCCTCAAGAATGGTATTTTTGAAATTTTGCTGTCCCTGTTGCTCACTTTGGCCATCATTTCAAGCTTGTTTTATTTGCTAAAAATCATCCAAAACCAAAAGCAATTGGCTGAAGTAAAAAATGATTTGATTAGCAATATCACGCACGAATTCAAAACACCCATTGCAACTATTAGTGTCGCTTTGGAAAGTATTAAGAATTTTAACGTCATTGACAATAAAGAAAAAACAAAAACCTATGTGGACATGTCCACTGAGCAATTGACAAAACTCAACGTAATGGTCGAAAAACTCTTGGAAACTGCTACTTTGGATAGTGAAACGCTGCAACTCCACAAAGAAAAAACCAGCATCGTAGAAATATTGAAAGGCTTGGTTGAAAAACATCAAATGCAATCGAAAAACAAAACCATACTTTTTTTACCTTCAGAAGAATCAATTTTGGCAAATGTGGATGTCTTCCATTTTGAGAATGCCATTAACAATGTGTTGGACAATGCCGTAAAATATGGCGGTGACAACATTACGCTTACTGTGGAACAAAATTCATTTGCGTTTACTGTGTCAATTACAGATGATGGCAAAACGCTTTCCAATATCCACAAAGACAGGATTTTTGAAAAGTTTTATCGCGTTCCAAAAGGCAATACACACGACGTCAAAGGTTTTGGAATTGGGTTGTATTATACCAAAAAAATAATTGAAAAACATGGTGGCAACGTTCAATTGCATTTGAATGATAGTGGAACGGAATTTAAAATGAGCCTTCCCAATGAATAAAATCAATACCATACTTTTAGCCGAAGACGAACCCGCGCTGGGAATGATTATCAAGGAAAGTCTTGAAACCAGAAATTTCAAGGTGCTGTTGTGCGACAATGGAGAAAAAGCAATGGATGTCTATCAAAATCAAAAACCTGAAATTTTGGTCTTGGATGTGATGATGCCCAAAAAAGATGGGTTCACCTTGGCTAAAGAGATTAGAGCCATTGATGAAACGATTCCAATTATCTTTTTGACAGCAAAATCCCAAACGCAGGATGTGGTGGAAGGGTTTACCATAGGAGGCAACGATTATCTGAAAAAACCGTTCAGCATGGAGGAACTAATTGTTCGCATCAACAATCTTTTGAATCGAGCACAAGTTCAAAAAACCTCCGAAATTCTTAAATTGGGACACTACACCTTTGATTTTCCGAAACAAACTCTTCAGTTTAAAGAAGATGAACCATCGCAATTGACGCATCGCGAAGCACATTTGTTGTTTCACCTGATAAAAAACAAAAATCAAGTGTTGGACCGAACGCTCATTCTTAACAAACTCTGGGGAAATGACGATTTTTTCAATGCTCGAAGTATGGATGTGTTCATTACCAAACTTCGCAAAAAGCTACAAGCGGACGAAACCATTCAAATTTTGAACGTGCGTGGATTTGGGTATAAATTAATCTGTTGAAAGTGGTTTGATTTTTGTACTTTTCATTCCACAATGAAAAAATTCGCCTTCTTCTTTTTTTGTTTTTCCATCTTTAGTTTTTCGCAAGAAAACATTGATGCAAGATGGATTAAAACTACAGAAATTGAACTTCCAACAATTGTTAACATCGATAACTTTGGAATCATCTATCTAATAGATGAGCATACATTTCATAAGATAGACAAGGAGAAAGATATGAAGTATAGCAATATTCAGCTTGGCAAGATTACGTCTGCGGATGCCTTCAATTCACTTAAAATCAATCTCTTTTACAAAAATTTCAATACCGCTATCATTTTGGACAATCGCTTGGCGGAAATCTACAAAATCGACTTTAATACTATTCAGCCGTATAAAAACGTATCACACATCTCAACGGGTTCCGACAATACGCTTTGGATTTTCAACACCGATTTGCAGCAACTGGAACTTTTTGATTACAAAACCAATAAAACACGAGCGACTACACTTCCGGTGCAATCCAATGTTTTGGATATGGTGAGCGATTATAATTTCTGTTGGCTCTTGACAGAGAAATTCCTGTATCAATACAATTATTTTGGGAGTTTGGTAAAGAAGCTAAAAAATGATGGTTTTACGGAACTCTCAGAAGACAATGGCAATTTAATTATTAAACAACAAGAAAAGCTGTTTTATCTTCAGAAAGATTCGAAAAAACTACTTGCTATTCCACTCAACGAATTGTTAATAAATCAGTTTTTGGTAACCAATGAAACCTTGTATATTTACGGTTCGAAAAAACTTCATCAATACCAACTAAAAATCAAGTAAAAATGCACGTTGCAATCGCAGGAAACATTGGCGCAGGAAAGACGACTTTAACAAAGCTATTGGCCAAACATTACAAATGGGAACCGCAATTGGAAGACGTTGTTGACAATCCGTATCTGGACGATTTTTATAACCAAATGGAACGCTGGAGCTTCAACCTTCAGGTGTATTTCTTGAACAGCCGGTTTCGTCAGGTATTGCAAATCCATCAAAGTGGTAAGGAAATCATTCAAGACCGGACCATTTATGAAGATGCACATATTTTTGCACCCAATCTTCATGCCATGGGATTAATGACCAATCGTGATTATGAAAATTACCGCTCATTGTTCGATTTGATGGAATCTTTGGTAAAAGGGCCGGATTTATTGATTTATTTGAGAAGTTCCATTCCAAACTTGGTCAATCAAATCCATAAACGTGGCCGTGATTATGAAAACTCTATCAGCATCGATTATTTGAGCCGATTGAACGAGCGTTATGAAGCGTGGATTCACGGTTACGATAAAGGTAATTTATTGATTATCGATGTGGATGACATTGATTTTGTGACCAAACCAGAAGACTTGGGTTATGTCATCAATAAAATTGATGCCGAAATCAACGGTCTTTTTTAAGACCTTATCATTTCCCTAACATATCTTTACGCTAAAAAGTGTAATTTGCCTCCAAATTGACTCATGGCATCTCTCTACAATAATAAATACTACCATCGCGATTTGTCGTGGTTGCGCTTCAACCATCGTGTGCTTCAGGAAGCTGCGGACAAACGCAATCCGCTGTACGAACGCATCAAGTTTATGGCGATTTTTTCGTCCAATTTGGACGAATTCTTTCGTGTTCGTGTAT
This sequence comes from Gelidibacter sp., assembly GCA_041391925.1. Lineage (GTDB taxonomy): Bacteria > Bacteroidota > Bacteroidia > Flavobacteriales > Flavobacteriaceae > JBPOFM01. The sequence continues at coordinate 59,630 of JAWKNA010000008.1, read as the reverse complement.
CCGACATACGGCAAATCAAGGATTTGGACAAATCCCTTCGTAAAAAACTGATTACAAAACCGAATGCGGTTCTTAAAGAACTCAAAGTTCAAGTAGATTTGCTCCAGGAAGAATTTGGAGATATTTTTCAAAATCAAATCATTCCTGATTTGAAAACTGAAGGGATTCATTTAATTGCGTATCGCGATTTTTCCAAAGCACAACAAAAAATAGCTGAAACTTATTTTGAAAACATCCTAAAGGATAAGATAGATTTAGATGCTTCTTATTTTTCCACAAAAGATTCGGTTTTTGTTGAAAATGAAAGCTCATACATCACAGCGTCCATTTCAAAAGATAAATTCCAAGTAGTACAGATTCCGAAGGATGAACCACGATTTTTTGTGTTTCCGTCAAAAAACGACGACTATTATATCACTTTTATTGACGACCTCATTAAGTATAATTTATACAGAATTCAATCAGAACTGAAGCTGTCTTATTATGCCATTAAAATTTCCAGAGATGCCGAATTATATATAGAAGATGAGTTCTCGGGCAACTTGATGGAAAAAATCAAGGAGTCGCTCCCAAAAAGGGAAACGGGTCAAGCTACAAGAATATTGATTGATGAGCGAATGCCCCAAAAATTCCAAAATGTACTCAAAAAAGCATTGGATGTTACCCACGCAGACATCATTATGGGCGGTACACACCATAATTTTAAGGATTTTTTCAAATTCCCAAACCCGACAAAAAAAGATTTATACTTTGAACACTTGCCACCTATTGAACATCCAGTTGTAACCAATTATGATTCGATGTTTACGGCCATTGATACCAAAGACCAATTGATGCACTTTCCATATCAGTCGTTTGAGCCTGTTATAAAATTGATTGAAGAAGCTGCCGCCGACCCAGAAGTAGAGGTCATCAAAATGACCATGTACCGTTTGGCTGAAGATTCCAGGTTGAACTCTGCTATTGCCAATGCCGCAAAAAACGGAAAGAAAGTGGTGGTTTTCATTGAAGTCAAGGCTAGGTTTGACGAGCACAATAATTTGAAATGGGGAGAGATTTTTAAGAAAAATGGAGCAGAAGTCTTATATAGCTATCCTGGCATAAAAGTACACTCCAAAATACTTTATATTGAAAGGAAAATTGATGATAAAGTAAAACGATACTGTTACATTGGCACAGGAAATTTCAACGAAAAGACCGCAACACTTTACACCGATTTTGGATTGATGACCAACAATAAAAAAATCACACAAGAAATCAATAAAATATTCTTGGTGCTCGAAGGGATTTTTATCGTGCCAAAAGCGAAGAAATTGTTAGTCTCGCCTTTCACCATGCGCTATAAATTTGTGAGTTTGGTTGAGAATGAAATTTTATCTGCACAAGCGGGAAAAGAAGCCTACATTATCTTGAAGATGAATAGCCTTCAGGATAAAAATATGATTAAATTACTTTATGAAGCCAGTCAAAAAGGTGTTCAGGTGAGGTTGTTAATTCGTGGGATATGCAGTTTGGTACCAGGCATTAAAGGTCAAAGTGAAAATATTTATGTCACAAGTATTCTTGACCGCTTTTTAGAACATGGACGTGTGTACATATTTGGCAATGGTGGAGAAGAAAAAATGTACATTGGTTCAGCGGATTGGATGACTCGTAACTTAAGCCATCGTATTGAAGTGGTGACGCCTATTTTGGACCCTGATCATTTTAAGACCATTCGGGATATCATTGATATTGAATTGGCGGATAATGTCAAAGCACGGATTATTGATGCGAAGCAAAAAAATGAATATGTGCAAAATGAAGAGCCAAAATTGCGTTCGCAATATGCTACCTACGACTATTTTAAAAACCTCAAGCAATAAACCCATTCTCTCGGGCATGCTCAATGGCTTGCTTACTGCTTTCCACCAACAAAGCTGGAGTCGTTTTGTAATTTTCGTATAAACCTTTCACTCGAAGCATTTTCTTTTTGTGTTTGACACTTCGTAAGTAAATGGCCAGAATGCGATTGGGATAAGTTTCTGCAATTTCAAGATAAATGTCCGCGTCATGTTCGCCACTGTCACCAATCAATATGAGTTTTAAATTGGGATAAGTTTTTAGAATATTATAGATTTCTTTTTGTTTTTGTGGTTTTTCTGACCTGTCCTTTCGCTTGAGAAACTTTCCAAAACTACGAAGTAAAATAGGGCCTTTTGGGAAGTTGTTTTTCTTCAGAAAGAATTCCAAATAGAGATACATATTCCAGGGACTATGGCTTACATAAAAAATAGGATTGGTTTCCTTACCCGATTTTCCATGATGCAATAAATGATAAAATTCCGCTGCACCTTCAAGAGGAACACGTTTTCGTGCTGTTTTTAAAAAGGTGTTGTAGATAACGCGCCATTTAAAAAGCGATACCAGACCGGTATGTAAAATAGTGTCATCAATGTCACTGGCCACACCGAATGAGAAATTTCCCGGGATAAGCATTTCGCCTGGAAATCTATTTTTTAGTTGGATAATGCGTGTATTTGTAAAATCTTTATATGAAACCTCAACCTTCAGCCAACCTTCTTCGTTAGACATCAGCTTTAAATCATCAACTGTTTCATCTACCAAAAAATAACCTTTTTCATCCGTTTGGGTTTCAAGGATATGATTGTTGGGCAGTTTTAAAAGTAAGGTTGTGTTCCGGATTTCATCAGTCTCAAAACGTTTGTAAGCATTTATCAATAATCGGATAGGATGCTTGCCTTCCAGATCGATGGATTCATCTTCAAGTGCACGACCTCTTATATACAAGTGAGAATCAGTTCCATAACTTTGGAACACAAGAATCTGCAATGGGTCTTTTTTGAACCAACTCATATAGTCGAAATTACAAAATTCCATAAAAAAACCCTATCGAGATGATAGGGTTTCGTTCATTTCCGTAATGAAGACTTATTCTTTATCTTTAATTTTTATTTTTACACCCTCAACATCTTTCAATTGAGAACGGACTTCTTCTTCTGTCCCGGTAAACGTTTTGGTTTCTGTAGTTGTGACGCCATTGACCGTTCTTTTGATTTCGACATTTGCTGTCACAGTATTATTGGCATCGTTCTTCAACATTTCAACAAAGGTTTCAGTTTTATTGTCCAAATCTTCACCACCTTGAATAACGCGCTCTTCAATCACATTTCTTTCTTTCATCATTTCTGAAGCATCTGCCTCCTGATTTCCTAATATCGGAGCAATCACCAATCCAATCAAACAAGTCAACTTAATCAAGATGTTCATGGAAGGACCAGAGGTGTCTTTAAAAGGATCCCCAACAGTGTCACCAGTCACAGCCGCTTTATGGGCATCAGAACCTTTAAAGGTCATTTGTCCATTGATTTCCACACCAGCTTCAAAAGATTTTTTGGCGTTATCCCAAGCACCACCAGCGTTGTTTTGGAACACTGCCCAAAGGACACCAGAAACCGTTACACCAGCCATGTAACCACCCAACATTTCAGCAATCAACTGGTTATTGTCTCCATACGCCAATTTACCAATCAAAACAATCGCGATTGGAAAACCGATAGTCAATATTCCTGGCAACATCATTTCACGCAAGGCAGCCTTTGTTGAAATCTCCACACATTTTCCGTATTGTGGTTTTGCATTGCCTTCCATAATCCCAGGAATTTCCTTAAACTGACGACGCACTTCATACACCATGTCCATGGCTGCTTTTCCAACAGAGTTCATTGCCAATGCAGAGAACACTACTGGAATCATGCCACCAACAAATAACATTGCCAAAACTGGCGCCTTGAAAATGTTGATGCCATCAATACCTGTAAAGGTTACATAGGCCGCAAATAATGCCAAAGATGTCAATGCTGCTGAAGCAATAGCAAATCCTTTACCAGTTGCAGCAGTCGTATTACCAACTGAATCCAAAATATCTGTACGCTGTCTTACGATAGGCTCTTGTTCGCTCATTTCGGCAATACCACCTGCATTATCAGAAATTGGACCAAATGCGTCAATTGCCAACTGCATAGCGGTCGTGGCCATCATTGCCGATGCAGCCAACGCTACACCGTAGAATCCTGCCAAAGCATAGGATGCCCAAATGGCGGCCGCAAACAATAAAACGGTTGGAAAAGTTGAAATCATGCCTGTTGCCAAACCAGCAATCACATTGGTTCCTGCTCCTGTGGATGATTTTTTAACGATTGCCAAGACAGGTTTTGTGCCCAATCCTGTATAATATTCTGTTACTGAAGAGATTGCGCCTCCTACAAATAATCCAATTAAAGTTGCATAAAAAACTCGTATTGATGAAATTTCTTGTAAACCTTCACCAAAAAAGTGCATTTGCATGGTTTCTGGTAGCATATATTTTACCAAGATGAAGCAAGCAACAACTGTTAAGGCGATAGATACCCAGTTTCCAACATTCAAGGCGCCTTGAACTTGTTTTTCTTTGGCGTCGTTATTTTTAATTTTTACCAACATGGTTCCAATAATGGAGAATAGAATACCAAAACCAGCGATAGCCATTGGCAATAAAACTGGGCCAATACCGCCAAATCCATATTCGGTCAAATTCCCGCCCATATCTTTAATAACATAATTGCCAAGTACCATTGCCGCTAGAACAGTCGCTACATACGAACCAAATAAATCGGCTCCCATACCAGCAACATCACCAACGTTATCACCCACATTATCCGCTATGGTTGCAGGATTTCGAGGGTCGTCTTCAGGAATACCAGCTTCCACCTTTCCTACTAAATCAGCTCCGACATCGGCAGCTTTAGTATAGATACCGCCACCCACACGTGCAAATAATGCTATGGACTCTGCACCTAAAGAAAATCCAGCCAAGGTTTCCAATATTACTGTCATACCTTCGGAATCTGTCCAAACACCTCCCATAAAGAAATGGAAGAAAATGATGAAGAATGTGGTCAATCCTAAAACAGCTAATCCAGCAACACCCAGACCCATGACCGTTCCACCGCCAAAAGATACTTTCAATGCTTGTGGCAAACTTGTGCGAGCCGCTTGTGTTGTTCTTACATTTGTTTTGGTGGCGATTTTCATCCCCATATTTCCGGCTAAAGCTGAAAAGAAAGCTCCAAAAATAAAAGCAATTACAATCAGCATATGTGTTTTTACACCTGGTAAAAATGTAATTCCCGCCAATACGGCACTTGCAATAATTACAAAAACCGCTAATAATCTGTATTCAGCTTTTAAGAAAGCCAATGCGCCTTCATAAATATGCTCTGAAATCTCTTTCATCTTTCCATCTCCAGCATCTTGCTTTAGTACCCAAGTACGTTTCATGAACATAAAAGCCAATCCGATGGCTGCCATTAGTATTGGCACATAAATCATTATTGAATCCATATATAATTTGATTTGTTAATTGCTCGGCAAAAGTAGTAAAATTGAATTAATTACAAAACCCTTCCATATTTATAATGCAAGGGCTTGATGTCTAATTTAATATGTTATTAGATAGTGAAATTCCCCTTGGTTTTGTGTTCGCTGTTTTCATAGCGATCCAAGCATTTGTTCAAAATATCATAAGCTTCTTTAGCATCTCCCCAGCCACCAACATCTACTTTCTTTTTCTCTAGGTCTTTGTACACTTGAAAGAAATGTTCAATTTCCTTGATTTGATGTGGATTCATATCTGATAAATCATTCAAACTATTCCAAATTGGGTCTGAAACAGGAACACAGATGACCTTTTCGTCGTTGCCTTTTTCGTCAGCCATATGAAACACACCGATGGGCTTAACATGCACAATGCACATTGGAAAGGTAGGCTCGGTTCCTAATACCAAAACATCCAATGGGTCGCCATCGAGCGCCAAAGTTTCTGGAATAAAACCATAATCCGCTGGATACATCATGGATGAAAACAGTAATCGATCGAATCGGATTTTTTTGAGGTCAAAATCATATTCATATTTGTTACGACTTCCTTTAGGGATTTCGATAAGTACATCAAAGGTCATTTTTCCTGTTAATGTCATAATTTGTAATTTTTAAGGGGAGCAAAGATACGGAAGCAATTGTGTTTAACATTAGTTGAGTTCATACTTTTTTGCAAAAATGACCACTCAAAATAAAATGTAACCTTATAGTAATTAAAAATAAAAACCAAAACTGCCAGTAACTCCGAAGTTACGAGCATTAGGTGCGTTACGATAATTTCCCCTAAAATTGAAATCCAATCGAAAAACCTTAAAGATATTGCCAACTCCAAAACTGTACTCGTAATATATCTTATCATTCGGGGCCAAATACGTAAGTCCTGACGCATTCAAATCTCTATTCTCCTGTGAAATATCTCCCCAAACACCTCTGAAGCCAATTATCTCACGAAGATTGTATTTGCGTAACCACGGAATTCTTGAAAAAAAGCGTCCATTGAAATTGTGTTCCAAATGTAGAGAGGTGTAAGTATCTGTTACAAATTCGTAATAATCCAATTGGGAAAAGGTATTGTAAATGGAGAAATAAGATTGGTTCCCAGGAATGACGCTTAATAGTCCAAGAGGGACTTCGCCAAAAGTTTTACCAGCTTCGATGGTTGTGGTCAACCGCCCAAAACCACCAACAGCCCAAGGCTGTATGTATGAAAATTGTAATTTGGTATAATCAAAATCGCTGTTGAAAATACTTTTATCACCTCGGGTCACTTGTGCAAAAAGACTTGCATAGCCATCATTGGCATTGCGTCGCTCGACCCCAAATCCTGTCATTTTTCGTTTTGGGAAATAGGAAATGGAAAAGGCATTTTCATATTGTTTTACTTCAGAGGAGACACCTGTGGGTGAGTCTGGGTCATAATAATCCAAACTAAAAGTTTCGGATGCTGATTCCAAAGTTCGGTAACTGCCACTTGTCCTAAAAATGAGATTTTTTACTGGCTCCATTTCAATAGCCACTGAAGTAAGGTTGATATTTGTCAATTTATCATTGGGTCCTGTACCAATGACCGCAGACGATGCCAAGCTTCGTCCCAATACGTCAGTGGAATTGGTAAGGCTTGCTCCAATCTGTTCTACATCTCTTCGATTACCTGCCGAAACAATCAAGCGGTTTTTTTTGTCCAACAACCATTTCCCAGAAATACCATATTTGAATTTATCATCTCTAAAACCATAGGCCAAAAACCCTTCCAATCTCCAAAGGTCATTCGGGCCGAAATAAGTTCGTCCACCAGTCCGCAAACGGATACCTTCAACTTCATTATAACCAAATGTTGAGAAAATTGGACCGTAATCAAAATTGATGCTTGGAAATTCGATATAACCAGAGGCAAGGATGCTCCCAATATTATAAAGCGTCTTGAATTTTTTGACTGTTTTAAGTGTATCGAGCATTTTGTAAACGCCTTTTTCATCTTGATTCAATGATTCCAGGCGATTTTTTTCCCAGAATTCATCATCCCGATTATACACATCCTCATTGTAACTATATACTTCTTCACTGTAAAATTTTTCGTCTTTAGGAATGTTGAATTGATAGTTGTCAAAAAGCGTGGTACGCTTTCCATAGACACCTCGAGCTTCCTCTTTTTTCCTAAATGAGAAATCCGACATCATATAGTCGCGTTTAATTAAAAACACGGAATCATTCAAGACTTCAAATTCTTGCTCGATATAAATATCCTTTACCCAGTTGATATTGGCACTTTTGGACGCCTGCATATTGATTTCCTTGATGGCAAATGTGGAATCATTCACCCAAAAATCACCTTTGAAGGTCAACTCATTTTTTCGACGTGGATAGTAGATAATATTGTAACACCATTTGTTATCAATAAATGCACTATCGGAAAGCACATAATTATAGGTGTTGATACCTGTCCTGGAGATGGGACTCACAAAACTTTTGTCAAAAAACTTGAGATAATTGTCATAGATATCAAATTCGGAATACAAATCACCAACAAAGTCAATAATAATTTGATTATTGCTAAATCCAGAATTTTTATTTCCTTTTAATTCGTCTTTTTCTTTGTTGAGTTTATTGTCACCATACACTATGCTCGATGCTTCATTGATGAATATTGGAAGATAAGTTTTTCCGGTAACTTTAGAAGTGTCCACTTGGTCAAAAACAAACTCCATGCCTTTGAACAATTTGCTTTTAATCAGTGAACTGTCTATGGTGTTGAGGTCAAATTCTACTTTCTCGTATTTATTATATTGATATTGGTCGAACTGCCTCAGACCATTTTTTCGTTTGCGTTCCCATATTTTTTTGAGGATGGCAATGGCTGGGTTTTCCGATTCCTTTTTGGATTGTTTACCAGTCACGATAACCACTTCATTGAGTTGGGAAGCGGCCTCCTTAAGGATGAATTTTAAATCGTAATTTACTTTTTTGGTCAATTCAACTTCCAATGTTTCATAACCTAAAAAAGAAACATTCACAGTGTCCCAAGTATTATTGGATTCTAAATAAAATTTTCCGTTTTCATCCGTAATCGTTCCTTCGGTTGAACCTTTAAAAAATACATTGGCATAGGCAACAGGAGCGCCTTGTTCATCCAGCACATAACCACTGATTTTGGTCTGCGCAAAAACGGACATAATTCCAAAGAAAAAAAAGGGGACAAGTAGTTTTAGATTCATAAGAAAAAAAACTTCATCAACAAACCTGCCGATGAAGTCTATATAACGCAAAAAAATGCGATTTATTTATACATTACTTTTTTTACCGCTTTGATGACATCGTTGCTGTTGGGTAGCCATTCCTCCAATAATACAGGAGAATATGGTGCAGGAGTATCTGCAGTATTTAATTTTACAATGGGCGCATCGAGATAATCAAAAGCTTCAGACTGAACGATATAGGTGATTTCAGTTGCAACATTTCCAAATGGCCACGCTTCTTCCAAAATGACCAAACGGTTCGTTTTCTTAACAGATTCCAAGATGGCTTTTTTATCCATAGGTCGAACGGTACGCAAATCAATAATTTCACAGGAAATGCCGTCTTTTTCCAATTCATCAGCCGCTTTATATGCTTCTTTGATGATTTTTCCAAAAGACACAATGGTAACATCTTTTCCTTCTCGTTTCACTTCAGCAACACCAAGGGGAATCGTATATTCACCTTCAGGCACTTCACCCTTATCGCCATACATTTGCTCACTTTCCATGAAAATGACCGGGTCATTATCTCTGATGGCTGATTTTAGCAAGCCTTTTGCATCATAAGGATTAGAGGGGACCACTACTTTCAATCCAGGAGTATTGGCGAACCAACTTTCAAAGGCTTGTGAATGTGTGGCTCCCAATTGTCCAGCCGAAGCTGTTGGTCCACGGAATACAATGGGACAACTGAACTGCCCGCCAGACATCTGTCTTATTTTTGCAGCATTATTGATAATTTGGTCAATTCCGACCAATGAAAAGTTAAACGTCATGTATTCTACAATTGGCCTGTTGCCAGTCATTGTTGAGCCTATGGCAACGCCAGCAAAACCTAGCTCGGCGATGGGTGTGTCGATGACACGTTTAGGGCCAAATTCATCCAGCATTCCTTTAGATGCTTTATAGGCACCATTGTATTCGGCTACTTCTTCACCCATTAAGTAAATACTTTCATCGCGTCGCATTTCTTCGCTCATCGCCTCTGCAATTGCTTCTCTAAATTGAATAGTCCTCATTATAAAATTTTAAATCGAATAGCAAAAATAAAAATTTATATAGCTATATGATAAATTTTTAAGAAAATTCATAAAAGCGGTCGTTATTTTACCCGACTGACTTTGGCTGATAAACCGAAAATGGCTATAGACAGTAGGGCATAGCTGATTATGGTACAGATAAGAGTCAACCATTTGAAGCCTATATGCACAATATCCCCTTCGATCAATTTTATATCAAGTAATGGGATACAGTTTTGTAAGGCAAACAATGGAGCTTCAAAATAATTTAAAGGGCCAATGGATTGTATGGTCTTTACATGTACGTTAAACAACACAAATATTAGAGATAAAACTGTTACAAGCCCAAACCAAATCCATAGCAACCTCCAAAAATTAGTACCATATTTCGTGCTGACACCGAGAATGACATCCCAGACTTTTTTCGTTAACGGCCAGGATTTACTGTTTAGATTTCGGGCTTTTTTTCGCATGGCAATATAAATCTTGTCCGCTTCTTTGTCTTCATTGCTATTTCGTAGTTTGGTTTCAACATCGATATAGACCGATTTATCAAAATCTTTCATTTTATCAAAAACTTCTAGATATTGATTTTGATCTTTGTTCATATATTCCAAATTTTTGTTACCAAAATCCCATTGATTGACGTTGATGCCATTTAAAACGATATCTTGTGGGGTAGGGTGAACAATTCGGAATTTATCTAAAACAGTCCGTTCAAGATTAATTATGTTGACAATGCCAGCATCATCTTTAGGGCTTGTTTTGTTTTTCTTTTTTTCCTTAATTTTATATCTAAAATTTATTTCTGAAAAACTCAATTCTTTTATTTCAGAAACTGAAACATCAAAATCACCTTTTATTTTTGCCGAATATTTAATATTATCGCTATTCAAATTATTAAAATTTCCTTTTTTATCTGCAATTAAATACATTCCTCCTTTTATTGTTGCGCCACTAGCAATAAAACCATTTCCATTAATTGAATCAATCTCTATGCCTGACAGTTCAACGTCACCATTTACTCGAATTCTTTTCATAGTAAAGTTTTTACATATTGTTTCGAATTTTGGAACTGTAGCTTGAAATTCACCCATTTTTCTACAAAAACCACTAATGTTTATATTTTGATTAATTGACGTATAATCCAATTCAATATTTGCAAATACTTCTATATTTAAGAGTTCTAGATTGCCCCCAACATGTATCGAATTTAAGTTTAGTGAGCTTGACCTTAATATATTGGCGGATGGTATGCTGGATTTGTTTCCGATTCTAGATTTATTGTTTTGTAACCATTTAAAAGCAATGTCTTCAAATTTCTCATGGCCGTTTTTTTGTTTTTGCGTCTCAGGTTGATTTTCTTTTGTGGGCAATATTACAATTTGGGATTGTTCAGAATATTCAATGTCCTCGAGCATTGTAATAAAGACATTTTTATCAAAAAATAAAACACTCCCTTTTACAAAAGTATAGTTTACTTTTAGTCCAAAATCAGTAATGATGCCTGAGAGGTTTAAATCTCCCTCTATTTTGAGAGATTTGAAATCAATTTCGCTCACTGAACTGTGGACAGGCTGGATACTGGTTAAGTCTTCGGTAGGTCCCCATCCAGTTGAGATTTTGAGATAGTTAAAATTACCTGTTTTAGCAATTACTTTGCCCTTTACCTCAATGCCCTCTATACGAACAATATTAATGGTTGATGAAGATATATCTAAATCTTTTTCTATTAACAAAGCTTTTCTATTCAGAAGTAATAAGTCTCTTCGGTAAGCATAAAGTCCGCCTTTAATTTCTGAAAACTTCAAATCCAAACTTTCACATTTCATTCCGAACACATCCAAATAAACATCTATATAAACGCCATAAAGGCTTATATCACCTTTAACATCCATATTACGCATTTCCAAATTTCCTGCAATATCACTATTGTCAAAACTGACATATCCCATTGTTTTTGTTTGGTTATTTTTAATAAGCCATTCCGTACCATCCCATTGATGTTGATTATTAAAAAACTTGATAGTCTGTTGAAATTTTGAGTTTGCCAATTCAATGTAATCATTAAAAAATGAATCATAAATTGCAACTTCACCTCTAACCTCGATACCTTTTGCATTGAGTGCCCCCCCAAAGAAAGTACACAATTTAATTTGCTTGTCTATATCGGAGCCACTGATTGTTAAATTACCATTTAGTGTAGAATTGTTCAAGACCAACAGCTTGGAGTCATACAGGTTAAAATCAAAATCATTGCTAATAAATTGCACAGATTTTTTCCCTTCAAGTAAAAGATCTTCATTTTTATATCTTTTGTTTTCATATTTAGAGTAAATCTTAAAAATGTGCTCTACATGACTCGAAAAAGTGCAGCCCATAAAAGTTAAATCGCCATATAAGGTCATATTGGACATATCTACCAGACCAAAAAAATTGCATCTAACAAATATCAAAAGCCCCTTCCCACAGAAGTCCTTAAAATTGATACTGGTGCTTCCGTAAGTTAGTTCTCCTTTAAAGTCACATCCATTAAACTCCAAGGAGTTTTGAAAATTGACATTGGTGGCATTAAGGGTTTTTTTGAAGATACAGTTTGTGAACATAAATTTGTTAATGGACTCATTAGTTACAAAATGTACGTCTTCATTAAAAATACAGTTCTTGATTTCGATTGGTCTTGAAGAATTTTTAAAATCGTTGATGTATACTTCTTTATTGACAAGAGTGTTTTCAATAAGGTGATCAGATTTAAGGAGTTTAATAAGCTTTTTAGCTCCAATTTCTTGTATGATCTCTATTTTTTCTTCCCTTGTTTTCCAAGTTTCGTCAATAAACAGTTCCTTATCTAAAAGCTCTTCCGATTGAGCGAATTCATCCACTTTGCTAATGGGTTCTTCAAATTTTAAAAAATGTTGACATTTAAAAGGCAATTCTGCTTCAATTGGTTCATCATCAACCATGGCGATATATCCATTCTTAGTTGGCAGACTGAATTCTGCCTTAAAAATGGCTTTGCCATACACAACTTGAACATTTTTTATAGAATATATGATATCATCGGCCTCTCCGGTTTTTGAAATTTTATAATCATTACTTTCAATTTGTTTTAAATTGATTTGGTTAGGTCTAGAAGCCCAAGGCATTTCAATAATATTTATTGGTAAAATAAAATGTCCTTCATCGCCTTCGACTGCCCAACAGAAGAATTTAACATATTCTCGAACGTCCTGTTCTGTTTCAATTGTAAAATCTTTGCCTGTCTTTTCAGTTTGATTGGACCATACATTATGAATAAAGTCTGAGGAACCATCAATAATGGATGACCTGAAATTAAAAGGATCAGCCCAATTAAAATCAAAAATCAAATAGAATCGTTTGTTCTGAAAATTATGATTAAAACCAACTTCTACAAGATTGTAGGTTTTCGAGAAGCTTAAACTTGCAACCCATAATTGCAGGTCAAAATCTTTATTGTCGTTAAAAATATAATTGTATTCTTCTTTGATGTATTCAATGATATTGTCATAATGGATTGTGTTTTCTTTATCATAATAGTCCCAATTATGCACAGGTAAGAAATGGTCCGAGATAATATCATTGCTGTTAACTATAAAAATACTTTCTTTGCTTGTTTTTATATATGTTTGGTAGGAAATCCTTAATTTATCGAGTGTTGACGCCAAACCTTTCTTATAATCACCATCTGATAAAAAGGAAATGAGTTCAAATACTTTTGCATAATCTTCTTCAATAGGGTAAAAACTGGGTGTATAGTAATTGTAAAAACCATAAAGATTTTGTGCTTGTTTGAGATCAGTTAGATGCACAATAAAAAAATCGGAATCTTTTGAATAGTTGGAGAATAAAACCTTCGATTCGTCAATTTCAAATAACTTTTGGCAACTATAGTTTGCAAAACGAATGATTTTGTTTCGGGTTATTCTTTGCTGAGAATCGTTCAAATCAAATTTCTCCCATTGATTGTTGTCGCTTATTAGCGATGAAATATCCCACATAAGTGTTAAATTAGAAAGTTAAGAGTATTTATAAGTATTTTAAAATTAGTCATTTACCTCATATCATAAATCTAATTACCGTGAAATACTTATTTATCCGATTATCGGTTTCATGTTGTTGATTATAATTTACTATGCACGCATAGTAAATATGTAGAATAAAATAATTAACTTCGTAGCCGATTAAATATACATTGCGGTTTTAGGAATATTAGTCGGTTTTCAAAGCGGAAAATTCGAGAATCATCAATAAAACCACTAACTTTTAAAAAATACCATAAAAAATGAAAATACTTGTATGTATTAGTCATGTACCTGATACGACTTCAAAAATCAATTTTACTGATGGTGATACCAAATTTGACACCAACGGTGTTCAATTTGTCATCAATCCAAATGACGAATTTGGCTTAACTCGCGCCATGTGGTTCAAAGAGAAACAAGGTGCTACTGTGGATGTTGTGAATGTTGGAGGTCCAGAAACTGAACCAACCTTGCGTAAAGCTTTGGCGATAGGAGCCGATGGTGCTATTCGTGTCAATACACCTGCAACAGATGGTTATGCCGTAGCAAAACAATTGGCCAATGTGGTTAAAGATGGAGATTATGACTTGGTCATTGCAGGTCGTGAATCCATTGATTACAATGGCGCTATGGTTCCAGGTATGTTGGCAGAATTGACTGGTGCTAATTTTGTAACCAACTGTATCCATCTTGAAGTAGATGGAACCAATGCAAAAGCCATTCGTGAAATCGATGGTGGAAAAGAAACGGTCTCTACGTCATTGCCACTTGTAATTGGAGGTCAAAAAGGCTTGGTTGAAGAAAGCGATTTGAGAATCCCAAATATGAGAGGTATTATGATGGCGCGCCAAAAACCATTGAAAGTAATGGAAGCTGTGAATGCAACGAAAGAAACCTCAACCGTAAAATTTGAAAAACCAGCGCCTAAAGGTGCAGTTAAACTTGTTTCACCAGATAATTTGGACGAACTGGTAAGTTTACTTCACAATGAAGCCAAAGTCATTTAATTAATTTCAAAAAAGAAAACATGTCAGTTTTAGTATATACAGAATCAGAAAAAGGAAAATTCAAAAAAATAGCATTGGAAGTGGCTTCCTATGCCAAAGCGGTCGCTGACCAAATGGGCACAACCGTTACAGCAATTGCAATCAATGCGGATGATATTTCAGAATTGGGAGCGTATGGCGTTGATAAAGTATTGAAAGTTAATGATGGTAAACTGGACACCTTTAATGCCAAAACCTATGCAAGCGTTATCAAACAGGCTGCAGAAAAGGAAGGGACCAAAGTGGTAATCTTAAGTCAAAGTGCCGACAGTAAATATTTAGCGCCAATTTTAGCTGTGAATCTTGATGCTGGTTATGCGTCAAATGTGGTAGCTGCGCCCACAAGTGCTTCGCCATTTACAGTAAAACGGACTGCATTCACCAATAAAGCCTTCAATTTTACAACTATAGATACAGATGTCAAAATCGTGGGTGTATCAAACAACTCATTTGGATTGGTTGAAAATTCGGGAAGTGCATCTGCGGAAGCATTTTCTCCAAACATTCCAGATAACGGAGTCCACGTGGATTCAGTTGATAAAGCATCCAATAAGGTAAGCATTGCAGACGCCGAAATTGTGGTGTCTGGTGGTAGAGGTTTAAAAGGACCAGAAAATTGGGGAATGGTTGAAGAATTGGCCAATGTACTTGGAGCAGCTACAGCCTGTTCAAAACCAGTGTCCGATTTGGGTTGGAGACCTCATAGCGAGCACGTTGGTCAAACAGGGAAACCGGTTGCAGCAAATCTATATATCGCTATCGGTATTTCTGGAGCGATACAGCATCTCGCAGGTATCAATGCTTCAAAGGTAAAAGTGGTCATCAACAATGACTCGGAAGCACCTTTCTTTAAAGCTGCCGATTATGGAATTGTGGGCGATGCTTTTGACGTTGTGCCTAGGCTTACCGAAAAATTAAAGGAATTTAAGGCTCAAAACGCATAAATTTAGTAACTTGTAACAGCAAATTTTTCTGTTAGATATGTTTGCCACGAAAACACTTATAAACTATTCGTGTATTCGTGGCTAAATTTTATGGACTAATTTTTCCGTGGTACGAAAAATCAAATTCTATCAATGACAGTTGGTAAAGTCCTAATTTAAACAGTTATTTGTGTTTTATAATATATGAGTTTAGTTCGTTTAAACATAAAGGGGATTTCTTACAGTCAGACGCAAAACGGTGCCTATGCATTGATATTGAATGAGGTAGAAGGGGATAGAAAATTACCGATAGTCATTGGCGCTTTTGAGGCACAATCCATAGCCATAGCGTTAGAAAAGGAAATACGACCTCCACGACCTTTGACTCACGATTTGTTCAAGAATTTTGCAGACCGATTTGACATTGTGGTCAAGCAAGTGATTATTCATAAATTGGTGGATGGCGTTTTTTATTCGAGCCTCATCTGCGAACGTGATAAAATTGAAGAAATCATCGATGCACGCACCAGTGATGCCATTGCGTTGGCACTACGATTTCAAGCACCTATTTTTACTTATAAAAACATTCTAGACAAAGCAGGAATTTATCTAAAAGTGAATCCAAAGAAAGATGATGAACAGGAGGATAGTATTTTGGTTGATGATTTGGTTGCTGAAGAACTGGAATCTGCTTTTCAAGAAACTTACAAAGGCAAGAGTCTTGATGAATTAAATTCATTATTGGATGAAGCCGTTGCCAATGAAGATTATGAAGCCGCAGCAAAAATTCGGGACGAAATTTCCAAACGATAACTAACTTTTATCAATATGAAGCATTTCTTTTTAGCGTTTACGGCTATTTTTTTTGTACTTACCTCAACTGCTTTATCACAATCCATTGAAAAAACTTGGCAAATAGATGCCATTAAAAGCCAAGAAGGTGTTAACCTTTATAATGTCAATACAGCTACCGATTCGCTTCAACTCAAAAATGGCGAATTTTATTTTTCATTGAAATCTAAAGATAGTGTGAATGCGACAGGAAATTATCTGTTTCAGAACAACTTATTGATTTTTTATTATGACAAACCTTCCGACAAAGTCGAACGATTTAAGATTACACAATTGACAGATTCCACTTTGGTTTTTGAAGATAAAGAAACGTCTTTTATTTTTAAAACACCTAATGTAAAAACTGCCACAATAACTGAAGCCACCACTGAAGGCATCATTCCAAGTGGAGGATTTTCCATGAACAGCTTGATGCGTGGTTTACTTGGAATGGCTGTTTTGTTATTGCTTTCGTTTCTGTTAAGCACTAATAGAAAAGCCATCAACTGGAAAACAGTTGGATTTGGTCTTGCAGCACAATTGTTGCTGGCTGTAGGGGTTTTGAAAGTACCAATTATCCAAAAGATATTTGAAACAGTTGGTAAGATGTTCGTCAAAGTTTTGGAATTTACACAAGCCGGAAGTACGTTCTTGCTCGGAGGTATGATGGATATCAACAGTTTTGGGTTCATTTTTTTATTCCAAGTACTTCCCACAATTATTTTCTTTTCAGCATTGACATCCTTGCTGTTTTATTTGGGAATCATACAAAAAGTGGTCTCAGCCATGGCATGGGTATTAACAAAATTATTAGGAATTTCAGGTGCTGAAAGCTTAAGTGTAGCTGGAAATATTTTCCTTGGACAAACCGAAGCTCCTTTAATGATTAAAGCCTATCTCGAAAAAATGACCCGATCGGAGATTTTGTTGGTCATGATTGGTGGTATGGCAACTGTCGCAGGAGGTGTCTTGGCTGCTTACATTGGATTTTTGGGTGGCGAAGATGAGGCTTTAAAATTGTTTTATGCCAAACACCTTTTGACAGCATCTGTTATGGCAGCACCTGGTGCCATAGTCATTTCAAAAATGTTATATCCACAGCAGCAGGAAATTGACTCCAATATTCAAGTAACTCAAGAAAATATTGGCTCCAACGTTTTGGATGCCATTGCCAATGGTACTACTGAAGGTTTGAAATTAGCCGCCAATGTTGGTGCAATGTTGTTGGTCTTTATTGCTTTTATCGCAATGATCAATTACGGTTTTGGAAAAATAGGAAGCGTTACTGGATTAAATCATTGGATTGCTCTAAATACACCTTATGCTGCACTTTCTTTGGAATTTATATTAGGCTACATCTTTTCGCCATTGATGTGGCTCATTGGTGTGGCTAAAGAAGATATGGCACTCATGGGACAATTACTTGGAATAAAATTGGCCGCAAGCGAATTTGTAGGTTATATCCAATTGGCAGAACTCAAAAACGTTGCCAATGTCACCCATTTAAAATTTGAAAAATCAATCATCATGGCAACTTATATGTTATGCGGATTTGCCAATTTTGCTTCCATTGGAATACAGATAGGAGGAATTGGTTCATTGGCGCCAGGTCAACGAAAAACTTTATCAGAATTTGGAATTAAAGCCTTGATCGGCGGAACAGTTGCTTCGCTATTGTCAGCTACGATTGCTGGGATGATTATTGGTTAAAAGTTAATAACTTTTTATATAATTTAAGGGTCGAATCGGATTGGTTTGCCCCTTTTTTCTACTTTTAAATTCTGAAAAAAATTTGGTATAATTTAAAATAGATTCCCGCTTTCGCGGGAAGTGAACATGAAACAATATCACGACCTCGTAAAGCATGTATTGGAACACGGAAACCAAAAAGGTGACCGCACAGGAACAGGAACCAAAAGCGTATTTGGCTACCAAATGCGTTTTGATTTGAGTGAAGGGTTTCCGATGGTCACTACCAAAAAATTGCATTTAAAATCCATCATTTATGAATTGCTTTGGTTTTTGAAAGGTGATACCAACATCAATTATTTGACCGAAAATGGCGTCCGTATTTGGAACGAATGGGCTGACGAAAATGGTGATTTGGGACCAGTATATGGCCATCAATGGCGCAATTGGAACAATGATGAAATAGACCAAATTGAAGAAATTGTCCAAACCTTAAAAACGAACCCAAACAGCCGAAGAATGTTGGTTTCCGCATGGAATCCGTCGGTTTTGCCAAACACTTCAAAATCTTTTTCTGAGAATGTTGCCAATGGTAAAGCGGCCTTACCACCTTGTCATGCATTTTTTCAATTTTATGTAGCCAATGGAAAATTATCATGTCAATTATATCAACGTAGTGCCGATATTTTTCTTGGAGTGCCTTTTAATATTGCTTCTTATGCACTTTTTACGATGATGATGGCACAGGTTTGTGGTTATGAGGCTGGTGATTTTATACATACGTTTGGTGATGCCCATATCTACAACAATCATTTTGAACAGCTGCAATTGCAATTGTCCCGTGAGCCAAGACCGCTACCAAAAATGATTCTCAATCCAGAAATCAAGAACATCTTTGATTTTAAATTTGAAGATTTTACCTTGGTGGATTACAATCCTCATCCGCATATTAAAGGCGTGGTGGCTGTATAAAAAAAGAGCTTCCCTTAGAAAAGAAAGCTCTCATGTATTTTAGAAGTGAATGTTAATTATACATTCAATACACCATTTTCAGAACCAAAATCATTCCAAGCATAAGAATCTGCTTGCTCATCATTTACAAATGTTCCATCTACCAAATATCTGAATTCGTAAGAATTGTCTTTTTCCAAGTCAACAGTTCCTCGGAAGTTTCCGTTTTTGAATTTTTTAAGCTCAAGGGCTTTCTTTTCGTTCCAATCGTTGAAAGTACCTACTACTTTAACTTTTTTTGCCTCTTCTGCAGGAACAGAAAAAGTTACTTTACATACTGGTTTGCTTTTTAAGTATTGTTTTGTAATTGCCATAATTCTATTTAATTAATTTTTTTGCAAATTTATAAAAGAAACCTAATTAGCAATACATTAAATAGCTTTAATTCAAAGAATTATCAATTTGGTAATATTCATCTGTAAAATCCTAAATCTTATAAAAAAATTGAGCATTCATTTAAAGAATTATCAATGAAAAATTTAATTCTTAACTGTTGATTTTCAGGCATTTTAGACGAAATCGTTTTCGAAACTAGCAGTTTTTTGAGAGGTTTTTATGTCTAAAGGATGTCATTAAAAAAACTTAACTTTACATCAAATACAATTTTTATATGTTCGGAAAAAAGAAAGCAGTTCCTCAAATAGATAAAGAACAGATGGAACTTATTAAAAATGCACAACGTCGCATTGCGCAAAAACGACGTCTGTATATCCATTTTGTGGTCTTCTTGATAGGAGCCGTTTTTTTAATCATCCTCAATACGGTTTTAGGAGTTGGGGAGTCGACAAAAATTGCAGGAATGGACTGGTTTGTATTTGCCATTTTGGCTTGGTTGTTTCTCTTTGTATATCATTTGTTTAATGTGTTTGTAACACACAAATTCATGGGGAAAGAATGGGAGCAACGACAATTGGACAAATTGGTCACCAAACAAAAAGAACGTATTTCCCAACTTGAAGAAAACGTTACCAACCAGCGCAATAATGAAAAACCACTATCTGTAGAGGAAAAAAAAACTTCAATAGTTAATGGATTGACCTTGATTGTTGCGGCTGGAGAAAATGATGCCATTGGTAAAGACAATCAGTTGATTTGGCATTTAAGTGATGATTTAAAACGCTTCAAAAGCTTAACCTCTGGACATGCCATTATAATGGGAAGAAAGACGTTTGAAACATTTCCAAAACCCTTGCCAAATAGAAAGCATATTGTCATCAGTAGACAGCAAAATTACAACGTTCCGGATGGTGTCGTCCTAGTCAATGATTTGAAAGATGCCATCGATGCAGCAAAAAATGATTCACAACCTTTTGTGATTGGTGGCGGCGAAATTTACAAGCAGGCCATGCCATTTGCCAGTAAAATTGAATTGACTCGTGTACATGAGAGTTTTGATGCTGATACGTTTTTTCCAAAAATAGATGCGTCGATTTGGAAGGAAACAGAAACAACATTTCATTCTAAGGATGCTGGACATGACCATTCATTTTCGTTCATAACCTATATTAGAAAGTAAAAAATCAATGAAATATCTTGCCTGGTTTTTTGTTTTAAGCATTTCTTTTTCAGTTTTTGCGCAACATGAGGAAACCATTCTTTTAAAGGATTCCAAAATCTATATAAAAACCTTTGGTAAAGGCAAACCACTCCTTATCATCAATGGTGGTCCAGGAATGAACAGTGAAGGTTTTGCGTCTTTGGCTGAAGAATTGGGAAAAAACAATCTAGCTATCTTATATGACCAAAGAGGTACTGGAAAATCAACCATCAATGAAATTTCGGCCAAAACTATGACCATGGATTTAATGGTTGATGATATTGAAGCCATACGAACTCATTTGAAAATCGATAGGTGGATTGTATTTGGGCATTCATTTGGAGGCATGCTGGCTTCTTATTACGCAACAAAATTTCCAGATACAATTGATGGATTGATTCTGTCTTCTTCTGGAGGACTCGATTTGACTTTGCTTTCTACACTGAATATAACTTCAAGATTGACCGAAAAGCAACAAGATTCATTGAATTATTGGACTCGAAAAATCAATAATGGTGATACCTCGAATTACGCAGCACTTCAAAGAGGTAAATTTCTGGCTCCAGCATATCTTTATGATAAAACATTTGTACCATTAATTGCAGAACGATTGACCCAAGGAAACATGTCAATCAATGGATTGATTTGGGAAAATATGAGAGCTATTGATTTTGATTGTAAACCAAAGCTCAAGAATTTCAAGAAACCAGTATTGATAATTCAGGGAAATCAAGATGTGCTTGATAGAAAAGTGGCTGACATTGCGAATAGCGTTTTCCCCAATTCCGACTTATTTTTCATTGATAAATCTGCCCATTATGGTTGGCTGGAGCAACCCGAAGCCTACTTTGGAAAAATCAAAAGTTTTTTATCAAGTTTGAATTGAATCACCTACTTTAAATTTGCCTAATTTTGCCGTATGGTAAAAGATATCCAGCTTCGAATTACGCTTCAAGAAGAAAAACAGGCCAATATTTTAGTAAAGAAATCTGCCGAATGGCTTGGTCTTTCTGAGCATGAAATTTCTGGAGTAAAAGTGCTTCGAAAATCCATTGACGCCAGAAAAAAGCTGATTATTTTCAACTATAAAGTCACGGTTTATATCAACGAATCGGTTCCTGAAACGTCAGAATACACATTTGCCTATAAAGATGTCTCAAAAGCAAAATCCATACATATTATCGGTTTTGGACCCGCTGGAATGTACGCTGCTTTGAGATGCATTGAATTAGGTTTCAAACCGATTGTGTTGGAGCGAGGCAAAAACGTTCAGGATAGACGACGCGATTTAAAAGCCATCAATCAAGACCATTTTGTGAATGAAGACTCTAATTATTGTTTTGGTGAAGGTGGCGCAGGAACTTATTCTGATGGAAAATTATATACTCGAAGCTTGAAAAGAGGAGACGTGCGACGCATTTTTGAAAACCTAGTTTTTCACGGCGCAACCGAGCAAATTTTAATTGATGCGCATCCGCACATTGGTACCAACAAATTGCCAAAAGTGGTTCAGAACATTCGCGAAACCATTTTAAAACATGGAGGAGAAATCCATTTTGAAACCAGAGTGACCGATTTCATTATCAAAAACAATAAAATTAAAGGCATCCAAATTCAAAATGGAAACGAACTCGAGGCCAACCGAGTGATTTTGGCAACTGGTCATTCGGCACGCGATATTTTCTATTTGCTTCATCAAAAGAAGATTGCATTAGAAGCAAAATCCTTTGCGATGGGCGTTCGGGTGGAGCATCCGCAACATATCATCGATTCTATTCAATATAGTTGTGGAGCCGAGCGAGACGAATTGTTGCCTGCGGCTGCCTACAGTTTGGTTGAGCAAGTGAATGAACGTGGCGTCTATTCATTTTGTATGTGTCCTGGTGGTTTTATCGTTCCTGCCGCTACTGCCAATGGCGAGGTGGTGGTGAACGGTATGTCACCTTCCAAACGAAACAATCTATTTGCCAATTCAGGAATCGTTGTTGAAATCAATGCGGACAAAGATTTATATAAATACGAACAGTTTGGCGTGCTGAAAGCCTTGGAATATCAAAAAGATTTGGAACGCTTGGCGTTTACGGCTGGAGGCCGAAGTCAAGTGGCTCCCGCTCAACGATTGACGGATTTTGTTGAGGGCAAACAGTCCATGGATTTAAATGCAACATCTTATCAGCCGGGATTGAAATCGGCACCTTTACATTCGTTGTTACCAAAATTGATAGGCAGCCGATTGCGAACAGGATTTAAAGCATTCGGCCAAAAAATGAAAGGTTATTATACCGAAGAAGCCAACATTGTTGGTGTCGAGAGTAGGACGTCGTCACCAGTAAGTATTCCCAGAAACGAGCATTTAGAACATCCACAAATTGAAGGCTTGTTTCCTTGCGGTGAAGGCGGTGGCTATGCTGGTGGCATCATTTCCGCTGCGATGGATGGTGAACGTTGTGCCGAAGCTGCCGTAACAGGTTTGTAAAATCATCTTGATTCTAGAAGCGAAGCGGTCTTATGTCTGTTAAAATTCCTATTTTTGCAGCATTAAAGTAAATTCAAATGAAAGCATATATATTTCCAGGTCAAGGCGCCCAATTCACAGGAATGGGTCTTGATTTATATGAAAAAACGCCTTTGGCCCAAGAACTTTTTGAAAATGCGAACGATATCCTTGGATTTTCAATCACAGATGTAATGTTTGAAGGCTCTGCGGAAGATTTAAAGGAAACCAAAGTGACACAGCCAGCAGTGTTCTTACATTCAGTAATCTTGGCAAAGACCTTAGGAGATAATTTTAAACCAGATATGGTTGCTGGTCATTCTTTGGGTGAGCTTTCTGCATTGGTTGCCAACGGAACACTTTCGTTTGAAGACGGATTGAAATTGGTGTCAAAGCGTGCCGTGGCTATGCAAAAAGCCTGTGAACTGACACCAAGTACGATGGCTGCTGTATTAGGTTTAGATGACAATATTGTTGAAGATATTTGTGCGAAAACAGAAGGTATTGTCGTCGCTGCGAATTATAACTGTCCTGGACAATTGGTGATTTCAGGTGAAGTTGATGCCATCAATCGAGCATGCGAAAGCCTAAAAGAAGCTGGTGCGCGACGTGCTTTGGTGCTTCCAGTTGGGGGTGCCTTCCATTCACCATTGATGGAACCAGCACGAGAGGAATTGGCTGCTGCTATTGAAAATACCTTGTTCAGCAAACCAAATTGTCCCATTTATCAAAACGTTACCGCAAATGCTGTCAACAATGAAAACGACATTAAAAAGAATTTAATTTCCCAATTGACTGCCCCTGTGAGATGGACACAATCCATTCAGCAAATGATTGCGGATGGTGCCACTTTATTTACCGAAGTGGGTCCAGGTAATGTTTTACAAGGCTTGGTCAAAAAAATTGATAAGGAAGCACAAACTGCTGCCGCAAGTTTAGAATCTAACGAATAAATTAATGAAACTATCCAGAACCGTCAGCATCATTTTATTGATTGTTGCCAATATCGCCCTTGATCAAATATCTAAAGTAATCGTTAGGGCTGAGGTTGCAAAAAATGAAATCATTCCAATCGTGGGAGAAAATTTTATACTGACCAAAGTTGAAAACAAAGGTGCATTTTTGGGAATGGGAAGCGAACTGGGTGATTCTTCACGATTGATTTTTCTATTGATTCTGCCGATTGTTGTTTTGGGATATGTGGTCTATTATATCTTCAAAAATAAAACTTTGGACCGATTGAGCATAATTGCTTTTTGCTGTATCATAGGAGGTGGGGTTGCCAATGTTTTTGACAGGCTCGTCTATGGAGAAGTTACCGATTTTTTTCACATTAATTTGGGTGGAGTCTTTAAAACAGGAATTTTTAATGTGGCTGATATGTCGGTAAGTTTCGGTATGATTCTGCTTTTGGTGGCTAGCTTTAAGCACAAGAAAAAAGAATCAACCGAATCCATTGAGATTGAAAATTAATTATTTTGCCAAATTGCAATCGGAACAATCCTTTACTTCTCCATAATAGGTTTCTCTGTATTTATGAAGTGTCTTGTAGGGTAAATTCAAAAATTGCTTTTTGATGTAGGTAACCTTAATTTGCAATAGACCCATCTTGGGTGTAAAGCGTTCTTCAGGCTTTGTCTCTCTTTTAATACTTATCAATTTCATTTTAATTCCTTTATCATTCGGTGCAAAGAAACAGAACAAGGCAGAAATAAGCAAGTTTTGGAGGTTAAATACATGTTAATCAATCAATTAATTTTTAATTCACTAATAAAAACAACTTATCATTGTTATATTAATAGAAAAACCACATATAAAGTATGAAATCTTTATACATGGTTTTTCGCAAAATACTCCTAGTTTGATTAGTTAGTTGAGGGATTGATTAGATTATATTTCTTTAAATTTCAATATATCAATTATTGATTCTTCTATTTTTCAGAATTCTTTTTTCTTGAATGCTTCGTTTTGGAGCTGAAAACCTACCTTGGGCTATTTGAGTATTATTGCTATCCGTTACCGTATAGATGGTTCCGGTTTTTTCAACAGTAAAGGAAGTGATGGCATTATCATTGCCATCGTTCAAACCACCATCATTTAGAGGAAATAGACTTGATAAATCAACAGTTTGTGAAAAAACGCCTGGTTTAATGAAATCAATCGTGACAGGTATATTTAAATTATCAGCAGACGTGTTGCCATTTCCAGTCCAAAAACTGGCATCTATTGTATAAGTGCCATCAGGATCTGTTCCTAGAATAATTAATTCTTCTGGACAAAAATCATAACTTGTCTGTACATAATCACCATCATATATCAATTCTAGATCCAGGTCAAGACCAGTGTCGATATCACAGGCTTCTTCGCCACTATCGAGATAATCTCCTGCCCAATTCAACCGAGTGATAAGGTCTTCGCCAACATAATTTTCAATATTGATGGTTACCTCTTCATCAATCAACACTTCCAAAAGGTTGGTGGCTGTAAACCGTAAAGTCACTGTTTTGGTGGCATTTGGTAATTCGTCCTGAAGTGTTTCAATATCAATATCAAAGGAGCTTACGCCAGGAGGAAATGTTGCAATATAACCTGAACCACCTTGATAGCCATATTGGAAATATCCAGAGTCAAACCAAGTGTTATAAGGTACGACAATATCATCCAAATCAATAGGCACATAGCCATTTCCAGAGTTGGCATCTCCATCTGCTGGTTCCACCACAACAATCGGGTTGCCTTGCTCATCAAGCACATCAATCCTAATATCTATTTTGTTGGCAACTGGATATTCGACATTCAAATTGAAGGTAGCGGTTTCACCTTCAGTGACCGTTACTGTTTTATTTTCTACGGTCACTGTTGGTTTTCCCCGTCGTTCGATGCTGTCATCATCTTGACATGATGAAGCAAAAATTCCTATTAAAGAGATAAATGCAGTGAGGTATAAACTAGTTTTTTTCATAGTAATTTTTTTAAAGTTTTGTATAAACGACATTATAAGTGGAATCACCACCCACTGTTATGGTCATTGTCATATTTCCAAATTCGTCGAGACTACCCGAGCCACTTACGGGATTTCCGCCAAATGTATCTCCCAAGGGTTGAGAATCAATTGTAATGACGCCACAGTTCTCGGTGAATGTAAATCCATTTCTTTCTGCATTGTTTGGAGGAGCAGTGATATCAAATCCGCCTGGCTGGTCACTGAATCTGCCTGTGGATTGTGTTAGATATAAAGCATCACCGATTTGAGTTATGACTTCATTGGTAAAATTGTAAACCTGTCCTGTGGAGCGTGTGACCATGATATCAAAAGTGCCAGCCGCATCCGAAAAACAAACACCGCCCAAATTAATGGTAACCGTTTCAAATTCTCCTTCGACAGATCCATTATCGCCAATAACTCCAAGAGATGTATTTACAAGGGTCAGTATGATGGTTTTAGGATTGGAAACATCGATATTGTCCGTATATACGTTGATGCCAATGATTCCAAAATCTCTATTTGCAGGAATGGTGGCCGTACCATTTCCAGACACAAAATCATAGTCGGTTCCTGCAATTGCAGTACTTGACGGATCTACTTGAAAGGCAACAGTGATTTCTGGGGTATTGGAAAAGTTACCACCACTAATTAAATCTATTGGTTGTTCAAAAAGTTGTGTGGATCCATCGGTCAAAAAACTTGTTGTGGATGATGAATTTTTGAACCCGACCACGTAAGGTGTCGTTGCAAAATCTTCTTCCAATTCTTGTCTGCCATCATCAACAATACAGGACACATTTAACAATGTTCCGATGAGTAAAATGCTTATTAATTTTATAGTTTTCATAATCCCTTTTTTTTAATTAACATCCCAAAAAATATGAGTATCGAAAGCTGAATCAGTAGTTTGTCCATACACACTCACGTGTGCCGTGTTGCCCACATATTCGGAAGTTGGATACAGTAAGCGAGTAGGTCTCGATGTACGAGTTGTAATTTCTGAAAGAGGCATATTGGCAGGAAATCCTGTCCTTGTAAATTCTATCCAAGTCTCTGCTCCATTGATACCGCCAAGGGCAATCCACTTTTGGGTAATGATAGCTTCAATTTTGTTAGCAGAACCATCCCATCCAATTTTGTCAACACTATTGGCATTCATAATATATGCATCGGCTCCATCGGCTCCAACAAGGTCAAACGAAGATTGAATAGCATCTTCAAACAGTGATTTTGCCGATTGTCCATTTGATAAATATCCTCTTTGTACAGCTTCTGATTGCAATAGTAAAGCTTCAGCCGCAGACATCACTATGGCATCTTGTTCCGGAGAACTTAACAAACCTGGTCCAATCTCTGAAGGAAGCCCTACACCGCCTTGTGTATTGCCGGTAATTTCTGTTTGGCCTCCTCTGGTCATATATAATCGTTCCAAACGATTATCAACTACTCCAGTGGTGGTTCCATTTAAAAACTCAACCAAAAAAGTTGTCGGCCCGACGATGTTATGAGCGTTGGTAGCAATGCCACCAGGAAAGCCGTAAACTTCTGCAAACGGACTCATTTTACCGACTTCATCAATATAGCCTGGATTTACCGTTACATTTTCATTCAGTCCAACAAAAGTTGCATCTGGACCATTTAGGTTGGCAAACTCACTTTGCACATAGGACATGATGGAACCATCTTGTTCGGCCAAATTCATTAGGCGTACCAAAAGCTTTAGTTTCACCGTATAGGCAAATTTTTTCCAATTTTCAATGTTGCCATCAAACATATAATCACTTCCCGATAGGGAAATTGCGGTATCAGAATCTGTCGTATTTATAAGTTGAATTGCTTCATCAACTTGATCTACCAATGCCTTGTACACATCCAATTGGTTGTCATATTCGGCAAACAAGTTTTCCCCTCTTAGATGGGCTTGTGAATAAGGAATATCTCCATAAAGATCTACCAAATACTGAAAATAAAATGATTTTAAGATTTTTGCAGAAGCCCTATAGTAGTCATAATTTTTCTCGCTTTCAAAATTGATAATCTGAGTCAAAGTACTAGTTCTTATATAAAGCCGATCCCAAATCTGGTCATAAAAATCTGCATTGATTTGATGTGTAAACTCAACATTGAATGGGGTTTGGAACTGTTGACTGTTGCCAGACCATGTTGCAAGCATCGTATTGCCTACCTGGTTCATGTCATTCATTAAAGTCTCCACTGGTCGGGTTTGACCAGCGGCCAAAAGTATTTCGGGTGTCAAATTCTCCAAAGCTGGACCATTTGGGTCTGTATTGACATCCAAATAATCCTGACATGATATAGCTATTGAAGCCAATATCAGAATTAATAGTGTTTTTATATAGTTTGTGTTTTTCATGATGTAATGTATTAGGTATTAAAACTTCAGTTTAACATTCAAGGTGTAAAATTTGGTAGGAGGTGTTTGGCTGAACTGTTCCAATCCATTGCCAATCTCTGGGTCATGATAGCCTCGATTTTCCTTTGGTAAAACTGTAATGAGATTTCTACCGCTCACGCCTAAGACCACCTCATTTAAAAATAGGTTATCCAACACCGGGCCTGACAAGGAATAGCTTAAGGCAATTTCCCTGATTTTCAAGGCAGTGGCATCAATGACAAAGTTTTCATCCACACCCAAGAAAGCACCATCCTGAATAAAATTCTGATAGGCCGCATATTCGCTTACGCTGCTATAACTTGGACCAGTCAACACACTAGTATTGGTAACTCCTGAACCTTCTACAGTTGAATTTGGGAAAATAAAATAACCTCTTCCATTTTCAGCAGTTAAAAAACTTCGACCTTGACCAGTGAGATTATTATAGACATTGGAATAAAATGAATGTCCTGTCCTAAAATCGCCTGTGGCAGATAATGAAAACCCTTTCCAGTTTAGATTAGTGCTAAAATTGATGATATAATCTGGAGTTACCTTCCCTAGAATTTTAAGCCCTGAAGCTACTTGAGGCTCTCCTGCTTCATTGATGATGACTCTTCCTTGATTATCGCGCTCATAATAACTTCCTTGAATTACAGGAAACTCTTCACCTTCAATGGCATATATACCAGGAGTTCCCCCTCTAATTACTACGGAGTTGGCATCATCGGTCACTTTCACGACAGTAGTTTTGGAAGTGCTATATCCTATATTAGCGCTCCATGACCAGTCTTCAGTTTTAATAGGATTTAAGCCCAAATCCAATTCAAAGGCATCCGTTTTTGTTTCCCCAACATTAATCAATGCCTGTGTTACTCCAGAAGTGCTTGATGGCGTCGTATTCAATAATTGATTTTCGTTTATGTAATGTGAGTAGGAAGCATCCAAGGTAACTAAAGGCCTTCCTTTAATATTGAATAACTCCAAATTCATGAGGGCTTCGTAGGTAGTTACAAACTCAGGTTCAATTCCAGAAGCTGTTGTATTTCCCGGTAAAATAAAAGCATTTGCCCCAGTTGAGGTATAAGGAAATCCAGGAGCTTGGGTGCCTGAATCCACAATTCTATGAGGTGCCAAAGCACCCACATTCCCTACTTTCGTATAACTTGCTCCCAATTTGATTTTATGCAAGACATCGTTCTGTATTTCTGGAAATGCTCTTGTAGGAATGAACGAAAGTCCTGCGGAAGGATAGAAAAATCCTGTATCGCCAATTTTTGCACCATTGAAAAACAACCTTGAACTCCAATCCTGTCTTCCCGTTAAGTTAAGGAACAGATAATCTTTGTATCCAAAATCCATATTTACGAAGACTGCTTGGGAACGCTCTTTAGATTTTCCTTCAGCTACTTGTATGCCACTTGAAATATTATCCACGTCATAAAAACCAGGTATGGTCAAATCCCTCCCATAAGTCTCATGCAAATAGGCAGCTTCTTCAAAAGAATTGAATCCTATGAGTGATTTAAAAGTTATGTTTTTTCCCAAATCATAATTGAAGCTTGCAAATGCATCGACATAAATTCGTCTTAAGGAACCAGTTTCAATTTCCAAATTGGAAGTAATGTCCCTAGCATCTCCAGTCACCGTATATTCTTGCTCAAAAGCATTCAAGAAATCAACAAATCGATAATTGGAATTCATGATGGAAGGCCGAAGAGAAAAACTGATATGTTCGTTCAAATCGTAGGTTAAATCTGCTGATAAATCCGTACGTTCTTGGGTTGTTGCGACACGCGAATTTTCTTTGACCCAATATGGACTGTTTGCAAAAGCGGTCCAAGAATCGTGATTGTCACCAGAATCAAAATCCCGAATATCAACATTGCTAGGTGTTTGCAATAATTGAAAATAAATCTGATCGGCAATCGTAACAATTCTATCCGGATCATTTTCATAAGCGGATACGACATCAGATTTAGTAGTCGTATATCTTGCTATGGCACCGAGTTTTAGTTTTCCAAAAGTTTTCCCAGTATTCAAAGAGAAAAAATCTCTTTTTAACTTATCATCTGGAATTAAACCTTCAGTGTTTCTCGTATTGGCTGTTAAAGTATAATACCCATCAGAATCACCTCCACTAAAGGTAATTCCGTTTTGAAAGGTGGTTCCCACCTGAAAAAAGTCGGCAATATTATCTTTTCTGAACTCATAGGTTTCATATCTAAAATCATTGACCGTCGGATAAGGCAACCCAACAGGTTGAAGAGAGCCGTCAAATTCCGGTCCCCAAGACCCTTGGTCAAAGGCATCAATTTCTCCCCAATAACCCTTACCATAACGATCTTGCATCTGTGGTAAATAGGCAATATCCTCAAAAGTTGTGGAAGAATTGAGCTCAATGCTAAGCTTTCCTTTTTTATCAGTTCCTTTTTTAGTAGTCACAATAATAACCCCAGAACCGCCTTTGGCACCATAAAGTGCAGCACCTTGTGCCCCTTTGAGGATGTTGACCGATTCAATCACCGATGGGTCCAAACTGGAAAGGATGGCGGCAGATGAAATAATGTTATCGATGACCACCAATGCTTCATTTGCTCCAGAAATGGATTTAACCCCTCTTAATATAATCTGGGTATTGGGGTTGACTCCAGATGACACGGTATTTATTTGAAGACCCGAAACTTTTCCGGCCAATGCCTGTACTGCATCTGGATTGGATGCCTGTGTGATATTATCACCTTTAACCAATTGTGACGAAGATGATATTTCGTCAGGTTTTCTTTTGATACCCAATGCAGTTACTACTACCTCGTCCAGGGTATTGTCTGGTCGCATTGAGACATTCAAAGTAGTGGCAATTCCAACTGTGAAGGATTGCGAGGCATATCCAACATAGCTGAATTGCAGTACATCGCCAACTTTTGCATTGATGGTATAATTGCCATCAAAATCGGCCGATACTCCCGTTGTCGTTCCTTGGACGATAACGGTTGCTCCTGCTAACGGCACATTGTTTTCATCTGTTATGATGCCCGAAATGGTCCTTTCCTGGGCAAAAACAGAAGTTGAAAACAACAATGTCGATAAGAGCAAACTTAAATAGTAAAACTTCATTCTCATAAATTTGATTTTTGATTAATGTTTGATTATTGCTATTTGAACAGCAATGCGTTTATATCTGTTTTTAGATTTTTATCCGACATGAAAAAAATGGCAGACTTATTTCGAAGGCTAATCCAAATAACGAACTACAAGTTTTGAGAACAAAGTTTAGTGAACTTTTTAGTTGAAGTAGTTTATCTGCCAATGTCTTTCTTTCATTTAAACACAAAAGAACACTAGGAAGTAAAAAATGTAGTCAATTCCGATAATAGTTTACCAATTAAATAGGATAGATAAAACGTGGAAAGATGTTAAGAAGAAACAACATTGGAATAAAAAAGTATATTACTCCATTCTGTTACGGAACTGAGTGGGTGTAAGACCTGTCCGTTTTTTAAAGGCATTGTTAAAAGAAACTTTATTGTTAAAGCCTACTTCGTAGAGAATTTCATTGATGTTCATTTTAGAGTCACCATTGGTTACCAACAATAGTTTTTTGGCTTCATCTATTCTATAATCATTGAGAAACTCATAAAAATTCTCATTAAAATGCTCATTGATGATTTGTGATGTATTGTGTCTTGAAGTATTCAGTTTATTTGAAAGTTTATCTAGATTTATAGAGTTGTCTTTGTAAACCTTTTTATCGACCAATAGATCCATGAGTTTTTCCTTTAGCTCCAAGGAGAACGTCTCTGTTAAACTCGATTTTTGATATTTTGATATTGATGAATCATTATCAGTGAGACCGTAATATTCCAAATTGAACACTTTTGGTTGAATATATGCCATCCCAGAAACGTAAACGACCATCATTGACATAGATATCACTTGCGAATGGTAAAGTAATTCATTCGCATTGAATAATATGCCACTTATGGAGATGCCATAAATAAAATAGGATAATACATAAATGATATGCATTCTATAAACACCTCTTTTCCAAAATGTTACGACACTGTCTGAAGAATTTGAATTGTCACTTGGAACTTCTTTATAATATAATTTACTAATAAAAAACCCATAGATAATCAATGAGATTAACTTCGGTATAAATATTATGTAGAGAAAATCTGTTTGAGAATAGATAGCGCTTGAGCCCAATTGTATCTTAATTTTTTCTTCCATAGGTAAAGTAAACAGTGGAAATAGAACAATCATCAAAATGGCAGAAGGCAAAAAGTGCAATAAATCTATAGCCCGTAATTGATAATTCTGGGTTATTTTCTTAAAATACAGATAAAGTAATGGTCCATATAATAATGCTCCTAGCGATGACATCAGATAGGTATGGGGATACCTTAAACTATAATTGGAATAATAAAAAACAAACTCAAGAATAAAAAGAGAGTGAATGGCAATAAAACCAGCAATGAGTAAACTGGTAGTTTTACTGCAATTTTTAGTAAATGTAATGATGAATGCTATAAAAAAACCTATCAAAGCAACGTACAAATAGATAAATGTCAATGCATTGAGTCTTGGTAAATAGGTATTTGAGATTGACTCAAACTCAGGTGTATCTTTTAGATTATCAAATGCATCATTTTCTAAAATAGATAAATCTGCGGTGCGTTTTAAGTAGGCGTCTAAATAAAAAGCAGCTTTTTCCTTGTTTTTCGCCGATGCTGAGGCTACTGCCAACAATTGATAAACTTTTGAAGAATCTACTTTTTCTGAACTTTCACTCTTTAATGATGCTTTTGCAACTGCAAAATCTGTGGAATGTATAGATTCAATGGCGGCACCCTTTGCGTCTATTGAAAACACAAATACTATAAGAAGAAATACTATGCCTACAAAACGGTTCATTTAGTTGGATTAGCCTGTCTAATAAAATTATTTCATTATTACATTCCATAATCCAAAAAAAATCATAAACTTTTCTTAATTAAGTAAATCCCGATAAGAATTTACTTTATGTAGGATATTAATTTTTGTAAATCGTTCCTTCTTTCATCACAAATGTGACATTTTCCATTGTTTTTATATTTTCCGTCGGGTCATCATCTGTTGCAATAATATCGGCAAAAAATCCAGCATCAATTTGCCCAATTTCTTGTTCCATTTTTAAAATGATTGCTGGAGTGATGGTTGCGGTTTGAATAGTTTTCATAGCTGGCATTCCAGTTTCGACCATATATCCAAACTCCCGTCCGTTTTCGCCATGAAAGAAAACACCAGCATCTGTACCAAAAGCAATACCAACCCCTTTTTTGTAAGCCCTTCCAAATGTGTTTTGAATTTTTGGACCTATCTCGAGAGCTTTGGGAACTATGACTTCAGGATAATACCCCTCAATTTTTGCATTGTCGGCAACGGTTCTTCCTGCAGTGATGGTTGGTACAAGATATACATCGTGTTTTTTCATAAGTTCCATGGTTTCATCACTCATCAATGTGCCATGCTCTATGGTTTTAACGCCTCCAAGGATGGCACGTTGCATACCTTCGTCTCCATGTGCATGTGCGGCCACGTGAAAACCGTAATCTTTGGCTGTGTCGCAAATAGCTTTGATTTCCTCCACTGTAAATTGTGGATTTTGACCACTTTTTGCAACACTCAAAACGCCACCAGTAGCTGTAATCTTGATTAAATCTGCTCCGTTTTTATAACGTTGTCGGACGGCTTTTGCGGCATCTTCGACACCATTAACGACACCCTCTTTTGGTCCTGGATCACCCATTAAGTCTTTTTTGCTTCCATTGGTTGGGTCAGCATGACCACCAGTGGTTGCCAATGCTTTTTCCGCTGTAAAGATACGAGGTCCAACAACCTTCCCTTCATTGATGGCATTGCGCAAAGCGACATTCACACCACTTCCTCCTAAATCCCTGACAGTTGTAAAGCCTGCCATGAGCGTTTTTTTTGCAAAACCTTGAGCATTGTAAGCAATATCAGCATCATTTAAGGTGTATTCTTCCAAATAGGCTTTTGGATTGGTTTCCATCTCCAGATGGACGTGCATATCTGTTAGTCCAGGCATCACGGTTTTATTTTTTAAATCGATGATTTTGTCTTCTGGAGATTTCGGTTCCACAAACCCGTTCTCAACCGAAACGATTTTTTTGCCAGAAATGATGATTGTTTTATTGGTCAATACTTTGCCTTCCTTGGTGTCAATCAGTTTTCCGCAATGCAAATAGGTGTTCTGCCCAAACGCGAATATTGAAAGCGTAAGGATCAATAGCTGTATTATTTTTTTCATTATAATGGCTTTAGATATTTCTGATGTGTTTTTCCCATTTCCACGCGGAACTCATGGCATCATCCAATGTGGATTCTGCTTTCCAACCTAATTCCTTATTGGCCTTTGTGGTATCTGCATAAGCTTGGATGACATCACCTTCTCGTTTTGGGGCAAATTTGTAATGCAATGATTTTTCTGAAACTTTTTCAAAGGAATAAATCACCTCCAACACAGAACTTCCAGTACCTGTCCCGACATTGAAGGTTTCATAATTGTAATGATTTTTACCGTTGATCAATCGCTCCAAAGCAATAACGTGCGCTTTTGCCAAATCAACCACGTGAATATAATCCCTGATACAAGTACCATCTGGAGTTGGATAATCGTTGCCGAAAACAGACAACTCTTTACGGAGTCCTGCTGCGGTTTGAGTAATGAAAGGCACTAAATTTTGTGGGACACCAATTGGCAATTCACCAATTTTAGCCGTGGGATGCGCGCCAATGGGGTTGAAGTAGCGAAGTGAAATGGCATTGAGGTTTGGGCTAACCTTACACGTATCTTTGATGATTTCTTCCCCAATCTGTTTTGTATTTCCGTATGGAGATTCAGCTGGTTTTGTTGGAGCACTTTCAGTTATAGGCATCACATCGGCCTGGCCATAAACCGTGCAGGAGGAACTGAAAATGAAATTGGAACTTTCCAAATTCAAGACAGATTTTAAGACGTAAATTAAGGTGTTGAGGTTGTTTTCATAATAAAGTAATGGTTTTTCAACACTTTCACCTACGGCTTTACTTGCTGCGAAATGGATGACGCCACAAATATCTGTATGCTTTTCAAAGAAGGCTTCGACCTTCGATTTTTCTTTTAAATCCAATTGTTCAAATTCAGGGGTTTTTCCAGTAATGGCAGTAATCCCAGCCAACACTTCAATGGATGAATTTGATAAATCATCAATAATAACCACTTCAAACCCTTTTTGCTGTAATTCTACTACCGTGTGAGAACCGATAAATCCCAAGCCGCCTGTAACTAATACTTTCATTTATGAATTTGAATTTAAAAAATTGATGACTGTGGATGTGATGAATTCAATCTGTTCTATATCCAATTCGGTATGCATTGGGAGAGAAATTACTTCTTTCACCAATTGATTGGTAACTTTAAAATCGTCTTCTTTATATCGTGAATCTTTATAAGCTTTTTGCAAGTGCAAAGGAATCGGGTAGTAAACTCCACATGGGATGCCTTTTTCGGCCAAATGGTTCACCAAAGCGTCACGATTGATGCCTTTCACTTTTAATGTATATTGATGGAATACGTGGCAATCGCACATATCACAGATGCCTTCGCAGGCATCCTTTCCATTTGGAATGGTAATGTTTTCATGGTCTTTAAATGCGTGATTGTATTTTCTTGCCGCAGCTTGTCTTGCTTTGTTGTAATTGTCAAGATGCGGCAACTTGGCATCCAACACAGCAGCCTGTATGGAATCCAAGCGCGAATTGACCCCTACAACGTCATGATGATACCGTTCATACATCCCATGATTGACAATACCACGAATATAGTGTGCAAGTTGATCATCATTGGTAAAAATGGCACCACCATCGCCATAACATCCTAGGTTTTTGGAAGGGAAAAAAGAGGTTGACGCCACATGGCCAATGGTTCCGGCTTTTGCCTTTCTTCCGTCGCTATACGTGTAAGTAGCGCCGATGGCTTGTGCATTATCTTCAATGACATATAAGTTATGTTCTTTGGCAATACTCATAATGGCTTCCATATTGGCACATTGACCAAACAAATGTACTGGAACGATGGCTTTTGTTTTTGGTGTTATAGCTTTTTTGATGGCATCAATATCAATATTAAAACTATCTGGGTCCACGTCCACCAATACAGGTGTTAGTTGCAGCAAGGCAATCACTTCCACAGTGGCCGCAAAGGTGAAATCTGCAGTAATGACTTCGTCACCAGGTTTTAGGTCAAGGCCCATCATTGCTATTTGTAGAGCGTCCGTTCCGTTGGCACAGGGGATGACGTGTTTAACGCCGAGATAGTTTTCAAGGTTTTTTTGAAATTCATGGACTTTTGGTCCATTGATATAGGCAGTGTTATCTAAAACTTCGGCAATGGATGTATCAACAACATCTTTGATTTTTAAATATTGACCTTTAAGGTCAACCATTTGTACTTTATTCATTGGAAAGATTTATGCATTAGAATGGATGCGTTTAATGGACATCACGAGGTAGCGAATTTACGAAATTGTGCAACGTCAACCAATCGAATGTTGTGAAAGTGATGTATTTTAGCAAAAAACAAAATTACTTGCGCTTTTTATACACTATCGGGATTTATATTGCAGATTTTTTTCTGAAAATCATCGCACTCTTCAACCATAAACTCAAACTTGGAGTGGAAGGGCGTGCCAAAACTTTCAGCATTTTAAAGAATTCCATTTCTGATGATGAGAGGACATTTTGGTTCCATTGTGCCTCCTTGGGAGAGTATGAACAAGGGCTTCCGGTATTTAAGGAGCTTCGAAAACGCCATCTGAGCCATAAGATTGTCCTGAGCTTTTTTTCACCTTCAGGATATGAGATACGTAAAAACACTGATATTGCGGATGTAGTTGTTTACCTTCCAATGGATACAAAAGCGAATGCCAAGCGATTTTTGGATTTGGTGCATCCTGAACTGACGATTTTTGTGAAGTATGACATTTGGCCCAATTATCTTTTGGAACTTAAAAAGCGCAACTCAAAGGCTATTTTGATTTCTGCATTGTTTCGTAAAAATCAATCCTATTTTAAATGGTATGGCGGGTTGATGCGCAGGGCATTATCAGCGTTTGAACACATATTTGTTCAAAACAATTCGTCACAAGAACTTCTCAAATCCATCAACTTTACTGAGACCACTATTGCTGGTGACACGCGTTTTGATAGAGTGAGCAACCAGTTGGAGCAAGACAACTATCTAAAGTTTATTGAAGAATTTAAGGGCAATAATCTATGTGTCGTAATTGGCAGTTCTTGGCCAGAAGATGAAGAACTGTTAGTAAAATTCATTAATGAACAGGTTTCAGAAAAGGTGAAATACATCATAGCGCCACACAACATCAAACCTACTCAAAACAACAATCTTAAATCAAGACTTCAAGTCAAAACAGTTCTGTTCTCAGAAAAAGAAGGCAAACAGCTTTCTGATTATTCGGTCTTTATTATTGATACTATTGGATTGTTGAGCAACATATATAGTTATGCAGATATAGCCTATGTTGGTGGCGCTATGGGAACAACAGGATTGCACAATATTTTGGAACCTGCTGTCTTTGGAGTGCCCATCATTATTGGAAAAAACCATAAGAAATTTCCAGAAGCGCAACGGATGATTAATGAGGCTGGTGTAGTATCGATTTCCAACTATGATGAGTTAAATAAATCACTTCAAGACTTTATTGAAATCGGAGGCAAGCGTATGGACTTTGGACAATTAAATAGAAAATATATCGCTTCACATAAAGGTGCGGTTGTCCGAATTTTGGATTATATACGTATATAAGTTAAAGGTTCTATGGATAATGCTATTTTTTTGCTTATCCAATTTTTAATTTAGTAACAATAATTAACACTAAAATCAATTACAATGAAAAGACTATTTTTAAGTATGCTAGTGGTAATGGCAATGAGTATGTCCTTTACCTCTTGTAGGGACACCGAAAAAAAGGCTGATGATGTGGAGGATACAATGGATGATGTGGGAGATGCTGTTGAAGATGCTGCCGATGACGTCGCAGACGAAACTGAAGGCGCTTTGGAAAAAGCAGGAAAAGCAATCGACAACGCAGTGGAGGAAACTAAAGAAGCGGGAAAAGCAATCGATAGTGCCGCTAAAGAAATTGGCGACGATAATTAAATAATATGTAGTTTGCAATTGAAGAAAGCCTCCCGATTTGGGAGGCTTTTTTTTGCCCCTGATTAAAATTTTTTGTAAGATTTCACGCAACCTTTCCACAATTTTCGCATCTTTATAAAAACACAATCAACATAATATGAAAAAACTCTTCACCATCATCCTTTGCCTTGCCATGACCCTTGTCTCCTGCGACAAAGACGACAGCAGCTCATTCAACCCAGAGCCTCAACCGCACAACCCAAACACGTTCTCCGAATATTTCGGAAGTGAAATCCAACGCAACTTCCTCGGAAAAGTCATGGACACCGACCGAAATCCCATAGAAGGTGTCACAATCACCATTGGCACTAAAACTGCCATGACAGATGCCAATGGCATCTTCATCATCAACGATGCAACGGTAAATGAACATTTCGGCTATGTCAAAGCCTCAAAACCGGGCTACCTTCACGGCTCCCGTTCCGTCGTGCCATCCAGCGGTACCAACAAGGTCACCATCATGATGCTCCCGGAAACGGTTGCAGGTACCACAACCTCTGGTACGGCGGAAACTATCACGCTTCCCGACGGCGCATCGGTTGCTTTAGAGGGTGAGTATCAAAAAGCAGATGGAAGCGCTTACAGTGGCAGCGTTAATGTCATCATGCACCATCTCGACCCTTCCAGTGAGGACATGCAAGTCCAAATGCCAGGTATGCTGTATGCTGCTAATGCGCAAAACGAGCCTCGTATGTTGCAAACATTTGGTATGTTGGCGGTTGAATTGCGAGGGAGTGGAGGCGAGGAGCTCAACATCGCAGAAGGCTCTTCAGCCGAAATCAAATTACCGCTCGATGCATCATTGATGGCAAATGCACCGAGCACCATACCGCTTTGGCATTTTGATGAACAGTACGGTTATTGGATAGAAGATGGCGTCGCAACGCTTGTTGGCAATACATATATTGGTACTGTGACGCATTTTTCGTTTTGGAACTGCGATATCCCTGCTGAATACGTCAATCTTTGCGTCAATGTTCTCGATGCTGATGGCAATGCGCTTGCGTATGTAACGGTCTCTATTCAAAGTAATATGTATGGAACAGCTTACGGAACTACAAATGCTAATGGTCAAGTCTGTGGAATCATTCCTGCTAACGAAACGCTTGTTGTAAGAGCCACAGACGATGGCCAATGCGGTGGAGATTATTATTATGAAGGGAATATTGGACCATTTAACTCCGATGATACGGTTACAATCAACATTACAGATAGTGGTGGTTATGTCACTCAAACTGTTTTTGGAAACTTTACCTCTTGCAATGGTGACCCGGTAGTTAATGGTTATGTAAAGCTTACCAACGGTTACAACCAATTCATTGGAAATTTAGAAGATGGCGCTTTCGAATTTAATATTGTTACGTGCTTAAATGATGAACAGTTTAAGCTATATGGGGTGGATTATGCAAACCTTCAAGAAACAGATTCCATTTCTTACACCTTCACACCACCTATTACTAACATCGGTACACTGGCGGCATGTAATACGGTTGAAGAATTCATAACTTATCAAGTGGACGACCATCCAGCTGTAACATATAATTTTGATATAAGTGGAGGCTTGGACGTTGACTATTTAGGTTTTTATGTGAGTTCTCCAAATCAAAGTACTTTCTTTCAAATATCCATAGCGCCTTTTACATCACAAGGATCTTATCCTTTTGCAACTATTAATTTCTTTGATGAAAACAATGACTCTACAACACTCGAATACGCATTTCAAGGCATCGTCAATGTCACAGAATTTGGTGGAGTAGGTGATTATGTAGATATAAACTTTAGTGGAAATTTGGTAGACCTAAATGGCAGTATTCCAAATACTCCTATCATTGGCACAATGCATGTCAGACGAGATTATTAACTGGGGTCAAAACCCCAACCTAAAGCCTCCCCTTGGAGGCATTTTAATTTAAAAACTAACATATTTTAACAATTGGTTCGGTCAACCCTTCCATAATATTTCCTTAACTTGTTCAATCAAAAAATATAAGAACAATAGCATGTACAAAACATTCAAACTCTCCATCTTTGCCCTTGCACTCTCGGTAGCTTCGGCTTTTGCACAAGACCAAGACCCAATTGTCGACAACATCATCAAAGAAGCCACCGAAAACTCCCAACTTGAACCCCTCGCACATCATCTGTTGGACCTTATCGGGCCACGCCTTACAGGGACACCACAATTAAAGCAAGCCAACGACTGGTTGGTAAGTCAATATAAAACTTGGGGCATTGATGCCCAAAACGAAAAATGGGGCGAGTGGAAAGCATGGGAGCGGGGCATTACTCATATGGATATGATTTCTCCACGTGTCCAAACGTTAGATGGAATGCAACTCGCTTGGAGTCCTGGCACAGGTGCTAA
Organism: Gelidibacter sp.; assembly: GCA_041391925.1. Lineage (GTDB taxonomy): Bacteria > Bacteroidota > Bacteroidia > Flavobacteriales > Flavobacteriaceae > JBPOFM01. The sequence continues at coordinate 18,379 of JAWKNA010000008.1, read as the reverse complement.
AGGCGTCACAGCCGAAGTCATCATTCTGCCTACGGTCAAAGATTCCTTGGAATTTCAAAAATGGTTGAAAAATGCCAAAGGTAAATTGGTCATGATTTCCGAATACCAACCTACAGGTCGTCCCGACAGCAATTGGGAAGAGTATGCCACAGAAGAATCATTTGCCAAAATGAAAAAGGAACGTGATTCAATGTCTGATAGCTACAAAGAAAATCTAAAACGTACAGGCTACGCAAACCGCCGTGCCAATGGCTTGAACGATGACGGAATTAAACATCTCGAAGAAGCTGGTGCAGTAGGTATCATTGCATCCTATTGGTCAAAGGAAATAGGTTCCAATAAAATTTTTGGAGCTGCTACAAAAAAAATCCCAACGGTCGATATGGAATTGGAAGATTACACCATGTTGTATCGTATGGTAGAGTATGGAGACAAACCTGTAGTAAAGATAGTAGCCGAATCAAAAGACTTGGGAAGAGTTCCAATCTTTAATACCATAGGCACCATCAAAGGAACAGAAAAAACAAACGAATATGTCATTCTTTCTGCACATTTGGATTCTTGGGATGGTGGTACAGGTGCTACAGACAACGGAACCGGAACATTGGTCATGTTGGAAGCCATGCGAATATTGAAAAAAATGTATCCAAATCCAAAACGTACCATTATGGTAGGACATTGGTCTAGCGAAGAACAGGGTTTGAATGGCTCACGTGCCTTTGTGGAAGACCACCCAGAAATTGTGGCAAACATCCAAGCTGTTTTTAACCAGGATAATGGAACAGGTCGTGTAGTTGATCTGTCTGGAGCGGGTTATTTACATTCGTACGAATATCTGACACGTTGGCTGGAAGCGGTTCCAGAGAATATAAAAAAACATATCAAGACTGAATTTCCCGGTTCACCAAGTGGCGGTGGTTCTGATAATGCGTCGTTTGTTGCTGCTGGTGCTCCGGCATTTAATTTAAGCTCCTTAAGTTGGGACTATGGCACTTATACTTGGCATACCAATAGAGATACGTATGATAAAATTGTGTTTGATGATGTGCAAAACAATGCAATTTTGACTGCAATTTTGGCTTATATGGCAAGTGAGGATGGCACTAAAACGTCAAATGAAAAAAGTGTACTCCCAATGAGCAAACGTACAGGTAAACAACAAGAATGGCCTGCACAACGTTCACCAACCCGAAACGGCGGCATCGATTAATCTAAAAATAAGTTCAAAAACAAAAACCTCCTTCATCAACATGAAGGAGGTTTTTTTTATAATCAAAACCGAAATCAATAAGTATCAAATCTATGGTCTCAAGTCTAACATCTCACATCTAAAGACCAAAGGCAGCTTTTACTTTGTCCACATAATCCAATTTTTCCCATGTGAAAAGTTCTACATCCAGTTGAACGTCTTCACCATTCGGTTGACTGAAAGTTTTGGTAACCGTTTCATTTTGTCTTCCCATATGGCCATAGGCGGCGGTTTCACTATACATGGGATTTCGCAATTTTAAGCGTTCCTCTATAGCAGCTGGTCGCATATCAAAGATTTCTGAAACTTTATCGGCAATCTCTCCATCAGTTAAATTGTATGGACAAGTGCCATAAGTTTCCACATAAATAGAGGTAGGTTTTACAACGCCAATAGCATAAGAGACTTGAACTAAAATTTCATCACATAGACCTGCAGCTACCAAGTTTTTAGCAATATGTCGTGTCGCATAGGCTGCACTTCGATCCACTTTGCTTGGGTCTTTTCCAGAGAAAGCACCACCTCCATGCGCACCTTTTCCGCCGTAAGTATCTACTATAATTTTGCGACCTGTCAATCCAGTGTCGCCATGAGGACCTCCAATTACAAATTTTCCTGTTGGATTGATATGATAGGTAATATCATCATTAAACAATACTTGTATATGCTCAGGTAATCCTGCTTTCACTCTTGGAATCAAAATGTTTACGATATCCTTTCTGATTTTTGCCAACATGGCATCATCGTTGTCAAAATCATCGTGTTGAGTTGAAACTACAATCGCATCAATGCGTTGGGGAACGTTGTCATCGCTATACTCAATCGTAACTTGGCTTTTAGAATCCGGACGTAGATACGTAATGTCTTTATGTTCTCTTCTCAAGGCCGCCAATTCAATTAGGATTCTGTGTGATAAATCCAAAGCTAGAGGCATTAAGTTTTCAGTTTCGCGGGTCGCATAACCAAACATCATGCCTTGGTCACCAGCGCCTTGCTCTTCTTTGCTCGCTCTATCCACACCACGATTGATGTCTTCTGATTGCTCATGGATCGCAGAAAACACACCACATGAATTTCCGTCGAACATGTATTCACTTTTTGTATATCCAATTTTGTTGATGGTTTCTCTTGCAATTTTTTGAACGTCCAAATACGTGTTCGATTTTACTTCACCAGCCAGAACTACTTGACCTGTGGTCACCAATGTTTCGCAAGCCACTTTCGACTCTTTATCAAAAGCTAAAAAATTGTCAATCAGTGCATCGCTGATTTGGTCTGCGACTTTGTCAGGATGTCCTTCGGAGACACTTTCTGATGTAAATAAATACGCCATAATGTTGAATTATTGTATGTTATAAGAAGATTTGACGTTTTGCGTCGAAGGTAGTTTGCACTGCCTTTAGCATTTTTTATGGAGGTTGCAATCAGTCAAATCTTTCCTCTAAAATTTATCTTCGGCAAAAGTAAAAAAATTAAATGGATAGCAAATTATTTTTAAATTTTTTCGTCTGAAATTTGGAATTCTAAATTTTGTGTTGCAATATTTGTACTCAATAAAGTTCAAAAACTTACTGAAGTGTTATCAAGAAAGGTGGAGGGATTAGACCCGATGAAGCCTTAGCAACCCTCGGACTGCGAGAAGGTGCTAAATTCTACTTAATGACTCGATTCATTTATCGATGATTTGGATAGATAACCACACGTTAATTTCTTTCTGAAATAACGTTTTTCTTTTTAACATTTTTCTATTAAGTACGTCTGCAAAGACTTATTTGGCTTTTTGTTTTAATCTATTTATTAACTCAAAAAAATTAGAAAAATGAGTGCAACACAAATTATCCATTCCATTCCTAGCGACCCGCTAACTGGAGCAATTTCGGTACCTGTGTACCAAACGTCAACCTTTATTCAAGAGGCACCTGGTGTCAATAAGGGTTATGATTATGCAAGGACAAACAATCCTACAAGAAAAGTACTTGAAGATGTCGTCGCTAACCTAGAAGGTGGCCATTCCGGATTTGCTTTTGCAACAGGTTTGGCAGCCATCGATGCGGTGCTAAAGCTATTATCAGCTGGCGATGAAATCATTGCGGTTGATGATATTTACGGTGGTGCCTACCGACTTTTTACACACGTTTACGAGAAGTTGGGTGTGAAAGTTCATTATGTCGATACAACAGATGCAAGCAATGTCGCCGACAAAATCAGCAGCAAAACAAAACTCGTTTGGATTGAATCACCAACCAATCCAACATTGAAAGTATCCGATATTCAAACCATCGCAATCATTGCGAAAAGCGTTGGTGCATTATTGGTGGTTGACAATACCTTTGCAAGTCCAATTGCTCAAAAACCAATCGCTTTGGGTGCAGATATTGTTATCCACAGTGGCACAAAATACATCGGCGGACATTCTGATTTGGTCGCAGGTTTAGTAGTGACCAAAACACAAGAACTATCAGAAAAAATTAAATTCGTTCAGAATGCTTCTGGTGGTGTGCTCGGTCCTTGGGATTGCTTTTTGACCATCCGAGGCATCGAAACCTTGGAACTTCGTTACAAAAAGCAATGTGAAAATGCCTTTGCAGTTGCTGCATTTCTATCAAATCATCACGCGGTGGATGAGGTGTTCTATCCAGGTTTGGTAACTCATAAAAATCACGCCATTGCAAAACGTCAACAAAACGGTTTGTTCGGCGGAATTGTGTCTTTCACGCTTAAAGAAGACACGCAAGATGCCGCAAATCAATTTGTCACAAGCACCAGTTATTTCAAGTTGGCTGAAAGTCTTGGAGGTGTGAAGAGTTTACTCTGTCACCCACCGCAAATGACGCATTGTTCGATTCCTCGTGAGATTCGTTTGCAATCTGGCATCAAGGATTCTTTGATTCGTTTGTCTTGTGGCATTGAAGATGCCCACGATTTGATTAATGATTTGAGCCAAGCGTTTGCTGGTGTCAACAAACAAAAATCGAAGCATTATGTCGAGTCTTAAAACCCTAAACATCGTCATCTTCGGAATCGGGAATGTAGGCAGCACATTGATTGAACAAATCAATTCCGCAAAGCCAAAACTGGCCGCGCAGAACTTGCAGCTGAACATTCCCGTTGTGACCAATTCCAAATTGGCCTTCTTCAAATCGAGTGAAAACACAAGTATTTGGGAATGTGATTTTGAAACCTGTTCCGTGCCTTACAAAATTCAGGATATTATCGATTTTGTTCAAAGTAAGAATTTAGACAATTTGATTGCAGTTGATGCTACGGCAAGTCACGAATTGGTGAATAGTTATGAATTATTGGTAGAAAATGGTTTTCATATCGTTTCTGCCAATAAAATCGCGAATACCTTAAGCTATGATTTTTATAAATCATTGCGTGAAACATTGAAGACACACAAAAAGTCATTTTTGTATGAAACGAATGTGGGCGCAGGGTTGCCAGTGATTGAAACCATTAAACGTTTATACGATTCCGGTGAAGACATCAAGAGAATACGAGGTGTTTTTTCGGGTTCATTGAGCTATATTTTCAATTCATTTTCTGATGATAACGTTTCATTTTCAGATATTTTGAATCAAGCCGCTACACTAGGTTTGACCGAACCAGATGCTCGAGAAGATTTATCAGGAAATGATGTCGCCAGAAAATTGTTAATTTTGGCACGAGAGCTGAATTTAAAACCTGAAATCAAGGATGTTTCAGTGGAATCCTTGGTTCCAAAGCAACTCAACGGAAAAACTACGTTGCATCAGTTTAAATCAAGGGTAAAGGAATTGGACAACGTATTTTTGGATATCAAATCAAAGCAATCACAAGACCACGTGTTACGCTATGTTGGAGAATTGGATGTTGAAAAAAATACTTTAGAAGTCAAACTGATTTCTGAAGCTAAAAATTCCGCAATCGGTCAATTGAAAGGAGCTGATTCGGTGTTTGAGATATATTCAGATTCTTACAATGAATTTCCATTGGTCATTCAAGGAGCAGGTGCAGGAAAAAGTGTAACGGCACGAGGACTGCTGTCAGATATTATTAAATTGTCAAATCAAGTAAATTAACATATGCCTTCAATAACTGAAGAAATAAAAAAACGGATTTTAGTGCTAGATGGTGCTATGGGAACGATGTTGCAGCGTTACAAGTTCACCGAAGAAGATTATCGTGGCGAGCGTTTCAAGGATTATCCGCATTCGTTGAAGGGAAACAATGATTTATTGTCCATCACGCAGCCGCACGCCATTGCAGAAGTGCATCGAAAGTATTTTGAAGCTGGTGCTGACATCGTTGAGACCAATACGTTTTCAGGTACGACCATCGGTATGGCAGATTATCATATGGAAGATTTGGTGTACGAATTGAATTTTGAGTCTGCTAGAATTGCAAAAGAAGTTGCCGATGAATTTACGAAGGACAATCCCGAGCAACCTCGTTTTGTGGCAGGAAGTATTGGTCCGACAAACAAAACGGCAAGTTTGTCTCCAGATGTCAACAGACCTGAATATCGTGCTGTGACGTTTGATGAATTGCGAATCGCCTATAAACAACAAGTGGAAGCTTTGATTGATGGTGGTGTGGATGTCCTTTTGGTGGAAACTATTTTTGATACACTCAATGCAAAGGCCTGTTTATTTGCCATTGAAGAAGTCAAGGAAGAACGGCAAATTGATATTCCTGTGATGGTTTCCGGGACTATAACAGATGCGTCAGGAAGAACACTTTCAGGTCAAACGGTTGAAGCGTTTCTGGCTTCGGTGTCTCACGTGCCATTGTTGAGTGTTGGTTTTAACTGCGCTCTAGGTGCAGAACAACTAAAACCTTATTTACAACGTTTGTCACACGAAACGGAATTCTACACATCTGCCTATCCAAATGCTGGGCTTCCAAATGCCTTTGGAGAATACGACCAATCAGCAAAACAAATGCAAATTCTTGTGGAAGATTATTTAAAGGATAGCTTGATTAATGTCATTGGTGGTTGTTGCGGCACAACGCCAGACCATATCAAGGCAATTGCTGATGTGGCTAAAAATTATAAACCAAGAGAACTAAAAGTATTTGCATAATGGCGGAAGGTGATTGTAAGAAATATTTAATCCTTTCGGGACTAGAACCACTCGTAGTAACACCTGAAAGTAATTTTATTAATGTCGGAGAGCGAACTAATGTTACTGGCTCTAGAAAATTTTTAAGATTAATCAAAGAAGAAAAATATTCAGAAGCGCTCGAAGTTGCTAGGCACCAAGTAGATGGTGGCGCACAAATTCTCGACGTCAATATGGATGAAGGAATGTTGGATGGCGTTCACGCGATGACCACATTCCTCAATTTGATTGCTTCGGAACCTGATATTTCTCGAATCCCAATTATGATTGACAGCTCCAAATGGGAAATCATAGAGGCTGGATTGAAGGTAGTTCAAGGGAAATCGGTCGTTAATTCCATCAGTTTAAAGGAAGGTGAAGAAGCCTTTATCCATCACGCAAAATTGGTAAAACGTTATGGTGCAGCTGTCATTGTGATGGCTTTTGACGAAGATGGTCAAGCAGATACGTACGAACGCAGAATAGAAATCTGTCAACGTTCTTATAACATATTAGTGGACATTGTCCACTTTCCACCGCAGGACATCATTTTTGACCCAAATATTTTTCCTGTCGCCACAGGTATGGAAGAGCATCGCAAAAATGCACTTGATTTCTTCAATGCCACCAAATGGATTCGTGAGAATCTGCCGTATGCCAATGTTTCTGGAGGTGTCAGCAACGTATCCTTTTCGTTTAGAGGAAATGACACTGTTCGAGAGGCGATGCACGCATCATTCTTGTATCACGCCATTCAACACGGAATGAATCTTGGTATCGTCAATCCTGCGATGTTGGAGGTTTACGACGAAATTGACAAAGAGCTGTTGGAATTAGTTGAAGATGTGTTTTTTGATAGAAGAGATGATGCCACGGAACGCTTGTTGGATTTTGCTGAAACGGTCAAGAACAACAAAAAAGATGAATCAGTATCGGTTCAGGAGTGGCGAAATGAGCCACTTCAAGATAGAATTACACACGCTTTGGTGAAAGGCATTGACACTTATATAATTGATGATGTTGAAGAGGCTAGAACTACGGTAGAACGACCGATTGAGGTCATCGAAGGTCATTTGATGATTGGGATGAACGTGGTTGGCGACTTGTTTGGCAGCGGAAAAATGTTCCTTCCACAAGTTGTAAAATCTGCTCGTGTGATGAAAAAAGCGGTGGCTTATTTGCAGCCATATATTGAAGCACAAAAGGATGGAAAATCTCAATCTGCCGGAAAAATCTTAATGGCAACTGTAAAAGGTGATGTTCACGATATCGGAAAAAATATTGTGAGTGTCGTTTTGGGTTGCAACAATTATGAAATTGTGGATTTGGGTGTGATGGTTCCACCTGAAAAAATCATCGAGACAGCCATTGCCGAAAATGTGGATATCATCGGTTTAAGCGGATTGATAACCCCATCTTTGGATGAGATGGTGTATGTTTCAAAAGAAATGGAAAAGAAAAATTTCAACATTCCACTAATTATTGGTGGTGCCACCACGTCTCGAGCACACACTGCCGTGAAAATTGCGCCAACTTACAATCATAGTGTTGTTCATATCAATGATGCCTCGAGAGCGGTGACAGTTGTTGGAAATTTGCTTCAAAAGAATAATAAAATCTATAAAGAACAGATTCGTGAGGAATACGATAAATTCCGAGAGCAATTTTTAAATCGAAGTAAGGAAAAGGAATATGTATCCATCGAAGAGGCGCGTCAAAATAAATTTCATATTGATTGGAATGCTTCAGAAATAGTAAAGCCAAGTCAATTGGGAATTCAGGTTTTAGAGGATTTCGATTTGAAAAAATTGGAAGATTACATCGATTGGAGCCCGTTTTTCAGAAGTTGGGATTTGCACGGACGTTATCCAGATATTTTGGAGGATGAAGTAGTTGGTGAGCAAGCTAGAGATTTGTTTAAGGATGCCAAAAATCTATTGCAGCGAATTTTGGATGAAAAATTGTTGAAGGCCAAAGCCGTATTCGGAATATTTCCAGCAAATGCAGTCAATGATGATGATATCGAAGTTGATGCATCTGTCAGTTCGAGCGCAGTCGAAAACTCTTTAAAGTTTCTTACGCTTCGCCAGCAATCCAAAAAACGTGAAGGTGTTCCAAACATCGCCTTGGCAGATTTCATTGCGCCAAAATCTTCTGGAAAACAAGATTATATTGGTGCATTTTGTGTGTCCACAGGTTTTGGAACGGATGAATTGGCAAAGCAGTTTGAGAAAAACAATGACGATTATAATTCCATTATGATAAAGGCTTTGGCAGACCGTTTGGCGGAGGCATTTGCCGAATATTTACACAGGGAAGTTAGAACCAATTATTGGGGCTATGCCAAAAACGAGAACTTGACCAATGAAGAATTGATTAAGGAAGATTACAAAGGCATTCGCCCAGCGCCAGGCTATCCTGCTTGTCCTGACCATTTGGAAAAACCAACCATTTGGGAATTGCTTAAAGTGAAGGAAAATATTGGTGTAGAATTGACCGAAAGTCTTGCGATGTGGCCAGCGGCAAGTGTGAGCGGTTATTATTTTGCAAATCCTGAAGCTAAATATTTTGGACTTGGAAAAATTGCCGAAGACCAGCTGAAGGATTATGCAGAGCGACGTCAAATAACACTTGAAGAAGCAGAAAAATGGTTAAGTCCAAATTTGGCCGAAAATTAACAGACAGTTGAACATAAATTAAAATTAAAACATATTAAAAGTCGTAATGTTGCAGTGAAAATAAATTACGAAAAAGATGAGGAAAATAAGTATAGAACTTCGGTTTTTTATCCAACTTATAGTAATCACGATAATTTCATTATTTGCTGCATACTTGATGGCTTGAAAGCCCATCCTAACCTTCCCAAAGGGAAGGAATTTTATGGGTCAATTTTATAAATAGTAAATAAAAGTCCTCCTTTGGAGGATTTAGGAGGCCTATGAAAGTAACTGAACACATCAAAAAAGCAAACGGAGCTACTCAATTTTCATTTGAAATTTTACCACCTTTAAAAGGGCAGCACATCAATTCAATTTTTGAGAATATTGAGCCATTGATGGAGTTTAAGCCACCGTTTATTGATGTGACGTATCATCGGGAGGAATATGTGTTTAAGGAACAAGAAAACGGTTTGCTGAAAAAGCAGGTCGTGAAAAAGCGTCCTGGAACTGTTGGAATTTGTGCAGCCATTCAAAATAAATTTAAGGTTGATGCCATTCCGCATATTTTGTGTGGCGGATTTACAAAAGAAGACACCGAAAATTTCCTGATTGACTTGGATTTCCTTGGAATTCAGAATGTGATGGCACTTCGAGGTGATGCCGTAAAGAATGAAACGTATTTCAGACCGGAAAAGGAAGGTCACGAATATGCCAACGGATTGGTAAAACAGATTCAAGCTTTGAACGATGGGCAATATCTAGATGAAGAACTTCAGAATTCATCCAAAACAAATTTTTGCATAGGAGTTGCAGCTTATCCAGAAAAACATATGGAAGCACCAAGTTTGGACAGCGACATTCATTTTTTGAAAAAGAAAATCAAAAATGGTGCAGAATATATTGTAACCCAAATGTTTTTTGACAACCAAAAGTTCTTCGATTTTGTCAAAAAATGCCGAAACGAAGGCATTACGGTTCCAATTATTCCTGGTTTGAAACCAATTGCCACCAAAAAACAACTCAACTTGATTCCGCATCGATTCCACGTCGATTTACCAGAAGAATTGATTCTGGAAGTCATCAAATGTAAAAATAATGATGAGGTTCGCGAAGTCGGTATCGAGTGGTGCATCAATCAATCAAAAGAACTTCAACAGGCTGGAATTCCTGTGCTTCACTATTATTCGATGGGGAAAAGTGAGAATATCCGAACTATCGCATCAAAAGTGTTTTAGTTCAAAAACTCGTGTTTTGCGTTCATTTAATAGTGAATAAAACCGTACTTTTGCAACAAATTTAAGTTGTCGCATACCCATGAAAACATCCCAGTTAGCAGAAGGTTTAAAAGGTTCTGAAATCATCAAAATCGCAGGAGAGGTCAATGCAATGAAAGCGCAAGGTGAAGTAGTCTATAATCAGACCATCGGCGATTTTGACCCAAGCATTTTTCCGATTCCTTCAGAATTAAAATCAGCGATTGTTGATGCTTATGAAAACCACGAGACCAATTATCCTGCTGCAAATGGGATGGAATCTCTCCGAAAAAGTGTGTCTGATTATTTGGCAAGTCATCTAGAGCTTCAATATCAGCCTAATGAAATCTTGATTTCTGGTGGAGCACGGCCGTTGATTTATGCAATTTACCAAACGATATTAGACATTGACGATACGGTGTTGTATCCTGTGCCCTCTTGGAACAATGATGCCTACACCTATTTGGCAAGAAATAAAGGTATTGTTATTGAAACAAAGCCTGAAAACAAATTTATGCCTACGGCTGAAGACATCAAACCTTACCTCAACCAAGTAAATTTGATTTCATTGTGTTCGCCACTGAATCCTACAGGAACCACATTCGACAAGGAAACATTGTTGGAGATTTCAAATTTGATTGTGGACGAAAACCACAGACGTGCCGATGCTGGTGAAAAGCCTTTGTTTTTGCTGTACGACCAAATATATTGGCAATTGACGTACGGCGGAATTGAGCATTACAATCCAGTGAGTTTGGTACCCGAAATTCGTGATTACACCATTTTTGTTGACGGAATTTCAAAGGCTTTTGCAGCGACCGGAGTTCGTGTTGGTTGGGCATTTGGACCTCTACACGTTATTGAAAAAATGAAGGCAATGTTGAGCCATATTGGTGCTTGGGCTCCGAAGGCTGAACAAATCGCAACGGCAGATTTTCTAAACCAAGCTGAAGCCGTCACAAAATATATCAATCACATCAAAACCGAACTGAATTACCGCTTGATAGCGTTTTATGATGGTTTCGAACGTTTGAAGAATGCAGGATTTCCCGTGAAAGCCATTCAACCAGAAGCTGCATTGTATTTGACGGTTCAATTTGATTTGGTTGACAAAGTCACCGATTTAGGAAAACGCTTGACTTCTATTCAAGATGTTACCAGTTATTTGTTGCAGGAAGCGAAATTGGCAGTCGTGCCATTTTATGCGTTTGGAGCTTCCAATGATTCCAATTGGTTTCGTTTATCAGTAGGAACCGCGAAAAAAGAAGACATCGAGACGATTTTTAAACTGCTCGAAGGTGCTTTGCAACGACTTCAATAATCCGTTATCCAATTTATTCTACTACTTTTGTGAGAAAGCCCTTTGAATGAAAAAAATACTGGTCGTTTTGTTTGTCCTTTTTTCTTTGACTGTAATGTCGCAGGATGGGAAGAAGTCGTTCGAAATTGACGCGAGTTTTTTCCACGGCACTATTTTGGAGCACAATCCAGACATTGCTCATTTAATTACCGACCATCCGACAGGGCTTATCTTAAGCTTCAACAAAAAAACCTACGGATTCAAGGATTGGGAAAGTCGCTACAACTATCCAGATTGGGGATTTTCATATTCATACCAAGATATGAAAAACTATTATTTGGGTGAAAATCACGGCGTGTACGCACACTTCAATTTCTATTTTTTGAAACGCAGCCTGATGTTTCGCATTGGTCAAGGTATTGCGTATGCCACAAAACCTTATGACAAGTATGATAATTACATCAACAATGCCTATGGCTCCGATTTATTGAGTTCAACGTATCTACAATTCAATTATAAAAAGGAAAATTTATTTGAAGGATTTGGACTTCAGGCGGGAATTTCCATCATTCATTATTCAAATGCGAATGTGAAAGCGCCTAATAATTCCACAAACACCTTTGCTTTCAATGTTGGAGCAAATTATTTATTTGACCACGAGAACAAACCAGAGTATATTCCTTCTTCCGAAGAAAAAAAGTTCACTGAACCAATTAAATACAATTTTGCGTTCCGTACTGGTGTCAACGAAAGTGATGTGAATGGTATGGGACAATTTCCATTTTATGTGTTTTCTGGTTATGCTGATAAACGTTTGAACCGCAAAAGCGCAGTGCAAGTTGGAACCGATGTGTTTTTGGCGAAATTTTTGAAGGAATTGATTTATTATTATTCCGTTGCGTTTCCCGAATTGGATGTCAGTGGGAATGAAGATTGGAAGCGTGTTGGGATTTTTGTTGGTCATGAACTCTTCATAAATAAAACTTCATTTATCACACAATTGGGCTATTATGTATATTATCCATATGATTTTGAAGGGCGTGTTTATAATAGAATCGGATTACAGCGCTATTTTGGAGATACTTTTTTTGGAGCGGTTACTGTGCACGCGCATGGCGCTAAAGCAGAAGCAGTTGAATTTGGCATTGGAGTTAGATTATGAAAAAAATATTCTACATACTATCAGTTTGTTTGTTGTTTGCGTGTAATGGGGACAAAGTACCTGATTGTTTTCAAAATGCAGGAGATATAATTCAACAAGAATTTAATGTATCAATTTTTGATAAAATTACCGTTTTCGAACGTATCGAGTTGATTATTACTCAAGATGATACGCAAAGTATTGTGGTTGAAACCGGTGAATATTTGATGGATGACATCAAAATAAGTGTCGAAGAAGGCAGATTGATTCTAAAAAATGAAAACGCCTGCAATCTGACGCGTGATTATGGACTAACAAAAATTTACGTGAGTACTCCAAATCTGTCAGAGATTAGAAATAGTTCTGGATTGCCTGTCAGCAGCAATGGTTTTCTGAATTTTCCAACTTTGAATTTGATTTCTGAAGATTTGGCAGATGAAGATTCGTTCCATACCGATGGTGATTTTAACTTGCAAGTGAATTGTAATTCCATGAATGTGGCCACCAATGGACTTTCCAATATTTTTATCAGTGGAAGTGTGACCGATTTATTTGTTGGTTTTTATTCTGGGGATGGTCGTTTTGAAGGACAAAACCTTGTTGCCCAAACTATTGAGATTTTTCAGCGAAGCAGTAATGATATGATTTTAGATCCGCAACAATCCATCACTGGAGAAATTCGAAGTACAGGCGATGTGATTTTGGTGAACGAACCGCCTGTTGTGGATGTCCAACAGTTTTACACAGGGCAATTAATTATTCAAGATTAAGAAATCTTGAATCTTATATCTAATTTGCAGTCAATTCCCTAAATAAACTCTCCAGATTCATGTTTTTTTGGTTCAATTGAAGAATTTTCAAACCGTTATCATGTGCAAAATCAAATACTTCGGAACGCATGTCTTCTTTGGTGGAAAAGGTCAATTCATACATGAAATCGTGGACATTTTTAACAGAGGTAACGTGTTTTAATTTGTTCAAAAGCACATCTTCCACGCGGTAATCAAATTCCACTTCGATGATTTGGGCTTGGTCGGCTTTCAGGTCTTTCAGCTTTTTGTCAGCGACGATGACACCTTTATTGATGATAATCACTCTATCGCACATGGCTTCTACTTCTTGCATAATATGGGTCGAAAGAAAAACCGTTTTTTCTTGACCAACATTTTTTATTAAATGTCTAATTTCCACCAATTGGTTTGGATCTAACCCTGTGGTCGGCTCATCCAAAATCAACACATCAGGATTGTGCAATAAGGCATTTGCCAACCCAACGCGTTGACGATAACCTTTTGAAAGCTGTCCAATTTTTTTATGAGTTTCTGGTGTTAAACCAGTCAATTCAATAATTTCATCAATGCGACTTTTATCTACTTTATAAACTCCTGCATTGAAAGCCAGATATTCCTTCACGTACATTTCCAAATATAATGGATTGTGTTCTGGCAAATACCCAACAACTTTTTGCACACTCGGAGCATTCGTTTTAACATTAAAATCATTCACTTTTGCAACGCCTTCCGAGGCGTCGATGTAAGTAGTCAAAATCTTCATCATAGTTGATTTTCCTGCACCATTCGGACCCAAAAAACCAACAATTTCTCCTTTATTTACTTTAAACGATATATTGTTCAAGGCTTTTTGCTCGCCATAAACTTTTGATAAATTTTCAACTTCGATTGACATGTGTCAGATATATTTATTCAAAAATAAACAATAATAATCATCCCGACGAATCCCAAAATCGTAATAGGATCAAAAGATTGAAAAAAGATTTTGTTTTTTGGATTTATTGGTTACTTTAGCTACACAAATAATGATAACAGCAAATTATACATATCAAAATTGGTTCTATTTCTTTTTTAGCAAAAGAAACGAGACGTTGTATGTATAATTTATAAAACATAAATTTTAATATAAGTCTCGGTGAAAATCGGGACTTTTTTAATTTAAACATTCAGTCAAATGTTGATAACATCCGTCGGGATACAAGGAATTATTGGATCGTTTCATCACATCGTTTCCCAAGAATATTTTCATCATTCGGTGAAAGTGAACGAATATATGTCATTTGACAAATTGGTAGATAGTTTGCTTAAAAAGGAAAGCGATGTTGCCATCATGGCAATTGAAAACTCAATCGTTGGTTCCATCATTCCAAATTATGCATTGATTGACCGTAATAACCTGCATATTATTGGTGAGCATTATCTTGATATCCAGCACCATTTGATGGCATTTCCAGGTCAAGACATTGAGGATATTAAGGAGGTTCATTCGCATCCTATGGCACTTTTGCAATGCAAAGAATTTTTTAAAAAACATCCACACATCAAACTCATTGAGGATAAGGACACTGCCGAAGTGGCACAGCGTATTCAGCATCAAAGATTAAAAAATGTTGGAGCTATAGCAAGTCAATTGGCTGCCGAATTGTTTAATTTAGAGATTATTTCAGCAAGTATACAGACTATCAAGCACAACGAAACCCGTTTTGTCATCGTCAAAACAACAAATTCTGAAATTGCTGAAAAAGACATCAACAAAGCCTCGCTTAAATTTGAATTGGAACATAAAAGAGGAAGTTTGGCAAGTGTATTGAACATTTTGAGCGATTGTAAATTGAATTTGACAAAAATCCAATCATTGCCAAAAATTGAAACACCTTGGATGTATGCTTTTTTTGTGGATGTCACTTTTGAAGATTACAAAAACTATAAAAAGGCCAAATCAATTATTGAGATCATGGCTCAAGAATTTAAAATATTAGGCGAATATAAAAGTGCAAAATCATGATTCAACCCTCTAACCGATTAAACAACGTTGAAGAATACTATTTTTCTAAGAAGCTGAAAGAAGTAAACCTGTTAAAGGCACATGGCAAGCCTATTATCAATTTAGGAATCGGAAGTCCGGATATGGCGCCTTCACCACGTGTTATTGAGGTACTAAAGAATAGTTTGCAAGATGATTCGGCGCATGCTTATCAAAGCTATATAGGGCTACCCGAATTAAGGGAAGCGATGGCTGCATTTTACAAGGAAAATTACGGGGTGGCTTTGAGTCCTTTAAGGGAAATACTTCCTTTGATGGGCAGCAAGGAAGGGATTCTACACATTTCAATGGCTTTTTTGAATGAAGGTGATGAAGTACTGATTCCCAATCCTGGGTATCCCACTTATGCATCTGTAACCAAGCTTTTGAATGCAAAACCACGATATTATGATTTAATTGAACGGAATGGATACGAGCCCAATTTTTTGGCATTGGAAAAGTTGAATCTTGACAAAGTGAAGTTGATGTGGGTCAATTACCCTCACATGCCGACAGGAGCTATGGCTTCCAACAAAGCATTTCAGGATATCATAGCTTTTGCCAAGCGCAACAATATTTTGGTGGTCAACGACAATCCCTACAGTTTTGTCTTGAATGAATTTCCAAGAAGTATTTTAAAATATCCTAATGCCAAAGACTACTGTTTGGAATTGAATTCCTTAAGCAAAACATTCAATATGGCTGGTTGGCGAGTAGGAATGGTAGCAGGAAATATGGAATATATCGATGCAATTTTAAAAGTGAAAAGCAACATGGATTCCGGAATGTTCTACGGTATCCAAAAAGGTGCAGTTGAAGCATTGAAAAGCTCCAAGATGTGGTTTACAAGTTTAAATAGTGTTTATGAAGAGCGTCGTGAACTCGCTTGGCAATTGGCTGATGCATTAAAATGTACTTACAGTAAAGATTCAGCAGGCATGTTTGTTTGGGCAAAATTGCCTAAAGGGTCCGATTCCGAAGACTTTATCGACGAATTATTAAAGAAAAAATCCATTTTCGTAGCTCCAGGAACTATTTTCGGTTCTAAAGGCGAAGGGTATATCAGATTGTCATTGTGTGCTTCAACCGAAGATTTTCAACAGGCAATTGCAAGAGTAAATTAAATATGAAACATATATATATCATAGGAATTGGTTTGATTGGCGGGAGTTTTGCATTGGATATTAGGCAAAAGTATCCAAAAGCCAAATTATTTGGAATCGACCATAATTCTGCTCATTTGGATGCTGCCATCGATTTAAACTTGATAGATGCCAAGGCCACTTATGATGATTTGCACCTCGCAGATTTGGTCATTCTTTCAATTCCTGTAGACGCTGCAGTGATTGAATTGCCCAGAATTTTGGAGGCTATATCTGACACAACGTTGGTAATGGATGTTGGATCAACAAAATTTCCTTTATGCAAACTCATTGATAATCATCTAAGGCGACGCAATTTTTTGGCAACGCACCCGATTGCAGGAACCGAATTTTCAGGGCCTAAAGCTGCCATGAAGGGTTTGTATAAAAACAAAACCATCATCATTTGTGAGGTGGAGAAAACAGCTTTCAAATTACAGGAAAAAGCCTTGAAACTCTTTTCAGATTTGGGAATGCGCATTCGTTACATGCATCCAGAAGCGCACGACAAACATATTGCCTATGTTTCCCATCTCTCGCATATCAGTTCGTTTATGCTCGGAAAAACAGTAATTGAAAAAGAAAAAAACGAACGCGATATTTTTGATATGGCAGGTAGTGGATTTGCAAGTACAGTACGTCTCGCAAAAAGCTCTCCAGCCATGTGGACACCGATTTTTAAACAGAATAAAAACAATGTACTTGAAACTTTGGAGGAATATATCAGCAATTTGACAAATTTTAAAGAAATGATGCAGCGTAATGATTTTGATGCCATTTTCAATGAAATGGAAAATACAAATCACATTAAAGATATTTTAAACGGAATTGGACATTAAATAAAAGAATACACATACAAATTCCAACTTTATATATTGATAAATGAAGCTTGGAATTTGGAATTTTAATAGACTATGGAAAATAAAAAAGAATTAAGAACCTGGTTGGACAATTTTGGATTGGACCATCCTTTGGTAATTGCAGGACCATGCAGTGCCGAAACGGAAGCACAAGTATTAAAAATTGCACATCAATTAAAGGATAGTGATGCCACTGTGTTGAGAGCAGGTATTTGGAAACCTCGCACAAGACCGGGCAACTTTGAGGGTGTTGGAGCTTTGGGCCTAAAATGGCTTCAGAAAGCGAAAGAGGAAACTGGAATGATGACAACAACTGAAGTTGCCAACGCAAACCATGTTGATTTGGCATTGCAACACGACATTGATATTCTGTGGATTGGCGCTCGCACTACTGTCAGCCCATTTATCGTTCAAGAAATTGCAGATGCTTTAAAAGGAACTGATAAAACGGTATTGATAAAAAATCCTGTAAATCCTGATTTATCATTGTGGCTGGGAGCAGTTGAGCGCTTTTACACTGCGGATGTCAAAAACCTTGGCGTGATTCACAGAGGCTTTTCCACCTATGAAAAAACACGTTACAGAAACAATCCGGAATGGCAGATTGCGATTGATCTTCAAAACCGTTTTCCGGATTTACCGTTGATTCTAGATCCATCTCACATCGCTGGAAGACGTGATATCTTGTTTGAATTGTGCCAAACGGCACTCGATTTGAACTATGACGGATTGATGATTGAGACTCATTATGACCCTGATAATGCCTGGAGCGACGCTGAACAACAGATTACTCCAGAAACCTTGATTCAGTTTACCAAAGATTTGCGTATCAGAAAAGTAACCGATGATGCGGCAGAGTTCAATAACAGATTGGGA
>JAWKNA010000007.1:0-335957 GCA_041391925.1 Gelidibacter sp. | reverse complement strand
TAAGTGAACGAAAAAAGCACTACTTACAACAACGTATATAGCTCATAGCTAGTTAGTTGCTTAATCAAATTTAAGGCATATTTGCAAGTCCGCCAAATTTTTTAATTTGGCTTATTGATAAAAAAAGGTAATAAGAAAATTAAAAAATTCGGCTCGTGCTCAACCGAATAGTTATCGCTAATTTGCACGCTACGAGCCATATACACGACCGTTAGCCACAAGCAAAAAAATGAAACTACCGAAAGAAATATATGACCACTATAAAGAAATAAACGAAGACGGAAGACTTGACCGAGTCAAGGGAATTCTTGAATTTGAAAGGTCGAAACAAATTATCAATCGATATCTTAAAAATGATAAGATGAGAATTTTGGATATTGGTGGTGCGACAGGAAAATACTCATATTGGCTTGCTGACTTGGGACATTATGTGAGTTTGGTCGACCCAATGCCAAACCTAATCGAAATTGCAAAGGACAATCCTAAATGTAAATCACTTAAATCAATCGAGGTCGGCGACGTAAGAAACTTAACTGCCAATGAAAATACTTATGACCTGATTATCTGTTTCGGCCCTTTTTACCATTTGACAGAACTTACCGAACGAAAAACAGCGTTTAAAGAACTTTTCCGAACATTAAAAAAAGGAGGAATTCTTCTCTCGGCAGGAATTAGTAAATACGTCTCTTTCATTCAATCAGGACTATTTGACGGAATGATAGAAGTTGACGAATTTAAACCCATAATTGACCAAGACTTAATTGACGGACAACACAGAAATACAGTTGACAATTCAACATACTTTACAACTTCCATATTCTTGGAACCAAAACAATTGACAAAGGAAACCAAGGAAGCTGGATTTACAGAAGTGGAATGTATTGCAGTTGAGGGTCCAGGATGGATGCATAAAAATTTGAATAATGTAGTCAACGAGCAAAATAAGTTGAGTGAATTAATGGACTACATTTCAAAAGTTGAGAAAGCTGAATCCATAATTGGAATAAGTACTCACTTCATTGTAAAAGGAACAAAAGCCAGTGGCTAACACCGTGTATAGCTCATTGCGGCTGAATTCCTAATCGGAATTCATTGCAATTTGCTATCTTTCTGTTACGGCGGAAAATCCTCGCGGATTTCCCGCAACGAGCCATACACAAGACCGTTGTACCCAATTTTGCCCCGTCCTGAATAAAGGCTACATAATTCTAAACATTATGTACAAAAATGACAAAGTAATCAGACGGTATTCAGAACCTTTCAAACTGAAAATTCTGGACGAACTTACAACCGGAAAACTGAACAAGTATCAATTAGGTAAGGCTTATGGAATTAATCCAACGACCATTAATGAATGGATCAGAAAGTACAACCGTAAAGACCTTATGAACACCAGAATAACCGTGAAGACCAAAGACGAAATAACTCGCATTAAAGAACTTCAAAAAGAGATTGAACAACTAAAAAAATTGTTGTTAAAGAAAGACTTAGATGCAATGATTCAAGATTCATACCTGGAAGTTGCTGCCGAAGATCTTGGCTATAAATCTGTTGCTGAACTAAAAAAAAAGCTAAATATAGAGCGGTAAATAAAACTAAAGACAAAGCTAAAGGATTTGCGTCTTTGACAACTATTTGTAAGTCTTTCGGGCTTAAACGTGATGCATACTACAAGTATAAATATAGAGCTGACAAACGTTTAAAAATTGAACAACAGGTCATACAAATCGTCAACCAAAAACGCAGATCCTTGCCCAGAGAAGGTGTGCGAAAACTTAAAATATCCTTGAAAAATGAATTTGAAAGAGCTAACCTTAAGGTAGGTAGAGACTCGCTTTTTAACATCCTTAGAAAACACAATATGCTTATAACCAGAAAGAAACCCAGCTACAGAACTACCAACTCTTTTCATAGGTTCTACAAACATAAAAACATCATCAAAAATGTACTTGTTAATAGACCTAATCAGGTTTGGGTATCTGATATTACATACATCAGAACTGTAAAAGGATTTTGTTATTTAGCGCTTATAACCGACATGTATTCCAGAAAAATAATAGGTTATGACCTTAGTGATAGTCTTGAACTTAGTGGTTGTGTCAGAGCGCTTAAAAAAGCATTATATCAAGCCAAAAACACAGAGAACCTAATACATCACTCGGATAGAGGAATACAATATTGTAGCAATGTATATACGCAAATTTTAAAGAGAAAAAACATCAAAATTAGTATGACAGAAGAAAATCATTGCTACGAAAACGCTATTGCTGAACGTGTAAACGGCATCCTAAAAGACGAGTTTTATCTTGACCAGACCTTTGATAGCGTACAACACGCGAAAAAAGCCACAAAAAGTGCTATTAATCTATACAACCAAATAAGATTACATTTATCTTTAGACTATAGAACACCCAATATGGTATATTTAAAAACAGCGTAAATCAATTTTTAACCTGTAGCCATATTTCAGGACTAGACATGTTTACTGGTTCGGAAGTTGGGAAACGGGAGTTTATAAATATGATGGTAAAGAAATAGTAAATTATACAACAGAACATGGATTGATTAACAACAGAATAGATGAAATAAAGGAGGATAATTCAGGTAACATTTATTTTGTCAGTGCAAACGCAACGTCTGCAATATCAAAATTCAACGGAAATACTTTTACGACCTTAACAGCAGTCCCAAGTGAAAAATGGAAACTTGAACCAACGGATATGTGGTTTAAATATTCTTATGGAAATACCGGAAAAGTATATCGTTATGATGGAATTACTTTATATGAATTAAAGTTGCCTAAACCACCGAATTTATCGAATCCATTTGATGTTTATAGCATTTATAAAGACCAGAAAGGAAATGTTTGGTTTGGCACAAACCCTGTTGGTGTTTGCCGATACGATGGAAAATCTTTTGACTGGATAACTGAAGAAGATGTGACAGAATTTCGTAACGAAGGTGCCAACGGAGTGCGTTCGATTTTGGAAGATAAAAATGGTGACTTTTGGTTCAATACGGAATATCGTTATAGTATATACGACAGCACGACATTGAATAGCAATAAATTTTACACAAGACACGAAAGCATTGGTGGTTTAGACCGGAAAGAGAACAGCAATTTGGATGAGTATCTATCATGTGTAATAGATGACAATAATGATTTATGGTTTGTAACCTATCGTGACGGTGTTTGGAAACATGACGGAACTAAAATTACACAGTATCCAATTCAAGAAAATTCCAAACAGATTCCTTTATTTAGCATATACAAAGACAACAACGGAGACCTTTGGCTTGGGACTCACGAAAACGGAGCATATAGATTTAATGGAACAACATTTGAAAAATTCATAAAATGACGAATGAAAAAGAGCTACAGCTAAAAATGACGGTAAACAATTGGAGCGAAAGTGATAAATCGAAATTATGAACATAAAACAAAGGTCGCTACTAAACCGAAAAGTTAGGGTATAAAAACCCCAACTGTTCATATACAAACACGTTAGCAAACATTTTTAAAAAGCTTAAATGAAAAAGAAATTATTGCTTCTGATTATTATCTGTTTTAATGCTTCATATGCACAAATTGATAAAACGTACACTTCTATTGAAGATGGTTTAAAGAATCCAGAAATGGTATTTATTCTGAAGTTAAGAAGTGTGAATAACATCCCAGAATCTCTTTTAAAATTTAAAAGATTAAAAGAATTACATATAGTTCACTCTAACATCACAAGCCTACCAGATTTCATTGGCGATTTTGAAAAATTAGAATATTTAATACTTAATGGAAATAAACTGAACCAATTACCAAACTCCATTGGAAACTTATCAAACCTTATTCAACTTGATGTTTCTGATAATGAATTAAAGGAATTGCCCAAATCTATTTCTAATCTAAAAAATCTCTATCATTTAATTATTAGTTATAATAAAATCACATATTTACCATCAAAAATCGGTGAACTAAAAAATCTTGGACAATTTTGGGCCAATAGTAATCTTATTGAAAAAATTCCCAAATCATTCAAAGAACTTGACAATCTGACTTGGCTAAGTTTAGCTGACAATAAGATCAAAAGTATTGATAACGCATTATTTGATCTAGAAAACTTACATGATTTAAATCTAGCTGGTAATCAACTATCTGAATTACCAAAAGAAATCTCTAATTTAAAAAAACTAGGTATTCTTGATTTACATGAAAACAACTTAAGGACACTCCCCAAATCAATTGGTGAATTAGAAAATGTGTGTTGTATCTTTTTGATGAAAAACCAAATAATTGAGTTACCTCAAACTATTTCTAATTTAAATAGAATAAAAGAAATTTGTATTAACGATAATCCGATAGTAACTATTGAAGAAAGGATGTCAAAACTAAAAACAGATTTTCCAAGAATTTCATTTATATGTGAAGTCTATTATTAGTGAAACGCTATTCAACAGCGTATAGTACAACAAAGGGCATTATAAACCGACAAAAATTAAATGAAAAATCATTTTAAATGTTGTATCGTAGGAGGTGGCCCAGCAGGAATTATGCTAGGTTATATTATGGCTAAGTTTGGTGTCGAGGTCGTTGTATTGGAAAAACACAACGATTTTTTTCGTGATTTCAGAGGAGATACTATCCATCCCTCAACCATGAAAATTCTGAATCAACTTGGTATTCTTGATGATTTCTTGAAAATTCCACATGATAATACTGATAAATTGACAGCAGTATTTGGTAATAAAGAAATAACCATTGCAGATTTTTCACGTTTGAATATCTTAACACCTTACATCGCTTTTACTCCCCAGTGGAATTTCCTGAATTTTTTAGCTGAAAAGGGAAACGAACTACCGAATTTTCATCTCATGATGGACACGGAAGCCGTAGACCTTGTGAAAGAAAATGGAAGAATTACGGGTGTGAAAGCTCGCAAACCAAGTGGAGAATTGACCATTTATTCTGATTTTGTCGTGGGTACCGATGGACGACACTCAATGACCCGAGATAAAGCACAGTTTAAAGTTCATGATCTAGGCTCGCCCATTGATGTACTATGGTTTAAAATAGTGAAAACAAAGACTAACATAAAGCATCCTTTCATCAATGTCAATAATGGTGGATTGGTAATTTTAATAGACCGTAATGACTATTTCCAGTGTGGATATCTCTTGCTAAAAGGAGGATATCAACAAATTTTAGAGAAAGGTCTCTCATATTTTCAACAAGAAGTAATCAGTATCATTCCCGAGCTTAAGAATGAAATTATGCAGATTACCAGTATGGAAGATGTAAAAAAACTTGATATCAAAGTAGATAGATTAGAACAATGGTACACAGAAGGATTAATTTGTATAGGTGATGCAGCTCACGCTATGTCTCCTATAGGTGGAGTAGGGGTGAACCTAGCCATTCAAGATGCTGTGGCAACCGCAAATATATTAGTTCCTGTCCTTCGGAATGGTGTCCCCACTCTTAATGATTTAAGAAAAATCCAAAAAAGAAGAATGTATCCAACAAAATTTACACAATTTCTACAAGTACTTATTCAGAATAAGTCGCTGCAGCCTTTTCTCAGTAATAAGAAAAAGCAAGGAGTTCCTTCTTTGTTTAGACTATTTCAGTGGTTCCCTTTTTTGAGAGTATTTCCAGCGAAAGTTATTGGTGTAGGCATACGCTCAGAAAAGATAGAGTTGAAATAGAATTACGATTATTAGAGTGGCCATAGTCAGTTTCTCAGCTCTTATGGATAATGATTTGTTTCTTTTGGAAACACATTGAATATGTATTACATTGCTTTTACTAAATTCCAAACATAAAAAGGGGAGGCTATGTCTAATTTTTATAATGAAATAGGTACAGAGGACATTTTATTTATTTTAGGACATCCATGGAAACTTACCGAAAGCGAGTGGAAGTTACAGGACAAATATATGTTTGAACATACGCTTTCCGATATCTATAATCGTCTTAAATTATCGGTTGCCGACGGATACACCAGACTATGGAAAACCTCCGACGGTGAACCTATTGCCATTCTGGGCTGCTATAAGGTTGCTGATGCCATCTATGAGACTTTCTTTATTGGTAGTCATCATATGGAGGCACACGCACTGAAGTTAAGTTTTGAAATGCGTAATCTGTTGAGGGAAAAAGCTCCCGGTTACAAAGGCTGTACCTGTAGGTTGTATTCTACGTCCGATCATCCAAGTCAGATGACTTGGTTTCGGTTTCTTGGTTTTAGATATCTTCCAGAAGGCGATTTGGGAACTACTCGTTATTTTGAATATAAATCACCAAGCTCCTAAAAGTGTCTGGATTTTTTAAAGTAACAAGACAAAAAAAAGTTGCCTTTGATAATGATATTGATGCATTCGGACACTAATTAACTGGTTTCGTACAAATTATACATCCAAATTGACTTTATTTTCTTACCTTAACATAAATTATCAAATCAACAATTAATCCTAAAAAACAAATTTATGTGCGGACCAACACCACCAACCAAAATTAGTCTCACCATTGGGGCTACAACAGACAATCCGTATCCACCGACATTGGCCAATGATTCTGGTTTCACTTCCATTACGGAAGGCGGTGACCAAAATACCGTTACTTTGGTTAGCCCAGGGAATATCATGATCTGGAAAATGAGTCAAGATGTGATACAAATCAATGCTATCACTGAAACTGGAGGCGCTGATGTATTTAGCACCGATCCTACCTTGCAATCTGATGGAACATGGCAGGCCGTTGTAGGCAATTTTCCTGCAGGAAATGAACAATCTTACAGTATTACCTATACCGTGAGGAACGCTCCCAACAATCCTTATACGCAAGATCCTATCATGAAAATTAAACCTCCATCCACGATGTAATTATTATGATTCGTAATAAAATGGCCTATTATTTAGTGATAGGCTTTTTTCAGATTCTTGCCATAGCAGCCAAAGCACAAGTGCAGCATGTGGCTGATAGTCTCTATTCTATATATCTCGCAGATACCCTAACTGGTGATGATAAATTGGAATTATTGGTGAATTTGTCATTCAATGAGGTAAACGATAACCAGCGAAGTCTTCAATTTGCTGAGGAATTGATACAACTGTCGGAGAAAACAAAAAAAAACACATTTCTGTCGCAAGGATATTATCAGAAGGGAACTGCCCATAGATTGATGGGCAATCTGGAAGAAGCACTTACAGCTTTTTTTAAAAGTGCGGAAATTGCAAAACAAGAACACAAAATTTCACTGGAAGGTACTGTTTATGGTTCCATAGCTGACATTTATACCATTTCTGGAAATCAGAAAAACGCCATACTTTATTATGATAAGGCAATCACTACCTTAAGACAAAAGGATGATGAAAAAATTGCCTTGGCGTCCACCATTTCCAATGCTGGAGATGCTTTACTCACATTTAAAAAATACGACTCTGCACTTGTGTATTTTAAGGAATCGGGCAAAATTTTTGAACAGGAAAATTATCCCATAGGCAAAGCATATAATTTAGGCAATATAGGCATGGTCTATGCTAATACAGGGAAAAATGTACTGGCTGAAAAAAACATTAATGAAGCCATTGATATTCTAGAAGCCTCTAAAGATTATTATCCAATAAGTGTATACCTTATTGCCATGGCTGATATTTATTTAGAGAAAGGGGATTGGCAGACTTCCATTGAGTATTCAAAACGAAGCCTCAAACTTGCTAAACAATATGGTCTAAAGGAGCAAATAAGTGATGCCAATCTTAAAATATCCGAACTATATGAACATTCGGGAGATTCGGCAATGTCTTATCGATATTATAAAGACTATATTGTGTATCGCGATAGTTTGGTCAACTTAAAAACTGTACAACAAATGGCCGATTTGCGAACCAATCATGAGGTGTCACAAAAACAAATAGAGGTCGATTTGCTGGATCAAAGACGAAAAAACCAGCGAAATATTGCAATTGCAACTGCAATTGCCCTGATTTTGATAGGTATTATGGCGATAGGATTATACAGACGAAACACGTTTATTCGAAAAACAAAGAAAATCATCGAAGAAGAACGTGATCACTCAGACCGCTTACTTTTGAACATACTTCCCGAGGAAACCGCTGCCGAATTAAAGCAAAATGGCGCTGTAAAAGCCAAAAAATACGACTCCGTGACTGTATTGTTTACAGATTTTAAGGGTTTTACCAATTACTCAGAAAAGCTATCTCCAGAAGCTTTGGTGGAGACTGTAAGTTTTTACTTTTCAAAGTTTGATGCCATTATAGAAACACATGGTTTGGAAAAAATCAAGACTATAGGAGATTCCTATATGTGTGCAGGCGGATTGCATTGCAAAACGGATGATCACGCCAAACGGATGATTTTGGCAGCCATGGAAATCATTGCTTTTGTGGAAGACACGAAAAAAGATGCAACGGCAAGCGAACTAACTTTTGATATCCGTATAGGCATCAATACTGGACCAGTGGTTGCAGGGATTGTTGGCACCAAAAAATTTGCCTATGATATTTGGGGCGATACCGTTAATGTTGCTTCGAGAATGGAATCTATGTCCGAACCCGGAAAAATAAATATTGGAGAAAACACCTATAAGATTGTAAAAGATGATTTTGCGTGTGAGTATCGTGGAGAAATAGAAGTCAAAAACAGAGGCGAGTTAAAAATGTATTTTGTGAAGACATCATGAACGATTTAAATAGCTTTCGGTTCATATAATTGTTTTATAATTTATATTATGTAAAATAGATTATTTATTAACATAGCAACTTATTGTGTCTTCTTATCCTCTGCAGTAGTTGCTGAAAGTGTTCCTGTGTATTCTATGGAAGTTCGATTGGTGGACATAACTTGTACGCTACTTCGGTTATTTGGAAATAATGTGATATAAATATTGTAATGTTCGTTGGTCCTGTATTGGTCATCGATTTTAAAATGAATCTCTACAGAATGTTTGGCATCATTTTCTGTAACCGAATAATTTTCTGGAATAGCGTCAAATTCTATTCCTTGATGGTTGGTTCCCGGATATCCACCGCCAAATTGCTGCTCACCAAAGAATGGAAAATAACCACGAATGCTGTCACCTTTTATTTTGAGCATATTGGAATTGCTAGAAATATCGATATTGGTCGCCGTATTGCCCACGCCCAATGCACCAGTATTTGCTACTTGCATAAACGCATTTGTGGCCATTGGCTTCGCATAATTGGAATGAATTTCCAAGTTTTTGGATTGTACGAGATTTTTAAGGCGTTGATAAGCCTGATTATCCTGCTCCGTAAAAGTCTTGGTACTATCACAGTTTATGAACAATACCATTATGCCTATAAATACTATCTTTTTCATATCCATTAAGTTACGCATTATTGAGGACAACTCTTGCTAAAATATTCTTAAAAATATCTAGCAATTAGACCCTCTTATTTTGGGTCAAGAATCAGTTCGATGCGTTTGATGGCGTCTTCATAATGGTATTTGGTTTCTGTATTGGATGTATTGTTCTTGGCCACTTTAATGGCGTTCTTTAAAGTGTTGAGCTCCCCTCGTACCAAGGCCCTGATATCGGATTGGTTGACGTTGAAATACTGACGTGATTGGTTAGGTTTGAGCTCTTCGGTCATCAAATAGTTCATTCTTTCAATATAAGCACGTTGTAAGTTTCTTCTAAAAACGTCTACTTTTGAGTTGGTAGTCAATTCTTTCCAGATACCTTTGCGCAAGTCCTGAAGCATATGCAAGGCTGAATAATTTTCGGCACTCACCACTTCCCCATCAATCAACCGACCAAGGGTGTCAAAATCCAAGATACTATTCAAATGGCGTACCTGAAATCTTCTGAATGTTTCTGTATAGCCAGCATAATCTGTAGATTGTAAAATTTTAAGGTCTAACAACCATGTAGGAGACGAAAACGCATTGGCATTCAGCCATGCCATGGCCTCCTGTTGCTCTGACTTGGGTGCAGGTGTGTACACAACTCCACCTTGACTTGGCTTTTTGGTATCTTCATACACACCTCCAATATGTGTGGTGACATGACCCACGTAACGATTCCAGACGAACAAAAGTTCATCATAAAGTTCCTTTAAATCGTCATAATTATTGGTGACATCGCTGGTCCATTCGTGTAAATGCTCGGATACATATTTTATATTTTTAAACCCATAGGTACTTGCCTTCATGGAATTATTGCCGATGTCTTCTGTTTGTGCCGATGGATCAAAACTACTGCTTTGCTTCCCGAATTTAAAGCGGTCGTCATCTGCTTTTTCCATAATCCATGCATCCAAGGTTGGCAGTTCGCCCTCTGTGGTCGCATTCGGAATCCAGCGGTAGCCCCAATTGGTGGCGTAATGATCATAAGGGCCAATCTTTCTGATAAATCTGATATTGGTATCTCCTGGCTGTGCAATGTAATTGTAACGCGCATAGTCCATGATACTTGCGGCAATACCATTTTCTTGTGTAAATGCGCCATTTCGGTAACTTTCTACATCATAAGCATGACTTGCTCCCATATTATGGGGAAAGCCCAAAGCGTGGCCAACCTCGTGAGCTATGACCATACGCATCATTTCTCCAATTTCTTCATCTTTGGTATTTAATGTTCTGGCCGATGGATTGGCAGCACCAGTTTCCAATAGATACCGATTACGATAGGAACGCAGATGGTTGTGATACCAAATGACATCACTTTCAATGATTTCACCCGTTCGTGGATCGGATACGCTTGGTCCTGTGGCATTTCTGGTGGTACTTGCTACATAACGAATTACTGAATAGCGAATATCCTCTGGACTGAATTCCGGATCTTCTTCGGCCGTCGGTGGATCTTTGGCAATGATGGCATTTTTGAAACCTGCTGTTTCAAAAGGCTTTTGCCAATCTTCAATTCCCTGTTTAATATATTTACGTAGCTTCTCAGGAGTTGCTGGATCTAAATAATAAACGATGGGTTTTATTGGCTCTACCAATTCACCCCTTTTATAGGCTTCGGGATCCTTTGGTTCCAAACGCCAACGACGAATGTATGTTCTTTCATCAGACTTCAATTCTTCACTTCCATAATCAATCTGACTGACCGTAAACCATCCAACCCTTGGGTCAGCAATACGCGGCTGCATTGGATTTGATGGCAATAAAATCATGGATTGGTTCATTTGTAAACTGATGGTTTCAGTTTCAGGAAGCACTGGAGGTTTTGATGCATTATAGGTAAAATCCTGAACGATTTCAATATTTAATGGAAAACTCTTTGCAGATGTAATGAAACTTCGGGAATCGTCCAGATTCTTCACTTTATAGGTATCTCTCATTTCACTCGATAATCCACTGAGGGCTTTGACATCCGAACTGTAAAACTTGGTAACATCAATTACAGTTGCCATGGAATCCTTGCTGAATGCGATAATATCAAAGGCATACAGTGTTGGTTCGTAGTTGTTGGCACGAACGGAAATATTGATGGGTAGACTATCATTAGCAACTGCATTATAAGATTTCACTTTTATGAGTATCTTGTCCTGAAAGCGTTGCCACACCACCATTTGCTCATTGGTTTCAGACCCTGCATTGGTATAACCACCTCCCAATCCCGATGGCAATTTGGCAATGCGGCTTACCAAGAGCATATCCTTATTCAATAATGAATCAGGGATTTCAAAAAAGTATTTTTCTTTTAGTTTATGCACTTTGAATAAACCTTCATCGGTAATAGCATCTTTGGTAATCACTTCATCATAAGGCTTGATGGCAACATCATTCTTTTTTGGAGGTATTGGAACAACAGCCTCTGTTTTATTGTTTTTTTTGTTTTTCTTTTTGGATTGGGAATAATTGGATGTTGGAATAAAAAAACATCCTAAAATAATGGCCATGAATAGTGTTTTCTTCATTATGGTAATTTTGGTTGGACGAAACAAGTCTTAAATATAGGCAATACCTCTATATTATCTTTTCGGGTTACTGTTAAAAAAAACTTATATTCTTTTGGAATTTCCGTATTTTGCAAGCCCTTTTAAACCTATAAATCCAAAGATTTAGTGACAATCTGTATCGCCGAAAAGCCTAGTGTTGCCCGTGAAATTGCCTCTGTGTTAAGAGCCAACAGCAAATATGATGGGTATTATGAAGGAAATGGCTATGCTGTAACCTATACTTATGGACATTTTTGTACCCTCCTGGAGCCCAATGATTATAAACCCTATTGGAAAAGTTGGGATTTGAACAATCTGCCAATGCTACCGGATAAGTTTTTGACCAAATTGGTAGAGAATGAAGGTGTAAAAAAACAGTTCAAGATTATAAAGAGCCTATTGGATAAAGCAAATCTTGTTATCAACTGTGGCGATGCTGGTCAAGAGGGAGAATTGATACAACGCTGGGTGTTGAGCAAAGCCAATTACAAAGGCGAAGTTAAACGTTTATGGATTTCCTCATTGACCACAGAAGCCATTAAGGAAGGCTTTGACAATCTAAAACCATCGGCAACATATGATAATCTTTACTATGCAGGTTTTTCAAGAGCGATTGGTGATTGGCTATTGGGCATCAATGCTACACGATTATATACTTTAAAATATGGTGGACATAGACAAGTGTTGTCCGTGGGTCGTGTACAAACTCCAACTTTGGCCATGTTGGTGAATCGTTTCAAGGAGATTGAAAATTTTGTGCCACAACCCTATTGGGAATTGCAAACAATGTATCGTGATGTCTTGTTCAGTTATGAAGAAGGACGTTTTTTGAAGATGGAAGATGGCGAAACGATAGCCAATAAAGTGAAAGGCCATGAATTTGAAGTAGTTTCCGTGACTAAAAAGAAAGGCAAAGAGTATGCTCCAAAATTGTTTGATCTCACAGGTCTTCAGGTATATTGCAACACAAAATTTGGTTATTCTGCCGAAGACACCTTAAAGATTGCCCAAACGCTCTATGAGATGAAAGTTATCACCTATCCAAGGGTAGATACCACCTTCCTTCCAAATGATTTGTATCCAAAAGTGGCTGGAATTTTGAAAAATCTGAGCCAATATTCGCAATGGACTACACCTCTGTTGGGAAAAAAAATCAAGAAATCAACTAAAGTATTCAATGACAAAAAAGTAACCGACCATCACGCTATCATTCCGACAGGGATTGAAAGTCAGTTGCAACCCAATCAACAAAAGGTATATGATATTATTACACGTCGTTTTATTGCAGTATTTTATGAGGATTGTTCAGTATCCAATACAACCGTAATTGGAAAAGTTACTGATGTCAACTTTAAAGCTACTGGGAAAGAGATTTTAATCAAAGGTTGGAAAGTTGTGTTTGATACCTTGTCTGGCAACAACAATCTAGCCGAATCCATACTCCCTGCATTTATTAAAGGTGAAAAAGGCCCACATGAACCGTCATTCCTCGAAAAACACACCAAATCACCCGCACAATTTACCGAAGCTTCCCTCCTACGTGCTATGGAAACCGCTGGCAAGCAAATAGATGATGATGAATTAAGGGATTTGATGAAAGAAAATGGTATAGGTCGTCCCTCTACGCGAGCCAATATCATTGAAACGCTTTTCAAACGCAATTATATTATACGCAATAAAAAACAGATATTACCCACTTCTACAGGAATTCAGTTGATTGACCTAATTCAAAATGATTTATTGAAAAGTGCAGAATTGACAGGTCAATGGGAAAAACAATTGAAAGATATTGAAAAAGGAATTTACAGTGCGGCAGCATTTATCACTAATATGAAGCATATGGTGGATGAACTGGTCTATGAAGTACGTAGTGAAGTATCAAAAGCAAATGTTTCGGCAGAAAACAAGTCAAAAATTAAGGTCGTTAAAAAGCCTAAAACTAAGGGTGCCGATAATTTAACCTGCCCAAAATGCAAAAAAGGGAAAATTGTCAAAGGTAATACTGCATATGGTTGTAGTGACTATAAATCTGGATGTGATTTCCGATTTTCGTTTGATAACATCAGAACCAAAGCGAATGGAAAAAAAATAACTAAAGAATTTGTACATAAGCTATTAAATGAATCCATCTAAAGTTAAAATTCACAATCATTTCAAAATCTATAAACCTTATGGCTATTTGAGTCAGTTTGAAAGTAATGCTCGGCATCAACAGAACAGTAAGTTTTTAGGTGACTTATATGAGTTTCCAAAAGGGATTATGGCCATTGGACGTTTGGATAAGGATTCTGAAGGTCTGTTGTTGTTGACGACTGACGGAAAAGTTAGTTTTGAAATCAGTGCAACCAATGTGGAAAAGGAATATTATGCCCAAGTAGATGGAATCATAACCAACGATGCCATCGTTCAAATGCAACAAGGTTTGGATATTAGTATAGAAGGAAAGAGTTTTATGACAAAACCCTGTAAAGTGATTAAAATCGATATTCCAACTTTGCCAGATAGAGGTAAAAGAATCCGCAACAGTAGACACGGCAAGACTTCATGGGTTTCCATCATTGTCACTGAAGGTAAATTTAGACAGGTACGTAAGATGACCTCAGCCGTTGGTTTTCCCACATTGAGATTGGTCCGAGTGCGTGTTGGATGTCATCTTTTGGGAGATATGCAACCTTCGGAAGTGAGAGAATTGAAATCTATCCTTTAAATCTTCTTGACTTTTACGGCATTCATACCTTTCATGCCACGCTCCAATTCATACTCCACTTTGTCATTTTCAGCTATTTGGTCTAATAACCCACTGACATGACAGAAATATTTTTCATTGTTTTCGGCATCGATGATGAATCCAAAACCTTTTGAGCTATCATAAAATGAAACCTTACCCCTTCTTGTTGGGTCTTCTTGTTCATCTTCCTCTTTTTTAGGTACACCAAGTACGATGTCTTCGGCATCCACTTCTATATTATCTTCGGGGTTTGGTGGTGTATCTGTTAAGTTGCCATAAGCATCTACATAGGCAAATTTGATACCTCCACTTCCTCCTTCTGCTTTACGGGCTTCTTTTTTCTTTTGTTTCTCCTCGCGCTTTTTGGCACGGGCTTTTTCTTTTTCAATTTTGTTAAAGGTCTGTTGCGACTTTGCCATTCTTTTCTTTAAGGATTAATATTATTATAAGTAAGCTACTTTGAACATCATTTAGAAATCGCAACTTTAAAATTGAATTAACTAAAAAATATTAAGTGCAGATACAATGTGAGGTTAAGATAGGAATTAATACGCTAAATTTACAACACTTATCAAAGATAAGCGATTGGAAACAATATAATGATTAGAAAAAAGTAATTATTAGCACAAATGCTAAAACTTTTAACTATATGGATTAGAACGAGTTGGAATATTCACTCTTGGCGCTTATATGGCCTGATGATTAATCCTAAAGGTTTGTCGTAAGTAAAATAGTTTGCCATCCAATCCAAAAACGCGCCAAATCTGTTGCGAAATCCTACCAAAGACATGATATGGATGAACATCCACACCAACCATGCAAAAGTACCTTGGAATTTCCATATCGGTAAATCGACTACGGCTTTGTTTCTGCCAATAGTAGCCATGACCCCTTTGTTAAAATACTTGAACGGCTGAAGCGGTTTGTTATTGATGAGATTCAACAGGTTCTTTTTTAGTTGCTTGCCTTGTTGTTGAG
Source organism: Gelidibacter sp. (assembly GCA_041391925.1). Taxonomy (GTDB): domain Bacteria; phylum Bacteroidota; class Bacteroidia; order Flavobacteriales; family Flavobacteriaceae; genus JBPOFM01. The sequence goes on along the minus strand of JAWKNA010000007.1, from coordinate 320,326 downwards.
CTACAGGCGCCAGCATGGGCAATCCTTTTGGGTTTTCTTGAGTTACACAGGCAGCAACGTCACCTATGGCAAATATATCCTTGACGCCTTTGACGGCATTGAACTCATCAACCAAAATACGACCACCTATCAAGGATTCTTTAGGCAGCCCATCAATGGGTGCGCCCTTTACACCTGCAGTCCATATAACGGTATCGGTAGTAAAGGTTTTGCCGTCGGCAATCTTAAGAATAGAACCGTCATAATTTTCGACTTTGGTATTCAAATGGACTTCAACCCCAAGATTTTGAAGGTAAATTAAGGTTTTTTCACTGGCTTCTTTGGACATTTGCCCCAAGAGCTCCCCTCCTGCCTCAAATAAATGTATGTTCATCTTTTGGAAATCCAAATCAGGAAAATCTTTTGGAAGAACATAATGTTTCATCTCCGACAGTGCTCCTGCAAGTTCAATACCCGCTGGCCCACCTCCAACAATAGCCACGTTCATCAATTCTTCCATATTATTGTTGTTGGCTTGGGCCAATGCCTCTTCGAGGTTTTGGTAGATAAAATTGCGCATGTTGAGTGCATCCGGAATCGATTTCAGGGTCAACAATTTATGCTTTATTGGTTCAAAATTGAAGAAGTTATTTGTACTTCCTGTGGCTATTACCAAGTAATCATACGCTAAGGTGCCTATTGAAGTATGCAATTCTTTGGAGTCTGGATTCAAACTCAAGACCTTGGCCATCCGAAATCGTATGTTTTTCTGCTCCCTAAAAATACGCCTAACTGGGTAGGCAATACTGTAAGGTTCCAAACCACCTGTAGCAATCTGGTACATGAGAGGTTGAAAATTATGATAATTGTGTTGATCAATCAATAAGACGTCAAAAGGTTTGTTCTTTAGGGATTTGGCAATGGCAATACCGCCAAAACCTGCACCGATTATGACTATTTTGGGATGAATTGAATCTTTCATCAAAAGAAAATTAGATGTGGCTATTTTTAAAAAAGATTATTGCAAATTTACGAAATCCCATAAGATTGGAAGTGAAATCATAGGTTATTCTTATATTTACTATCACTATTCATCAAAATAAAATTTCTTTCATGCTAAAACTTACTAATTACAATCAAAGAGCATTGTATGGTGGTATCTGTGCTACAATTATTACAGGTATTGGCGCATTTACTCTTGGGAGTTTGAGCGGTTATGAGGCTAAAATTTTAATCAAAACCTCACTACCCGGAATCAATACCTTGTGTAATACCATCGTGTTGGCATCGGCAACCATCCTGGCGTTGTTATTGACTTTGTTGAGTGTAAGCTCTGGCTCTAAATCAAAGTTGAAGGATGATCATTATACACAAGTTTTAAGAATTGCACGTATAGACACCACAGTGTTTATAGTAGCGATGATTTGCTTTCAGTTGTTCAATTTACCAATCACGGAAGCGGATGATGTGCCTGCTAATTGGTATGCCACTATCTATTATTTCAGTTTGGGCATGTCTTCACTATTGAGTGGTGCTTTGATCAGCGTGGTTATTATGCTTTATAATGCGGTGGTCAATATTATTAAAATTGTTGGCTTGGGAGAAAAAGATCATCCATTGATTTATAAAGAAGATTCAGATGATGAAACCTAAATTATTTTTAAATTACGGCAATTTATGTTTTAGGTTTTTTACTTTTGTTACTACTCACCCCTCTGAATAATCATTTCATTAAAAATGAAAAAAAAATTAAATCAACTTAACGCTACTGCCATTTGTGGTAACGATATAAGTTCTTCTTGCCTCTATGTTTCAGCATTAGCTATAATCTATGCTGGGCAATATGCTTGGATTTCCCTGCTCATGGTGGCTGTCATACTATATTTGTTTCGGAAAGTTTATGGTGAAGTAGTTGGTGCAATTCCCCTAAATGGTGGTGCTTACAACGCTCTATTGAATACTACAAAAAAATCCACAGCTTCCATAGCAGCTACCTTGACTGTTTTATCATACATGGCTACAGCAGTGATTTCAGCAAGCGAAGCGGTAAAATATGCTCATATTTTTGGTGATTTTTCCATTCTTCATGTGACTATATACTTGCTTTTCGGGTTTATGCTATTAGTCATCCTGGGTATTGGTGAATCTGCAAAAGTAGCTACAGGAATCTTTATTTTTCATATTACGTCATTGGTTTTGCTGTGCGCCTTCAGTATTTATTATTTTTTTAATAATGGTTTTTCAACCTTACTTGCCAATTTTAGTGAACCTGTAGAAGGTAGCATAACGACTGCACTGTTTTTTGGGTTTTGTGCCGCCATGCTCGGCATCAGTGGATTTGAAAGTTCAGCCAATTATGTTGAAGAACAGCAAAAAGGCGTTTTTCCAAAAACGTTAAAAAATATGTGGATTTTAGTCACCGTTTTTAATCCCTTATTAGCGTTTTTAGCTTTGGCAATCATTCCTATGTCTACCATTGATACCAATGAAGAAACCCTCTTGTCATTTATGGGTTCAGTTTCCGGAGGTAATTGGTTATCAACTGTTATCGCCATTGACGCTGCATTAGTGTTGAGTGGTGCTGTACTTACATCATATGTTGGTGTGAGTGGATTGATAGAGCGAATGGCGTTGGACCGTATTCTGCCCAAATTTTTGGTCAGAAAAAATAGGCGCGGCACATCTTATTTGATTCCGATGGCTTTTTTTGGATTATGCGTTTCTATATTGATTCTTACGGATGCTGATTTACCAGCATTGGCTGGGGTTTATACAATTGCCTTTTTGAGTGTGATGGTGTTGTTTGGGATTGGTAATTTTTTATTGAAGACCAAGCGTGACCGATTGCCGCGGCCAGAGCGCGTGGGCTGGATTGCGCTGTTGATTGCCATTCTTGGTGTAGGAAGTGCGTTGATTGGCAACATCATCCTTAATCCTGATTATCTTGCCATCTTTCTGGAATATTTAATTCCCGCATTGATAATTGTAGGTTTGATGTTGTTTAGAATACAAATATTAAAAGTTATTTTGATGGTCATTCGTTATTTAACTTCAAATGAGCGTAGCTTTCTAGATGGCTTCAATAGAAAGGTGAGAAAGCTCATTGCAAGAATCAATTCACAGCAATTTGTCTTTTTTACCAATAACGATAACATAGCCACACTCAATCGTGTGTTACAATACATCGAAGAAAACGAAAACACTAAGCAACTTAAAATAGTTACAGTTCTCAAGGATTCACAACATATTGCTCCCAACTTAAAAAAGGATGTAGAGGTTCTAGACAGAGCATATCCCAATATCAGAATTGAATTTATTGAAGAGCATGGGAAATTCGGTCCTGAAAAAATTGAAGAATTGTCCAAACGCTGGAACATTCCAGTGAATTATATGTTTATTGGCTCGCCAGGTAAAGGTTCACCATTTACTTTGGAAGAATTAGGCGAAGTCCGATTAATTATCTAATTTTATTATTGATTGAAAAAATAAAAATTTATGAGCTTTTTATCAGAGAATGTAATTCCGGGTCACCATGGCAAAAAATTTACTACTGATGCCAGACACCCAAACGACTTAAATAAAATACAAGAAGCCTTAATGCAATTGGAAGGCATAAAAGATGTTCTGTTTGAAGAAGGAAGTAAACCTACAGTATTTGTTATACATACGCATAAAGTTGTTTCTGTACACGATATAGAACACTGTGTGAAGGAATTGAACTTGCACGTGGTACCAACTGGGCCATTTTTTCCATTGGCATAAACAACCTATTCTTTGATAATAATAAGCGTAGCTTTTTTACCTGTCGCCAAAAACCAATTGTTTTTGGAAATGGCATGGTCTTGGTCATCAAACAATTCAAATTGTGCCGTATTAAAACCCAAACTTCCTTGGTTTAGGGCAAAAAAATCAATCTTGTTGATGCCTTCTTCCAATGGTAGTTTAAAGGTTTTATAACCATGTGTAAGCTCCAATAGGGCAATTACAATTTTGTCATTGATTAAAACTTTTATAAGATCTCCATCTTCTTCTCCAAAATCCCTGCAAATAACATTTACAAACTCACTCCTTAATTTAAAATCACCCAAAAACTGATCTCCCAATAATTCTGGTGGTATATTTTCATATATTTCTAATTGTTCCTTTCTCTTTTCATTAGCCCATTTATCTTCAAAAATCTGACCTGGATTTAGCAATGTACTTTTGTCCATCATGGAAAATTCTTTTTCCGATGGTTTCATAGTCACTCTATTTTGAATGGGAATGCCACTAATATTCTCCTTTTTTGTAGTGAGACTTGGCTTATCTTCCGGCTTAATAAGTATGGGTGTTGGCGCTACCTCTTTTTTCTCCTCTTTATTTTCTTCAGCAGGAATGGGTACGGATTTTTGACTAGTGTCCACCTGTGCATTCAAACGGAACACTAGTAACAAAATTATTATAAGAGTAAATTTGAGTTTCATGAAATGCTTATTGTCAGTTTTAAGACTCGCAAAAACTGTACCTAATGTCGAAACTAACGAATTTTGCTTACTTTAATTTCAAAGAAAATGTTAAAACTTCCCGTTGAAACTTAAACGTAATTTCCTGTTGTATTCATCCATCAGCCAGTCCTTATAGTTTTGGGTACTGTTCATGATACAATAGGAATACTGTTTAATGCGATAACTAATATCATCCTGAAGCAACTGAGTCATTGCTCTGGCTTCCTGTATGGTGTCGCTATTATCTATGCAAATCTGTGAATGCTGTTCAATGGAACGCTCAATGGCAGTGATGGATTTGAAGCCTTTGTTCACAGCATCTAAGTATTCTGCTTTGACATCAAAACTAATATCCTTCGACTTTTTGAATTTTTTTCGAATGGAATCTGGCATCACATATACAAAATCGCGCTCGATGTCTTCATCGTTTCGCAAATTATCGAGATACATATCTGGATATTTGAATATATGTTGCCAATCGACCGACTGGTCCCAAGGTCCAAAGCGCACAGCATTGTTCCCTAAATCAAGCACCAAGAATTTGTTTTTATGTGCCAAAATCCTTGAGCCACGACCAATCATCTGAAAGTAAAGCGTCAAGGAACGAGTTGCACGATTCAAAATAACCGACTCAACGCTTGGTTCATCAAATCCGGTTGTCAAAATACTGACAGAGGTCAAAATGCCGTCTGGTGTATTTCTAAACCATTTCAATATATCCTTTCGTTCCTGTTTAGTGCAGGTATTATCAAGATGCCTGATGTTATATCCTGCACGTTTAAAGGTATAATAAACTTCTTTGGACGTATTGATGCCATTGTTGAAAATCAAAGTCTTTTTACCTTTTGACATTTCCTCATAAGCGAACATCAATTTGCCCAACATGTGTGAATTGGTATAGAGAGCTTCCGATGATTTAACGGTATAATCGCCATTGATACCAATCTTCAACGTGTTCAATTCCACATCAAAATTATAAAGCTCTGCTTGGGCTAGAAATCCATTTTTAATTAACGTTGCAATATCATCGCCGACAATTAATTTATCATAATTGTCCTTCATCGGTAATTTGATATTGGAGCTCAAAGGTGTAGCGGTTACACCCAGAATCAAGCATTTTTCGAAAAACTTGAACAATTTTCTAAACGAATTGTAATGAGCTTCGTCTATAATGACCAAACCTACATCTTCCAATTTCAGTTTTTTGTCATTCAAACGGTTGTTCAACGTTTCGACCATGGCTACAAAACATTTGTATTGATCTTGGTCTGGAAGTTCCTTTACTTTGCTGTTTATGATTTTATTGTTGACATCAAATCCTGAAAGCATTTTTGAAGTCTGCTTGCACAATTCGATACGATGGGTTAAGATGACCACTTTTTTGTCGTGGTTTTGAATGTAGCGACGCACAATTTCAGAAAAAATAACAGTCTTCCCTCCTCCTGTCGGCAATTGATACAACAGATTGAAATTGTCAGGCGATTTATCAAATACGTCAAAAATACGATTGAGATCAGCGAGCTGATAATCGTAAAGGTTTTTCTTGGTTTGTTGTTCGTTTTCTATTTCGATAATGTCTGACATACAACTGCTTTCTTCAAAAAAAATTCGTACAAAATTAATATATATTAAGAGTTATTGGTTGCTATTGTTGAAAAGATTTTATAAAAGAGTTTATTAACGCAGGTTTCTTGATGATTTAATTGATTTATGTTTAGAAAATCAATTTTTAAAGAACAATTTAATCTAATCACCTATTTTTTTAATCTGTAAATTGTTGTTTTTAAAGTTGATAAATGTTAAAATATGTTAAATCATTACCTTGTTATACAAAGTACTGTAACAAATCTTTTACTATGTCGTCTATCTTATATAAACAAACATTAACCAATTAAAATTCAAAAAAATGAGAACTTTAAACAACAACAAAATCACAGGTACATTTCACAATTCAAAAAGTGAATCCTGGAACAGCAAAAGACGTTATACTATTTAACGTACAACAGCGAATAAACATCAATCAAAACATATAAAGACATGAGAACTTTAAACAGTAACAAATTGACAGGAACGTTTCACAATTCAAAAAGTGAAACTTGGAACAGCAAAAGACGTTATACAAACTAACGAACTTACAGTCATCAATCAAAAATCAAATCGAAAACAATGAAAACTTTATCAAAAATTATTGACGATTCCAACGGACTTTATGACGACTTGGAAACTTCAAGAAAGTAACATCAATCAATCAGTGTATCAAAAACTGGCAAGCTCATCACTTGCCAGTTTTTATTTGGCATCGTATTTGTGATTTCTTTAACAAATCCTTAAAACTTCACATCATGAAAAATTTCCGCCACTCTGCACCTCCAGAAGTCAATGCTGGCTCAATGGCCGACATTGCTTTTTTACTTTTGATTTTCTTTTTGGTGTCCACTACCATTTCTGCCGATAAGGGCATCAATAGAAAGCTTCCTGAGATTTGCCCACAAGGAACAGATTGTAATATTCACATCAATGAGCGTAATATTTTGAGAATTAATATCAATTCCAAAGATGAAATCTTTGTCGAAGATGATGTAGTTTCAATCAAAGATCTTAAAGAAATCGCTAAGGCATTTCTTGATAATAATGGTGACAAAACTTGTAGTTATTGTAATGGCTTGAAAGACCCAAAATCTTCTGACAACCCGAATGAAGCGGTCATTTCGTTATCAAATGACAAACAGACTTCCTATGAAATGTACGTTGGAGTCCAGGATATATTAACGCAAGCGTATTATGAACTTCGCGAAGCATATGCAAAGAACGTTTTTGGAAAAAAGTCGAATGAGTTGAATGATTCCGATTTAAAAGAAGTTAAAACAGCATATCCATTCATCCTATCGGAAGCAGAAACAAACTAATTTTCATTCTTTGGAAGGCTCTTTTAATTCGATTCTATAATCGATATCCACCTTCCTTCTTCCCCATTGCCTTGCAGAATCGACATTTGTTCCCATGTAAATGTCGATTTTTTTTCGCCATTTAGAATGCATTCGGTCTTTGACCAAATACAAACCTTTCAAACCCTGAATTCTTACTGGCGTGTTATGCTTCATGCCATTTCGATATAAATCTTTTGATACCGCAATATATTTCATGCCAGGTTTTAGGCTATCTCCAAAAGCGCCAATATGTGGATTATGGTCGGTCTGTGCTGTGGTGGAATTGTAAGCCGTAGCTGTAACCCTGACACTTTCCCAAGCATAGTTCTTCTTAGGTTCTGCCTTTTCTTTGTCACAACCAATTGAGAATAGATATAGAAGAACAAAACATTTTAGTTTCAATGACTTGCGCTATAGGGTTATGATTTAAAGATACAATTATTTTAATTCAATATCTCATAAAGCAAATCAAAAGGTAATCAATACTCCAATACCTCTCTTAAAGCAGCTTCAAACTTCCCTTTTGCTAAATATTGATTTTCCAGTTGGTTGATAAACGGAATTGGTGTTTCCATACTGGCGACGCGTTTCACAGGTGCATCGAGATGCTCAAAACAATGTTCCATAATCAAAGCCGATACATCACTGGCAATACCACCAAATAAGGAATCTTCCTGTAGAATGATGGCCCTTCCTGTTTTCTTTACAGAGGTATAAATAGCTTCGGTGTCTAATGGCTGAAGTGTTCTTAAATCAATCAGATCTGCTTCTATATCGTTATTTTTCTCCAACGTTTCCAAAGCCCAATGGACACCTGCTCCGTAAGTAATGATGGTAATATCATTACCTTCTTTCAAAAGAGATGCTTTTCCAAACGGAATTGTGTAATAATCTGTTGGTACTTCTTGACGGATAGTTCTGTACAGGGCTTTGTGTTCAAAATACAATACAGGATTAGGATCATTGATGGCAGTTGCCAATAGGCCTTTGGCATCATACGGAAATGCAGGATAAACCACTTTCAAACCTGGAGTTTTGGTAAACCATGCTTCGTTGGTCTGAGAATGAAATGGACCCGCAGCCACTCCTGCGCCACAGGGCATCCTGACAACCACATCGGCTTTTTCATTCCATCTGTAATGCGATTTTGCCAGATAATTGACGATAGGATTAAATCCTGAGCTCACAAAATCAGCAAACTGCATTTCCACAACTGCTTTCATTCCCGCAATGGAAAGTCCCATAGCTGTTTCGACAATGGCAGATTCACATATTGGAGTATTCCGCACACGATCGTTTCCAAATTCCTCAACGAATCCTTCCGTAATCTTAAAAACACCTCCATATTCGGCAATATCCTGACCCATAATGACCAAATCTTTATGGCGTTGCATGGACTGCCTCAACCCTTGCGAAACGGCATCAATAAATCGTATTTCCTCTTTATTTGATTTTGATTCAATATGATGATAATCAAATGGTTTATATACATCATTCAATTCATTGCTTTCAATGGGAACAATTGCGTTTTCTTCAAATGCCTTTTGAAGATGCTCGTCTATCTCAGCCTTAATCGTATTGGTATACTCCTCATCAATTTGTGACGTGAGGATTTTTTCTGCTTTTAGATAATTCCTAAAATTCACAATGGGATCTTTGGCATTCCACTTTGCCATCAATTCTGTTGGCACATATTTGGTACCACTAGCCTCTTCGTGTCCTCGCATCCTGAATGTTTTGAATTCCAATAAAATTGGTCTTGGCCGTTTGCGCATACTTTCAGCGAGTTTCAACACTTTTGTGTAAACTTCAATGATATTGTTTCCGTCTAAAATAAAAGAATCAATTCCATAACCTTTACCTTTGTCTGCCAAATCCTTACAATTATATTGTTCTTTGGTTGGAGTGGACAAACCATAACCATTATTTTCGATACAGAAAATCACTGGCAATTGCCATACCGAAGCGACATTCAGAGCTTCGTGAAAATCACCTTCGCTCGTTCCACCTTCACCTGTAAAAACAGCGGTTACTTCATTTTTGCCTTTTAAATTACTTGCTAAAGCAATACCATCTGCCACACCCAATTGTGGACCTAAATGTGAAATCATTCCAACAATATGGAACTCCTGTGTTCCAAAATGAAAAGAGCGATCTCTTCCTTTTGTAAAGCCATTTGCCTTACCTTGCCACTGACTGAACAAACGACTTAATGGGATATTTCGTGTTGTAAACACACCTAAGTTTCTATGCATCGGCAAGATGTATTCATTGTTCTGAAGCGCCATTGTAACACCTACTGAAATCGCTTCTTGACCAATACCAGAGAACCATTTGGAGATTTTTCCCTGACGTAACAAAATGAGCATCTTCTCCTCTATCAATCGAGGCTTGAGCATATTCTTATAAAGATGCAAAAGAGTTCTATCATCAAGATTTTTCTTGTCATAGGTGATATGGCTTTTTATGGAGGTCAGCATGGTATCGTATTACATTTAAAACTCAAAAGTAACTAAAAATTGTGTTTGTCAAGACTTCTATCTCTTTTTTTTAAGACTCAATAAGATGCTGGTTTTTATCACTATTTTCCCTATTTTTGTAAATAGCGAAAAAAAAAATAAACATCGATAATATGAATGCTATACCAAGTGTAAATCTTAAAGATTTTCTTTCAGGGGATCCTGTAAAAAAACAAAAGTTCATCGACGAAATCGGAAAAGCCTATGAGGAAATAGGTTTTGTAGCTTTAAAAGGTCATTTTTTGGATGATAAATTAGTGGATACCTTATACAGTGAGGTCAAAAACTTTTTCAATTTGCCTTTGGAAGTGAAAGAGAAATACGAAATTCCAGGTATTGGTGGACAACGTGGTTACATTTCATTTGGAAAAGAAAGCGCCAAGGGCAAAAAAGAGGGTGATTTGAAAGAATTTTGGCATTTTGGACAGTATGTAGAAGATGATCCGAAACGCGCTAAGGAATATCCAGCAAATGTTACCGTCACAGAACTCCCCAAATTTAATGAAGCAGGTAAAGAAGCTTACAGAATGCTTGAAAAAACTGCCAAATATGTATTGAGGGCTCTAGCATTGCACCTCGATTTGGAAGAAACATATTTTGATCAGTACATCCATAACGGAAATTCTATTTTAAGACCCATACATTATCCACCAATTACGCAGGAACCTAAAGATGCCGTGAGGGCCGCTGCACATGGCGACATTAATTTGATAACCTTATTGATGGGAGCCCAAGGTCGTGGTCTTCAAGTAAAAAATCATAAAGGTGAATGGGTGGATGCCATTGCAGAACCAGATGAGTTAATGATTAATGTTGGAGATATGTTATCACGTCATACCAACAATAAGTTGAAATCTACAATACATCAGGTCATCAATCCTCCTAAAGAATTATGGGGAACTTCCCGATATTCCATTCCGTTTTTCATGCACCCTATCAGTGAAATGAAATTGGATGTTTTGGATAGCTGTATAGATAAAGATAATCCAAAACAATACGAAGATATTACTGCTGGAGAATTTTTACATGAACGTTTGGTAGATTTGGGGTTGATTAAAAAATAAATCTTGGTCAGCAGTGTTCAGTGGGTAGTCATGTAAAAATGATTGTTAATGAAGATTGCAAACCGATTTTTTCAAACTAAAACAAATGGATTTGCAAGACCAACTCAAAAAGTTGTTTCCAGAACACATTCCAGAAATTACCGAGAGCACTGAAGAGAAATCCAATATTTGGCTTCAGGACGAACCTATTATCTGCAAATATGAAAAGCGCAAAGGGAAACCTATTACTATTTTGGAAGGTTATACTGGAGCCACAGAAGATTTTAAAGTATTGGCAAAAGAGTTGAAAACCCACTTGAGTGTTGGAGGTAGTTTCAAAGACGACAAAATTATCATTCAGGGCGATTACAGAGATAAAATCATGCAAATCCTCAAAGAAAAAGGGTTTGCCGTAAAACGCGTTGGTGGATAAGTGAGCAAGTATACTCTTCATATTACCAATGGTCACAGTCTGACCAATTATCTCAATGAATTGGACATCATGGGCGAGGTTCTTACATGGCAAGAAATGCTCTGTGAAGGACCAACGACCGAAGTAATTGATTCAGATGAATTCTTTGAAGTCAGGAAAAAATTTCTTTATGAATTCTATGATATTGAAGTCAATGAGGAAGAATTTAGGAATGAAATTTCAATATTGGACCATCCAGAAAAGTTTTCTGAAATTATCCTATGGTTTGAATATGATTTGTTCTGCCATATCAACCTCATTGCAGTCATCAGCCTGATTCAACAAAAAAACATCACACTGCCACTTTATTTGGTTTGTAGTGGTCGTGTGGAAGGCGAAAAGGATTTAAAGGGCTTATCAGAATTGACTCCAGAACAGCTTCAAAAACATTTTGTCAACAAATTAAAGCTCAATTCAGAAGACATTGATTTAATGGCTGCTCTTTGGAAAACCTATTGTGGCATGGACCATAATTTATTCAAGCCCATCATTGTTGAAAAATCATCTTTTCCATATTTGAGTAATTGTTTAAAAGCGCATCTTCAACGGTTTCCCGATTCTAAAACAGGCTTGTCCGGATTGGAACAGAATATTTTGGCAATTGTAAAAAATTATGAAATAAAATCAAGAAAGCACCTTTTGGGCTATGCACTGAACTATCAAGGATATTATGGCTATGGAGACACACAACTCAATCGAATTATTGCAAAATTATCAATATTCTTTGAAGAAGATAAAAATAGCCTAAAACTGAACCGAAAGGGTCATGAAGCGATTATAGGCCAGTATAATTTTGCGAATATTTTGAACAGTAGAATGGTTTTCGGCGGCATTAAAAAGTATGACTTTCAATTTAGCAAGATCCAAAATAAACTTATAAAAACAGCATAATGCCCATAAAATCATCAGAACTTATTTTAAATCCAGATGGGAGCGTCTACCATTTAAATTTGCTTCCAGAGCACATAGCAAATACTATTATTACCGTCGGTGATCCAGATCGTGTAGAAACTGTTACCAAATATTTTGATAACATTGAATTTAAAACCAGAAAACGAGAGTTTCACACTCAAACGGGAACGTATAAAGGAAAGCGGATAACCGTAATTTCTACTGGCATTGGAACTGATAATATTGACATTGTGTTCAATGAATTGGATGCATTGGTCAATATCAATCTTGAAAAAAGAGAAATTAAGCCGAATCTAACATCCTTGGAGATAATCCGTATTGGTACTTCTGGTTCCATTCAGAAAAACATTCCAATCGATTCATTTCTGATTAGTGATTATGCTGTAGGTTTTGATAGTTTGCTGCACTTTTACCAAAGCAAGCATGTTCAATTTGAAGACATTTCTGAGGCTTTGATAACGCATACTAATTGGTCTAAATCAAAATCAAAACCGTATGTCGTGGCATGTGATGACTCCTTGATGAAAAAACTCAGTTCGGAAAAAACTTTCAAAGGATTTACAGCAACTAATGTAGGTTTTTATGGACCACAAGGACGAATTCTTCGTTTACCAATTCAGGATGATGGGTTAAATGATAAATTGGCAAATTTTGATTATAAAGGCATGCCAATCACCAATCTCGAGATGGAAACTGCTGGTATATATGGTTTGTCCAAACTTTTAGGTCATAGAGCATTATCAATGAACGCTATCATCGCCAATAGGGCTACAGGTGAATTTACAAGTCGTCCTAAAGAAATTGTGGATGATTTAATAATGTATTGTTTGAGTAAATTGGTAGATTAACTATTATTTCAATGACAATCAAGGATTTTAGATAAAGGCAATAGACGTTGTCACGTCTTTGTGAAAAAACAAATATAAATTGAAAACAATAAAAATAGGAGGCGTTCCAGAACATTTTAACCTCGCTTGGTATTTAACGCTAAAAAATGGTGAATATAAAGCAAAAGGTATCCATTTGCGTTGGGAAGATTATCATGGAGGTACAGGCCAAATGACTAAAGCACTTCGTAACGGAGATATTGACATGGCTGTGATTTTGACTGAAGGTATTATCAAGGACATTGTCGAGGGTAATCCAAGTAAAATTGTGCAGACTTTTGTACAGTCTCCATTAATTTGGGGAATCCATGTTGCTTACGGCTCAACTTTCAAAACAGTTTCCGATTTAAAAGGAAAACGAGCAGCAATCAGTCGTTTCGGCTCTGGTTCACATTTAATGGCATATATCAATGCCCAAAACAATCATTGGGACCTTGAGAAAGATTTAAAATTTGAGGTTATCCAAGATTTGGATGGAGCAGTTAATGCTTTGACCAATGATAATGCAGACTATTTTATGTGGGAGCGTTTTATGACAAAACCACTAGTTGATGACAAAATTTTTCGATGCATTGACCAACTCCCCACTCCTTGGCCTTGTTTTGTAATTGCAGTTCGTGATGCGTTTTTGGAAACCAATAAAGAAGATGTCAAAACGATTTTGGAAATAATAAACAATACCACACTAGAATTCAAGGACATTCCGAGTATTGATAAGACCATTGCCAATAGATATGGTCAAAAACTAAATGACGTAAAGGAATGGCTGTCATTGACTGAATGGTCACAGCATGTTTTGGATGAAGCTACAATCGAAAAAATTCAAGAGGAACTACTGGAATTGAACATTATAAAGAAGACAAAATCTTACAATCAAATTGTAAAAAAACTATAACTTATATCTGTTAAAATTTAACATTCATTTAAGTTTTTGGCTATTAACCAATTTTTTTAGAAAAAAATAATTACATTTGTTATACAAAATTGTCAAATTCCTAACTTGACATTAACCTGATGGCTATGATAATGATAATTACTCTGACACTTTCTTTTTTAGTTGCATTAAATTTTTTCTTACTTTTTTTCAGTTGTAATAAAATATCCAAAAAAGAAGTTACAGATAAGCCTCAAATCATAGAAAGCATCATTTCCCGTAAAGTTTCAGTACCTCAAGTTACCACTCAATTGCCTTCTGCCCAACTTGCTCCAACAGGGAGTTAGTCTTGCTAAAATGTTTATTCCCAAACCAATACCCTCTATTTGCACTTAATGGCGATGGATGTCCTGTGGACAAAATGTAATGTTTTGATGTATTGATAAATTGGGTCTTTTGTTTTGCAAATCCTCCCCAAAGCAAAAAAATTACCTTTTCTTTTTTATCACTTATGGTTTGGATGACAGAGTCCGTGAAGGTTTCCCAACCCTTATGTTGATGGCTCCCTGCCTGCTGCGCTCTCACGGTTAAGGTTGCATTCAACAGAAGCAAACCCTGTCTAGCCCAACGTTCTAAATTTCCAGATTTTGGATAAGGAATTCCCAAATCCTGTTCAATTTCCTTAAAAATATTAATTAAGGATGGTGGATGTGCTATTCCATCATTTACCGAAAAACAAAGTCCATTGGCTTGCCCAAACCCATGATATGGGTCTTGGCCTATAATGACGACTTTTAGTTCATCAAAAGGGCACAAATCGAATGAAGAAAAAATTTGAGGCCCAGGTGGGTAACAAGTTTGAGTCTTATATTCGTATTTGACAAACTTTATCAATTCTTCAAAATAAGGCTTGTCAAACTCTTTCTGCAATAATGGTTTCCAGCTTTTATGGATATCTACATTCATTTTTTACTCCTATTAAATTTCATTTAAAATTAATACTATCTTTAGTCATACAAAAACCAACACATTGAAAAAGCTCAAATTTCCTTCCGCCCAAACAGTACTTATTATTATTTGTGCGTTTGTAGCAATCTTAACTTGGTTGATTCCAGCTGGGAAATATGACACCTTAATCTATGATAAAGAAGGTAACAACTTCACAGTCGTTAAGACTTCAGGTGTGAAAACTATTCCAGCGACGCAAGAATCACTCAACGAACTTCAAATAAAAATTCCAATAGAAAAATTTATAAATGGAAATATTTGGAAGCCCATATCCATTCCCAATACTTACAAGCAAGTTAATGCTAAACCACAAGGAATTGCAGCATTTATTCAATCGCCCATTAAAGGTGTTATTGAAGCAGCGGATATCATTTTTCTTGTTCTTATCATTGGCGGACTTATAGGAATTATGAATTTGACAGGTGCATTTGATGCAGGTATTGCCTGGCTTGCTGTTGCTCTAAAAGGAAAAGAGTTCATACTCATCATTCTGGTGACAACACTCATTGCCCTTGGAGGAACCACTTTTGGATTAGCGGAAGAAACCATTGCCTTCTACCCTATTCTCATTCCCGTTTTTTTAGCGGCAAAATATGATGCCATCGTCGCATTGGCATCCGTTTACATAGGCTCTTCCATTGGGTCGATGATGTCCACAACAAATCCATTTTGCACCATCATAGCTTCCGATTCTGCGGGTATCAATTGGACTGATGGACTTAACGGACGATTGATGATGTTTGCTTCAGGTCTTGCCATTTGCATCATTTATATTTTGAGATATGCCAAGCGTGTCAAAAATGACCCAAGAAAATCATTGATTTTTGACCAAAAGGAAGCAATTGAAAACATGTTCAAGCACAATATCGACAAAAAGAATATAGTGCTTACAGGGAGATTAAGGCTCATTTTATTGGTGTTTATGATGTCTTTTGTAATCATGATTTACGGAGTCTCTCAGCTGGAATGGTGGTTTGTGGAAATGACCTCGGTATTTTTAGCAGGAGCGATTGTTATTGGATTCATTGCCAAAATAAATGAAATGAAATTTGTTGAAGCCTTCGTAAAAGGCTCAAGTGATTTATTGGGTGTCGCTTTTATAATTGGAATTGCAAGAGGAGTAACCATTTTGATGAACGAAGGAATGATAAGTGATACCATTTTATTTTATGCCAGCAATGCTACCGACGGTATGAACAAAGGTATCTTTATCAATACGATGTTTTATATTTATTCCGGACTTTCATTCTTTATTCCTTCTACTTCAGGTATGGCTGTATTGACCATGCCTATTATGTCTCCCTTGGCAGATACGGTAGGTATTGGAAGAGAATTAATTGTGAATGCATACCAATTTGGTGTTGGGTTATTCAACTTCATCAATCCGACAGGGCTTATTTTAGCATCACTTGCTATCGTAAAAGTTGGGTTTAATAAATGGCTCAAATTTGTAATGCCACTGGTCATCATCCTTGCACTTTTTTCTATGTTGGTTTTAACCATATCTGTGTATTTGTAATTATCATTCCGTTTAAATTTATCTAAATTTGTAGTCCAAAGGTTATTTAGCAAGAATGATTCACATTCACGAAAAAACATTACAGGATATTGAATTTCACAAGGTGCTAGAACAGGTTTCTACCTACTGCATCACCTCTTTGGGTACCGAGAAGGCCAAAGCAATCTTGCCTTACTCTCTGAAAGCAGATGTTTTAGACGCATTGCAATATACCAATGAATATCTATCGTCGTTCGAAAACGAGAATCGAATTCCTAACCACGGTTTTGAACCTATTACAAAAGAACTTCAATATCTAAAAATTGAGAATTCCATATTGGAAACATCTAGTTTTAAGAAGATTGCTTTCATTTCCTTAACATGCAATGAGATGATTGTATTCTTAAAGAAATTTGAAGAGTATTATCCTGAGTTGTATCGATTTTCTTCAGAAATTGAAGTTTCAAAAGCTATTGTTGAAAATATTGATGCCAACATTGACCGCTTTGGGGATGTCAAAGATGATGCTTCAGGTGAATTGTTTCAACTGCGACACGAGATAACAAGTGTAAAGGGAAAAATCAACCAAAGTTTCACTTCAGCATTGAATACGTATAATTCACTCGAATATCTCGATGACATTCGGGAATCTGTAATGGACAATAAACGTGTCTTGGCTGTCAAAGCAATGTATCGAAGAAAGGTGAAAGGTGCAATTTTAGGAGGAAGCAAAACCGGCAGCATTGTATATATCGAACCTGAGACAACATTTCGTTATACAAGAGAGCTCAATAATTTAGAGTATGAAGAGCAGGAAGAAGTGAAACGGATTTTGAAACAACTGACGGAATTTGTTAGACCGTTTCATCCTTTATTGCAGACATATCAATCCTTTTTAACTGATATGGATGTCATTTCAGCAAAAGCAAAGTATGCAAACCATATCAACGCTATTTTGCCAGAAATCAATGAGGCAAAACAATATCATTTAAGAGATGCTTACCATCCTTTACTCTTTGTGTCCAATCAAAAGAAAAAAGTAAAAACATTTCCGCAATCCATTGAATTGAGTCCTGATAATAGGATTATTGTAATCTCTGGCCCAAACGCAGGGGGAAAAAGCATCACCCTAAAAACGGTTGGCTTATTACAAGTGATGTTGCAAAGTGGTTTATTAATCCCTGTGCATGAACGGAGTACCATATGTCTTTTTGATAGGATTTTGAGCGATATAGGCGACAACCAATCCATTGAAAATCATTTGAGTACTTATAGTTACAGGTTAAAACAAATGAATTATTTCTTGAAGAAATGTAATAAAAACACACTGTTTCTGATTGATGAATTTGGTACGGGAAGTGACCCTGAACTTGGTGGTGCCTTGGCAGAAATCTTTTTGGAAGAATTTTATCATCGCGAAGCCTATGGAATCATCACAACACATTACTCCAACCTGAAAATTCTAGCCAATGAATTGCCTTATATGCAAAATGCCAATATGCTTTTTGATGAAAAAAGCTTGGAGCCCATGTATAAATTGGCGTTAGGGCAAGCTGGAAGTTCATTCACCTTTGAAGTAGCACAAAAAAATGGAATTCCATATGGTTTGATCAATCGTGCAAAAAAGAAGATTGAAAGAGGGAAAGTTAGATTTGATGCCACCATAGCAAAACTACAAAAGGAACGAAGCAAGCTTGAAAAAACCGGTGAATCCTTAAAACGGAATGAAAAGAAACAACTGGCTGAAACAGATAGATTAGAAGCCATAAATGAAAAAATCCAAAGGAAATTGGAAAGCTATCAAGAATTATATGATAACAACCAGCGTTTGATATACCTTGGACAAAAAGTTGATGATTTATCAGAAAAATATTTCAACAACAAACAGAAAAAAGCGTTGATGGACGAACTGTTTAAACTTGTTCAGATTGAAAACTCCAAACGCAAGAAAATTACAGCGAAACAAAAACAAGTTCAAAAGGCAAGGGAGACAAAAGTCATTAAGGAAGTTGAAAAAACTGTAGAAGTCATTCGACAGAAGAAGAAAGCTGCCAAGAAAAAAAATGAATCAGCCCCAAAACCAAAACCAGTTTTCAAGGTTGGAGACAGAGTGCGTTTACAAGATGGTCGTGCAGTGGGAAGCATTGATAAAATTGAAAAAAATAAAGCTGTAATCAATTATGGCATATTTACGACCAATGTGAGTGTAGAACAATTGGAACTTGTAGAAGCTGTCAAATGATACATCTCCCAAAACATAAACAACTCATCCTTTTTGATGGTGTCTGTAATCTTTGTGATGCTTCGGTACAGTACATCATCAAACATGATAAAAATGATGTGTTTCGATATACTGCCTTGCAAAGCGAAGTAGGACAGGAAATAATAAAGCTATATAATATTGATACGAATAAGACCGATTCCATCCTGCTCTATTCGAAGGAAAGAGGAATATCCTATAAGTCTACAGCCGCTTTAAAAATCGCTTCACAACTTGGCTTCCCCAGAAATTTATTGGTTGTGTTTTTAATCATTCCATCTTTCATTAGAAATTTGGTGTATGATTACATCGCAAAAAATCGCTATAAATGGTATGGTAAAAAGGACGAATGTATGATTCCAACTCCCGAATTAAAATCAAAATTTCTTTGATTGCTTCACAATTAAGCATAAAAAAGCCCTAATTTGGGGAAAAGGGCTTTTCTAACAATTTAACAACTAACTTAAAAACTAATTTAACTAAAACAAAAACTTAAATTCTTGATTAATAGCACATTATTTTGATGAAGTAAATGTAGATAAACCTTTTCTCCTGCCTTAAAATCTTCGTTGAATGTTTAAAAATATTTGTTCAAAATAAACAATGTGCAAAAAACATCTATGATTTACATTATTTTTAACATATTGTAAAATAGAAACTTACAGCCATATTGATAAGAATTGACCGTTCTTAGAAAAGAATATGGAAGACTTCGATTTCTTATATTGGGTTAGGCCTTGAGGTTTTTAGATATCTGGTCAAAAATTTTCTGTTCTTTGGTCTCTTTGAAACCAATGTTTTTATAAAATTCGTGGCTTTCGATTCGCTTCACATTGCATCTCACTCGTAGTTTATCGCAACCAATTGTTGTTGCCCAAATTTTGACTTCATCTATCAATGACTTTCCGATGCCTCTATTGCGAAACGCTTCATGGACCACTAAACCTCCAATTTCAATAAATGGACTCGATTCAACTCTCAAAGCAAAAAAGCCATGAATCCATCCAACAATTACTCCCTCACTTACAGCAATATATACACAATGTTCCTCATGATTTAAAAGCGCATTTAATCTAGTATATATAGATTGACTGTCAGAAATATAACCCAATTGAGCTGTAAGAGTTGAAATTTCCCCTGAGTCAGTGAGTATGGCTTTTCTGATTATTGGTTTCATACAAATTCTTAAGAATCCAAATCAAACGTTTCTGTAGGATTTTTGGTCGCATGATACTCCAACATATCTTCACCATCGGCTATAATCGTACAGACAGTTGCATCGCCAGTAACATTGACTACCGTTCTAAACATATCCAAAATTCTGTCCACCGGGAAAATGATGGCAATCCATGCAGGATTTAAACCAACCGAATTTAGGACAATGATAAGCATTACCAAACCAGCACTTGGTACAGCAGCAGAACCAATGGAAGCCAATGTGGTGGTGACTACTATGGTCAATTGTTGTCCAACTGTTAAATCAATCATGTGCAGTTGCGCTAAGAATATGACCGCCACGGCTTGATAGAGACTTGTCCCATCCATATTCACTGTGGCACCTATCGGCAATACAAAACTGCTCACTTTTTTATTGACTCCAAGATTTTGCTCCACACATTCCATGGTGACAGGCAATGTTGCTGCGCTACTGGATGTCGAGAACGCCAAAGTCTGTGCAGGACTCATGGCTTTGAAAAACCCAGCATACGGAATTTTTTTAACAAAGGTCTTTAGTATCACTGGGTATGTAATAAATATCATAATGATTAATCCTAAAAGAACAGTCAATGAATACCAACTCAGGCCTTTGAAGATTTCGACGACCTTACCTATATCGTCACCAGCCATTTTGCTAATGACACCTGCCAACAAAGCAAATACGAAGAATGGTGCCGCTTGCATGACCAAATCGACCATTTTGAGAAACACTTCATTGATGCTATCCACTAAATTAATGACAGGCTGTGCTTTTTCATTGGGAATGAATAAGAGGCACATTCCAAAAAACAAAGCAAAAAAGATGATTTGCAACATCAAGCCATTATCAGAAAGGGATTTAAAAAAATTATCTGGCACAATATCAACCAATGGTTGCAAAGGGGATGCTTGTTTTTGCTTTTCTGCTTTTTCGAGTTTATCGGCAACAGATACTTCTTTTAAGTCTGCTTTTGAGAGTTCAGTAATTTTCTGTGCACGTTCCATAAAAGCTGGGTCGTGCAAATAATTGATACCATCTTTAATTTCATGACCTTGGGATGCCGCCCAAATTTCGTAGTTGATACGATTGTCTATTCGGCTTTGCTCGTCAATGAGTTTACCAGGTTTTATGGTATTCACCAAAAGCAATCCCAAAGAAATGGCAAAAACGGTTGTAAGCAAATAAATTAAAAGGGTCTTCCCTCCCATTCGCCCAAGGCTTTTTGGGTCTCCGATGTTGGCCACGCCACTGATGATTGAAAACAGCACCAAAGGAACTGCAATAAGTTTCAATAAATTGATGAATATGGTGCCGAAAGGATCAATCCAATTGATGGTGAATTGGCTCCAACCCATTGAACTTGACAACAGTGCCCAAATGATACCTAGCGTCATTCCGATAAGGATTTTCCAATGTAATGCGAGGTTTTTCATATAATGTTACGTTTTTTTAGCCCTGATTGACGCGATATCCTTTTGCTTTTTTGCAAAAGATAAAGCGGAAAGCAGGAATAGCTACTTATAAATTTTATTTAATAACCAAAAATCTGCCAGAACCAACGCTGTCATAGCCTCTACAATTGGTACCGCTCTTGGCACCACACAAGGGTCATGACGACCTTTGCCTTGCATCTCGACAATGTTGCCCTGATTATCGAGGGTGTTTTGTTTTTGAATGATGGTAGCCACAGGCTTGAAAGCGACCCTAAAATAGATGTCCATGCCATTGCTGATACCACCTTGTATGCCTCCAGATAGATTGGTTTTAGTCGTTCCATCGGCATTGAATAGATCATTGTGCTCACTACCTTTCATTTTGGCGCCGCAAAAACCACTTCCATATTCAAAACCTTTGACCGCGTTGATGGACAGCATTGCTTTGCCAAGATTGGCATGGAGTTTATCAAATACTGGTTCGCCTAACCCTATTGGTACATTTTGAATGACACAAGTGACGGTTCCGCCAATGGTATCGCCCTCTTTTCTGACAGACTTGATTTTTTCAATCATTTGATTGGCAATCGCTTCGTCTGGGCAACGCACATCATTGGTTTCTATTTTGGAGAAATCGAGATTCTGATATGGTTTTTCTAAAAATAAGTCCCCAACTGAAGACGTATATGCGTGGATTTTGACATCTTTCAACACTTGTTTTGCGATGGCTCCTGCAACAACCCGACAAGCTGTTTCGCGTGCGGAGCTGCGGCCTCCTCCTCTATAATCTCGAATTCCGTACTTTTTTTCATAGGTATAGTCGGCATGACTTGGCCGATAGACATCTTTGATATGCGAATAGTCTTTCGATTTTTGATTGGTGTTTTTTATGATAAAGCCTATTGGAGTCCCTGTGGTTTGTCCTTCAAAAATTCCTGACAAAAACTCAACGGTATCTGGTTCTTTCCGTTGTGTGACGATTTCTGATTGGCCAGGTTTGCGACGATTCATTTCGGATTGGATGGCATCTAAATCCAGAGCTATTCCTGCTGGACAGCCATCTATTATGCCTCCAATTGCAGGCCCATGAGATTCGCCAAATGTTGTCAGTTTGAACAAGGTTCCAAAAGAGTTTCCGGCCATAAAGTGTATTTTATGCTAATGTAATTGTATTATTAGACATAGAAAAATTGATTTTGAATCAAATACGTCCTGTAATTATATTCAAGATAACAATTTGGTAACAAATTGCTCACAGTTAATTAATTGGCGTTTAAAGATTAGATAATGTTTATGTCGGTTATTTGCCACAGAATCTTAACCTTTTGAAATTAAAACGAAACGTAGAAATCGCAGTTATCTCGGATGTACATCTAGGGACTTATGGCTGCCATGCAAAGCAATTATTGACCTATCTCAATAGTATTCAGCCAAAAAAATTGATATTGAATGGAGATATCATTGATATCTGGCAATTCAGTAAGCGCTACTTTCCAAAATCTCACCTTCGTGTATTGAAAAAGATTCTTGATATGGCTTCCGAAGGTGTGGAAATTATATATATTACTGGAAATCATGATGAAATGCTTCGTAAATTCAGTGGAACCTCAATTGGAAATATTTCCATTGTTGACAAGATTGTTTTAAAGCTTCATGGCAAGAAAGCCTGGTTCTTTCATGGTGACGTTTTTGATGTTTCCATTCAGAATGCAAAATGGTTGGCCAAATTGGGTGGTTATGGATATGATTTGCTTATTCTTCTCAACCAAATGATTAACTGGTTATTGCAGCTTATCGGCAAAGAAAAATATTCACTTTCTAAAAAAATTAAGAACAGCGTCAAAAGTGCCGTAAAATATATCAACGATTTTGAAAAAGTAGCTTCAGATTTGGCCATTGAAAACGGTTATGACTATGTCATTTGTGGACATATCCATCAACCTAAAATTTTGATAAAGGAAAATAAGCTCGGTAAAACCATGTATCTCAATTCTGGTGATTGGGTTGAGAATTTTACCGCCTTGGAATATCAATTTAAGCGCTGGAAAATCTACAATTATAATTTTGACAAACTCTCCCCGTTTTTTGCTGATGAAGATATCAAACAGATGGAAGATGTGGAATTAAAGGATTTGATTGCCGCAATCACCATTGTCAATCCATCCAATGACTAAAGAAGTGCCCTTTTTAAAATGGTGATTGGATGCAAAGCTTCCCGCTGCGTCCCATCCTTGATTTGATGTCTGCAACTCGTACCATTGGCAGAAACAATGACGTCATTTGAGGCATTTCTTATCACTGGAAACAGCGTTTGTTCACCAATCTGCATACTCACTCCATAATGCTCCTTTTCATAACCAAAACTTCCTGCCATACCACAGCATCCACTTGGAATTATGGTTACTTTGTAATTTTCCGGTAAATTTAAAACATCAAAACTGGACGATTGATTTCGTAACGCCTTTTGATGGCAATGCCCATGAAATTTAATGGTTTTTGACTCTTTTGTAAATTGGGAGGAGTTTATATTTCTTAATTTTATTTCATTTTGAATAAATTCATCAATTAAAAAGGTATGTTTTGCAATCTGTTCAGCAGACATTTTGTCATCGGCCAATTTGATATATTCATCTGTAAAAGTTAAAATTGCCGAAGGTTCAATACCAATCAAAGGCGAATTTTCTGAGATTAAATCTTTAAAAACAGAAACATTTTTATTGGCCAATATCTTTGCTTGTTTCAACAACCCCTTTGAAAGAAAAGCTCGACCAGATTCCTTGTGCTGAATGAACTTGATGTCATAATTTAAAGCTTTCAACAATTCAATGACATCAATACCGATTTGGGTGTCTAAATAATTGGTGAATTCATCATTAAAAAAATAAACAACCTTAATATAATTTTTTTTAACTTCTTGATTTTTATAATTTTGAATATATTTATCTAAACTAATATTTGATATTAAAGGCAGACTTCTTTCTTGGGCAATGCTAAATGATGATTTTATAATTGAAGATGTAAACTTATTCTTGAAAAAGAAATTCGTCAACCTCGAAAAACCGCTTCCATAGGCATTCAGTTGGTTATTATAAGCAAACAATTTAGTTCGCAAACTGACGCCATTCACTTTTTGGTATTGATACTGAAACTCTGCCTTCAAACTCGCTACATCTACACTGCTTGGACATTCGCTTGCACATGCTTTACAGCTTAGACAGAGGTCAAAAACTTCTTTCAGTTCTTCATGGTTAAATTTGTTTGGTTTGTTAGAATTCGTTAAAAATTCTCTTAAAGCATTGGCACGAGCTCTAGTGGTGTCTTTTTCATTCCGCGTGGCCCGATAACTCGGACACATTGTACCGCCAAATTCGGGAGTTTTTCTACAATCACCCGAACCGTTGCACTTTTCTGCCTCTCTTAAAATGCCAAGTGATGCAGAAAAATCAAGGATTGTTTCTATTTCAGGCTCTTTTCTATGGGGTTTGTAACGTAAATTTTCATCCATGGGAAAGGCATCCACAATTTTCCCAGGATTGAAACAATTATTGGGATCAAATGCTGCTTTAATTCGTCTTAACAACTGATAATTATCCTCACCAATCATCAATGGAATAAATTCCCCACGTACAATGCCATCACCATGTTCGCCACTCATGGAGCCTTGGTACTTTTTGACCAAGTGAGCTACATCTGTTGTAATCTTTCTGAAATCGGAAACTCCTTTATCGGTTTTTAAATTGAGAATGGGCCGCAAATGTAATTCGCCTGCGCCTGCATGGGCGTAATAAATGGCTTTCTGATGATGGGTTTTCATCAATTCACTGAATTCACTGATATAGTTTGCCAAATCTGGCAATGCAACAGCAGTATCTTCAATGCATGCAGCCGATTTTTCATCACCAATAATATTCCCAAGTAAGCCCAAACCAGCCTTACGAAGCTCAACAGCTTTATCAATGTCATTACCAATCAATATAGGAAATGCATAGCTCAGTTTTGAATTTTCAATATCAGCAAGTAACTTACCTGCTAATAATTGTACGTCTTCAAACGCGTTGGCCCTGACTTCACACATCAAAATTGCTTTTGGATCTCCAACAATGAATTTACGGTTTTCAAGCTGTGCTTTATTTTGTTTAGTACAATCAAGTATGGTTTTGTCCATCATCTCACAGGTGTAGAGATTATGTTTCATGACCATTGCAACACTCTTAAGGCACTGTTCAATACTTTCAAAATGTGCTGCAATCATGATAGATTCTTTTGGAGGCAACTCCTCCAGTTGAAGAGTGATTTGTGTGGTGAATGCCAAAGTCCCTTCACTGCCAGATAATAATTTGCACATATTGAATGATTCTGATGAATCTGAAAACACTTCCGATTTAATCAATTCGTCAATGGCATAACCAGTGTTGCGACGATGTATTTCGGGCTTTGGAAAGTTGTTTTTTATTTGATTCTGAACCTTTTCATCTTTTAGTTCATCATATATCGTTTTATAAATATGTCCTTCGAGAGTATTCAATTTCATTTTTTTTTCAAAATCTCCTGACGAAAGATTTTTGAACACCACTTCGCTTCCATCACTTAAAATAGCATGCAATTCCACTACTTTATCTCGTGTCACACCATATTGAATGGAGGTGCTACCAGATGAGTTATTGCCTACCATACCTCCTATCATACATCTGTTGGAGGTAGAAGTGTTTGGACCAAAGAACAAACCAAAGGGTTTCAAATAATTATTAAGAGCATCGCGTACCACGCCAGGTTGAACAGTGACGGTTTTAAGTTTTTCATTGATGTCGATGATTCTTGTAAAATATTTGGAAACATCCACCACAATTCCCCCTCCAACGCATTGCCCTGCCAAAGATGTGCCTGCTGCTCTAGGAATTATGGAGGTATTATTTGCTTTGGCAAAATCAATTAAATGTTTAATATCTTGTGCATCCTTAGGATATGCAACCGCCAATGGCAACATTCTGTAAACTGAAGCATCCGTAGCGTAAATTGATTTCATCAAGTCATCAAAAAGCAATTCGCCTTTGAGTTTTATTTTCAATTCACTCAATAAAGAGTTAATATTCGTTGCATTCAAGTTAAAAACAGGATTTGTTTATGAATATTTTCGTTATAAATTTAAACGTTCTAAACCAATTTTAACAGAAGTTTGACGTTATATTTCATACAATAGAAATGTTAAAAATGTATTTTTGTTAAAACTTAAAAACTTAAAATTTATGAAAAAAATATTTTTTGTAACGGTTGCCTTTCTAGGCTTTTCAGCAGTAATGACTGCCCAGGATATTTCGGATAATGCCATTGGTCTTCGACTTGGCGATAGTGACGGATTTGGTGCTGAAGTTTCCTACCAAAGAGCCATTGGCAGCAACAATAATAGGTTGGAGCTCGATTTGGGACTTAGAAGTGGAAAAAACTATGATGGATTTAAATTGGCCGGTATTTATCAATGGGTCTGGAACATTGATGGTGGATTTAATTGGTATGCAGGCCCAGCAGCTGGTATTGCTTCCTATAGTTTTGACAATGTGCCACCTCCATATGATGATAACGAAACATTTGTATTTGTAGGTGGTCAAATAGGTATTGAATATAATTTTGACATCCCTCTCATGATTTCATTGGACTTTAGGCCAGAACTTGGTTTTGGCGATGACCTTTACGATAATGATGACTTGGATTTTGATATTGCTTTGGGCATCCGATACCAGTTTTAAGCTACAGCAATATTGGATGTAATCATATAAGAACCACCTTTAGCGAGGTGGTTTTTACTTAAATGGATATCATTAAAAATGAAAAACTCCACTTTCAGGGCAAAAATTGAAATTATCGGTATCAATCCCTTTGTGTTCGTGCCAGATACAGTTTTGCGGCAATTATTTGATGACTTTGGTAAAACCAAAGGGCAAATTCCAGTAAAATTGAAAATTGATGGGCATGAATTTACTCAGACCTTGGTAAAATACAGCGGACATTGGAGATTGTATTTGAATGCACCTATGCGGAATGCCGCCAAAAAAGAGGTCGGTGACAGTGCGCTATTTGAATTGAGATTCGACCCAGAAGAAAGAATTACTGAAATGCCCAATCAGCTTGGTGATGCATTAAGAGAAACGCCAGAAGCAAAAGTGGTTTTTGATGACCTCACACCTTCAAGAAAAAAGGAAATAATGCGATATATTTCAAACCTTAAAACCCAAGAAAGTATTGATAAAAATGTGAAAAAAGCAATCGATTTTCTACTTTCAAAGGGGAGATTTATCGGAAGGGATAAACCATAATCGCATTCAAAATGATTTTTGAAAATCTTATGTTGCCATGCACTTTTTAAGTGTTCGCTTGTAAATGTCTTCGTACATAGGCACAATCTTATGGATGTCAAATTTTTTGGATTCCGCTTTGGCATTCATCTTAAATGCTTTTAAGCGCTCCTTATCCTTCAAAATATAAAGTGCATTTTTTGACATGCTTTCAACATCATTTACATCACTCAAATATCCAGAAACCCCATCAATGTTCACTTCAGGAATGCCACCAGTATTACTTGAAATCACCGGAACACCTGATGCCATGGCCTCAAGTGCTGCCAAACCAAAACTCTCAGTGATGGATGGCAATAGAAACAAATCACTAAAACAAAGGATTTTATCAATTTCGTTGCTGTTTCCAAAAAAGACAACCTTGTTTGAAATTCCCAATTTTCTACACAGTCGTTCTGCCTCTTCCTTTTCGGGCCCTTCACCTACCATCATCAATTTTGCAGGTAGTTCTTTTTGGATATTGTAGAACACATTAATAACATCAGGAATTTGTTTCACTTTACGGAAATTACTGATATGGGTAATGATTTTTTCGTTGTCATTAGCCATTATCTCTCTTTGACAATCTGTAAAATATGTCTTGTATTTGCCTAAATCGATAAAATTTGGAATGACATCTATTTCATTTTTAATGTCAAAAAGGCGAAGCGTGTCCTCTTTTAGGCTTTGGGAAACAGAAGTGACCGCGTCCGACTTGTTAATGCTAAATGTCACGGCCGGCTTGTAAAACGGATGGCTTCCTACCAATGTGATATCTGTTCCGTGAAGCGTGGTAACAATAGGTACATAGATGCCTTCTTCCTGGAGCATTTTTTTTGCCATATATGCAGCATAAGCATGAGGAATGGCATAATGCACATGCAAAATCTCTATACTGTGCAGTTTGACCATATCTACCAATTTGCTCGAAAGTGCCAATTCATAAGGTTGGTATAAAAACAAAGGATATTCTGGTACATTTACTTCGTGATAATGAACATTGCTACCCAATAAATCCAATCGTACTGGTTGGCTATAGGTGATAAAATGGATTTCATGCCCACGTTTTGAAAGGGCCAATCCAAGTTCGGTGGCTACTACTCCACTACCCCCAAAAGTTGGATAACAAACAATTCCTATTTTCATTTTAAATGCTTCTAATGTCTATTCAATAATTGCTTCGTAGATAAAACGCTGAATTTCTGTACGAATGTTTTCTTTTAACAATAAGTTATTATTGGCAGAAGGATAGGTTCTGTTGGACAAAAATACGTAAACAATTTGTTTATCTGGATCTGCCCAAGCCATGGTTCCAGTAAATCCTGTGTGGCCAAAACTTTTCATTGAAATTCCATCGCAAGTTGGACCTCCACCACCTCGCTGTGGTTTGTCAAACCCAAGACCTCGCCTGTTTCCATTGCTACAGTAATAGCAAGTGTTGAACTTGTCGAGTGTTTCTGTTTTTAAATATCGTTTTCCCCCATAATACCCCTTTTGAAGATACATCTGCATTATTTTAGCAACGTCATTGGCATTGCTAAAAATTCCCGCATGGCCACCAACACCTCCTTGCATGGCAGCTCCCATATCATGCACATAGCCCTGAACTCGTTGATAACGATAATAATTATCTTCTTCAGTAGGCACAATTTGGCTATCACTAAAAATTCCTGAAGGATTATACGTTGTGTAATTAGCTCCCAATGATTGATAAAAGTGTTCTTGTACCAACTCATCCAAAGGTTTGTCGTAATGTTTCTCAATGTATTTCTTAAGAATATAATAACCCAAATCGCTATACTTATACTTTTGTGAAGGCAATAAATCACTATCCTTTATCAATTTTTGGATGGTATCGGGATAATCCTTTTGCAAATAGATTTCTTCGGCCACCTTAACACTGAAATTTTCACTAAACTTACGCCTGTAGAGTGCTGCACTCGGTTTTTTTGTTACCGAATCTAATGTTGCTATGTAAAAAGGCACCCAGGGTTTCAGTCTCGCATAATGGGATAGCATTTCCTTTAATGTTATATTCTTTTTATTGGAATCGCGATATTCTGGAAGCAATTGGCCTAATTTTGAGTCAATGGAAATGACGCCTTTATCCTCAAGTTCCATCATCATCGGCAATGTGGCCAACATTTTAGTCAGCGATGCTACATCATAGATATCATTGAATTTTACCGGTTCGTTTTCACCATAAATGTGAGTTCCAAAGCATTTGTTATAAATGACCTTTCCTTTACGTGCTACTAATAATTGTATGCCTGGTGTGGTTTTGTGATTGATTGCCAATAATGCCATTGAATCCAATTTCTTTAATTTATCTGAACTCATTCCTACGCTTTCGGGCAAACCATAACTTAAGGATTGTATGGAATTGTAAACAATTCCATCGCCTACTTTAAAATTTTCTCCAGCAGAAACCGGTAAATTACCTTTAGCGGGAATGGCTCCAAAAATCAACTGTGCTGATTTTCGCTGTGCTGCTTCACTATTTTGATAGCTCATGACAATGCCTTCAATATTTTCAATGCTACGAAGATCTGATAAGGCATAGGGTCTTGTAAAAATATCTAAAATGACAGTATTTGTTCTCGCTATTTCATATAACCACGTCAATTCTTGATCAGTGAATTGAAAAGGTTTCCAAGGATTGGCGTTAGAACGATGCAATCCAATGATAATAGTATTGTATTGTTGGAGCGACGTTAGCATTTCATCCAACTTGTCGGCTTTTATTTCATGGATTTTGGTGTATTTTTTCAATTCCTCCAAAAAGGGTGAACCATCATCATCACCAAATTTAACATAAGCCATTTTTCGGGTCTCAAGATGTCGCAATGGCAAAATTTCATTTTTATTGCGGACTACTGTAATGGCATTTTCCATCAATTCATCATACAGCAAATCATCCTTGAGTCGATTCAAATCCTCTAGCAAATGTGCTGTACCAATAGGGCTGTAATGGTTGAGACCGACTTTATATTTTGCCATCAATATTTTCTTTACAGAATGTGATAAACGTTCTTCTGAAATTTCTTTAGCATTATAAGCCTCAGCCAATTTTAAAATTCCTTTTTCTGGGTCTTCTGACATCAGCAACACATCATTTCCAGCCATGAATGCTGCCAAATCAACGTCGGCGGAATTGCTAAATGTTGAAACCCCTTTCATTCCTAATGCATCTGTAAAAATCAATCCTTTAAATTGAAGCTTCTCTTTAAGGATATCATTAATAATTACTTTGGATAATGAAGATGGAACACCAGTCCGAGGTTCCAGGCTTGGCACGTTGAGATGTGCAACCATTACGCTAGACAAGCCTTGTTGAATCAGTTTTTTGTAAGGATATAGTTCGATGGAATCAATTCTTTTTGCATTGAAATTGATAGTTGGTAATGATTTATGCGAATCTGCATCTGTATCACCATGTCCTGGAAAATGTTTGGCACTTGCCAAAACTCCGGCATCTTGCATCCCTTTCATGAATGCTGAAGCTTTCCGAGTGACATTGTCCCGATCTTCTCCAAAGGAACGATTTCCAATGATTGGATTTTTAGGGTTTGTATTGATATCCACATCTGGTGCGAAGTTGAAATGTACACCCAAGCGTTTGCAATGCTCTCCAATGTAACGACCAGTTTGTTCCACTAATTTATCATCTTTGATAGCTCCAAGAGTCATATTCCACGGAAAAGCGTAAGTAGAATCCAAGCGCATGCTCAAACCCCATTCGGCGTCCATACCTATCAATAAAGGAATATTCGAAGCCGCCTGTAATTCGTTATTTAGTTTTGCTTGACTGACAGGGTCTCCGTTGGTATAGATGATGCCTCCAATTTTTTGATTCAGAATCAGATTGACAATTTTTGGTTTATCCAATTTTTTGTCTTGGGAATACACTTGCACCATAAAAAGTTGACCAATTTTTTCTTCAAGTGTCATTTTATTGTAGATGCTATCCACCCATTTTTGTTGTGCAACAGCGTCTTTAGCAAGCAATGGATTTGTATTTACCTGAGAAAAAGAGTTTTGTGAAACAATCAATAAAATAATGAGGGAGCAAATAAAACGCATATATAATCTGGCTTTCTGAATCTGTGTATTAGTAACTAAAAACTATGCCAAAATAGTATATTTGAAAGGAAGTCGATAGTGTTTTAAGATAGTTTTATCAAGAAGGTTATTAAGAAATTGTTCTTCTCCGCTCCGCGATAATTGATGGTCAATAAACAGACAAATAAAATGATGCTTAGAATTAAGAATTAATCACCGACAAATTTTATTCCCGCCGTAATGATACTTGAAGTAAACGAACTGTTTCGGTCGTATAAACTGTATTTTAAATCAACACTTTTTAGACCATAGCCAAGAAAACGGAATTTGGCAAATACATCCGTGTAAGAAGCCCCAATACCGAACTGATTGGCAATATAATCTGACAAATCATAGTCTGAAGTATAAAATTCATCAGTTGAGAGATGCATTTCATAAGGTGCAAAATAATCGGCTGCAGTTTGAGTGTAATAACGATAGGATGGATACAGCGTAAATTTCTCAGCAATCTTGATGGGTATTTCAATACTTGCCGTGTGCGAATTGATTCCCCAATCATCAAAATAATAACGATAGAAAGTTCGCACTACAAACATTTCATTGATGTAATAATTTAAACGGCCACCCAATGCGACTTTGAATCGTGTGTCGGGCAGTTGTTCTACGGCATCAGCCAACTGAAAGTCTTCAATAAAAGAATCAGCGATGTCACTGAAATAAACACGTTGAAATGGTGTAGACAGTAACCCTTGTTGTTGTACAAAATCCAAGGCAAGAGAACCTTGCAGCTTTTTCGATAGGATTTGAGAAAACCCAAAACCTAATGAATACGAGTTTCGCCCTTCATTATCGAATTTTTTGAAAGTTGGGTTATAATTAGTGTTTCCTGTGATGGTATGTTGATTGAAAAAATTATCAGACAATCCATTTCCGCCATCAAAGGGTCTCAACTCAAATGGATAAATGGCATTCCAGGTGTCTAAATATACATTGGCATTCACGCTTACTTCTGTGTTCTTTTCATTAAAAAGCTTGGCATAACTTCCTCCAAAACCAATTGAAAAATAATCATATTCTGACGATACTGATAGTTTTGCAGACCAAACATTATTTCGATTATCAGAGCTATGACTGTATGAACCTGTTAAATTGGCCCATAAATCGGAAGCTGATGCACCAGAACTCGCCACAAATGGGTCTGCACTGTTTTTATCAAAAGGATTTATGTTACTAGAGGATGCAGACGTGTAAGCAGAAACTCCAGCGTCAATGGTCAAAACGTCATCATCATTCAAAGGAATGGAAATCACAAATGTTCCCGTGGCATCCGTGAGTTCTTCCGTACCTGTACCTCCGCTTACGGCTGCATTGTCGCCATCTTGAGAATAGTAGCTGGTTAAAAAATCGATTTCAGTGGTTTCTAAAACCCGTTTTTTATAAACTTCTGTTGAATCTTGTTGGGCAAATGACATACAAGAAAAACCAATAACGGCAAGTAAGGATGCAAAATATTTCATATAATCATACAACTTTAGTTACAACCACAGCCTCCTCCAGTTTTGCCACCATTGGCACCAGAAGCTGCTTCTCTATAAGAATGAAATGTTGAGATATTCCTATCAGCTTTCTTATCTGATAACACCATGTCCGGGTCGTTTAGATTGATTTTTTCATATTCTTTGACAGCTACACATGATGAGAACATCAGCGACAAGACGATTGCGCCTAAAAATCTTTTTATCATTGTTTTTCTATTTTAATATTATCGGACGTAAAAATGGCACCTTTGTCATCAATGATGACACATTCTATATTTGGCAATTGATTGATTCTGTTTAAGCCGACATCAATCCCCATGACAAAAATCGAGGTAGCCAAAGCATCCGCCAGTTCCCCTTTTGGAGCAAATACAGTTGCGCTTATAATCCCAGTCGCTGGATATCCTGTTCGTGGGTCTATAATATGGGTATAACGAACACCATTAAAGGTAACATATTTTTCGTAATTACCTGAGGTCACAACGGCACCATTTTTTATGGGCAATAAGGCAAATGCTTTGTGTTTATCCATCGGATTTGTGATGGCCACCTTCCAGTCTTCGCCATTTGGTTGTTTGCCCCAAGTGTTCATATCTCCAGAAGCATTGATGATACCTGCACTGACATTTTTGGACATCAAAAGTGATTTAGCTTTATCAGCGGCATAGCCTTTTCCAATGCCACCAAAACCTATTTTCATACCTTCCAATTTCAAAAAAACAGAATGATTAGATTTATCCAAAATAATATTTTCGTAACCAATTTTTGAAACAGAAGCTTTTATGGCTTCTTCCGAAGGCATTTCGGTCATGCTGCCATCAAATTTCCAAATGTTGTCCATGGAAGCGTAGGAAATGTCGAATGCACCATCTGTTAATTTTGAAATGCCTTTGGCACGCTCAATCAAATCAAACAATTCCACATCCACAATAACGGGCTTTAACCCTGCATTTCTGTTGATTTCTGAGGTTTGAGAAGTGGCATCCCATGAAGAAATTAATTTTTCAATTCTGGTGATTTCATCAACGGCTAAATCAATATAACCATCACCTTCCTCTTGATTTTGTGCAACAACCGTAATGTCAAAACGACTACCCATCAGCTTCAACGTACGTTTGTAGATGCTTTGTGAAAAAGCTAGTGAGGTAAAATATAAAAAACACGTAGAAAACAGAACAAAGGTGAGAGTTTTCTGCATTATTTAATCGCTAGTATTTTATTATAATACTCTTTTGGAGAGATATTTTCATAACCCATCTTCCCTAAAAGTTTTCCAGTTTTATCCAAAACAACTACCAGAGGAAAAAAACCTTGGGTGTTATATGTTTCAGCTAATTTAGCATTTTGAGCCTCCAATTCTGGCGAGAGTTTATTGGCTTTTTTTCTAGGAAAATCCGCTTTAAGCATCACAAAATTGTTTTTCACCAACCCTTGAAACTCTTCGGTTTGAAAAATTTGTTTGTCCAGTTTCATACAGGGTGCACACCAGTCAGAACCTTGGAACACCAAAAGTATTTTTTCGTTATTGGTAGAAGCTATTTTTTTTGCCTCGTCCATATTCGTATGCCATTCTTGTGCATGGACCGTATAACAAAGAACTACAAACAGACATGTCAATAAAATATTTTTTTTCATAGTAGCTGATTTGAAAATAAAAATGTTTTTATAAGCGAGCAATGTAACAAATATTGCAAATTCACAATTTAAACGTCGATTTATGTTATTAAGTATCCTAAATGAATAACATTAAGAGATATTTAACTTAAAAACCTAGAATGCCAACTCTCACTTGCAGGAACTTCCCAATTTTCATTGAATTCCGCAATATTGGTAACCAGGTTATTGAAAACAATGGTGTTTTTTGAAACGGCTTTTTCCTTTGCCATTTTTTTGAAATCAATCAAGGATTTATAAGCAACGAAATCTCCTTGTTTGTAAGAAACGTTCATTTTATCCATCAAATCTACTTTGTAGTCTTTTTCCAATTGCTGTATGAAATGCACGGAAGCATCAATGGAACATCCAGTTGCTTTATTTAAGTTTTGGTTTAATGCAATTATGATAAAACGCTTGTATTTAATCTCGTAGCCTGATTGTAAATCACTGCCGTGAGCGGTCCAGTTTTGTATGAACCTATCCAATTTGGATTTTATTTGATCAATTTCTTCATCGGTAAATGAACGATTGGCCTGGTAAATCCAAACTCTTGATTCTTCTGGTAAGGTATTAAATTCTACTAACATACATAATCAAAATGAAGCCTTAAAAGCTATTCCGTAAGAATTATTTCC
Organism: Gelidibacter sp.; assembly: GCA_041391925.1. Lineage (GTDB taxonomy): Bacteria > Bacteroidota > Bacteroidia > Flavobacteriales > Flavobacteriaceae > JBPOFM01. The sequence goes on along the minus strand of JAWKNA010000007.1, from coordinate 284,615 downwards.
TACTAAAGGTAAAATAATTGATGAAAAGGCAGATGACTTTTCTAAGTTTTCTTTACTTGTCTTTGTGAACATATTTTTTATTACAGGTAAAAGCCAATAGGCAATTTTTGTGCTCATTATTCCAATTCCAGCACCTTCAACAACATCATTGAGCCAATGTCTGTCATTATAAATCCTAAAAGCTCCAGTTAATGCAGCTATGGTGTATCCTGAAATTCCATACCAAAGAGATTTACCTTTGTATTCTTGCCAAAGAAATTCTGCCCCCATAAACGCTGTGGCAGTATGTCCCGAAGGAAAAGAATTAAAAGAGCTTCCGTCAGGTCTTTGCACGTTGGATGTTGATTTTATGATGAAAACACTTGAAGACATTATAAAATGAGCCGTACCAATTACCAATGTTCTGTCACTAAAATTTCGTTCACCTTGAATTCCAAATGCATTTAAGGCATACACGGTTGCAATTTGAGAGTATTGAGCAAAATCATCAATAGTCAATTGCTCATCAATATGTTCGTCTCTTTCTTCATTGATGCCGGAACTTATATCTTTTAACGTATGGCTTTCCAACCCAATTATACCTATAGTAATTAGAGAAGCTGGGAGTATCACTTGCTTCAATTTAAATTCGGTTGGGTCAGAAAACAATGTATCCTTGGCAACCTGAGCCTCACTTATACTTGACCCAAAAAGAAGAGCAAATAATAAGATGACTTTGATAAAATAATTCATTGAATTTCAAATTATGCTTTAAGTATTACTACAATAGGTCAATATGCCGATCATGGTAACCCAAAAGATATAAAATACCGTCCAACCCAATACTGGATATGGCACTCTGTGCATTGTTTTTTACTGTTGGTTTGGCATGAAACGCAATTCCCAAACCTGCAAGATTGAGCATTGGCAAATCATTGGCACCATCGCCTACAGCGATAGTTTGCGCAATATCGATGCCTTCATTTTGTGCTATTTCCTTGAGATATTCAGCTTTTTTGTTGCCGTCCACTAGGTCTCCAAGATAATTACCAGTAAGCTGACCATCTTTAATTTCCAATTGGTTGGCATATACATAATCGATACCCAATTCTTTTTGTAAATAATTCCCAAAATAGGTAAATCCGCCAGATAAAATAGCTGTCTTAAAACCATATTTTTTAAGGGCATCAATCAGCCTTTTTGCTCCTTTCGTGATTGGTAGATTGATAGCCACATCCTCAAGCACATCTTCACTTAGACCTTTTAGAAGTCTCATCCTGCGAACAAAGCTTTCTTTAAAATCAATTTCTCCATTCATAGCGGAATCTGTGATGGCTTTGACTTCCTCTCCGACTCCTGCCAACTCTGCCAACTTGTCTATAACTTCAGCTTGGATTAAGGTTGAGTCCATATCAAAACACACTAAACGTCTATTTCGTCTATAAATATTGTCTTCTTGGAAAGCGATGTCCACATCCAAGTCATGAGAAATCTGCATGAATTTTTCCGTAAATTCGGCTTTATTATCTATTTTTCCTCTGATGGATAATTGTATCGATGCCCTTGGATAGTCTTCTTTTTTGGTTAAAGACAAACGACCTGTCAATCGTTTTATCGCATCAATATTCAAATTTTTTTCTGAAATGACTTTGGTGACTTTAGAAATCTGCTCAGCAGTTAACTTTTCTCCCAAAATGGTCACAATGTAACGATCTTTTCCTTGGTTTGAGACCCATTTTTCGTAATCTTCTAATGAAACAGGCGTAAATTTAGCTTTGACTCCAAGCTCGTACGCTTTAAATAACAAATCTTTTAAAACTGCAGAAGATTTATTTCCTGATTCAACTTCAAACAGAAAGCCCAAAGATAAAGTGTCGTGAATATTTGCCTGACCGATATCCAATACTTTGGCGTCGTATTGCGCCAAGACATTGGTTAAACCTGAGGTTAAACCTGGTTTATCTTGTCCGGAAATGTTTAAAAGAAAAATTTCAGTGGCCATTGTTTATTAAAATCCTTCTATAGTTTAAAATATTACCTATTTCTATTTGTGGTTATCAAATTTAGATTCTTCATTTTTAATAAGATTACGATTGGCTCTGTAATTTAAAAATGTCAAACCTCCACCAAAAAAAATTGCGTGAAAAAGATATTTTATAATTGAAAAAGGCTCGTGGGTGAAGAAATCATATCCAGCCATAAACGTGGCATAAATAAGTCCAGATATCAATGCAGATATATAATAGTTTCTCATATATTATAAATCCTGTGCGTTTGCAATCAACTCGGCAACATCCATTACAGCAATTTCACCTTCTTTATTGGTCGCTTTTACACCATCTGTAAGCATTGTGTTGCAAAATGGACATCCAGCAGCAATGATTTCAGGTTTTACTTCGATAGCCTGCTCAGTACGCTCAACATTGACATCTTTATTACCTTTTTCAGGCTCTTTGAACATCTGCGCACCTCCTGCTCCACAGCAAAGTCCATTGCGTCGGCACTTTTTCATTTCTACCAATTCTGCTTCGAGTTTTAAAATCAAATCTCTTGGCGCTTCATAAACATTATTGGCTCGACCTAAATAACATGGGTCGTGAAATGTGATGCGTTTTCCCTTGAATTGTCCGCCTTCTACCGTCAATCGTCCTTCATCCAAAAGTGTTTTTAAAAATTGGGTATGATGCATCACCTCATAGTTGCCTCCCAATCCTGGGTATTCGTTTTTGATAGTATTAAAACAATGTGGACAAGCAGTCACAATTTTTTTGACTTCATAAGCGTTCATGACCTCAATATTGGTAACCGCTTGCATTTGAAACAAGAATTCATTGCCAGATCGTTTCGCTGGGTCGCCAGTACAACTTTCTTCTGTACCAAGAACCGCAAACTCTACGTTGGCTTTGTTAAGCAATTTTACAAAGGCTTTGGTTATTTTTTTTGCTCTATCGTCAAAACTCCCGGCACAACCTACCCAAAATAGTACTTCAGGTTGTTTGCCTTGAGCCATGAATTCAGCCATTGTCGGCACTGTTAGTTGTTCACTCATTATGATTCATTTTTCCAATTCAAACGGTCCATTTGATTGTAAGGCCAAGGAGCACCGTTATTTTCGACATTCGTCATCATGTTGTTTAATTCCATAGGTGCTGCACTTTGCTCCATGACCAAATAACGACGCATCTCCATGATAATTGATAGAGGGTCTATACTTACTGGACAAGCTTCTACACAGGCGTTGCACGTGGTACATGCCCAAAGTTCTTCGCGAGTAATGTAATCATCCAACAATTGTTTGCCGTCCGCTTTGAATTCACCTTTATTGGCCTCTATATTTTTTCCTACTTCTTCAAGACGGTCACGAGTGTCCATCATGATTTTTCGAGGTGATAATTTTTTACCAGTCTGATTTGCTGGACATTCACTGGTGCAACGGCCACATTCGGTACAGGTATATGCATTTAAGAGTTGGACCCAACTTAAATCCTGAACATCACTGGCACCAAACTTTGCAGAAGCTTCTATGTCTGCTCCTTCTGGTTGAGCAGCGAACGGATCCACATTTGGATCCATCATCATTTTAACCTCCTTGGTGACTGCTTCATTATTGTCAAACTGACCTTTCGGTCTCACTTTTCCATAAAAGGTATTTGGAAATGCCAATAGGATATGTAAATGCTTTGAAAAATATAGATAATTCAAAAAGATTAAAATCCCTAGAATATGCAGCCACCAAGCTGTTCGTTCAATTATGTGAAAAGTTTCTGTTGAAGTTTTTCCAAACCAAGTTGTAATGGAGTGACTTATAACATTGCCCGAATTCATTGCTTGAAAATGGACATCTGTTGCATTCATCAAAAGAAATAGAGTCATCAAGATCATTTCAAAATACAGAATGAAATTAGCGTCATTCTTTGGCCATGACGTCATTTCTTTTGCCCAAAAACGTTTAATCTTGATAATGTTTCTTCTAATCCAAAAAACAGTTACGGACACAAATACTAAAGCGGCAAGGATTTCAAAACTTCCAATTAAAAATCCATAGAATGATAATGGTAGTACAGTAGAAAACAATCGATGCGTTCCAAAAAGGCCATCGAGTATGATCTCCAGGACTTCAATATTTATAATTACAAAACCTAGATATACAATAACGTGAAGAAACCCGGCAATTGGACGTCGTACCATTTTTGATTGGCCAAGAGCAATCATGGCCATGTTTTTCCACCGTTGTGATGTATTGTCACTCACATCGACATCATGACCCAATTTAATATTTCTAATAAGTTTTTTTACATTGGAAGCGAAATATCCAATACCTGCAATGAGCGCAATGGCAAAGAGTATGTTAGGAATATAGTCCATCGATTGGTCTTAGTTCTTCTCCGGCTGGGTTTTTTGGTCTTCAATACTATTTTCTTCGGCATCAAACTTTCCAGGTTTTTTTCCAAAAACAGAAAAATGAACATACCGTTTTGGATTTAGTTTAAAATCCTGAAGCAATTGTTCCAATTGCTTAGAAGCGCCTTCAAGGTTTGTATACAATTTATCATCTGTCATCAATTTTCCAAGTGTCCCGTTTCCATTCTTGACATCAGCCATTAACGAGTTGACACTTTGCAAGGTGCTTTCCAATTGGGCAACAGATTCTGAAAGTTTAACAGTCTTTAAATCCTCACTCATTACAGCGAGGTCTGAGCTGACTTGATTAAAATTTTTAATGGCAGAACTCAACTCTGCATCATTTTTGGATACCAATGCATTGATGCTGTTAGACAATCTATTAAAGGATGCTATTGTGGTGTTCAGCTCAGCAATGGTGCGCTTTAACCCATCTTCCGAATCGTCAACAACCAATTTGTTAAGGTTGATCAACAAAGTGTCGGCTGATTGCATGGTGGTACCAAGATTACTGCTGATGCCTGAAAAATTTTCAGTCAAACTTTTGATAAGCCCAGATTCAACCATTGATTCCAAATAATCACCACTTTTTGCCATTTGATCTCCTGGCTCGGGGACTATTGCCAATGCATTGCCTCCCATGAGGCCAGTCTCATACAGTTTGATTTTGCTATTGGTGGAAAATTTGATATCATTTTCAACAGAAATAGTTACTTTGGTTTTACCAGTTTTGGTATCGTATTCAATATTGGTGATTTTCCCAATCTTATTTCCTTTAATGGTGACAGGGGCCGAAGTATCTAGGGCATTATAATCAAAGGTGGTATGATATTCAGCATTGTTATCCAGTAAATTGATGCCTTTGAGGTAATTGAATAGGAATACCATCAATACGATTCCTGAAATTACCAATATTGCGGTTTTGACTTCTCTTGAAATTTTCAATGTTAAGACGATTTAGTTGCTCACAAAATTAGCAATAAATATAGTAAGAATGATTTTAATTTGCAGTAGTTTTAAGTGCCTCATTGAGGTCAATTCGTTTTCCATCCTTGTAAGCTACGATAAAACATTCAGGATATCCAATTTTTTGAGCTTCAGCTTGGAGTTGTTTTATTTTGTTATAATCACTTGTATAGCCGTAGAAATATTTAAACAATTTGCCTTCCTTTTCTCTTGAAACATCCTTCAAACCATTGAAATTAAAGGGTTTTGGTTCCAGTTTGTTGGAGCTTGCTGCCAATTGTACTTTAAATACAATATTGTTGTAAATCAGTTCAGGTGTTTCTATATCAACCTTTTCGATGGTATCATGTTCTTCAACAACCATGGGTGTAGTGGATTGGGCATAAATATTTTCGCCCACATTTTGATCCAAAATCTTTTTATAGTCGTGAATGGCTTCATAAATTACATCAGAAACTTCTTCCTGACCTTTAGAAGAATTGAGATAAGCTCCTTCTTCTTTGTTAGTAACAAACCCTGTTTCAATCAGCACGCTAGGCATTGCAGTTTGATGGATCACCCATAGACTCGCTTGTTTTACTCCTCTACTTTTACGATTGGTTTTGCTCACAAATTTTTTCTCGATATAGCTAGCTAAGAGTATGCTGTTTTCTGTGTATTCCTCTTGCATCAATGAAATACCAATGGATGATACCGGAGAATGTGGATCAAATCCTTCATAGTGCTTTTCATAATCCTCTTCAAGAAATATTACTTCGTTTTCTGCCTTTGCGACCTCAAAGTTTTTATTCGTGTTTTTTAAATCCAATACGTATGTTTCTGTACCAGAGGCTTCCGTGTGATGGGCGTTACAGTGAATGGACACAAATAAATCGGCATTGGCATCATTGGCAATTTTTGCTCTATCTTTGAGTTCAACAAAAACATCGGTTTTACGTGTATAAACGACTTTAAATTCCCCATTCTTTTCAAGATTTTTTCCAACTGCCAATGCAATTTTTAAGGCAATGTCCTTTTCTTTATATCCATATTTTGAATTTTTACCTGGGTCTTTACCTCCATGTCCTGCGTCAAGTACTACAATAAACTTATCCTTGCCTTTTTGAAATGCATATGAAGATGTTAAAAAACATGTAAATATAATGACTGCTGATACGATTGTAGATAGTGTCTTCGTTCTCATAAGGATTTTAACGGCTAACAAACTCGGTTTATTTTAATTTTAGATTTATAATTGGACAATCCCAAAAAAATATATGTAATTTTGGGGATTCAAAAACCGAGCCATACTTTTACAAAAATACACCTAAAAGCATTGCGTATACAAGTCCTTCACATACTTTTTACCTTAAGTTTTACAGGGTTTATTAACACTTTAGGGTTAGCTCAAGATTTGCCAAAATCTACCGAACCCATAAAATCCACCGAAAGGGACAGTGTGGTAATGACTGTGGATTCTTTGAAAGCGCTCCCAATCAATTTGAGAGAAAATGATACGGTGAAATCCGATACCATTCCTAAAAAGAAAGATTTTCTTGAAGGCATTGTAAAATATAAGGCCAAAGATTATGTATCCATCAATCAACGGGAGCAAAAAATCAGGCTTTTCAATGAGGCTGAAGTACTGTATCAAGACATGGAAATAAAATCAGGCATCATCGTAATTGATTACAGTAAAAATTTAGTATACGCAGGACGTCTAAAAGATTCTTTGGGCACTTATACTCAGGCACCTGTATTTAAACAAGGTGCGAATATTGTGGAACCCGATTCCATTATTTTTAATACGGAAACCAAAAAAGCTCTTATTTTCAACTCCAGGACCGAACAAAGTGGCGGTTATATTGATGCCGAGCTCACAAAAAAGGAAAATGATTCAGTGTATTTCTTAAAGGAAGGAAAATTTACCACCTCCGAAGATCGTGAAGATCCTGAATATTATTTTAGGATGCGAAAGGCAAAAGTCGTCCCTGGGAAAAAAGTGGTGGTCGGTTTGACCAATATGTACATCTACAATGTGCCCACTCCCATTGGATTGCCCTTTGCATATTTTCCATTGACGGATAAACAGACCTCAGGAATTCTATTCCCAACCTTTGGGCAAGAAAGTCAACGAGGTTATGGTCTAACAAATGGAGGTTATTATTTTGCCATCAGTGATTACATTGATTTGGAAGTCCTTGGAGATTATTGGACCAACGGAAGTTATGGGTTACGTTTGGGGTCTCAGTACGCTTTGCGCTATCGCTTTAGAGGTGATATCGGTTTTCGGTATGAGAATTTAATTACCAGCGAGAGGGGTTTTCCAGATTATTCCAAAAGTTCAATTTACAACATTCGATGGACGCATTCTCAAGATGCTAAATCCAATCCAAGCTCTCGTTTTTCAGCATCTGTCAATCTTGGGAGCAGTCGCTACTATCAAGAATCCATCAATCAAATCAATCAGTCCAACTTTTTGAACAATACTTTATCCTCATCTGTTTCATATTCCAAAACATTTGACACGGAGCCAAGCATCAACTACAGCATCACGGCCACACATTCTCAAAATACCCAAACCCAGAAAATCAATATGACCTTGCCGACCTTTCAGGGAAGTGTCAGCCGTATATTTCCATTTGAGCCTTCCATTGGAACCAAAAAGGGAATCATTCAAAATATCAACTTTCAATATAATGTTAGGGCAGAAAACCGTATTGAAACGACCGATTCTTTATTTTTTAAAAAGGAAATGTTTGATGATTCATTGATGGGAGTCAAACACACCATTCCGATTGCAACCAATTTTAAGGTGTTCAAATATTTCAGTGTGAGCGCCAATACCAATTTTGATGAAAACTGGACCTTTAATACTGCCAGGCCATTTTATGATGAAGAAACCGGTAGGGTTTTGTTTGAGGATGTTAAAGGTTTTGACAGCTTTAGGACCTACAATTTCAGTACGAGTATCGGTACCACCATCTACGGAATGTTTCCATTTACAAAACCAGGAAAAGACCCAAAAATACAAGCCATTCGGCATGTCATGCGTCCATCCATCAGCTATAACATCAATCCCGCTTTTGATCAGTATTACGATAGTTTTGAATATATTGATGCGGATGGTACGATGACCACAGAAGAATATACAAGGTTTCAAAACTCCATTTTTGGTGGTCCCAATAAAAACTTTTCCAGTTCATTGGGATTGTCATTGGCCAACAATATTGAAATGAAAGTTCGTCCCAAGGATTCTACCGCAACAGAAGCAAAAAAAGTTAAGTTGTTGGACAACCTGAACTTTTCTACCTCTTACAATTTTGCTGGTGATTCCTTGCAATGGAGCCCATTACGAGTCTCTGGTGGCACACAAATTTTAAACAATAAAATGAGTATAAATTTTGGGATGGTTTTAGATCCTTATGCTTTGGATAATAACAATCGTAAAATTGATAAGTTCAACATCAATAACGGAGGCAGCTTATTCAGATGGACTTCTGGTAATCTGACACTTAGCTACACCCTTTCTAATAGCACTTTTTCAGGTGGTGATGGATTGGATGAAAAACAAGAAGAGGAATCGCTTAAAAGTGGTGGACGTCCGGATGACTTGTTTGGGAAACCCCAGGATTTTTCGGATCAGCGATTGAACGATGAAGAAGAGGAAGAAGAAACGCCAAGTGAGCTTTACAATTATAAAATCCCTTGGAGTCTACGTCTGAATTATGCTGTCAATTATTCCAACAACGCTCGTGAAAATGAAATTTCCTCAAACACCTTGATGTTTTCTGGAGATATGGAAATTTCTCCGCGGTGGTCCGTAGGTGCGTCTTCTGGTTATGATTTCAAGAACCAAGGATTTACCTATACACAGTTGCGTTTTGAACGCGATTTATTGAGCTGGCGAATGAATTTTAGTTGGATTCCATTCAGCACCCGAAGCTCATGGAGCTTCTTTATCGGTATTAAATCGAATCTGTTAAAAGACCTTAAATATGATCAACGCAGGCGGCCTGACCAACGTCTATAAGGTTTAGAGGTAATGGGAAGTTTTTCAGACTCAAAGTTTCATAACAGATTATACTAATTTTATAATATCATGAAAAAAATCATCAATACATCAAATGCTCCTGCTCCTATTGGTCCATACAACCAAGCTGTTTTGACTGGAAATACACTTTATATCTCTGGACAAGTTGCCTTTGATCCAAAAACCATGGAACTGGTCATGGATAACATCCAAACTGAGACCAAACGGGTAATGGAAAATCTGAAGGCAATTTTAGAAGCCGCTGGAATGACATTTGAAAATGTTGTGAAGACTTCCATTTTCATTAGCGATATGAACAATTTTGGGAAAATCAATGAAGTATACGCCACTTATTTTGATAGTGATACTGCTCCAGCCCGTGAAACGGTAGAAGTTGCCAACTTACCCAAGTTTGTGAATGTGGAAATAAGCATGATTGCTGTTAAAGGCTAAATACCTTATAGAGTATCAACACCTGTTGATAAATCATGTTTTCTAGTTACCTTTTCTTATATGTATTTCTTTTTCTAAAGTGTATTTTTGAATAGAATCAAAGACATTCAAAATGCGAATAGAATACGATATTAAATTAGGCTTCAAAGACGTGATGATACGTCCAAAACGCTCCACATTAAAAAGTCGTTCCCAAGTGAACTTGCAACGTGAGTTTAAATTTTTGCACAGCACATTCACATGGACAGGCATACCCATTATGGCCGCTAATATGGACACTGTAGGAACATTTGAGATGGCGTTGGCATTAAGTAAACATCAATTGTTCACGACCATCCATAAACATTATTCTGTGGAAAAATGGAAAACGTTTCTTTCAAAAGCTCCAAAAGATGTTACAGATTACATTGCCATAAGTACAGGCACAGGAAAAAAAGATGCCGAAAACCTAAAGGGTGTTCTAAAGCTGGATAAAAATTTAAAATTCATCTGTATTGACGTAGCAAATGGTTATTCGGAGCATTTTGTGAATTTTGTTAAGCAAACCCGCTCACAATATCCAAACAAGGTGATAATAGCAGGCAATGTAGTGACTGGTGAAATGGTTGAAGAACTGCTTATTGCAGGTGCTGATATTATTAAGGTAGGTATAGGGCCAGGGTCTGTATGTACCACAAGGGTCAAAACGGGTGTAGGCTATCCACAATTGTCCGCAATTATTGAATGTGCTGATGCAGCCCATGGTTTAGGAGGTCAAATTATAAGTGACGGAGGTTGTACCACGCCAGGAGATATTGCCAAAGCTTTTGGAGCAGGTGCTGATTTTGTGATGCTTGGCGGAATGCTTGCTGGACATGACGAAAGTGGTGGCGAAATTTTTGAAAGAAAAGGCAAAACATTTAAGCAGTTTTACGGAATGAGTTCAGAAACAGCCATGGGAAAACATGTAGGCGGTGTGGCCGAATACAGAGCTAGCGAAGGCAAAACGGTAGAGGTGCCCTATCGAGGAAAGGTTGATACCACAATAAAAGATATTTTGGGTGGTGTACGCAGCACATGCACCTACGTAGGTGCTCAACGATTGAAAGAATTGACCAAACGCACAACTTTCATTCGGGTTGAGGAACAAGAAAATAAAGTTTATAATTCATAGAAAATTTACAAGCCTTTCATCAATAAATCTGCGGTGGCAGGATTTGTGGCCAATGCTACATTGTGCACATCACATAACCGCATAAGCATCAAGACATCTGGTTCATGAGGGTGTTTTTCAAGAGGATCTCTAAAAAACAATACCATGTTACATTTGCCCTCTGCAACACGAGCAGCTATTTGTGCATCTCCACCAAGCGGGCCGGATAATAGTCGTAGAACTTCAAAACCTGCGTTTTCAACTTTTTTTCCGGTAGTTCCTGTTGAAACGAGTGTTATTTCTTTTTGTTGGAGAATATTTTTGTGCTCATTTAGAAACTGAACCATTTCTGCTTTCTTGCCATCATGAGCGATGAGTGCAATTTCCATTAAAGTCGTTTTGTATGATATGCAACTAATCCTTCAATGGGGCGACGCACGAAATTACCGACTTTAAAGCCCAATTCTTCTCCAACTTCCCGTATTTCAGTTTGAGAAAAGAATGCAATGGACCCGGCAAAGTGTACAGGCACTTTCTTTATTTCATTTTTAAATTGAAGAATCATGTTTTTGGCAAAAAGCCTCACGCCTTCCTTAATCATATTTTGGACATATTGGGAATCCTTGTTTAAAAACATAAACTCAGCAAAGCTTGCCAAATAGGCATTCGGACTTGGTTGTTTGTATAAATTATATTTCACATAATCTGCGTCCATATTATATTTATCACCAAATGACACACTAATGGCTTCAGGCATATGGTGAAAATAATAGTCACGAATCAACTGCTTTCCATAATAATTTCCTGAAGCGTCATCCATTAAGGTATACCCTAAAGAAGTAATCCGTTGATACAAATGATTGCCATCGTAATAACTGCAATTGGAGCCTGTTCCCAAGATGCAAACTACTGCTGCTTCGTCATCATGATTCAATGTTGCTCTAACAGCTGCCATGGTATCTTCAGTGACTTCAACCTCTGCATTGACAAAAATATCTTCCAAAACTTTTTTCAATAATAACTTTGGATTTTCGGTACCACAACCTGCGCCATAGAAAAAAACGTGTGTGACATCGCGTTTGTGGGCCATCAATGCTTCACTTTTACGAATAATTTTATAGAGCTTTTTTTCCTTAAGGATTTCTGGGTTCAATCCGTTGGTTCTTATTTTTTCCAGAAGTTGTTTTCCATTGTTATCCACAGAAATCCAATCTGCCTTTGTGGAACCACTGTCAACTATTAAAATCATTTGTCTTTTGAATAAGAATTCCGTACAAGTTCGGACTATATAAATATAGTAAAACTTATACGGAATGTGAAGTTTATATTATAAAGAATGAATATGCTCTGCCAATTCTACCAATTTGGTTGAATAGGCAAACTCATTATCGTACCATCCAACAATTTTAAAGAATCGAGAGTTCAATTCAATTGAAGCATCTGCATCAAACACACAGGTTCTGGTTTCTCCAACAAAATCTTGGGAAACAACCATTTCATCTGTGTAGCCTACAATGCCTTTCATACTTCCTTCTGACGCATCTTTGAATGCTTTTTTGATGGCTTCCAAAGAAGTTTCTTTTTTACTTCTAAACGTTAAGTCCACAACAGAAACGTCTGCTGTAGGAACTCTAAATGCCATTCCTGTTAATAAACCATCCAATTTTGGTATGACTTTTCCAACAGCTTTTGCAGCTCCTGTTGATGCTGGAATAACATTCAGCAAAGCACTGCGACCACCTCTAAAGTCTTTTTTTGATGGTCCGTCAACAGTCAATTGTGTTGCTGTTGTAGCATGGACTGTGGTCATCAATCCTTCTTCTATGCCAAAATTGTCATCCAATATTTTTGCCATTGGTGCCAAACAGTTGGTTGTACAAGAAGCGTTTGATACAATTTTATCAGATGCTTTTACTTCATTATGGTTGACGCCCATTACAAACATAGGTGCATCTTTACTTGGTGCAGAAATCACAACTTTTTTGGCTCCAGCTTCTATATGATAATGTGCTGATTCCATGGTTGTAAATATACCTGTACAATCGGCTACGACATCTGCACCTACTTCATCCCACTTCAAATTGCGCGGATCTCTTTCAGCAGTAACTCTTATTTTTTTTCCATCGACTACCAAATGACCATCCTTCACTTCAATCGTTCCATCAAAACGTCCGTGGACAGAATCGTATTCCAATAAATAAGCTAAATGGTCCACTTCCAACAAATCATTGATGGCGACAACATCCACACCAGGTTTTTTGAGGGTTGCTCTAAATGCTATTCTTCCTATTCTCCCGAATCCGTTGATTCCTAATTTTAAATTTGACATTTTATTCTAGTTTATGTTTTAGTTTTATTTTATGATTTTAAGTTGTCATAATATCTGACACTCTCAATAGTTCTTTATTGATTTTTGATTTTCCTTTAACCGCCTGTTCCAATGGAGTCAATGCCATTTCGTCATTGAGCAGACCCACCATATAATTGGTTTTGCCTTCCAATAGACTTTCTACAGCCTTCACTCCCATTCTACTTGCAAGAACCCTATCAAAACAGGATGGTGAGCCTCCCCGCTGCATATGGCCCAAAACAGAAACGCGAACGTCATACTCAATCATGTTTTCTTCGACATAATCTTTCAATTCAAATACATTTTTACCAATCTTGTCACCTTCAGCAACCACCACAATACTTGACGATTTTCCCGATTGCTTACTCCGTTGCAAGGATTCCAACAAACGTTTTAATCCCAAATCTTCCTCAGGAATTAAGATTTCTTCCGCTCCTGCCCCAACTCCAGCATTGAGCGCGATATGGCCTACATCCCTTCCCATTACTTCCACAAAAAACAAACGATTATGTGAACTGGCTGTGTCCCGGATTTTATCGATGCAATCCACAACAGTATTCAAAGCGGTATCAAAGCCTAGCGTATGCGTGGTGCCAAAAATATCATTGTCTATAGTTCCTGGAATTCCCATGACAGGAAAACCAAATTCTTTATTGAAAATAAGGCCTCCATTGAAGGTGCCATCGCCTCCAATGAGTACCAAGGCATCTATGTTGGCTTGCGTAAGTTTTTCGTGGGCAATTTTACGTCCTTCTATCGTTCTGAATTCTTTAGATCGAGCCGATTTAAGAACCGTACCTCCTTTGTTGATAATTCCCTTAACACTACGTGCATCCATAGGCTTAAAATCGCCTTCCATCATACCTTCATAGCCACGGTAAATTCCCACACATTCGATGTGATGATAAGCACAGGTACGCACCACCGAACGGATGGCGGCATTCATTCCCGGAGAGTCGCCTCCAGAGGTCATGACCCCAATTTTTTTAATGCTTTTTGACATTCAATTTTTCTTTGAAAAAGTAAATCTAATAAACTAAAATCAGAATTGTCAAGGTATTGGAGATTATTTAACAAGGCCAGTAAAACTCAAACGTTTTCGTTAATAACTCTGTTGAAAATGAGAGAAAAATCGAGTTTTAATCACTCTCTTTTTCTTCGGATTTATCCTTTATAGTAATGTAATCTGGAGTCATTTGTTCTTCTTCTTTTTTGGCTTCCTCATCTTTTTTCTGTTGTTCCTTTTCTTTTTTGTTTTTGCCTGAAAAAATAATCTGCAGCAATTCCTTAAAGGTATCGAACTCTACATTATACGATAGGCCTACTCCTTGGGTATAGCCTATTTCCTCACCAAAATTACGGATGTTGTTTTCACGGTTAAAAAATTTGGCCGAAAGTGTGCCATCGTCATTGAGCAGCAATTCTATTTCGGCATCGCCTGCAATAACAGTTTGATTAACACCTCCTATCGGTACGCCTACTTTACCGTTAAACAAAACCCTGTCACTGATTTTGGTGCTTAAAGTGAGACCTAGTCGGTCATCTGTTTTGTATTCTGGGGTTTCTTCACCTGACTCAAAATTGACACCTACCTGCACTTTGTCGTCGGCATCTGAAAACAAGCTGTTAAACAGATTATTCACCCTATCCTCAACAGTACCATAAGCTTGTTGTCCTAAACTCAGCTCACTGGCGAAGGAGCCCGTTGCCAATAGGAAAACGCCTTGATAATCTCTACTTTCCTTTGTTTCCAATCGATAATCCAACTCTGATTTGATAGTAGAGCTAACATTGGGAAAACCAAAGGTAAAATCCAAATCGGGTTGTTCCAATTGGCCAGTGAGGTTCAACTCGACATTCACGGGAATACTTCTATTGATTGGATTATCGAGCAATACGGATGGATTGGCATTGGTTTTATAAATAGCCCTTAAATTCACTTGTGCCTTCAGTGGGTCACCATTCCATTGAAGATTTCCGCCTCTTTCTACCTCAAGTTTCTTTTGTACCAACCCACCATAGGCAAAATTGTAGGTGCCTCGATAAATGACAAAGTCGCCATACATATTGAATTTTCCGTTGGTGTTGATTTCAATCAGCAGGTTACCTTCGCCACTACCCTGAATGGTACTTCCAGATTTTCTATCAATGACAATCTCGATATCAGCATTTTGGTTGACATCCAGGTCAAAATCCAGTTCCACACCTTGGACTTCCGTTTCCTCAATGATTTCGCCACGCAAACGTGCTGCTTTTTCTTCGGGGCTTAAAAAATGGATGTATGAGTTGTCACCAAAACTTTGCGTATCGTTTAAAGGAATCTTGAAGACTGTTCCCTGAGCAGTGCTACCATCCACTTTGATGACCAATTGTTCAGTTGGTCCATAAATACTTGCCTGACCAGTTACAAATGCGGTTCCGTAATAGAGAGATTCGCCATTGTCTGTAGTATTGAGTACCAGAAACCGTTTAGTGTCAATGTCAAGACCAAGCCTCCAATCGGAAAAATTATTATGGCTCATATACCCATTCAATGTTGCCCTTGAAAAGTATTCAGAATCGGTCATGACCACATCCTTGAAAATGAACTTTTGTTCTTCTAGCTTTACTTCGGAATCAAAATCGAAGGAATAGTCCACATTGAGATATGGAATGGTGAGTCCTGCATTGTTAAGTACCAAATCGCCATTGATCTGCGGTTTTTTTAGGCTACCGGTTGCTTTTACGTTTCCAGATGCCAGACCTCTGATGTTAGTTATGACTTCAGCCCCAAAGACATTGAGAGGCGCCAATTGGAAATCATCAAAATCTATATTCAAATTTATCCTCGAATTAGAGTTGCTCACATCGATATCTCCTTTGGCTACCAATGATTTTAAATTGTCATTTTGAAGTAACAAATCGACTTGATAATTGGTTAACGATTCATTTCCTATGACATCAGCCCGCAAATTGCCCAGCTCATAATTATTGAACTTCAATCGATCGATGGTCACGTTAGAATTGGGGAGATATACGCCGTTTTTTTGAAGGATTTCCAATTTCCCGTTGACATTTCCAGCAAGTTGAATGCTGTCCATACGAGGTGTAATCTTGTTTAAATCGACGTCCTTAAAATTGAGTTTTAAGTCTTTGTAAGTGGAATCCATTATTTCACCTGCCAATTCAATTTCTTCATCTGAATGACTCATGACGATTTCTGAAATGTCAAATTTATTGAATTGTCTATCGAAGGTAATTTTGTTCTGACGGTCTCTATTTTCATTGATGGTCCATGTGTTTTCCTTAAAGGTCACATCAGATTTTTTAAAGCCAATGACCGATTTGTTGTCTTTGTCAATGGTATAGAACAGGCTTAAATCAAAATTATCCTTGTTTTGGCTTCCTCCCTGAAATTCAGATTTTATAAACAACGTATCGCGAAGTGTGACATTGATAAGATTGAATTTTGAAACATTGTAATAATTGGTATTCAATGAGTCTATTTCAACAAAGGTGTTGAACAATGGATTGGAATTGTCGATTTTTAAATCAATGTCATTGGCAAAATAATCCTTCAACTTGATCTGTGGAGATTTAAACGTTAATTTAAAACCCTTTTCGTCGCTTTCTATGCGACCTTTTATGGACGTGTTGGGACCCAACTCCAACTCATGGACAAATACTTCAATGATTTTGTTATAAATGGTAAAGTTAAAATCTAGATATTGATTGTCCGAAATCTTATGTGGCAAATAATTAGTGTAAATGCTTCCAACGGAATTCTCAACCAGTTTTCCGATATCCTCAAATTTAAAATTGCCACTTACCGTTCCTTGAATAATGTCGGGTGAATTGATAGCAATGGTATGTTTATCACCTTCGAAGCTAGAGGTAATATCAAAATCTTCAAAATAATATTCATCGTTTTGATTGATGTAGGTAGTGTTCTTGAAATTTAATGTTCCATAAGCATCGTTGATATTTGTACCTTTCATGGACATCGCTACAGTGCCTTTAAAAATTGAGATACTGTCCTTTTTGATGAAATTGAGGGCTTTTAGGTTGGCATATTCCACATCTGCCGTGAAATCCAAGGTTTTAACTTTTTTGTTGGATACATCTGCCAGTCCATTAAACTTGAATTTGAAATTTTCGTCATTAGACACCAAATCACCATTGAACACATTGTTTCCTATCTGTCCTGCGATATCTATATCCATATAGGTATAGTCATTGTAGTTTAAGGAGAATACTTTGCCTGTCACATTCGTTTTCAGGTTATCTATGGTAAATCCTTTTCCATCGACATCCAAATCAAAAGAGGCATATTTAACGGATGGGTCGTTCAGCAATTTACCGATATCAAATTCATCAAAAATGACCTGTCCTTTATAACGCGCATTATCGATATTGTCGATTTCCGACAAGAGCATATTGGTATCGATATGTCCAATATCTGTACTGATATCGAGATTGGAATCAATGTAGGTAGGAGTAATTTTTGTGGTGCCTTCAATCGAAAAATCACCCACTTTTGAAAAAACTGTAGGAATGGCTTCACCCAAAATATTTGGCAGCAATGCCTTTAAATCGTAATAATTAGAGGATAGGTCATCAAATCTGCCATCTAAGGCAAAGTTATTTTCTGTTACGTTAAAAAGATTTTTAAAATTAATATCTCCATAGATCCGAGTCCTTGAACTGGTAGTCAATTTGAGATTGTCTGCTTGTAAATCGTTTAGAGTTCCCGAGAGATTGACATTCAGCTTTGCTCTTTGATTGACACCAAATTCATTGTAAAAGGTATTTAGTTCATCAAGTTGTACTTCAGAATCCTTAAAGTTGGCTTCTACTTTAACTTTGTTTGCAAAGTCTAGCATATCCTCTTTCGTAAAACTGAATTTTACATTTCCCTTCAAATTTGATTTCGTTGTCGTGATGCTCAAATCATCAAAACTTATATGGTCTGGAGAATATTCAAAATCCGTAACCATATTTTTAATTACCAAACCACGACTGTCGATAAACGCAAACGTATTAATCCTTGCACTGATATCATTGTCGTGGATGACCAAGTTGGTGGCATTGAGGTATAGTTTGTCAAACTCAATAATGGTTGGGGTTTCCTTATTTTCGTTAATCATTCGGAAGGTTCCATCATAAATGGACACATCACTTGAGGAGAACAAAAACGTTTTTACTTCCTCACGAGGGTTATCTTCCTCAAATTTTGCTACAAAAACATCTAGGTTGGTACTTGGTTCCCCTTTATATGTTTTGATGTTAAAGGTCAATCCATTGATATTGATGTCACCAAAGGCCAACTTTCCATTATAAATGTTCCGAAAACTCAAGATAGATGTGTTGAGTTCGTTTATATTGATGAGTGTATCTTTTCTATAATCTTCGATATAAATGCTCTTTAATTCTACATCTCCATTGAATTTCAATCCGATTTTTTCAATGTTGATACTCGTACCAAAATCCTCATTGATGCGTTTTGTGGCTTTTTGACCAAGATAGGTCTGAACTGAAGAAAGTGATAGTACAAGCACCAAAATGATGAATAGCAGCAAAATGATTGCTGCTATTTTCAGTAGTATTTTGAGGAGTTTTTTGATACGTTTTAAAGTTATAACTTTGTAGCCAAATTTAACAATTATTGTGCCTAATATTCATTAATGTCTTCACAAAATATTTATATCCTTGGAATTGAGTCTTCTTGCGATGATACTGCTGCTGCAGTAATGCTCAACGGAAAAATGCTGAGCAATGTTGTGGCTGGTCAATCCATCCACGAAGCTTATGGTGGTGTTGTTCCCGAACTTGCATCACGTGCGCATCAGCAAAACATTGTCCCTGCTGTGCACGAGGCTTTGAAACGAGCAAATATTGACAAGTCGCAATTGAATGCCGTAGCGTTTACTCGTGGTCCAGGATTGATGGGTTCCCTTTTGGTAGGAACGTCTTTTGCAAAGTCATTGGCTTACGGATTGGATATTCCATTGATTGATGTGAACCACATGCAAGCACATATTTTGGCACATTTCATAGATGAAGAAGGTTTTGAGAAACCTATTTTCCCTTTTTTGGCAATGACCATTTCCGGTGGACATACACAAATTGTGAAAGTGAGCAATTATTTTGATATGGAGGTTATTGGCGAAACAATTGACGATGCTGTTGGTGAAGCTTTTGATAAAAGCGGGAAGCTTTTGGGGCTCGGCTATCCTGCAGGTCCGGAAATAGACAAGAGAGCAAAATTAGGCAATCCGAAGGCGTTTCAATTTACCAAGCCTAAAGTGGATGGTTTAAACTTCAGTTTTTCAGGATTAAAAACTGCAATCCTATACTTTATACAAAAAGAAACACAACAAAACCCAAATTTTATTGAGGAGAACCTCAACGATATTTGCGCCTCTATCCAATATACAATTATTGGGATACTTATTGACAAATTGAAACTTGCCAGCAAAGAAACAGGCATCAAACACATTGCCATTGGCGGAGGCGTTTCGGCAAATTCGGGAATACGCCAAGCTTTGAAGGACGGCGAGCAGAAATATGGATGGACCACGTATGTCCCAAAATTTGAATTTACGACCGATAATGCGGCAATGATTGCTATTGTTGGGTATTTGAAATTTTTGGAAGGTGATTTTGCTGGAAATGAAGTGGCGGCTTCATCGCGATTGAAAATTTAGTTTTGGAATCTGATACAATGTTTTAATCATTTAAGACAATCGTACTGATTCCTGATTTAATCCAAAATTCATATCTCCATCAGGTTATAAACAATCAATTCTTAAAAACTTAAAAACTTTTCTGTTTTAAGTAATCTCTTTCATTTTAAATTTGAACCAAATCAGCAAAAAACCTAACCATGTTTAAACATCTACTCTACTCCTTTTTATTTTTGTTTTCATTTTT
Organism: Gelidibacter sp.; assembly: GCA_041391925.1. Lineage (GTDB taxonomy): Bacteria > Bacteroidota > Bacteroidia > Flavobacteriales > Flavobacteriaceae > JBPOFM01. The sequence continues at coordinate 264,410 of JAWKNA010000007.1, read as the reverse complement.
CTCCTCAGCACAAAACAGTTTTGAAATCGAATTGGATTCTATACAAGACGAGGCTCAAGCCACAAAATTTATTGAAACCCATACGTCCAATAAAGGACAGATTTTTGTGTTCAACAAGGAAAAGCACAAGACCCAGTTGGCTAAAGACCTTTTCAAAATTGGGAAAGGTGGCAACAAAGTCATTGCCAATGAGATTGAAAAGACACACTATAAAATCCTTGATAAGTATGAGATTCCATACCACAGATATAGTTATGTTTATTTGGATGGTCATGGTAAATCGGACAGTGAGATGAAACAATTGCAAAACAACATTATCTCCAAATACAATGAAGGTTTCCGATTTAAGGATTTGGCAAAAATGTATTCCATGGATGCCAATGCCAATAGAGGTGGTGATTTGGGATGGTTTACAAAAGATAAATCTACTACTGAATTAGAGGATGCCATCATCAATGAAAATGATGGAAAGGATATTTTTACGTTGGAGTTTCCAGATAAGCAGGCCTATTACGTGGTGGTAAGAACCCAACCTACCAAGTTTATTGAAGAAATCAAAGTACTGAAAGTGACGGAATCTGCCAAATAATGCAATTATTTTACAATCCTGATATCGATGAACAAACCACGCAAATGGCGTTTTCACGTGATGAAAGCAAACATATAGTAAAGGTATTGCGCAAATCTATTGGAGAAGAATTACAAATTACCAATGGAAAGGGCTGGTTATTTAAAGCAGAAATTACAATTGCGGATATCAAAAACTGTATTGCGATAATAACCTCCAATACATTTCAGGAGAAAAAGAATTTCAAACTTCATTTAGCAGTCGCCCCAACCAAGATGAATGATCGGTACGAATGGTTTTTGGAAAAAGCTACTGAAATTGGGATTGATACAATTACGCCCATAATTTGCGATCATAGTGAACGGAAAGTCATCAAAACTGACCGTTTTGAAAAAATTTTGCAATCAGCCATGAAACAATCTTTACATTTTTACATGCCAAAGTTGAATGATGCCATTGTACTTAAAGAGTTTTTGAAACAAAACTTTAAAGGGCAGAAATTTATCGCACATTGTGAAGACGTTGATAAAAAATCCTTAAAAAAAGAACTGAAGCCAAATGAAGATGTTATTATTCTGATTGGTCCTGAAGGGGATTTTAGCCACAAGGAAATTGAGCTGGCAATAAAAAATGGATTCATCCCCGTGACCTTAGGCGACACTCGCTTACGAACTGAAACAGCGGCTATAGTTGCTTGTCACAGCGTTGTTTATTCAAATCAATTATAACTTTAGTTGACTTGCTCCAACAATATCTAAATCAATGTTTTCTATTAGTGCTATTAATGATAATTTATCAGATGTTTTTACCATTTCCGTAAATCTTAAACTTCCCTGTCCTGTTGTGGAATTTAATTCGATTTCGGTTTGCTCAATTACAATATTGGAATTTTTAAGTTTTCTGTTTTTATTTTCTCCTCTTGAAACGGAAGTGGTTCTTTCATCGATAACCAAAGCGACACTCAAATGTTTGTCATCAATACCTCCTTCAATTTTATAATCAAAGGAAATGGTTTGATTGTCCTTTTTCACATTGGAAATGAGAATAGTATTTTCTGCTGGCTTGCCCAAATATGATTTTATTTTTGAATTCAAAATGCTTTTGTTCGAACCTACAAAATGCTCTTTACCATTAACGACCATTTGCGGTGTATAAATTGAACTATTATTGAATTTTTTCCCATAAACCCTTTGTTTGTTGCTATATTCAGTCTTACTGAATGGGTCTTTCCATCCAATATAATTCCAATAATCAACATGATAGGACAAAGCAATAACTTCATCTGAGCCATACATTCTCTTTATATCACCCAACAATTCATCCGCAGGAGGACAGCTTGAGCAGCCTTGAGAGGTAAAAAGTTCCAATACCACGACTGGTTTGTAGGATTCAATTTTTTTAGGCGTTTCAGCACACGTTAACAAAACAATTAACAGGGATAATAAAAGTTTCATAAGTATTATTTTTATTTTTGAGAGATGTTATTTAGTACGATGAAATTTAGGTTTCTTACGCCCATTTTTATTTTTAGTGTTTGTTTAACACTCACTTCCCATGCTCAGGAAATAGCCGTTTTGAAATACAAAGGTGGTGGCGATTGGTATGGCAATCCAACTTCATTGCCCAATTTGATAGCATTTTGCAATTCAAACATTCATACCAAGATTAATTCAAAACCGGAAGTTGTTGAGACTGGTAGCTCAGATATTTTTCAGTATCCATTGCTGCATATGACAGGTCATGGCAACGTGTTTTTCAGTGAAGAGGATGCAGAAAACTTGAGAAACTATCTTCTATCAGGTGGATTTTTGCATATCGATGACAATTATGGTCTGCAGCCTTACATCACCAAAGAATTGAAAAAAGTATTTCCCGACAAAGATTTGGTAGAGCTTCCAAAAACACATGAAATCTTCAATATTTTTTATAAATTTCCTGAAGGATTGCCAAAAATACATGTTCATGACGGCAAGCGTCCACAGGCTTTTGGAATATTCCATGAAGGTAGATTGGTACTCTTATTTACCTATGAGAGTGACTTGGGAAATGGTTGGGAAGATTCCGAAGTGTATAATGACCCTGTAGAACTACATGAAGAAGCTTTGAAAATGGGTGCCAACATTGTAAAATATGTTTTTGAAAATTAAAGATTGGTTGTAAAAACAATTATCTAAATAATATCCAAGATATAACCAATTGTTTCTTTTTAAGTTATCTGATAATTAAAACTTCAATAAACATTTTGGTCTGTTTTGTAAGCATAAATTCACTTATATTTACGAGATGAAGTCAAAAACCATAGCAAAAGGGAATTTAAAGACACTCGCTGTTGTGGCTGGGGTTGTTTTGCTGATTTATATTCTGTATAAAATCAAGTCCCTGTTATTATTTGTATTTATCGCCGGTGTTATTTCATTGATATGTAGACCTTTGGTCTCCTTTTTAAAATACCGCTTGAAGTTTGGAAACACCCTTGCGTCTTTTACTACATTGATTTTGGTGGGCGCTTTTTTGTTTTGGATGATGCGGATTTTTTTGCCCATAGTTCTTGAACAAAGCAAGAATATTTCTGATATCGATTTTAAAGTGGTCAAGAAAGACCTAAACGAATTAAATGTACAAGCAAGTGAGTACTTAGGAGTTGATAGAATAAATATAGTGGAAGCCATCAAGCGTACTGATTTTGTTCGGAATTTTAATTCAGAATTTGTTGCTAGTTTTGTTGAGATTTTTTTTCAGAATATTGGCGATGTGGTCATTGGTGTCTTTTCAGTATTGTTTATTTCCTTCTTTTTGCTCAAGGACGAAAAATTGATTACCATGGCAGTAACTTCATTTGCTGATAGAGGCAATGAACGGCGTTCTGTAGTGGTTTTTACTAAGATAAAAGAATTACTTTCGAGATACTTTTTAGGATTACTCATCCAAACCCTTATAGTTGCCCTCCTATATTTAGGACTTATACTATATCTGGATGTCCGGAATGCTCTAGCCATCGCAATTATCTGTGCATTTTTGAATATTGTACCTTATTTGGGACCCTTAATTGGGGCTGTATTGATGATGCTGGTAGTAGTCTCAAACAATCTTGGAGCAGATTTCTCTACCGAACTATTGCCATTGCTCTTAAAGGTAGTAATAGGTGTCTCCCTAGTGCAACTCATTGATAACCTGCTTACACAGCCTATAGTTTTTGGCCGAAGTGTTAGGTCTCACCCTTTGGAAATATTTATTGTAATTATTGTGGGTGGTCTTTTGTTTAATATTGGGGGAATGATTCTCGCTGTGCCTGTTTATACAACCTTAAAGGTCATTTCCAAGGAATTTTTGTCAGAATACAAAATTGTGAAACATCTCACAAAAGACCTTTAATCTTGGTTTGAATTTTCTCATTTTAAATACAGATGTTCAAGAATTCATTAACAACAACCTGAATTCTGATGTGGCATCATTGCTTTTAAAAGGCGTATCGATTGAAGGAGTCGAAACCAAAGAACTTATTGAACAGATTGAAGCCAAAAGGAGATGCCAAACCAAGCTACCTTCTTGGTATAATCATCCGAACATCTATTATCCCAACAAGCTGAACATAGAGCAAACGTCTTCAGAAATTACTGCTGAATATAAAACGTCTTTAATGAAAGGCAAACGTATCATTGATCTTACTGGAGGTTTCGGAGTGGATTGCTTTTATTTTTCAAAGCAATTTACTGAAGTCGAACATTGTGAAATCAATCAGGAGCTATCTGAAATTGTAAGGTATAATTTCAAACAACTTGATGTTGAAACTGTTGAGACGATTTCCTCGGATGGTTTGGAATTTTTAAGGAATTCAAATAAAACCTATGATTGGATATATGTTGATCCCTCAAGAAGAAATGATAGTAAAGGCAAAGTTTTCTTTTTAAAAGATTGTTTGCCAAGTATTCCAAATCAATTGAATATGTTATTTAGGCATAGTAATAATATCATGATCAAAACATCGCCTTTATTGGATATTACTGCTGGAATCAGTGAATTAAGCAATGTTAAAACCATCCATGTCGTAGCCATAAACAATGAGGTGAAGGAATTGCTTTGGATACTTGAAAAAGATTATCAATCCAAAATTATGATTAAAACAATCAATATAAAACCCGAAACCAATGAAACATTGGAATTTTATCTTGATGATGAAACCGTGGAAACAACAAATTACAGTCTACCACTCACCTATCTTTACGAACCAAATGCAGCGATATTAAAGGCTGGAGGATTTAATTCGGTATCCAAGCAATTAAATGTGTATAAACTTCATAAGCACACGCATTTATATACCAATGAAAATTTAATTGAATTTAAAGGAAGGCGTTTTAAGATTGAAAATATACTTCCTTACCATAAAAAACAACTGAAACGTCTTGGAATTCAAAAGGCAAACATCACCACCCGTAATTTTACTGAAAGTGTTCAACAGCTTAGGGATACGCTTAAAATAAGGGATGGTGGAAATACCTATCTTTTTTTTACCACCAATATGCACAATGAGAAAGTCGTACTGGTGTGTTCAAAAATTTTTGATGCTTGAATGACTTCCATTAAAACACCTCAAAAACATAGCCAAGTAACCAATATAAAATCAGAAAAACAACGATGGTTCCAATACACCCACAGCCTCCACCACCTATTTTTTTGGCGCCCCAACCTGCTAACAATGCCCTAAATAAATTTTTCATAAATGTTGATTTTAATTTAAAGTTAGCTCATTTTAAGCCATAAACGTTATCGGAATTCAAACTTTTTATAACTCAAATAATGAAGATTCCGTAAAACCATAACATACAGAAGTTTCAAAAGAACGTTTGGTATTCAATCCTGTAAATTCGCTAAAAGCAGGCAAGACTAATTGGTTTTCAGATAGTTCAAAACACGGAAGTTTGATTCTGGTTTTGTTTCTTCCGTAAATTACAACTCCTGGATGTGTATGGCCAGAGATACAGAATGTTTGGTCGTTGCAATGGTTTGCGTCGTGGACGAAACGGAAAGGCAGCATATCCTTATGGGTTTTGAAGGTCGAAATTTCCAAAGTTTGATAAAAAGAATCTTTTAATCGGTCGTGATTGCCTTTAATCAATTCGAATTTAATGTTGTTGAATTTTTGTTTCCAATTGATAAATTCATCCATATCCTTGTTGATTTCTGCGTGAAACAAATCGCCGACGAATAACACGGTTTCTACATCAAAATTTTCAATCAATAATTCCAATCTTTTTAAATCATTCTGAAGAATTTGCGAAGGAATGGCAATACCTGCTTTTCTAAAATGAGCCGTCTTACCAATATGCAAATCTGATAAAACCAGCATATTTTCGCGTTTCCAGAATAAGGCACGCTGATTGGTCAATGTCAAAATCTCATTGCGGCAAACTATCTCTTTGGTAACCATTAATCAATTTGGGTCTGTCTAAAAACTTCATCCCGAATACGTTTGATACGTTGGTCCAAATCTTCGCTGGTCACGGATTCGCGCAAACTATCAACTTTTATTGGAAAGCTTAAAGGTGTGAATGATTTTGCGAATTTAATGATTATTTTACTTTTTGAAATGCGCTCAAACGCCTCCTTCAATCGAACTTCTTCCAGCTGCTGATTGAAAACTTCGGTGTAGGCCTGACGTAACAATAAATTTTGAGGTTCATAATCTTCCAATACACGAAAGATAAGTCCAGAAGACGACTGAAGACTTTTGTTATTTTTGCGATTTCCTGGCTGACTTTGAACCACCAATCCCGAAATCACGGCAATATCTCGAAATTTTCTTGAAGCCATTTCAGAGGCGTTAATACTTCCTATAACGTCATCCATCAAATTTTCTTTGGATAAGATGTCTTCAATATTATTTTCATTTAAAGGAATTTCTTGGTCGCTCAACAGTTCAAATCCGTAATCATTCATTGCAATGGTAAACGTAAGCGGTTTCAACAAACTCAAGCGATACGCGATGAGTGCAGCCATCACTTCGTGAATCAATCTGCCCTCAAATGGATACATAAATAGATGGTGACCATCTTTGGTTTCAATCATTTCGACCAAAAACTCATCTTTTTTTGGAATATGTGAATGTGCCTCTTGACGACTCACCAAAGGATGCAAAAAGCGTAGTTCCTTTTCTGTCGTTTTAGGATGCAGAGATTCTGATAATTTTTCTCGAAGATATTGACTCAAATAGGAAGACAATGGCAGCCTTCCTCCCATCCAACTTGGTGTAATGGCTGATTTTCGCTTGCTGCGTTTTACAAGAACTGTCATATCCTTTATCGTCACGATTTCCAACACACGTCCAGCCAAAATAAAATGGTCTCCCGGTTTTAATTTTGAAACGAAATATTCTTCCACCATCCCCACATAACCTCCAGAAAAAAATTTCACTTTCAACATTGCGTCACCAACAATCGCTCCAATATTCATTCGATGCAACATACTGATACGCCGACTCTTTACCTTATACAAACCATCGTCATCCTTAACTACTTTATGATATTCTTCGTAAGACTTTAGGGTGTTTCCTCCTTCCGTAATGAACTTCAAAGCCCATTGCCAATCCTCTTCCGTCATATAATGAAATGCGTGGACTTTACTGATATCTTGAAATAATTGTTTTTGGTCAAATCCTTCGCCAACAGCCAATGTCACCATATACTGAATCAAGACATCGAAAGTCAAAACCATTGGTTCTCTGTCTTCAATTCGTCGGTCTTTGGCTGCTTGTTTCAACGCAGATGCTTCAATCAATTCCAAAGAATGTGTTGGCACAAAATAGATTTTGGAGGTTTCATATGGTGAATGTCCACTACGTCCAGCACGTTGCATAAATCTTGCGATACCTTTAGGTGAACCGATTTGAATAACACAATCTACAGGCTTGAAATCGACTCCCAAATCTAGTGACGACGTGCAAACCACCGCTTTTAAATGTCCGTCAGCAATAGAATCTTCTATCCAATTTCGCAATTCAAAATCAATGGAACCGTGATGAATGGCTATCTGTCCAGCCAAATCTGGAGCCTGTTTAAGGATGTGTTGGTACCAAACTTCTGATTGATTTCTGGTATTTGTGAAGATGAGTGTCGTATTGTTTTCATAGATAATCGGGACGATTTTCGAAGCCATTTTGACTCCCATATGACCAGCCCAGGGCAAGACTTCAATTTCGTCTGGCAACACTGAAATAATCTTCAATTTCTTTTTCTCTTTGGCAACTATCATTTTCGTTTTGAAACCGTCGTAAGGAATCAAGACTTTTAATGCTTCTTGCAGATTGCCAATCGTGGCTGTAATTCCGAAAATCTGCAATGATTTTGAAATTGACAAAATGCGTGACAGCGCCAACTCTGTTAGCACACCTCGTTTACTGCCCAACAGTTCGTGCCATTCATCCACAGCGATACATCTCACCGATTTAAAAAATCTTGAGTTGTTTTTTTGCGAAAATAATATGTGAAGCGTTTCAGGAGTTGTCAACAAAACATCAGGCATCAAGCGTTCCTGCCTTCGACGGTCTTTTTGCGGTGTATCGCCATTTCTCACTTCGACTGTCCAATCCAGACCAATCTCTTCTACAGCAGTATTCATCGCTTTTGCCAAGTCTTTGGCTAAAGAACGCAACGGACTAATCCAGAGCAATTTCAAGCCTTTTTTGTAAGATTCAGGATGATTCAAATAATCAATGACTACTGACAAGAACACCGAAAAAGTTTTGCCAAATCCCGTAGGTGCTACCACCATTCCGCTGTAACCTTTTCCATAATATTCCCAAGTTTGCATCTGAAAATCGAATGGTTTTTGTCCCTTTTCGGACATCCACGCATCAATGATTTTGTAGCCTTCTGATTCTTGAAATTGTTTCAACTTGGGTCGGTTATTAGTTTTTTGACATCTTCAATCGTGTCAATTTCATCCACTGGTTTATCTTTTCGCCATCTTGAAATCCGTGGAAATCTTAATGCAACTCCAGATTTATGCCGATTGCTGAAAGCGATGCCTTCAAAAGCAATTTCGAATACCAATTCTGGTTTCACTGTTCGTACAGGTCCAAATTTTTCAATGGCATTTTTATTCACAAAACGTGTAATCTCGGATATTTCTTTATCCGTCAATCCAGAATAGGCTTTTGCAACTGTTACCAAGCCATCATCTGTTTTGACTGCAAAGGTGTAATCTGTGTATTTTGAACTTCGCCTACCACTACCCTTTTGAGCGTAAATCATTACGGCATCAATCGTCAATGGGTCGACTTTCCATTTCCACCAATCGCCTTTTTTTCTGCCAGTGTGATACGGTGAATTTTTCTGCTTGAGCATCAACCCTTCGCTATTGAATTCTCGAGCTTTTTCTCTGATGTCGTTTAAGTCGTTCCATTCCTCAAATTCTATAATTTCTGACAAAACCGTGTGTGGCGCTCTTCTTTCCGAAGAAAATAATTTTTCGAGTAAATCACGTCGATAACTCATTGGCTTTTCCCGAATATCTTCGCCATTCCATTCCATCAAATCATAGACATAAAACCCGATAGGCACTTCTTCCAATAGCTTTTTACTGATGGTTTTTCGATTCAAACGTTTTTGCAAATCATTGAACAGGAGCACAGCATTGTCTTTTAGTGCCAAAATTTCTCCATCAATGACGAAATCATCATCAAAAACTTCCATTGCCTCCACCAATTCTGGAAATTGAGACGTCACCAATTCCTCGCCACGCGACCAGATGAAAATTTCATCATTACGCTTAACGATTTGCCCACGAATACCATCCCATTTGTACTCCACTTGCCAATCCTTCCGATTTCCCAAATCCTGCAATTCTTTTTCTAATGCGTAAGCCAAACAGAATGGATAGGGTTTTGAATTGTCATAATTGATATGTTCGCCTTGCAATAAGTCATCAAAAGAAATGGAACTCATATCCCAATTACCGATAATGCTATGCATCAATTGATTGGCATCAATCCCAGAATATTTTGCCAAAGCATTAACAAGTGTTTTCTTTGAAACTCCAATTCTGAAGCTTCCTCCAATCAATTTGTTGAATATAAAGCGTTCCTGCATTTGCAAACCCGACCAAGCGTTCAGAACATACTGCTTTTTTTCTTCGTCCGATTTTGAAGTCAATTTTTTGAGCTCCTTCATCCACTCATCCAATGATTTCTCAATATGATGTGTTGGGTCTGGCAACATCAATGCAATCGTTTCAGCCAAATCGCCAACATTGCTATAACTTTCCAAAAACAACCATTCAGGATAACCAGTAATCTCCCTACACCATTGTCGCATCAACGCGGTTTTGACGGGTCGTGGCGGACGCTTCCCTGTAAAAAGCGTAATCACCCAAAGTTTATCCTTATCAGAAGCTGTATTGAAATAATCAACCAAAGCATCAATTTTTGCATTGGTTTTATTGGTGATTTCTATTGAACTTATCAAATCTGAAAAATGCTTCATTCTGTTTCAGTTTTGATGGTTTTTGAATCTTCTTTCTCTTGCTCTTCGATGCCGTATTCGGTTTTGACTTCGTAAGACTCTATACCTATTTCGTTCAAATATTTCGAAAATGTCGCCTGACTTCCGTGCGTGACGTAGACTTTTTCAGCTTCAGTGGCTTTTACGGCAGAAAGCAAACCATTCCAATCGGCGTGGTCACTTACTGCAAAACCAGCATCCACGGATTTCCATCGTCGGTTTCCACGAATTTGCATCCAACCAGAACAAATGGCAGTCGCTGCATTTGGTATTTTTTTCAACAATCTTGAACCTAACAGAGCTGGAGGCAAAATCACGATTTTATTCTGAAGCATTTTCTTCTTGAAATCGTACTCCAATAATGTAGATTCAGGCAGTTGAATCCCCGAACTTTCAATGGCGTTGTTCAAATTATGAATAGCACTATGAACGAACAGTTCGTCTACACCCTCCATTAATTTCATAATACGCTGCGCTTTTCCTAAAGAATAGCCGATAAAGACGCTTGTACGATTATGGGATTTATTGAGCTTGACCCAATTGTGCATTTGTTGCTGGATTTCAGCTTCACTCAACCAGTTATAAATGGGCAACCCAAAAGTGCTTTCTGTAATGAATTCGTGACATTTGATAGGTTCAAAAGGAATTGTCAAATGGTCGTCTTTCACCTTATAATCACCAGTAAAAACAACAATAAAACCTTTGTATTCCAATCGAATTTGAGCCGAACCAATGACGTGACCGGCAGGATGAAAACTTACCAAAACGCCGTTGATGGACTTCTGAACATTGTACGGCAAACTTTCTATCGAGATGTCAGGCCCTATACGATGCTTTAAGATGGCTTTTGAATCCGTCTGACACAAATAATGCTTCATTCCCCAGCGTGCGTGGTCGGCGTGCCCGTGAGAAATGACCGCAGAATCTACAGGTAGCCAAGGGTCCAAATAGAATTTCCCTGGAATACAATAGATGCCCTTTTTTGTGAATTTTACCAGTTTCAAACAGAATGATTTTTGAAATAAGATAAGTGAAAAAAATAAGACTCGAAAATGAGATTCGAGTCTTATTTTTTTATAGTTTCATTTTCCCTTGATCCATTAAATCTGGTTCATTGCCAGTGATGGCTCCAACACCCATTTTGATCAATGTCACCAATTTATTGTCTTTTGGATCCCAATAATAGGCTTCCGTTGGTTTTACCGAAATTGCAGTAATGTTTGGATCATCTTTTCCCTCAAACCATGTATCATCAGCCTTTCCATAAAGCTCATCAATAATTTTTTGATCTGTGGTGATTGTGGCCATTCCATAAACATTCAAAAATTGCATATCGCCTTTGTTTGAGTAGATCAAATGCAAATTTGGATTGCTCAAAAGGTTTTCATTATGATTGCTATTCTTGTTGCTCAAAAACCAAATATTACCTTGATCATCAACTTTTTTGGTGCTCATAGGTACCATGTGCAATGGAGTTTGTTTTAAATTAGTTGCCATCATAGCAAAATCGATTGCTTCAGCCATTTCTTTTATTTTCTTTTTGGCCTCGATGTTATATAAATTTTCTCTGCTCATTTTTTTAGATTTAGAATTAATATGTTCTATTTTGTTTAATATTTAAATAAAATTAATAAACAACAAAAAACATTCGTAATGCAAATCATTAAAATTATATCTCATAAACCTTTATCTCTTACTATATTTTTATTTAAGTTAATATTGTCCCATAAAGAGTTAAGTAAAACTACAGTTTTGATTAATTTTATAAAAATTTAAACCACTATGGATACAAACAGATTATCAAAAAAAGTAGAGGCCATTTTGAACAAACAGGTCACAAAAGAAGCAGAGGCATCTCAAATATATTTGTCCTATGGATGTTGGGCAGATAGCGAAGGTTTTAGCGGAATAGCCAATTATTTATTTAGACACTCACAAGAGGAACGCAATCATATGATGAAAGTGATGCAATATATAATGGAACGCGGTGGTACCGTTAAGATAGAAGCCATCAAAGCCCCTCCAGCAAACCCTAAAAATCTTCAGGACTGTTTTGAAAAAACTTTCAAGCATGAAGTTGACAATACCACGGCCATTTATGGAATTGTCAATTTATCGCATGATGAAAAAGATTGGGCAACTTATAATTTTGCCCAATGGTTCGTAAAAGAACAGATTGAGGAAGAGAAATTGGTCATGGACTTACTGGATAAACTTAAAATTGCAGGAGGTCCGAAAGCCACTCATGAATCCTTGTTCAATTTAGATAGCCAATTGGAAAAAGCCCCTGATGAAGTTCCTTTGGCTCGTAATGCGACAATGGAAAAGCCTGAATAAATGATTTGACATTCTATTTAACTAAAAAAGCAAGACATTCACAGTCTTGCTTTTTATTTTGCAGTGATCGCAGAAGGATTCGAACCTTCGACCGCCTGCTTAGAAGGCAGGTGCTCTATCCAGCTGAGCTATGCGACCATTCAAGAATTAAAACCTTAATCCTGAAAGTCGGGGTGGCAGGATTCGAACCTGCGACCTCCGCGTCCCAAACGCGGCGCGATAACCGGGCTACGCTACACCCCGAATGGTTATCAAAAATTGCGGAGAGTGTGGGATTCGAACCCACGCGACAGTTTCCCGTCGACAGTTTAGCAAACTGCTCCATTAACCACTCTGGCAACTCTCCTAAATTCTTTAAAGAACGTTCTCTTAAATGCGGATGCAAATGTAAGTTTTCATTAGTAAGAACACAACAATTTTTTTAATTTTTTATCCGCTATTGATTATTCGGGATATTCTATCCTTAAATGGAAGATATTAGCCAATTTGCTCTTGAGGATTTTCTTGATGGATTCTATTTCCTTGAAAGTAATGTTGGCATTTAGAAACTGACCTGTTTCCATTTGTTTATTGATAATGCTTTCAACAAATTGATTGATTTTGGTCGAAGAAGGATTTTTCAAGCTTTTGGAAGCCGCTTCAACGCTGTCACACATCATCAAAATGGCAGTTTCCTTGCTGAATGGTTTGGGTCCTGGGTAACGGTAATCTTCATCGGTAGTTAATGCATGGAACTCTTTTTGTTTCATGTAAAAGTAATAAACCACACTCGTTCCATGATGAGTCCTTATAAAATCTATAACCCTATCCGGTAGGTTGCTCTTTTTTGCTATCTCTATACCGTCGATGACATGATTGATGATGATGGCCGCACTTTCTTTCGAAGACAATTCATCATGTGGATTAAGTCCTGTGGATTGGTTTTCGGTAAAATAGGTTGGGTTTTTCATCTTCCCGATGTCATGATACAATGCTCCTACCCTTACCAACATGGCATTTGCGCCTATCTCATTCGCCGAAGCTTCAGCCAAATTTGCGACATTTAATGAATGGTGGAAAGTTCCAGGAGCTTTATTGGAGAGCTCTTTCAATAAATTGGTGTTTGTATCAGATAATTCCAATAATGAAACATCAGATACCAATCCGAACAATTTCTCATATACATAAATCAAAGGCTGCACAAACAATGTTGCTAAGCCACAGAGAATAAACAAACCAAAAGTTTCAACTTTGATTTCCAATATATTTCCTTCATGGATAACAAAAAATGCGAAATATGCAATAATATATACCAAAGTAATTTGCCCAACTGAAATGAATAGATTAGCACGTTTATATAATTCTGATACCGTAAGTATGGTGACGATTCCAGCAATGATTTGTAAAAACATGTACTCATAGCTATTAGGTACTATAAAACCCAAAAGCAATACCGTCAATACATGCGAAAAAAGACCAAGACGAGCATCAAAAAAAGCCTTTAAAACCAAAGGAAGTACACACAAAGGTACTACGTAAACATATTTAGAATTATAATTGATGATGAGTGTTGTCAATAATATCATCAAGAAAATATTGAAAAATATAAAGGTTACCTTTGTGTTATCCAAAAACACCTCTATGCGATATTTTCTTAAAAAAAGAAGCAGCATTAATAAGGCTAAAGCTACCAATAGCACATAGGCAACGGTAACCCAAACATAATTTTTCTTACTCCAAACCTGGGATTCATATTCTGACTCCAAGGATTTTAATATATCGAATTTATTACCCTCAACCAATTCTCCCTTTGAAATAATCAAAGTGCCATTTTCAATACTTCCGCGTGTGGAAGAAATAGTTTCCATTTCTTCTTTGAGTGCATTGTTGGTAATCGATTTGTTTAATGTTAGGTTGGGATTGATAACATCAAAAAAAAGTGATAAAAATATCGTCTTATATTGCGTGTAGCCTTTATCATCTATGGCTTTTTCAAGATTGACCCGCAATGTTTCCGTTTTTACCAGTTCTTCATACGTTGTGATGTTTTTTTGTTTTTGATCTTCAAGGAGGATTACTTTTTTGTCTGGAGGATAATTGTAATTTTCCTCTATCACTCCATATTGATAAATATCTTTTAAAATAGCTTTTCCAGCATTGTATAATTTGGATTTGTCTCCCTCTACATCATTAAAGACATTTCCGAATTTAGTATCATAATTTTCAAAAACATCATCTTTCACTTCATTCTTATATGAGAAATAAACAGTGCTATTTTTTGAAATCGCGTCTCTTTCCTTTTTCAATTCTTCATCAGACTTTTTAATTGCAAAATCAAATGGAGCGTAGAGATTTTCGGATTGCCAAGGTTTTCCCCTATCAAAATTATATTTGAATTTGCCGCTTTTGGGGAATAGATAGACAATTAAGAAGGTTGTAGATATGAATAAAAGCGCTTTATAAACAAGTGCATGATTACGATACCATTTATTGATTATTTCGTTCATTAAAAATGTTTGAATAGTCCTTCAAAAGTAATAAATATAACGATTCTTGTTTGGTTATAATCGAGTTTTGATTCTAAATTCTGTGAAAAAATGATTAATTTTGCAGTCATAAAATTTAAACGCATACAAAATGAGCAAAGAGGTTGTCATTGTTTCAGCAGCAAGAACTCCAATAGGAAGTTTTATGGGAGCATTATCAACAATTCCAGCACCTCGATTGGGAGCTGTGGCGATAAAAGGAGCATTGGAAAAAATCAATTTAAAACCAGAAATGGTTCAAGAAGTATTGATGGGAAATGTGGTTCAGGCAGGTGAAGGACAAGCTCCAGCAAGACAATCGGCAATTTATGCAGGAATTCCCAATACAGTTCCATGTACTACCGTGAACAAAGTTTGTGCTTCTGGAATGAAAGCCGTAATGCAAGGTGCACAGGCTATAGCGCTAGGCGACGCGGACATTGTAGTCGCTGGTGGAATGGAAAACATGAGCTTGATTCCTCATTATTTTCATGCAAGGACTGGAACAAAATTTGGCCCCACAACTTTAGAAGACGGAATGCAAAAAGATGGTTTGGTTGATGCATATGATCAAAATGCAATGGGAGTCTGTGCAGATGCGTGTGCCACAGAATATAATTTCTCCCGTGAAGACCAAGATGCATTTGCTATTCAATCTTACAAACGTTCTGCTGCCGCTTGGGAGTCTGGAAAATTTAATAATGAAGTTGTCCCAGTTGAAGTACCACAAAGACGTGGTGAGCCTGTTATGGTTGAAAAAGATGAGGAATATACTAATGTGTTTTTAGATAAAATTCCATCTCTCCGACCTGCTTTTACCAAAGAAGGTACAGTTACAGCCGCCAATGCCTCAACCATCAATGATGGAGCTGGAGCAGTTGTGTTGATGAGCAAAGAAAAAGCTAATGAACTGGGCTTAAAACCACTTGCAACTATTAAAGGTTATGCCGATGCGGCTCATGAACCAAAATGGTTTACCACAGCACCCGCCAAAGCTTTACCTAAAGCTCTTGACAAAGCAGGAGTTTCAATTAAGGATATTGATTTCTTTGAGTTCAATGAAGCATTTTCTGTGGTTGGTTTGGCCAACATGAAACTTCTGGGCCTCACAGATAAAAATGTCAATGTTAATGGAGGTGCAGTTTCTCTTGGTCACCCACTTGGATGCTCAGGGGTCAGAATCATCATCACATTGATTAATGTATTAGAGCAAAACAATGCCAAATTGGGTGCTGCTGCCATCTGCAATGGTGGTGGTGGAGCCTCAGCAATTGTCATAGAACGAAATTAATTGGCTGAATGCAATACGGAATCTGTAACTTAAGCATTGTTCCCTTAAAATTAGAGCCTTCAGACACTTCAGAACTAGTTTCGCAAGTATTGTATGGTGAATTTTTTAAAGTATTGGAACAGCGCAAATCATGGAGTAAAATTCGTCTTGCTTATGACAAATATGAAGGTTGGATTGATAACAAACAATACATTGAAATTTCTCATGACGATTACAATTCACTAAAAAACTCTTCATTGAAGCTGTCTTCAGACCTAGTTGAATTCGTTCAAGATGGGGATGGAAAACTTCACACAATTCCTTTAGGTTCAACATTGAATGGATTGGAACTGTTGAACCATCAGCATGATGGAAATTTTGAAGAAGGAATTAAACCTAAGAAACATTTACTGGACACTGCATTCAACTATCTCAATGCTCCCTATCTTTGGGGTGGGAAAACTCCTTTCGGTATTGATTGCTCTGGCTTTACGCAAATGGTTTACAAACTTAATGGTTATAGACTATTAAGAGATGCCTCACAGCAAGCCACACAGGGAGTTGCTTTAAGTTTTATTGAGGAAAGCGAACCTGGAGATTTGGCATTTTTTGACAATGAAGAAGGACGAATTGTACACGTTGGTATCATTATGGAAGATAATTACATAATACATGCACATGGAAAGGTAAGAATTGATCGTTTAGATCATTCAGGAATTTATAATGTGGATAAGCGACTTCATACCCATAAATTGAGAGTCATCAAAAAAATCATATAAAAAAAGCAACCCACAAAGGTTGCTTTTTTTATATGAGAATTGATTCATTTACTGACCACTTTGTAGTGTATCGACTTTAGCTTTCATTTCCTTGAATTTGGCAGTCTCGCCAAGAGCACTGTAGATATTCATCAAGGTTTTTGCTGCCTCCACATTCTTAGGCCTAATTCTTAAAGTGGTTTCCAAGTATGGTATGGCCTCTTTATATAACTGAGTTCTTTGTTCTTTAAGCTGGTCATACTTTTTATTGTCAGCTGCGGATGTTCCAAGAGCATTCATCTTTTCGATGATTTCTTGTTCTTTTCCTAGAATCAATACTGCCATATTGTTATGGGCATCTGCATAATCTGGGTCTAAACTAATTGCTTTTTGATAATATTTTGTTGCTGAATCAACATCGCCTGCTTCAGCTGCAACCACTCCTAAATTATACTGCAATTCTGCATTATTGGGGTCTTTCTGGGTCGCGATTTCAATTAGTTTTTTGAATTCTTCCCTATTTCCCATTTTTAATTGCACATTGGCTTCAGATAATAATAAGCTTAAATCGTCAGGGTTTGCCTCTCTGGCCTGTTTCATTGCTTCCAACGCTTTTTCATTTTCACCATTGTTGACATAAATCAAGGCAATGTTTTTAACAATCTCACCAGTTTTGGAATCCGATTTTTGATCTTTTGGTGAAATGTGAGTTCCTGCTTTTACAGATAAATCACGTAATTGTTTGTTATTGAAAGTTTCGACTTCACCGGTTTCTTTCACTACTGCTGTGTATTCCATTTCAATACCCGTAAAACCAAGATTTCTTAACTCTTCATAATATTTTAATGAGGTTTTATAATCTTGTGCATTTACTGCAGTTGAGGCAGCATAGTAAAGATACAATGTGTCCTTTGGCGACATGCGATATGCTTTTTCAAATCCAATTGAAGATTCTGAATAGTTCTTTTTTTCCAAGGCATCATTTGCCTTAGTCAAAAATTTGTTGAGCATCGCTTGTTTAGCTTCGTTGACTTCACTTGTATATTTTTCTTTTCCATCTTTCTTCTCGATTTCTACAACTTTGTCAAAACTTGCAATAGCTTCATCTATATCTTCATTGGAAGCATTGCCATTGGCGTACAGCGACTGACCTTTTAGAAAATAAAATTTGGCCTTCGTTTTGTCATCAGCGTTCGATATAAGAGATTCAGCTGATGTAATTGCGGCTTTTGCATCTGCAAAATTTCCGCTTTTTATAGCTTTTTCGGCATCTTTTAACTCATCCTTTTGCGAAAATGAAAAGGTTGTGACTAAAAGTGCCAAAGCAATGATGATTTGTTTTTTCATTTTTTAGTTTTATTTAATGTTCAGTGTTAATTATTGTTTTCGTCTTCAGAATTATCAAGAGTTGTGCCATTATTATTCAAGTCTTGACTTTCATCTAAGATACTCTCATTAGCAATAATTTCCAAATCTTCTTCATCCTCTTTCATCACCTTGGCCACAGCGGCAATTGAATCGTTACCTTTTAAATTGATAAGTTTAACTCCTTGTGTAGCTCTACCCATCACTCTTAAATCCTTTACTTCCATTCGAATGGCAATTCCAGATTTGTTGATAATCATCAAATCGTCATCATCACTTACGCTCTTAATGGCCACAAGATGACCTGTCTTTTCTGTGATTGAAATGGTTTTTACACCTTTTCCGCCACGATTGGTGATTCTGTAAACAGCTTCACCATCTTCAGGATCATCTATATAACTTCGTTTGCCATAACCATTTTCTGAAACCACCAATACCGATTCCTCTTGTGGGTTTTCAATGGTAACCATGCCAATTACTTCGTCTTTTGAATTTGCAAGTTTAATACCCCTTACACCGGAAGCATTTCTACCCATAGGTCTGGTTTTGGCTTCTTCAAAACGAACGGCTTTACCAGACTTCAGTGCCAACATGACTTGGCTCTGTCCAGTGGTCAATTTTGCTTCCAATAGTTCATCGTCCTCCTTAATGGTGATGGCATTGATGCCATTTGTACGTGGTCTAGAGTATTGTTCCAAAGAGGTTTTCTTAACCTGTCCTTGTTTGGTCGCCATGATGACATAATGGCTGTTGATATAGTCTTCATCTTTTAGGTCTTGAGTACAGATGAAAGCCTTTACTTTATCATCAGATTCAATATTGATCAAATTTTGAATGGCTCGACCTTTTGATGTTTTACTTCCTTCAGGAATTTCATAAACACGCATCCAGAAACATTTTCCTTTTTGTGTGAAGAACAACATGTATTGATGGTTGGTACCAATAAATAAATGTTCCAAGAAATCTTCATTTCGTGTGGTAGATGCTTTTTGGCCTACTCCTCCTCTATTCTGTGTTTTGTATTCTGTTAAAGATGTGCGTTTGATGTAACCTGCATGAGAAATAGTAATGACGACTTGTTCATCAGCAATCATATCTTCAATGCTTAAATCACCACCTGAATATTCAATGGTTGAACGACGATCATCGCCATATTTTTCTTTTACAGTAATTAGCTCTTCCTTGATGATATCCATTCTACGTTCTTTCTTGTCTAGAATGTCCTTTAAGTCTTCAATAGTTTTCATCAATTCTTCAAATTCAGAACGTAACTTGTCTTGTTCCAGGCCTGTCAATTGACGCAAACGCATCTCCACAATTGCTTTGGCCTGTATTTCTGAAAGTTCAAATCGCACCATCAATTTTTCACGGGCTTCATCGGCATTTGCAGAAGCACGTATGATAGCGATGACTTCGTCGATATTATCAGAAGCGATGATTAATCCCTCAAGGATGTGTGCGCGTTCTTCTGCTTTACGCAGTTCGTATGTCGTTCTACGAACGACCACTTCATGTCTATGTTCCACAAAATAGTGAATCAAATCCTTAAGATTCAACAATTGTGGTCGTCCATTGACCAGTGCGATATTATTCACACTGAATGAAGATTGAAGCGCTGTGTATTTATATAAAGTATTTAAAACAATGTTTGGAATGGCATCGCGTTTTAAAACGTAAACGATACGCATTCCGTTTCTATCTGATTCATCACGAATCATAGAAATACCATCGATTTTCTTTTCATTGATTAAATCGGCAGTTTTCTTGATCATGTCTGCCTTATTGATTTGGTATGGAATCTCTGTGACAATAATTGATTCCTTACCTTGAACTTCTTCAAAATTGGCTTTGGCACGCATTACAATACGCCCACGACCAGTTTTAAAAGCTTCCACTACTCCATCATAACCATAAATAACGCCTCCAGTGGGAAAATCAGGAGCCTTTACGTGAGTAATCAATTCGTCAATCTCTATATCAGGGTTGTCTATGTAGGCTATTGTTCCGTTGACGACTTCGCTCAGATTATGAGGCGGCATATTGGTAGCCATACCAACAGCTATCCCGGAAGCTCCATTCACCAATAATCCAGGAATTCGTGTAGGCAATACTGTAGGTTCCTGTAAAGTATCATCAAAATTGAGTTGGTGATCTACTGTTTCCTTATCAATATCTGCCAACATGTCTTCAGAAATCTTTCGCATACGGGCTTCCGTATAACGCATTGCTGCTGGACTATCACCATCAATGGAGCCAAAGTTTCCCTGCCCATCGACCAACATGTATCTCAAACTCCACTCTTGAGCCATACGTACCATGGCATCATATACTGAAGTATCACCATGTGGATGGTATTTTCCAAGAACTTCACCAACAATTCTTGCCGATTTTTTGTGTGCTGTATTTGATCTAACTCCCAATTCGTGCATTCCGAACAAAACACGTCTGTGGACAGGTTTCAAACCATCTCTTACATCCGGTAATGCACGTGACACAATGACCGACATTGAATAATCAATGTAGGCCGATTTCATTTCATCTTCAATATTAATTGGGATTAACTTTTCTCCTTCTGCCATATATAATTTTAATTAATTTTTGTAGGTTTTCAAATCGTGCTAAGATACGGTTTTTAGTGATGTTTGAAGGGATTAAAAACCTACTTTTTTGGAACTTTTTATTAACAATATTCACCATATTATATTTAATAAGTAAGGTGTTAAATGTTTTGATTTATGAAAGTTTTTATGTCTATTAGCGATAATAAAAACATTTAAGGTATAGTTTTTGCCTTTATATACTTGTTTTTATTATTTTTATACAGAAAGGAATTTACTATGGACGATAATTTTTCCCCAAGAGTCAAGGATGTCATAGCGTATAGCAAAGAGGAAGCTCTACGTTTGGGCCATGACTTTATCGGTACCGAACATTTGATGCTTGGCCTATTGCGAGATGGCAATGGCAAGGCTATAGATATTTTAAGCGCTTTGGAAATCGACTTGAATCACTTACGACGAAAAGTTGAAATCTTGAGTCCTGCAAACCCTAGTATCGTAGCCACTTCCAACGAAAAAAAGAACCTACATCTTACTAGGCAAGCAGAACGTGCTTTGAAAACCACTTTTTTAGAAGCCAAACTCTTTCAAAGTACCTCCATCAATACAGCACATTTACTATTGTGCATTTTAAGGAATGAAAATGATCCAACCACAAAATTGCTTAACAAATTGAAGGTGGATTACGACAATGTAAAAGAACAATTCAAATCTATGATAACAAACGATGATGATTTTATAGAATCGCCCAAAGCAGAATCATTCTCTGATGACGATAACAATGAAGATGATGATGACAAACAAAATCCATTCAGTCAATCTGCCGCAAAGTCCACAAAAAAATCAAAGACACCAGTTTTAGATAATTTTGGAAGGGACTTAACAGTTCTTGCTGAGGAGGGCAAACTAGATCCAGTGGTTGGACGTGAAAAAGAAATTCAGCGAGTTTCCCAGATTTTGAGCAGACGAAAAAAGAATAATCCATTATTAATTGGCGAACCTGGTGTTGGAAAGTCTGCCATTGCTGAAGGGTTGGCTTTAAGAATCATCAAACGCAAAGTATCAAGAATACTATTCAACAAACGCGTCGTGACATTGGATTTAGCAAGTTTAGTGGCTGGTACAAAATATCGTGGGCAGTTTGAAGAACGAATGAAAGCCGTGATGAATGAATTGGAAAAAAATGATGATATCATTCTCTTCATAGATGAAATCCATACTATTGTTGGTGCAGGTGGAGCGACAGGAAGTTTGGATGCGTCCAACATGTTCAAACCCGCTTTGGCAAGAGGTGAAATACAATGCATTGGTGCCACAACGTTAGATGAATACAGACAATATATTGAAAAAGATGGTGCTCTCGAAAGACGTTTTCAAAAAGTGATTGTAGAACCTACTACAGTCGATGAAACAATTCAGATATTGAACAATATCAAACAAAAATACGAAGACCATCACAATGTAGAATACACAGATGAAGCCATCGAGGCTTGTGTAAAATTGACAAACAGATATATGACGGAACGTTTCCTACCTGACAAGGCTATTGATGCTTTGGATGAGGCTGGTTCTAGGGTTCATATCACCAATATTGAAGTTCCAAAACAAATATTGGAGTTGGAAAAACAACTTGAAGACGTTAAGGAAACAAAAAATACAGTTGTTAAAAAACAAAAGTATGAAGAAGCAGCCAAGTTAAGGGATGATGAAAAACGTCTTGAAAAAGAATTGGCTTTGGCTCAAGAAAAATGGGAAGAGGAAACGAAAATGCATCGGGAAATTGTCACAGAAGATAACGTTGCTGATGTAGTCTCCATGATGACAGGAATTCCAGTCAATAGAATAGCACAGACTGAAAGCAACAAACTTGCAAAATTACCAGAACTCATCAAAGGAAAAGTAATTGGTCAAGATGATGCTGTCGCCAAGGTTGTAAAAGCTATTCAGCGTAATCGTGCTGGACTTAAAGACCCAAATAAACCAATCGGTTCTTTTATCTTTTTAGGGCAAACTGGTGTAGGGAAAACGCAATTGGCAAAAGTCTTAGCCCGTCAACTTTTTGATAGTGAAGATGCATTAGTAAGGATTGACATGAGCGAATACATGGAAAAATTCTCTGTATCTCGCTTGGTGGGAGCGCCTCCGGGCTATGTTGGTTATGAAGAAGGTGGGCAGCTAACCGAGAAAATAAGACGTAAACCTTACGCAGTTATACTATTGGATGAAATTGAAAAAGCACATCCAGACGTCTTCAATATTTTATTGCAAGTACTTGATGACGGTTATATCACAGACAGTCTCGGCCGTAAGATAGATTTTAGAAATACCATTATCATTATGACCTCCAATATTGGAGCTCGTAAATTGAAGGATTTTGGTCAAGGTGTAGGTTTTGGTACCGCAGCAAAAGAGGCTCAAGCAAGCGATAATACCAGAAGTGTTATTGAAAACGCACTAAAGAAAGCTTTTGCTCCTGAGTTCTTAAACAGAATAGATGATGTTATGGTTTTCAATGCTCTGGAAAAAGAAGACATCAATAAAATTATTGATATTGAGCTAGCTCAACTAGTGGTCCGTATCAAAGATTTAGGGTATACTTTAGAATTGACTTCAAAAGCCAAAGATTACATTGCAGAAAAGGGATTTGATAAAGAATATGGCGCAAGACCACTAAAAAGAGCAATTCAAAAATACATTGAAGATGCTTTGGCTGAAGAGATAATTACTGCCCAAATTCATGAAGGTGATAAAATTTTGATGGATTTTGATTCAAAAACTGATGAATTAACGATTAAAATTGAAAAGTCAGAAGAGCATACGGAATCGTAAGACTATTTTTTAATCATATAAAAAGACTCCTTTATTTTAAAGGAGTTTTTTTGTTTTGATAATCGGATATTTTGTAATTTTAGGTTATGATAGATGTGCTAAAATTTGATTTTTGCGAAATGTACATTTATGATAATTACCTTGTGGTTGTCATGAATGAAGGTGTAACAATTACTCCTGCGCATAATCAGATTTTATTAAACATTGTTGACACCTATTATAAAGACAAAAATTTTGTTTACATTTCCCATAGGCTGCACTCTTACTCCGTTGATCCAGCCATCTATTTTGAAACATCTAAAATTAAAAATCTTTTAGGTTTTGCAGTAGTTTCAAAAGATTACAAGGCAAAAACCAATGCCGAAATTGAAAAATTGTTTTTGGATAAACCATTTGAAGTTTTCAATACTATTGAAGAAGCTGTTTCTTGGGCCAATTCAATTTTGAATGACTAAATCATTCATTTCATCCAATTTTATTGAGATAAAAAAAAAATTTACTTGAAAAACTTAGGGTTTTCAAATCATAAGTTTCTAATGAGCATTGTAAAAAATAAAAGGCAGCTATTTAAATAGCTGCCTTTTGGTAATTAAGGATTAAACAATTTAATGTCTCTTGAGTCCTGAAGAAACAATTTTCTTAGTAACCTTACCTTGATTGGTAGTTACTGTGACATAGAATACTTGATCGCCTCCTCTAGATAAATCTAGTTTAGTGACATAATCAGTATTTTTTCTGTAATTATTGTTTACTTCACTCAAAATAAGTAACCCTTTGGTATCATGTACGTCGATGCTAACATCGGTGTTAAACTCAAAGTTATACTTAATACTAACTTCCTTGTCAAATGGTACAGGGTAAGCAGTGAAATCTAGCTTAACATCATTTCCAGCTTTGGAAGTCTCTCCAACTAGGCTAACAATTGGTAAACCAGTGCCAGCATTGTCTCTGTTTAATGATCTTGCAAGATTTACTTGGTCACCTTCCACCCAAGTGTAAGTTACACTACATTCTCCAACATTTCCACATCCATCGTTTTGTGTAAATGTTCTGACTAGGGTTTTCTCTACATAGTTTCCAGTATAGTAACCACAATCTACATAGATTTCAGTACAATTACTTGAATCTATATTCCAATCAGAAGGATTACAAGATGGCAATAAATCTGTAGTGTTAAAATACCAGGCCGTACCTCTTAACGAAGTGTCTGCATTGTACTCATCTACTTCCCATCTTGCTTGTACTTCATCGTAAAGCATGGTATAATAATATAGATTAGTATCATTTCTGTAGCCTAAGTCATAAACTGCATAGCCATCTTCATCAGTACCATTTTGATTAAATGTTACTATACCTACGGCACCATCCTCAAAAATACATGAAATGTTAAACACTGTTGGAACGCCATAGTAGGTCTCTTCGGTAAGAACATCAGTATAATTGTCTGTTTCACCACTACCTTGGCAATTATCTGTCCACGCAGCTTTATCGCTGACACCTTCTGGGGTGCCATCATTATTTAATGCTGGGTTTAAGCCAAAGTCTTCATCTGCTGGACAATTGACGGTTGGCGCCTCGTTGTCCATAATAATGAATGTATATACAAAACCTTCATATGTGTTACCACAAGAATCGCTCACGTTGAAAGTCACAGTCAGGATGTTAGAACAATCTCCTCCACCTACAGATTTATCAGTAACTTCATATACTAAATCTTCTGCTGCAGTACAGTTGTCAGCAAAACAAGTAGACATTGATGCTCCTAATTGACTTAATGATAATCCTGCAACACTCCAATCGGTATTGACATTTATCTCATCCCCAACTTCCAAGGAAATTGTTGCATCTGCTGGACAAGTTGCTCCCATATCTGTATAAAGTGTCGTCGTTTGTTTGAAACAATTTGTTTGATAAGGTGCAGATTGGTCTCCGCCTTGATAGTTAACTTTGACTATTTCATCTCCGTTTCCACATTCATCCTTAACAGTGTATTCAAAGACACGTATCCAGTTGCATGTTGTTCCATAAACCTTTTCAATTTTTGTAACTACAACTGCTCCACAGTTATCAGTATACAACGCAGCAATATCATCCGTGGATGGTTCGCCCAATGGAGAGTCAATACATAGATCTAAACTATTTTGACCCATTGGGATAACTCCAACTCTTACAGGTGCGGTATTATCACCTCCTGTATATCTTACGATAACATTTGGAGCCTTATTGCCACAGTCATCTTCAACAGTGAATTCATAGATTGCTTCCCAAGCACAGTTGTTACCAGATATATCTGCTGGTAATGCTTCTACTACTACTCTTCCACAGTTATCTTCAAATAATACTTCAATATCGGCTACTGACGGTCCTTCTGGTAAGTTATCATAACAAACTTCCATTCCCAATTCACCTTCTGGCAAAGATGCACCCTCCACTAAACTTGGAGGTGTATTATCTCCACCATTGTAGTATACTTTAACAGGATCGGCATAGTTACCACAATCATCTTTAACTGTATATCGATATAAAACAGCCCAATCACAATTATCTCCTAATGGATTTGCAGTTTTAATAACTTCAACCACACCACATGCGTCTGCAAACAATGCTGCAATATCATCAGCTGATGGTCCTTCAGGCATATCATCAAAACATGCATTTATGTTTGATTCTCCTTGAGGAAGTGTTCCTATCAGCACTGGTGGAGTTGTATCCTGAACAGTAATAACTTGAACATGCTCTATTGTATTACCTGCACAATCTGAAGCAGTCCATGTGCGTGTCAATGTGTAATTGTTTGGACAATCACCATCTGTACGTACTTGATTATAATCAACAGAAGCTTCACTGCATGCATCTGTAGCAGTTAGAACAGCTGGTTCAGGAACTGAATCACATTCCACTGTCATATCTTGAGGAAGTTCCTCATTGAAATAAGGATTGGTATTGTCCTCGATGGTGATGGTCTGTGAGGCAGTGCTGCTGTTGCCTGCGCAGTCGGTGGCCGTCCATGTCCTGGTGACCGTACCAAGTCCGCACTCGTCTAGGTCCGGAGTGTCCACATAGCTCAGGGACACTTGCTGGTCGCAGGCATCGCTTGCGCTCGGATTGCTGAACTCTGGCTGGTTAGGGCACTCGACTTTGTCGTCCTCGCCCACGCCCGAAATCTCAGGTGCCGTGTTGTCCTCGATGGTGATGGTCTGTGAGGCAGTGCTGCTGTTGCCAGCGCAGTCGGTGGCCGTCCATGTCCTGGTGACCGTACCAAGTCCGCACTCGTCTAGGTCCGGAGTGTCCACATAGCTCAGTGACACTTGCTGGTCGCAGGCATCGCTTGCGCTCGGCTCGCTGAACTCTGGCTGGTTAGGGCACTCTACCGTATAGCCTTCCCCAACTCCCGAAATCTCAGGTGCCAAGTTGTCCTCAATGGTGATGGTCTGTGAGGCAGTTGCAGTGTTTTGACAAGCATCGGTTGCCGTCCATGTTCTTGTAACTGTTCCTAATCCACATTCATCTAGGTCATAAGTGTCTATATATGTTAAAGTTGGTCTTCTATCGCATGTATCAGTAGCAATTGGAGTTGCAAAATCTGGTTGATTTGGACATTCAACTTTACTTGGTTCTGGAAGTGCTGATATTACTGGTGGAGTAATATCTTGTACGTTGATGGTCTGTGATGCTGTAGAAATATTTCCACATTCATCAATTGCAGTCCATGTTCTGGTCACAGAATAGTTACCGTCACAATTACCTGGCGTGGTTACATCTCGCCATGTTAAATTTACTTTAGGATCACAACCATCTGTAGCAGAAGCTTCTGCAAATTGAGGTGTTGCAGGACAATCGATGGTAGTTTCTGCAGGTAACTCTGAAATTACAGGTGGGGTTATATCTTGAACATTAATGGTTTGTGAAGCCGTTGATGTATTCCCACACTCATCAGTGGCAGTCCATGTTCTAGTCACTGAATACCTTCCAGCACATTTAGTTGGATTTGTTACATCTCTATAAGTCAAATTCACTTTTGGATCGCACTCATCCGATGCAACTGCCTGTTGAAATTGTGGCACTGCCGGACAATCGATAGTTGATGCTTCTGGTAAAGGTTGTATAACAGGTGGTGTTACATCATGAACATTAATGGTTTGTGTTGCTGTCGCTGTATTTCCACAATCATCAGTGGCAGTCCAAGTTCTGGTCACTGAATAGTTACCTGAACAATTTCCAAAAGTTGTAACATCTCTATATGTCAATCTTACATTATCATCACAATTATCCGTTGCAACGGCTTGAGTAAAAGAAGGACTGGCAGGGCAGTCAATTGTTGTTTCACTTGGCAACTCTGCAATTGTTGGGTCTGTATTATCCTCAACTTCAATAATTTGTGTTGCTGTCGCTGTATTTCCACAATCGTCAGTAGCTGTCCAAGTCCTTGTTACTGTATAATTTCCTGCACAATCACCTGGTGTTGTGGAGTCACTATAGGTAAGTTCCACTTGGGTATCGCAAGTATCTGTTGCTGTTGGAGTTGTAAACTCAGGCACTGCTGGGCACTCAATTTTTGTCGGCTCAGGAAGATCTGAAATTACTGGATCTGTATTATCTTCAACTTCGATAACTTGGGATGCTGTCGCTGTATTTCCACAATCGTCAGTAGCTGTCCAAGTTCTAGTCACTGTATAGTTTCCTGCACAATCGCCTGGTGTTGTGGAGTCACTATAGGTAAGTTCTACCTGAGCATCGCAAGTATCTGTTGCTGTTGGAGTTGTAAACTCAGGAACTGCTGGACACTCGATTTTTGTAGGCTCAGGCAAGTCTGAAATTACAGGATCTGTATTGTCTTCCACTTCTATAACTTGAGTTGCAGTTGAGGAGTTGTTACATTCGTCTGTTGCTGTCCAAGTTCTGGTAACTGTATAGTTTCCTGCACAATTTCCAGGTGTAGTAGAATCACTATAAGTTAATGTCACATTGCCACCACAATTATCGGTTGCAGTTGCCTGCTCGAATTCTGGTGTATCTGGACATTCAATTTTTGAAGCTTCAGGAAGCTGATCAATTACTGGTGCTGTTCTATCACCACCTACATAAATGATTTTGATTTCATCTTCGAAATCCAAACACTTAATCTCATAAGTGTATATGACTTCCCAATCGCAATTATCACCAGTTAAGGAACTAGATTTAACTACGGATATTGAGTTGCCTTGACATTCTTGCAAATAAAGATTTGCAATATCGGCTTCAGATGGACCAACAGGTACATCATCAATACAACGGTTGAAGAACGTAGTTCTGTCCGCTGATTGCGCAAGCATGGAACCCATACTAAACAAGAAAAGCATGATAAAGGCCAAAGTCTTCATGCTTTTTAATTGTTTTGTAAAAAGATCAATGCTACAACACGGTAAATTTGTAGTGAGATGCCAAAATCTGGATCGACCACCACTTCGGGTAAAATTGTTCATAAACATAACATTTGGTTTTAAATTACTAACATTTATTTAGACAACATTAGTTGCCAACATATCCATAAGTATGTTTCATTATACATGTAGGTTTGGGACCTAAATACAATGGTATTAAACAATAGAAACTATTGAACCCAAAGTTTTAATTTGAACTTAATCGTTCAAATAATCAATAAAGTGCTAATAATCAATTGTCCTGCTATTAAACAATTTTCGGTAAGATGGTAGGATAAAAAATTCTACCTTAAAGGAATGAAATTATCCATTCAGATATTTCAAAAATAGATTATAATGTATTGAACACCAAAAAAAATTAACACTTTTTTCAACTTTCATCATTTTAACTATTTTTTAAGTATTTAGTCGAAAAGCAGCTCATTTTCAATGCAAAAAACATCGATAAACTGCAAGGTGATTGTCATCAAATTATGTAAAATCTCGTCCTGATTGACAAATTTTATATCCTGACGGTACATTTTGAGAAAGGATTCAATAAAAGGAGAAGATTTTGTCGGTTTTCTAAAATCCAACGCTTGGGCCGCATTTAATAATTCAATGGAAAGGATTCGCTCTACATTATTAATTAATGTGTAGGCTTGGGTAGCTGCATTTGCTCCCATACTCACATGGTCTTCTTGCCCATTTGAAGACACTATCGAGTCTATACTTGCTGGAGTAGCCAACTGCTTATTGGCACTTACGATACTTGCGGCTGTATATTGAGGAATCATAAAACCAGAATTAAGCCCTGGATTATCAACCAAAAACGTTGGCAATCCCCTTAAACCGGAAACCAACTGAAAAATTCTACGTTCTGAAATGTTGCCCAATTCTGCCATTGCTATTTTGAGATAATCCAATGCCATAGCCAACGGTTGACCATGAAAATTGCCTCCAGAAATGATTTTATCATCTGCCGAAAATATGTTCGGATTATCTGTCACGGAATTGATTTCTGTTTTAAATACTTTGTTTACATAATCCAATGTATCCTTTGTGGCACCATGAACTTGAGGAATGCATCTGAAGGAATATGGGTCTTGGACATGCTGTTTTTCCTGTTTAATCAATTCGCTTCCTTCCAAAAATTCCCTAACTCTTTGAGCAGTTTTCAATTGGCCGTTATGAGGACGCACCAAATGCACCAATGCATCGAACGGCTCAATTCTGCCATCAAAAGCTTCTAAAGAAATACTCCCTATTAAATCTGCCAAGTAAGATAATTTATAGGATTTCAAAATAAGATGTACTCCATAGGCACTCATAAACTGTGTCCCGTTCAGTAACGCCAAGCCCTCTTTAGATTGAAGTTGCAAAGGCTTCCATCCAAACTTTTTAAGGACTTTTTGAGAATCTACAATATTATCTTGAAATACCACTTCTCCTTTCCCTATCAAGGGCAAAGATAAGTGTGCCAAAGGTGCCAAATCTCCAGATGCTCCTAAAGAGCCTTGAGTGTAAATTACAGGCAAAATATCGTGGTTGTAAAAATCTACCAATCGCTCCACAGTTGACAACTGCACACCACTATGTCCATAACTCAACGATTGAATCTTGAACAATAGCATGAGTTTTACAATCTCATTAGGGACTTTTTCTCCTAT
This sequence comes from Gelidibacter sp., assembly GCA_041391925.1. Classification (GTDB taxonomy): domain Bacteria; phylum Bacteroidota; class Bacteroidia; order Flavobacteriales; family Flavobacteriaceae; genus JBPOFM01. The sequence continues at coordinate 233,658 of JAWKNA010000007.1, read as the reverse complement.
ACCACAAGCATGAGACATCACTAGGTTCTCCTGAAGCTGTATGAGTTTATCTTTAGAAATTTTTACGTTATATAAAGAACCAAAACCTGTGTTTATTCCATAAATAGGTTCATCTTGGCTTTTCATCCGTTCATCCAAATAAGCTCTGCATTTAATGATTTTCTCTTTTGAGGATTCAGATAATGCAATTTTTCTCTGTTGGAAAATAATATCATTTATGGTAGAAAGGTCTAATACCTCCGAAGATATCTGATGGATTGTTGACATAATCATAATTTGTAGCCACAAAATTCAGCATTACATATATAGTATGCAACAAATGTTAATAATAATTGAATTTAATGGAAAAACGCGAACAATATGTTATTTTTGGGAAACATTAAAAATCAATCCAATGAAACAATTAATCATTTTATTACTTGCCATCTCAGTTATTGGTTGCAAGAAAGAAGTTGAAAAACCAAAAGACTATGTTACTTTGTCTGGCAAAATAATGAATCAAAATAGCGATTCCATTCAAATCAGAAATAGAACTTACTCTAAAACCATTAAGGTCAATCCTGATGGAACTTTTTCTGATACCTTGAAAGTAGAAACAGGCATCTATACTTTTTTTGACGGAAATGAGTCGTCCACACTTTTTTTGAAAAATGGATATGATTTAAACATCACATTGGATACAAATGAATTTGATGAAACTATCAAATATACAGGCGAGGGTAATGAAAACAGTAATTATTTGGCCCAACATTCACTACTTCAAGAACAATTGTTTGAGAATCTGGATGATATCAATGAATCAAATCTAGATTCCACTTTTGAAAATGTCAACAAGAAGTTGTCAGAATTCTACAATTCTAACAAAAACATTGACACCATGATTACCAATGGACTGAAGAGGGATTTGGAGCCAATGCTCAATTCTTACAAAGGTTATTTTACTGAAAAGTTTGCCTTTAAAAAAGAATTCCCTAAAGGTGCTCCTTCACCAACTTTTGCTGGATATGAAAATCATAAAGGAGGAACAACTTCGCTTGCTGATTTAAAAGGAAAGTACGTATATATTGATGTTTGGGCGACTTGGTGTGGTCCATGTAAGGCTGAAATTCCTTCTCTTAAGAAAGTAGAACATGACTATGAAGGCAAAAACATTCAGTTTGTAAGCATTTCTGTTGATGATGCTAGACGTACGGGAGGTGGAAGTTTAGACGTGGCCAAAAATAAATGGAAAGAGATGGTCACAGAAAAAGAATTGGGAGGCATTCAATTGTTTTCAGACAATAACTGGAATTCTGAGTTTATAAAAAATTATAAAATCAATAGCATCCCACGTTTCATTTTGATTGATCCAAAAGGAAATATAGTAGATGCCGATGCACCAAGACCATCTAGTGATAAATTGATTGAATTGTTCAACGAGCAGGGCATTTAATATTAGATTCTTGTTAAAAAATAAAGAAAAGCCACTTTAATCAAAGTGGCTTTTCCCTTAAGCATTCTGTTGTTTTTGTGTGTTACTACCATCTTCGTCATGAGGAGGTTCTTCTTCTTGTGGCATTTCTGGTGGTGCAAATAAATCTAAATAAGCTTTTCCAAGATAATCAATAACATTACTGGCTATCAAACTTTGATATCCGAAATCCTCCACTGCAATATCGGCCGATTTTCCATGAAGATACACTCCAAAAACCGCAGCTGTCAATGGTTTATAGCCTTGTGACACCAATCCTGTCATGATGCCAGTCAAGACATCGCCTGTGCCTGCGGTTGCCAAACCTGGATTGCCTGTAGAATTGACATATAATTTGTCATTGGACACTGTAATGGTATTGGCCCCTTTAATAACCACAATTGCTTCATGAGTTTTGGAAAATTCTTTCACTTTTTTGAGCTTGTCAAAATCATCTTTCCACTTCCCTATCAAGCGTTCCAATTCTTTTGGATGTGGTGTAAGGATAGTATCTTTTGGCAAGAGTTTTAATAAGTCTTTATTTTTTGCCAATACATTGATTCCATCTGCATCAATCACCAAAGGAGATTTGTTTGCTTTTAAAAATTTTTCAAATGCAAGTTGCGTTGTTTCTGAAGTTCCCAATCCCATCCCAATTCCTATAGACATTGGTTCAAGATCAAAATGTATGTCTGTAATCTCACTATCATCCTTGTCAGTCAAAACCATAGCTTCAGGAAATGAAGATTGTAAAATAGTATATCCACATTTTGGAACATAAGCCGTCACCAACCCAGCTCCTGATGCCAATGCTGCTTTACTTGAAAGGGTTACGGCACCTATTTTTCCATAACTGCCACCAATAATCAAACTATGACCAAAATCGCCTTTATGCGAAAATTTCTCTCGTGGTTGATATACTTGTAGCATTTCATTTTTTCCAATTAGTTCAGCTTCGGTTTCTGTTTCATATAAATATTCGGGGTCTAGACCAATATCCAAAATTTCCCATTGTTCGGTATATTTTGCAGTCTCTGGCAGAAAGAACACCAACTTTGGAGACGCAAAACTCAAGGTGTAATTTGCCCAAACCACACCATTTTCATCTTTTGGCACTTTGTCTGAATAAAGACCTGAAGGCATATCAATCGCTAATGTAAATGCCTTTGATTTCCTAAAATGCTGAAATAATCCTTTTACCCAATCATCTGCAGGTCTATTCAAACCAATTCCGAAAACAGCATCTACAATGATATCATCTACACCAATTTCTGGATAATCCGCTTCGGAATTCAGCATTTCTGGCCACTTTTTGGTGGTCTCCTTGATTCTATCATAATTAATCAAAAAATCCTTACTGCGTTTGTCACTGCAATTCACCACATAGGTTTTTACATTGTAACCGTGAGTAATCAGATGTCTCGCCACCACTAATCCATCGCCACCATTATTACCGATGCCGCAAAAAACGTGAATGGGCACTTGCGCTCCTTGCATCCGAACGTGAAGCCAATTAAAAATCTGAATGCCTGCACGCTCCATCAATTCGGTGGAAGAAATGTTTTGTTTTTTGGCCGTGGTTTGGTCGCCTTTGTATATCTGTTCTTTTGAAAATAGCTTCATCTAAAGTATTTTAACGAATAAATAAGTGTTTCACTCCAAAATAGAGTGTTTAATTTTTTTATTACCATAAAAATAATACATTTGAAAGGTATAGCATAACAAATGTCAAACGTTAATCACAGTTCAATCGTAACTATCTCTTCCACATCCTTGGAAGGCTTCACTACTGTGACCACAACTACCACAACCCTTTGGGGTTAATGCTATCTTACTCTCGTCTATTTCATTATTTTCATTTTATTTGTAATAATTATTTCATAACCAATCCTTATGTTAGTATTAAAATTTGGAGGCACTTCGGTCGGTTCGGCAGAAAACATCAATAAGGTCATTTCTATTTTAGAAGAAAAATCAAAGCAGTCCAAACTCGTCTGCGTGGTTTCTGCAGTGGGCGGCATCACTGACAAATTGATAAAGGCCGGACTTTTGGCACAACAGAAAAACGAAAGCTATCTTTCAGTTTTTAAGGAAATAAAGACCATCCATTTTAATATCATCGATGAGTTAATTCCGAATAAAAGTGATTCAATTTCTGAACATTTAGAGTCAAAATTCAATGGACTGAAAAGTTTATTGGATGGTATTTATTTGATCAATGAATTATCTCCAAAGACGACTGATAAATTAGTCAGTTATGGCGAATTGCTTTCCTCCTATTTAATCACCAGGACGATGCAAAGCCGTAAGATGGATGTTGAGTTGAAGAATAGTCAAGATTTGATTGTAACCAATTCAAATTTCACAAAAGCTGAAGTCAATTATAATCTTACGAATGAACGAATTGGTTCGTATTTCAAAAATGTTAGACAACATATCACCATTTTACCTGGTTTCATTTCTAAATCCGCTCAAGGCGAAGTTACAACGCTTGGTCGTGGTGGTTCCGATTTTACGGCAGCAATTGTTGCTGCGGCTCTGAATGTTAAGCAATTGGAAATTTGGACAGATGTGAGCGGCATGTATACTGCAAATCCGAAGTTGGTAAAACAGGCCTATCCTATTGAAAATCTATCCTATCAGGAAGCGATGGAATTATCACATTTCGGTGCCAAGGTTTTGTATCCTCCAACGGTTCAACCTGTTTTGGATTTGAACATTCCAATCCATATCAAAAACACGTTAGAGCCTGATGCTGAAGGAACCATTATCTCTCAAAAAGGCAACGGTAAAACTTCGCCGGCTAAAGGTATTAGCAATATCAATAATATCGCTCTGCTTACCTTGCAAGGCAGCGGAATGGTGGGAATTCCTGGCTTTTCAAAACGTTTGTTTGAAACGCTTGCAAACGAAAAAATCAACATCATTCTGATTACGCAATCATCATCCGAGCATTCTATTTGTTTCGGAATTGACGACAAAGATGCGGAGCGTGCTAAAACAGCCATTGACACAACATTTGAAAATGAAATTTCTCTTCACAAGATTGATCCAATTCTGGTTGAAAAGGAATTGGCGATCATTGCATTGGTGGGCGACCATATGAAAAATCATCAAGGTATCAGCGGTAGAATGTTCAGTTCCTTGGGGAAAAACAATATCAATATCAGAGCGATTGCTCAAGGTGCGTCGGAACGAAATATTTCTGCAGTCATCAAAGAAACTGATGTCAAAAAAGCACTCAATACTTTGCACGAAGCTTTTTTTGAAGGCAACATCAAACAATTGAATGTGTTTATTACTGGTGTTGGGAATGTAGGAGAGAAATTGGTAGAGCAAATCAAACAGCAGCGAAAGTTCTTGAAAGACCATTTGAAACTAAATTTACGAGTGATCGGATTGTCAAACTCTCGAACGATGATTTTTGATGAAAACGGATTATCTTTAAAAGATTGGAAAGAACAATTATCTGCTGGAAACGAGGCATCTCTTCAAGGGTTTATGGATGAAATAAAACGTCTGAACCTTCGCAATAGTATTTTTGTAGATATCACTGCCAATGAAGATGTTTCAAAACTCTATGCAGACTATCTGAAACAGAATATTGCGGTAGTGGCTTGCAATAAAATAGCTTGTTCAAGTTCTTATGACAATTACCAAGAACTAAAATATCTATCTAAAAAATACAGTGCGCCATTTTTGTTTGAAACCAACGTTGGCGCAGGATTGCCCATCATCGACACCTTGAATCATTTGATTGCTTCAGGTGATACCATTACATCAATTCAGGCCGTTTTATCGGGAAGTTTAAATTTTGTATTCAATAATTTTGATAACACCACCAAGTTTTATGATGTGGTGAAACAGGCACAGACAGAAGGCTATACTGAACCTGATCCAAGAATTGATTTAAGTGGTGTGGATGTGGCTCGAAAAATTTTGATTTTGGCTCGTGAAAGTGGCACCGAACTGAATCTTGAAGACATTGAAAATAAATCATTTTTGACCAAATCAAATCTTGAAAGCAATTCGGTTGAAGATTTTTACAAAACTTTGACTGCTGATGAGCAACATTTTCAAGCGTTGTATGCATCAGCCAAATCCAAAAACTGCCAATTGAAATATGTAGCAGAGTATTCCGAAGGAAAAGCAAAAGTTGGCTTGCGAGAGATTCCGCAAGGTCATCCGTTTTATAATCTAAAAGGAAAAGATAATATTGTGATGTTCTACACGCATCGTTATCCAGAGCAACCAATGATTATTAAAGGTGCTGGTGCTGGTGCTGACGTCACTGCTTCGGGTTTGTTTGCTGACATTATCAGAGCGGGAAATAGATAAATAGTCATCAGTGGTCAGTAATAACTAAATCAATAATTCGTGACAAATAATAGTGAAATAAAGATTTTTTCTCCGGCAACGGTTGCTAATGTCTCCTGTGGATTTGACGTTCTTGGGTTTTGTTTGGATACTATTGGTGATGAGATGGTTGTTAGAAAAACTTCTGAAAAAGGAATTCGCATCATAAAAATAGAAGGTTATGATTTGCCTTTGGAAACCCAAAAAAATGTAGCAGGTGTTTCAGCTTTGGCATTGTACGATGATGCTAAACCTGACTGTGGTTTTGAAATTGAAATCTACAAAAACATCAAACCAGGTAGTGGTATTGGTAGCAGTTCCGCCAGTGCATCTGGAAGCGTTTTTGCCATTAACGAATTGCTTGGAAAACCTTATAATCAAACCCAATTGACCAACTTTGCAATGAAAGGCGAAGCATTGGCTAGTGGTTCGGAGCACGCCGATAATATTGCGCCTGGAATTTTCGGTGGATTTACCTTGGTTAAAAGTACTTCACCTTTAGAAGTGTTACAATTACCAACTCCTGATGATTTATACGCGACCATCATCCATCCCCAAATTGAAGTTAAGACTTCCGAAGCGAGAGCCATTCTTCCGAAAGAAATCTCTATGAAAAATGCGATAATGCAATGGGCAAATGTTGGAAGTCTGGTACACGCCCTCCATACAAGCGATTATCAATTGATAAGCAAATCGCTCAACGATGTGGTTGTGGAGCCGTACAGAAGTCAACTGATTCCGCACTTTAAGGATGTCAAAAAAGAAACCATCGATGCAGGAGCTTTAGGTTGCGGCATTTCTGGTTCTGGACCTTCGATATTTGCTTTATCAAAAGGAATCGAAAATGCCAAGAATGTTGAAAACGCGATGAAAATGGTTTATTCTAAAACACCTATTGACTTCAACACATACGTTTCGAAAATTAATACTGATGGAGTTAAAACTTTATGACAGATGCCAGATGACAGGTGACCAATTAAATCATATAAAATTTATTAATGGAACTAAATAAATTCAAGTTTGAAAAATTAATAATTTGGCAAAAAGCAATGGATTTTGGAGATGACATTGATATACTTGCCAATAGTTTTCCAGATAAGGAAAAGTTTAATTTGGCATCTCAAATAAGACGTGCTGCAGACTCCGTCGCATTAAACATTTCGGAAGGTTCAATTGGTCAGAGCAATCTCGAACAGAAGAAATTTATAGGATATTCCATTAGGTCTTTAGCAGAAGTGGTTACGTGCCTATTCAAAAGTAAAAGAAGAAAATATTTAACCGAGCCACAATTCGAAGATTTATATAATAGGTCATACGAACTTATGAATATGATGATTGCTTTTAAAAACAAAATAAATTAAAATGGTCATCGGTCTTCGGTCACCTATCCTTAAATTATGAACTATTATTCTCTCAATAAAAAAGCTCCAACCACCAGCTTCAAAGATGCAGTTATTAAAGGTCTTGCGCCTGACAAAGGGCTCTTTTTTCCTGAATCGATGACACCGCTTCCAAAGTCATTCTTTAAAAAAATAGACGAGTTAAGCTATGAAGAAATTGCTTTTGAAGCTATAAAACAGTTTGTTATACCTGATATTCCTGAAGCGGAATTAAAACAAATTATATACGAAACCTTATCATTTGATTTTCCAGTTGTGGAAATCAATAAGCAGATTTCAACTTTGGAGCTTTTCCACGGACCAACTATGGCGTTTAAAGATGTTGGAGCTCGGTTTATGGCAAGGTGTTTAGGATATTTCAACAGAGACAATTTAAGGGAAGTCACCGTGTTAGTCGCAACGTCTGGCGATACAGGAGGCGCAGTTGCCAACGGATTTTTGGGTGTTGAAGGCGTCAAAGTTGTGATTTTATATCCTAGCGGAAAAGTGAGCGATATCCAAGAAAAACAATTAACTACACTCAAAAAAAATATCACAGCTTTGGAAGTCGATGGGGTTTTTGACGATTGCCAAGATATGGTGAAGCAAGCCTTTCTCGATGAAAGTATCACCAACAAAATGCAATTGACATCTGCCAATTCCATAAATGTGGCTCGTTGGCTACCACAAATGTTCTATTATTTTTTCGCTTATAAACAATTGCACAATCGGCACAAAAACATTGTGTTTTCAGTTCCAAGTGGCAATTTTGGCAATATTTGTGCTGGTATGATGGCGCAACAATTGGGTTTACCTATACATCATTTCATTGCTTCGAATAATGAAAATGATGTGGTTACAGAGTATCTTAAAACCAAATTATATCAGCCAAAACCATCAGTGGCAACCATTTCAAATGCGATGGACGTTGGAAATCCTAGTAATTTTATAAGGATTCAAGAGATTTTTAAAAATAATTTTGAGGTGTTGAAATCGAATCTTACTTCCTACAGCTATTCCGATGAAGAGACTCAAAACGCTCTCAAGGAACTTTACAACGATTACAATTATGTAGCGGATCCTCACGGAGCTGTTGGCTATTTGGGATGCAAAGATTATTTGAAAGAGAATCCAAATGCACATTGTGTCTTTTTGGAAACAGCACACCCAACCAAATTTTTGGATGTTGTAGAAGATGTGATTAGAGAAAATATTGAATTGCCAGAACAAATAGTCGCTGTGATGGACAAAAAGAAGAAATCAATTAAGATTGGTACTTACGAAGAATTGAAAAGCTATCTTTTAAGCAGTATCTAAAATGACAACCATCACACGTGCTACAGTCAAAGACGCTGCCTTGTTGGTCGAAATCGGAAGAGCATCATTTATAGATTCTCACGGAATGAGCGCTCCCAAAAAAGATATCGATGCCTACTTGGAAGAAAAGTTCAATGAAGTCACGTTTTCAGAAGAGTTGCAAGATGCGAACAATCATTTTTATATTCTTTATTACAATGAAGTTCCTATAGGTTATTCAAAAATAATATTCAATTTTACACATGTAAATGTTCCTTTTAAAAATGTTGCAAAATTGGAACGTTTGTATTTATTGAAAGAATATCATCATTTACAACTTGGCAGAGAGCTGTTTAATTTCAACGTTAAGGTATCAATAGCACATCATCAAGCTGGAATGTGGTTGTATGTGTGGACAGAAAATACTAAAGCATTTAATTTCTATGTGAAATCAGGATTTAAAATTATAGGAAACTATGATTTTAAAATCTCGGAGACACATTCCAATCCCAATTTTCAAATGCTATTAACTTTTGAAGCAAGAACAGCATGACTTACGTAGATTGGATAGGCTCCATTGGTGTATCACAAGTACTTCTTGCCTATTTTTTGAATAGCATTGGCAAAATTTCAACCAAAAGTGTTGCTTTTATCCTTCTCAACTTCGTTGGTGCTTCGATGGCTTGTTTAGCTTCCGTATGCCTTCGGTATTGGCCATTTATTATTCTTGAAGGTATTTGGGCTTTGATTTCTCTATATTCCTTAAAACTTCACTTTTCCAAATAACGTTTTAAAGACTGATGTATAATATCGTTCCAGCCTGCCCTAAAATTCTTGGCTGCCAAATCTGGGTTGGATTTTGGAAACGTTTCCAAACCTTTGTGCGTTAATCGTAATTTTGTTTTACTGCCATTTGGAATCAATTCAAAAGCTACATATGATATGCCTTCATAACCATCATAACGCCAACTGTAAGATAATTTTTTTTCGTGTTCCACCTCTGTCACTTCACACAGATGCAAATATTGCTGACCATCATCAGGACCACCTGTAAAATCAAACTTAAACCCAACTTTGGGTTTAAATTCTTTAAGATCAAAATACCATTGTTTCATTTCATTTTTATCTGTAATGGCTTTCCAGATTTTTGATGATGATGAATTAAAAGTTTCTTCTATAATTATTGGCAATGTTTCCATACTATTTTTTTAATCCAATGTTGGCAATACAAAATCATCCAAAGCACTTTTCTCTTTCATCAACGCTTCAATTTCGCTGGATTTCCTTGGAGCTTCAGCAGATAAATTTACGGGACCGTTTTCAGTAACTAAGATGTCATCTTCAATACGTACCGCAATGCCCCACCATTTTTTATCACAATCGCTTCCCTCGGGAATATAGATACCTGGCTCCACAGTAATCACCATATTGGCTTCCAAATTTCCTCTCAGGCTTGGGTCATGTACATCCAATCCTATATGATGCGACGTTCCATGAGGAAAATATTGTCTGGCACCAGCTTCATCTTTAACTATACCTAGTTTAATTAATCCTGCATTGATAATTTCTCTTGCGGCAGTATCAGGCGACCTTAACGTATTGCCAATTACAGCGGCTTTAATGCCCGCTTCCTGTGCTTCGTATACTAAATCATAAATGGCTTTTTGTTCCGTAGAAAATTTTCCATTAGCTGGAATGGTTCTGGTGACGTCCGCTGTGTAGCCGTGATATTCCGCACCTAAATCCATGAGCACCAGATCATTTTCAAGTTTCATTTTAGAGTTTTCTATGTAATGAAGCACACAACCGTTATTCCCAGCTCCAACAATGCTTGGGTAACCCTCATACTCACTTCCATATTTTTTGTAGACATATTCGTGAACGCCCTGAACTTCTGTTTCTGACATTCCTGGATGCATGGCTTTCATAACTTCGCGCTGTCCCATAGCCGAAATACGCACAGCTTTCTTCAGCAATACCATTTCTTCTGGAGATTTAATTTGTCGCAAACCAGCCATGATGTTCGATAGCGATTTGGTATCTAAATTACTTTTTGGTGCTTCGGCTTCAATTTTAATGACTTGTTGTTTCAGTTCCATACGCATCTTTTCATCTTTCGCATTCATGTAATCGCTGATGACCTTGTCGTTTTTAAGTTCGGGATAGTAGACCATGGCCTGTTCAATAGTTTGGACAACATTGGTATTATTTTCTGGATCAGACGACTTTATCATTTCATAGACTCTTGTCTTAATACTTTCATCCACAGGCATATCAATATAATTGACCTGAGTTTTGAATGTATCTATCAAACTGTACAAATCAGCATCATCACGTTTGGAATCTCGATAGTCATTTTCAAAATTATTAAAAAGCACTTTGTCAAATTTAGTATAATCAATTCCTGAATTTTTGAATTCACTACCATTAAATGCAGTCTCAAATCCTAGCTTTTGTTTGGCCCCATCGACACCTAATCGGACGCCTGTCCATTGCTCTCTTTGAGCATTTTTTTCCTGCACATATATTATTTCGTCAAAGGATTTTCCTTCTGCATCAGTTTGATTTTGGGAAAAAATGACCAAAACCGCATTGGGTTCTTTATAGCCTGTCAAATAGTAAAAATTTGGGTCTTGGTGGTACACATAATCCACATCATTGGAACGATTGCGTTCAGGATTAGCAAAAAACACGGCTACACTATTGGCAGGCATTTGACTTCTAAAAGCTTCTCGCCTTGTTTCATGAAATTTAGAACTTAAATAATCATCGGGAAGCCCTTTTTGAGCGGATGACAAACTGCACAGAAGCAATGCACAGGATAAAGTGATTAGGGTTTTCATTTTAAATTTTTTATAGTTGTGGAAATTTAATGATATTATCAAATTTCAGATTCAAAATCCTTAAAATTAACATATTTTTAATCCAGAGCTTTCCTTAATAAAACAGATAATTTTCAATATTTTTGTGCAACTTTTATAAAAGAGGTTTTAGTTGCAATAATAGAATTCATTGGATTCAATTTTGAAAATTTATCAAATAGAAATTCTCTGAAGAAAACTTTGTTTATGAGCTTTCTGTTATTAGTTCTTGTTTTTGCAATGCTATACTATCTGACAAAAAAATCTTAGAATGAGATTTCTGCCTTTGCGGAAATGAAATAAATTAATTTATGAAAAACACAGCTTTAACATCCACTCACGAAGCTCTTGGAGCAAAAATGGTTCCTTTTGCAGGATACAATATGCCTGTTCAGTATGAAGGGGTTAACATTGAGCACGAAACCGTTCGAAATGCTGTTGGTGTGTTTGATGTGTCTCATATGGGCGAATTTTTGATTGAAGGACCTAATGCATTGGAATTGATTCAAAAAGTAAGCAGCAATGATGCCTCTAAATTGACAATTGGAAAGGCACAATATAGCTGCTTACCAAATGATGATGGTGGCATTGTGGATGATTTGATTATTTATAGAGTAAAGGAAGAAACCTATTTATTGGTGGTCAATGCCAGCAATATTGAAAAAGATTGGAAGTGGATAAGTTCCAAAAACGATGTTGGAGCAAACATGCGCGATTTAAGTGAAGATTATTCATTATTGGCAATTCAGGGCCCAAAAGCTGTTGAGGCAATGCAGAGTTTATCAAGTCATGACTTATCAGCTATTCCGTTTTATAGTTTTGTGATTGGTGATTTTGCAGGTATTGAGCACGTTATCATATCGGCAACAGGTTATACTGGCAGCGGAGGTTTTGAAATATACTGTAAGAATTCTGAAGTAAAACAAGTTTGGGACAAGGTTTTGGAAGCTGGTGCTAAATTCGGCATTAAACCAATTGGGTTGGCAGCTCGTGATACCTTGCGTTTGGAAATGGGCTATTGTCTCTACGGAAATGATATTGATGATACCACATCTCCAATTGAAGCAGGCTTGGGGTGGGTGACAAAGTTCACCAAAGAGTTTACCAAAAGTGAAGCTTTAAAAGAGGAAAAAGAACGCGGACCAGAACGCAAATTGGTCGCATTTGAATTGGACGACAGAGGTATTCCCCGACATGGCTACGACATTGTTGATGGCAACGGAAAAACCATTGGTGTAGTGACTTCAGGAACGATGTCGCCTTCTATGAATAAAGGTATTGGTTTGGGCTATGTTCCAACGATTTTCTCAGAAGTTGGTAGTAAAATCAATATTCAAATTCGTAAAAATGCAGTTCCAGCAACTGTCGTGAAATTACCATTTTATAAAGTGTAAAAGTTTAGCTTCTTCATGGGAAGTGATTATTGGATGAAAGAACGGGAAGATAAACATAAAATTTTAATACTTGGTGCCAGTGGTTTCTTGGGCAATGCCCTATACAAAGAACTTTGCCCTTATTTTAAAACTTTTGGTACTTATTGTACACCCAATGCAACTTTCGCAAAGAACAAACAGTTTTTTCAATATAATGTTGAGGAAGATAATGTATTTGAAATTTTGGATGCCACAAAGCCTTCCATACTCATTTCTGCCCTGCGTGGCGATTTTCATGCGCAGACCATTGCACACCAACATATCACAGAATATTTGGTGTTGAATAAATGCAAAATTATTTTCCTGTCTTCAGCCAATGTATTTGATGCTTACAGCAAGTTTCCAAGTTACGAGGATGATAAAACATTGAGTGAAAGCATTTATGGTCATTTCAAAATTAAGATTGAAAACATGTTGTTTCGCTTGCCAAAACATCAAACATTGATTCTTCGCCTTCCAATGGTTTTTGGAGCACAATCACCACGTATCAAGGAATTGCGACAGCACATTCAGGAAAAAAGTGCAGTAGAAATTTTTCCAAATCTTATCATGAATGTCACTACAGATTTTAAAGTTACACAACAAATCCATTATCTGATCAATCGTAATAAATCGGGAGTGTTTCATCTTGGTAGTACCGATTTAGTTCACCATGACGATTTTATCAAGGAACTGGTCACAAAATTATCTACAACTTCAATGCAATTTAAACATGTTTTCACCACTAACGAAGATCGATATCTTGCCGTAATGCCAAAAGTGAACAGGTTGCCTAAACATCTTCAGATTACCAGCCAAGAGGTCTTGGAAGAATTGGAGGTTTAAAAGTTATGCGTATTAAAACTGTATAAGCACTCATAACTTAAAATATTTCCCTAACTTTAATCAACCATAAACGTTAATCCATGAAGAAATTAGATAAAGACACCATTGAAGCAAAATTGCTCCATTTCCCTGATTGGGAGTATTATGATAATGCCCTCCATGCTGAGTTTGAATTCGACAACTTCAAGGACTGTTTCAGTGCCATGAGCCGCATCGCCTTTGAATGTGAAGCACTCAATCATCATCCAGACTGGACCAATGTCTACAATGTGCTGACCATATCCTTGTCCACTCATTCGGAAAAAGGCGTTACCGAAAAAGATTTTCAATTGGCAGAAGCTATTGAATCAATTGTAGAGGTTCAAGAATAATTTATTTTTTATTAGGTTTAAAAAAGATAAATTTTTTACATTACCAGACTATTAAAATGGTCAATGGTCAAACGGATTTTATTTCTTTTTTTCTGCTTTCAAATTAGTGTTTCTTATGCACAAAACGATTCTGCGTTTTGCAAACAACTCGTTGCAATACAGAATCTTATCACCAATGCACACTTTAGTCCTAAACCCGTAAACGACAGTTTATCCAAAGGAGTTTTTGAACTTTTCATCAAACAATTAGATGACAGTAAACGTTACCTAACCCAAACTGACATCGATGTCTTAAAGTCTGATATTTACAAACTGGATGATTATCTACAATCCAATTCCTGTGATTTCATAGAGAAATACTCCCAAACCCTTAAAAAAAGAATTCTTGACACAAAAGCCATTGTGGAAAGTTTGAGAAACGAAACACTGGATTATTCAGGTAAGGACACTTTGTATTTCAAACCTGATAATGACCACGATTATTTTAAGGATGAAAATCACGCAAAACGTTACTGGAGCAAACGCATTCGCTATTTAATCGTTTCCAAATTGATAGAGGAAGATTCTGTTTTCACCAATGTAAAAAATCATTTTAAGGAGCTCGAAGCAACTTTGAAGCCAAAAATCATTGACAACCAATTATGCATGCTGGAAGAAACATTGCACCAAAATATTGGCTTTGAAACCTATATTGAGGAAACTTTTCTCAATGCACTTTTGAATTATGAAGATCCTAATTCTTCTTTTTTCAATGACTCCCAAAAAACCGAATTTGAGGATCATCTTGCCAACAGCCAATTGACCTTTGGGATACACACCAATAAAAATGATGATGGAGAGATTGTGATTGCCTACATTGTTCCCGGAAGTGCAGCCTTCAAAAATGGTAACTTTGAAGTAAACGATGTCATCCAATCCTTGAAAAGTGATGCTACTAACTTGGAAACATATTGCACATCCAATGAAGATATCTTATCCTTCATCAATGACGACAGACACCAAACCATTACCTTCAAAATCAAGAAACCGGATGGAAATATTGAAGAGATTGAACTCACCAAAACTATCACCAAAGTTGAGGACAACAGCATCCGAGGGTATATTTTGGAAAATAAGGAAGATATTGGATATATTAAAATTCCAAGTTTTTACACTGATATGGAATCGCCTAATGGTCTAGGATTGGCCAACGATGTTGCGAAGGAACTGTATAAACTCAATCAGGAAAACATCAAAGGGTTGGTCATCGATTTACGTTTCAATGGTGGTGGCTCCATGAAGGAAGCGGCTGAACTTTCAGGAATGTTTATTGATAAAGGACCACTTTCTATCATCAAATATCCAAATGGGGAAACATTCACTATTAGAGATATGAATAGAGGTTCACTTTTTGTCAAACCTGTTGTGGTACTTATTAATAATTATAGTGCTTCTGCATCGGAATTTTTTGCGAGTGTCATGCAAGATTACAGCCGAGCCATAATCGTAGGTTCACCAAGCCATGGTAAATCGAGTGCACAGGTGATAATTCCATTGAGCGAAACAGAAGATTTGGGCTTTTCAAAGATAACGGTGGAGAAGTTCTACCGCATTACCGGTTTGAGCCATCAATCGGTTGGTGTCATTCCAGATGTCACCTTGCCTTCATTGTATGATAATTTTAAAACCAGTGAAGGTTTTGAAAAATTTGCATTGAGCAATGATTCGGTAGAAGCTCGTATGAAATACCATCCTTTCAAAGCCTTGCCTTTGGCACTTATCAATAGCAATAGTGTGAAACGCACCGAAACCAATCCAAGTTTTAAAGCCATCAAAAATATTAATACGATAGTCTTAAATGATTACATTAACAAAACCTCGGAATATCCTCTAACGCTGGATAATATATACAATGATTTGAATGGTTATAATTCTCTTTGGAATTCATTTTATTCGCAGTTGGATATGCAAACCAGCAACATTTCAGTACGCAATACAGTATCTACAGAAGAACTTTTACAATATAATGAAGATGATCTAGAAGCCAATTCCGATGTCTTGGATGATATTGCAAATGACATATATATTGAAGAAGCCTATACCATTTTACTTGATTTATTAACCGCAAAAACAAACAATTAAATGATTCAAATTACTAAACCGTTCTTTATTATTTTCTTTGTTATTTTATCTATCACTTCCTACTCCCAAAGTTTTAAAAATGCCTCCGAATATTTGGATTTTGTTGCTCAAGAACAAGAAACTGTCACAAGAAACATGTGGAAATACACAAAGGCAATTGCCCACAGTAGAAGCGACAGAGCTATTGATTCAAAACGCACAACACTTTTAAAATCATTGGAGAAATCCATTGAGAAAATTGAAAATGCTGATGGTTATGATGGGGATGAATACAAAAGTCAAGTTCTTAATTACATGCGCTTGAATGAAAGCCTCTTGAAACAGGATTATGCAAAAATCATTGATTTAAAAGAAGTTGCCGAGAATTCCTACGATTTAATGGAGGCTTATATTTTGGCTCAAGAGCTGGCAGACAAAAAGATGGAGGAAGCCTATAGTGAATATGACGCTCAGTTTAGATTGTTTGCCGCTAAACACAATGTCAGAATTATTGAAAACGAATCTGATCTTGGGAAGAAAATGAAAATCTCCAATGAGGTGTTTAAGCATTACAACGATATGCATCTCATTCATTTTAAAGTGAGTATCAATGAAATATATTTGTGGGAAGCAGTGGAAAACAATGATGTAGCTGCCATTCAGCAGAATGCTAATGCCTTGAGCCAATCGGCAAAGGAAGGGTTGGAGATTTTAAAAACAGTTCCTCTTTACAAAAATGATCGTTCTTTGGTAGAGTCTTCTAAAAAGGCTTTTGAATTTTACATTGATGAGGCTGACAACCAAATTCCGAAAGTAACCGAATTTTTAATTTTGAATGCTGACTTTGAAACCATCAAAAATACTCTTGAAAAAACTCCCGAAAAGAAGCGCACCAAAGAGATGGTGGACACTTATAATAAAAAAGTAAAGGACATTAACAAGGCAGTCACTGCCTATAACAAGGCCAACGATGAACTCAATAGAGAGCGTCAAAATACCATTAATAATCTTAACTCTGTCAATGAAAATTTTTTGGCGAAACACATTCCAAATGATTGATGGATTTTTATAAATTTGCGGTGAAAACAACCAAAGAGAGAAAGAATTTTCTCTTGATTTTGAAATTTTAATACAAAAGATTAGATTTTTCGCTTTTGCGGAAATGACTAAAAACTAATTTAGAAATGGGAAGAGCTTTCGAATTTAGAAAAGCAAGAAAAATGAAGCGTTGGTCTGCGATGAGCAAGGCCTTCACACGTATTGGCAAAGACATCGTCATGGCCGTAAAAGAAGGTGGGCCAGATCCAGCGAGCAACTCTCGTTTACGAGCCGTTATACAGAATGCCAAATCTGTAAATATGCCAAAAGACAATATTGAGCGTGCCATAAAAAAGGCTAGTGATAAAAGTCAGGGCGATTACAAGGAAGTACTGTTTGAAGGCTATGCACCTCATGGTATTGCTATTTTGGTAGAGACAGCAACTGACAACAACACACGAACCGTTGCCAATATTCGCAGCTATTTCAATAAATGTGATGGTAGCTTAGGCACTTCTGGTTCAGTAATATTTATGTTTGACCATACCTGTAATTTCCGAATATCCTCGGAAGGCATAGATGCCGAAGAACTTGAACTCGAAATGATAGATTTTGGTGTTGAGGAAGTCTTTGTGGATGAAGATGGCATTTTGATTTATGCACCTTTTGAGAGCTTTGGAGCTATACAGAATGAGTTGGAGAGCCGAAATATTGAGATTTTGTCTTCTGGTTTTGAACGGATTCCACAAGTTACAAAACAATTGACACCTGAGCAGGCTGCCGATGTAGAAAAATTGCTAGAGAAGATTGAAGAAGATGACGATGTACAGAATGTATACCACACAATGGAGGAGAGCTCGGAGGATTAAAATAATATTAATAATGATAATAAAAAAGAGAGCTAATAGCTCTCTTTTTTTGTTTGTTTAATCAAAAGTTTGAGCCAGAAATTTAAAAGATGTTTGGAGGCCATTGGGTACTTCTTTTGAAAAAACTCCAGCTTGGTACTTCTTGTGGATTAAGTATTTAGCACCTCAAAGAACCAACTAAAAACTACTCTAAAACCTGTTCAGCATGTTTTTTTGCTTTCACGTCATCAATTACCTTTTCAATGACACCCTTCTCGTTAATCACAAACGTCACTCGATGTATACCATCAAACGTACGACCCATAAATTTCTTCTTTCCCCAAACTCCAAAGGCATTGATAACAGATTTGTCAACATCGGCCAATAAAGGATAAGGAAAATTGTATTTCTTCTTAAAATTTGATTGCTTTCTTTGGGTATCGGCACTCACGCCCAAAATGGCATAGCCTTTGTCGCTCAATTCTTTATAGTTTTCTCTAAGATTACAAGCTTCTGTAGTACAAGTTGGGGTGTTGGCAGCTGGATAGAAAAACACTACCAGTTTCTTTCCTTTATAATCGTTGAGACTTATGGTGTTTCCTTGTTCATCTTTCTGTGAAAAATTTGGAGCATTATCTCCAACTTTTAATGTCGTCATAATATGTTAATTTTGATTCTTTGTAAAAATACAATTATGACCAAACAAGAAAAAGTAGATTTTGTTATAAAAACCTTAAATGAGTTATATCCTACCATTCCTGTGCCTTTAGAACACAAAGACCCATATACCTTACTCATCGCAGTATTAATGTCAGCACAAAGTACAGATGTTCGTGTCAATCAAGTTAGCCCTTTGTTATTTGCCAAAGCTGACAATCCGTATGCCATGGTAAAATTAACGGTTGAAGAAATAAGGGAAATTATTAAACCTGTAGGTCTTTCGCCGATGAAAAGCAAAGGCATTCATGGACTTTCTCAAATTTTGATTGACAAATACAGTGGGCAAGTGCCAAATACCTATGAAGCATTGGAGGCCTTACCAGCCGTTGGTCATAAAACTGCGGCAGTTGTGCTATCACAAGCTTTTGGGATTCCTGCCTTTCCAGTTGATACACACATTCATCGGTTGATGCATCGATGGGGTTTTAGCAACGGGAAGAATGTTGTACAGACTGAAAAAGATGCCAAACGATTGTTTCCTGAAAAATTGTGGAACGATTTGCATCTTCAGATTATCTGGTATGGACGACAGTATTCGCCAGCACGAGGTTGGGATTTGGAAAAAGATATAATCACCAAAACCATTGGGAGAGCTTCAGTTTTAAATGATTATTACAAAAAAAAGTCCTGACAGGCTAACTATCAGGACTTCCCAAAGTTTAATTTAGAAGTGCTTCAAACTTCAATTTATTACAATGTATAACACTTAAAGCCTTAGAATAATTCAAAAGAAAATCCACTGTCTCTTCTTTTGGGTTCAGATTGGTTGGGGATTCCGGGATTTTTTCAGAGTAAAGTTTTGCCATTTTCGGATTTTTAGTTGATAATAATCTTATAAACGCAACAAAACTTACTTTAGTATGTCAAATTGTTAATTTGTCAAAATAATATTTTTTTGGTCAATGACTTTTCTCAAATTGATCAGCGCATAACGCATACGACCCAGAGCAGTATTGATACTTACGCCTGTTTTATCTGAGATTTCCTTAAAACTCATATCCTGATACATACGCATCACCAAGACATCTTTTTGGTCATCAGGAAGTTCCTCAATCAAACGACGCAAATCACATTCTATCTGTTCTTTGATAATGGTTTTTTCGGCATCCAAAGCAGAATCACTTAGTACTGAAAATATACTGAACTCGCCAGAGTTGTCAAATTTTGGCATTCTGCTATTTCTCCTAAAATGGTCAATGATGAGATTGTGTGCAATACGCATCACCCAAGGCAGAAATTTACCTTCCTCGTTGTACTTACCAAGTTTAAGCGTCTTGATAACTTTGATGAAGGTGTCCTGAAAAATGTCTTCAGTGATATCCCTGTCATACACTTTGGAATAGATAAAACTATAAATTTTTTGTTTGTGTCGATAAATCAGTACGGAGAGTGCGCTTTCGTCGCCTTTCAGATAATTACTGACCAAGGCAGCGTCTGTGATAAGTTCGTGTCTCATAATCATTACTTTAGGGACATAGAAAATTCTCTATGCTTGGGGTTAATCTTTAAAGTAATATTATGATATAGGCAACTGTAATTTAATCGATTATGATTCAAATATAACAACAATCATTCCTAAAATGCAAAATTTCGGACTAAACTTTAACATTTTATTGCACAATACCTTTTTTTTAAAGCTGAATTAGATAGTGTATCTTTGCAGATTCAGAATCCAAAAAACCTTATGAACGTTAAGCTTTCAGATGTAAATCCAAAACAAAATATCATCATTAAAGGTGCCAATCTCCACAATCTAAAAAATATGGATGTGGTGATTCCACGGAATAAATTGGTGGTGATTACAGGATTATCCGGCTCCGGAAAATCTAGCTTAGCGTTTGACACTCTGTATGCCGAAGGCCAACGTCGTTATGTAGAAAGTCTCTCGAGTTACGCACGACAGTTTTTGGGACGTCTCAATAAGCCTAAAGTCGATTTTATCAAAGGAATTGCACCAGCCATTGCCATTGAACAAAAAGTCAACTCCACAAATCCACGCTCTACGGTTGGAACTTCGACGGAAATCTATGATTATCTGAAATTGTTGTTTGCCAGAATCGGGAAAACGTATTCGCCTATTTCTGGAAATTTGGTCAAGAAACATACTACAGCAGATGTGTTGGATTTGGTAAAGTCTTTTGAGGATGGTGAAAAACTGCTCCTCCTCGCTCCTATTCCCTTGGAAGCCAGCAGGACTATGGAAGATAAACTAAAAGTCTTGCAACAACAAGGGTATGCGAGGGTTCAACATGAACATGAAGTTTTAAGAATTGAAGATGCTCTTGAAAAAACTATTGATAAAGATATTTTTTTAGTTGTTGATAGAATCGTCGTGAAACATGAAGAAGATTTTTACAACCGATTGGCAGATGCCATAGAAACCTCTTTTTTTGAAGGTAAAGGTACAACCATCATCGAATCGGTATCTAATAACAAACAAACCCTGTTCAACAATCGATTTGAGCTTGATGGCATGACTTTTATGGAGCCCAACATACATTTGTTCAGTTTTAACAACCCTTATGGTGCTTGTCCAAAATGTGAAGGTTATGGCGATGTCATCGGCATTGATGAAGATTTGGTGATTCCCAACACGGCACTCTCCATTTATGAAAATGCCATTTTCCCTTGGCGTGGCGAAAGTATGAGTTGGTATCGTGACCTATTGGTTAATAATTCGCATAAGTTCGATTTTCCAATACACAAACCATTTTTTCAATTGACAGAAGCCCAAAAGCAATTGATATGGGAAGGCAACAATCATTTTACCGGTTTGGATGAGTTCTTTGCAGAATTGGAAGCAAAAGCCTATAAAATTCAAAACCGTGTCATGCTCTCGCGCTATCGTGGCAAAACGAAATGCAGCAAATGTCAGGGAAAACGCCTACGACCTGAAGCCAATTATGTAAAAGTTGGTGGTGTCACAATCACAGAATTGGTAGGCATGCCTTTGAATACACTGACCAGTTTCTTCAAACAATTGGAATTGAATGACCACGACACAAAGATTGCCGAGCGCCTTTTAAAAGAAATTACAAACCGATTGAGTTTTCTATCCAATGTAGGTTTAGATTATTTGACTTTAAACAGAAAATCGAACACATTGTCTGGTGGTGAAAGCCAGCGTATCAATTTGGCAACTTCTTTGGGAAGCAGTTTGGTTGGCTCCATGTATATTTTGGATGAACCAAGTATTGGTTTACATCCTAAGGATACGGAAAAATTAATTGTGGTGTTAAAAGCGTTACGCGATTTAGGCAATACAGTTATCGTTGTAGAACATGATGAAGATATCATGAAAGCGGCAGACCAAATTATAGACATTGGCCCAGAAGCTGGAACTTTTGGTGGTGAAGTCGTGGCCTCAGGAACCTATGAAGACATTTTAAAAGCTGATACTTTGACGGCCAAATATCTCAATGGAGAAATGGTCATTGAAGTTCCAAAAAAGCGTCGCAAATCAAAATATCAAATTGAAATCATTGGAGCGCGTGAGCATAATCTTAAGAATATTGATGTTAATTTCCCTTTGGAAATGCTAACGGTCGTCACAGGAGTTTCTGGAAGCGGAAAGAGTACATTGGTCAAAAAGATTCTATTTCCGACGATTCAAAAACAGTTGACGGGTTTTGGTGATAAATCTGGGCAGTTCACCGAAATTAAAGGGAATTATAAAAATATCCAACATATTGAGTTTGTGGACCAGAATCCGATAGGTCGCTCATCGCGCTCCAATCCTGTAACATACATCAAGGCGTATGATGATATCAGAGCCTTATTCGCGAGTCAAAAGTTAAGTAAAATCCGTAATTATCAGGCGAAACATTTTTCATTTAATGTTGATGGTGGGCGTTGCGAAACTTGTAAAGGCGATGGCGAAGTAACCATTGAGATGCAATTCATGGCCGACGTACATTTGGTGTGTGAGACCTGCAATGGAAAACGCTTCAAAAAAGAAATACTTGAAGTCACTTTTGAAGATAAAAATATTGACGACGTTCTCAATATGACCATTGACGATGCTGTTGCTTTTTTTGATAAGCACAACCAATCCAAAATCCAAGGCAAGTTGCAACCTCTAAAAGATGTAGGTTTAGGGTATGTTACTTTGGGTCAAAGTTCCTCAACTCTTTCTGGTGGAGAGGCGCAACGTATCAAACTAGCAACATTTTTAGGGAAAGGTTCTAGAAGTGACAATGCCCTTTTTATTTTTGATGAACCCACAACTGGCCTACATTTTCACGACATACAAAAGTTGCTAAAATCCTTTCAGGCCTTGATTGAGCAAGGACATTCCATCATTGTTATTGAGCACAATTTGGAACTTATCAAATGTGCCGATTACATCATTGATTTAGGCCCTGAAGGTGGAGAACGTGGAGGGCAGTTGGTAGCTCAAGGAACACCTGAAGAATTGGTGAAAAATAAAAATTCTGTTACTGGGAACTATCTAAAGGAGAAACTTTAGTTATCAATCACTATTTCAGAAGTGAGTGTTTAGATATTTAGTATTTTCTTTATGTTTCCCGTTTTTGATTTCAATCTTTTTTTCAATAAAACAAGAAAGCCATAACTCCTACAATAATGGCTGCAAAGGGTAAGACGATTGATAAGAACATAAAACTGATAAGGTTACTTTTAATAAAACTTAAAAAATAGCCTTGGCCATAAAAGTTCTTAACTCCCAAGAATAAATAAAAGAAGGTGGAGAGCATAATCAACGAGATTACCCAACCTGGAAATTCATCCCACAACAAAGTCGAAGCTACCAAGAAAGAAAATACAGTGAATAAAAATGAAAAGAAATAAAAGCTAAACACCAAATGGTATGCAAATGGCCCTTTGTTGAAATAAAATAGCTTTAAAATCAATCCAAAGATGGGCAAAAGTATGAACATGGCAATAGGAATACTATCATAAAAGGCCTGCAGAATGGAACCGCCACTTTTGTTTTTGTAGAATTTTAAGACTTGATTGTAAATTCGTTTTTTAAAGAACCCATCATTGTTCTTCAATCCCATTACTTTGAGTATCTTTTGGTCAGTAGCACCAGCCTCTATCATAGAATCGATTTCCTCGCCATCAAAGTCCAAAAAATTAACATTGTTCCTACTTTTGTTTTTGGAACTAATGGTTGAGTCCAATTGTTGGACTTCTTTATCCGATAACCCTAGACTTTTCTGATTTTTTTTCATCGGTTGAAGCACTGTGGCTTGCAAAATTGAATCCTTCCGATTCTGTATGGAATCTTGCCTCCTTTGGCTTAAAGAATCCACGATTTCATGCCTCTTATCAAATTGCTTTTTCAATTCTTTGTCCATACTTTGTGCTTGTTCGCGAGAGATAAACGAAAATAGGAAGAAAAAAACCACTGAGATGAACAAATACATTTGGGCCGGATGCAGGTACAAAAGCCGTTGGCCCTGAACAAATTTTTTTGCCAAGTAACCAGGTTTCGTCAATAAGGGCACAAAACTTTTGAAGAAACGTGCGTCCACCGAAAAGTAATTGCTGATGGTATTGGTAAATAGGACTCCAAGAGTCAATTTATCTTCCGCTTGTTGCCCACAATAAGGACAATAGGGATAATGGGCCTCAAAACGTTGATTACAGTTAGAACATTCGATGGTCGGCTTTAGCATAGCGGTTGGTGAGTGATTGATGTTATAAATGTACTAAAAAGAATGAATTCTTATACCAAACTCACAAAATACATCTCTACTTTACCTTTCCCTTTAGCTTCTACTTTACCCCTACTTTCAAATACAAAATCTGTGTCGTCTTTTAGGTAATTATAGGTAGTCTCAGAAATATTCACTTTTCCTACTGCACCATTACTTTCAATTCTAGAGGCGGTGTTCACCGTATCTCCCCATACATCATACTGAAACTTCTTAACCCCCACAATTCCCGCTACGACAGGTCCAGTATGGATACCTACACGCATCTCAAAGGCATGTTCTCCGTTAGCCTCCTTTTCTTGGTGCTGTTTCACAATAAAATCTTGCATTTCCAAAGCTGCAAGCACCGTATTTTTTACTGAAGTGTCTTCAGGAACTGGCAAACCACCTGCTGCCATGTAAGCATCGCCAATGGTTTTTATTTTTTCAACGTTATATTTTTCGCAAATGGCATCAAATTCTTTAAAACAGTTATTTATTTCTTTAACCAAAGCAGATGCAGTAAGTTTTTCGGACTGTTCTGTAAAACTCTTGAAGTCGGTAAATAGGATGGATACCATATCAAAATCCTTGGCTTCTGCTTCGCCTTTCAATTTCAATTCTTCAGCCACTTCTGCTGGAAGTATATTGAGCAGAAGGTTTTCACTTCGGTCTTTTTCCTTTTCTATGACAGATTTGGCTTTTTTGGTATACCTGTATCTACTATAAAAACCTCCCGATACCAATAGAAAGAAAATACCTGCGGCAATAGCCATGTTCTTGTTTCTATCTTTTAGTTGAACCTCTGCTTGATGCGCTTCTTCAATCTTCCGTTCTTTTTCTACCATGGCAATGCTATCCTTTAACAACTGTTTGTCAAATTCCATTTGTTGGAGTTTTTTGGTGGTCTCTTGAGTATGCATATTGTTTTCCAAACGCTTGGTTTCTTCAAGAAAATTTAAAGCTTGTGCAGTATTACCTAACGATTTAAAATTCATGTAAAGACATCTGCAGTTATGCATTTGATCTTCCAAACTGCCTATTTGTATTGCTAAATCCAAACCTCTTTGGCAGCTTTTCACAGCTTTTTGATGTTCATCCAAATCGTAATAAATATCTCCAATGGACTGTAAGGCAGCAATCGTATTCTTTTTATCCCCAATTTCTTCACATATGCTCAAACCCCTTTGTGTATATTCCAATGCTTTTTTAGATTGGCCCAGTTCGGCATAACAACTTCCTAAAATACTAAGGGCTTTTCCCATGCTGTTCTTATCGCCAATGTCTTCAGCTATTTTCAATGCTTTATTGGAATATTCCAGCATTTCATCTGTATGGCCTTCTTGCTTGGAGTACACCAAGGCTATGTTTGTATAAAATCTTGATTCTAGACTTTTATCACTCACTTCTTCTGCCAGAGCTAACCCTTGCTTTAAATAATCCAAAGCATTATCAAATTCATTATTTCTAAAGTATAGGTTTCCTATGTTACCTAAAGAGTTTAATTTTACGGTTTTATTATCTGTTTCTTCAGCTATTTTAAGACCTCTTTTATAATATTCCAAGGCTTTTGGATAATTGCCTTGGTTACCGTAAGCATTTCCTAAATTTTGATAAATTGACGACCTAAATTTCTTGTCGTCAATTTCTTCTGCAATTTTCAAAGCCCTTTCGTTATATTCAATGGCCTTTTCATATTCACCGATTCTTTGGTAAATCATCCCTGTATTTGTTAGGGTGCCACAAAGCTCATTCTTATCGTCGTAAGTTTCCAAAACAGTTATCTTTCTTTTCATATATTCAATAGCCTCTGGCACTTCGCCCATCATGAAAAGTGAACTTGCCTGTCTATCCAAGGCAAAGAGCTCATATTTCTTATTGTTTTTAGCTTTGGCAAAATCATACTGCAATTGCGAATAGTAAAAGACCGAATCAAGATTGATACGCTCATATCCATCACTTATAAAATAACTCATAGCTTTTAGGCGAATTGTATCTGCTTTCGTATTATCTTTCCAAACCTGCCACAAAGAATCTAATCTTTTCTGAAGTTCTGGTGTTCTGGTTTGTGAATAGGTATTAAATGCAAGGGCAAAAAACAGTAAAATGAGATGTGTTTTTTTCATAGTTGGTTGATTAATAGCACTTCAATATACAAAAAAGTATTTTTTAAAAGTCATTTTTTTTAAATTCTAAGTTGCTAAAACTCTCCTAAATACTAATAATATCTACATTAATTCTATCAATATCGACTCCATAAAGTTGATCTAGATTGATTCCCCATCAGATTTGGTCAAATGGCGATTGAAATGCATAAATTCTTGATAAAAAAATACCAATGCTTTTAAAATGCCTGCATTTTAAAGCCTTTTTATTCTAAAAATGAGATACTTACGTTTTTGGCACACAAATTGGATATTCAAAATAGTATAGCGTAAGCCGAAAAGCTAATGAGTAGGCACAATCTTAAATCCTTTAATTATGAAGACAAAATTACTTTTTACAGCAATGGTGTTAATAGGATTGACATCTGCTAACGCAACAAAAACCAACGTTGCACCACAGGGTGAAGATTTTAACAATGCGACACGCTATCGTTATGCTGAACCTATCATGTTCATGGAGCGAGGTGTTGAATTCTTGATCTTTCCTGATGGAAGTTTTGATTTCAATACCAATCCAGGTGAATCGTTCAGTGATTTTGATGATTCTTATTATTATAGAGAATCAAGTAACACTAGAAGAGGTTCTGTCAATACCACCCAAGGTGCTCCTGGAACTGTCAGCCGAACCAGCTACTACACTCCAAACTATGGTGGTGTGTTGATTCAACATGATTATGATGGTAAAGTGAGACGTATTGGCAATGTATTTATCAATTACGACAGTGCTGGAAGGGTAAAACGTGTTGGTACTATATATATGAGCTACAACCGAGGAGGTATGCTCACCCAAGTAGGTGGATTACGGATTACTTACAATAGTTGGGGAGAAATCATTCATAGCTCTGGTGTGGTAAACCATAGTAATAATAACTATAATTATAACCTTGGTCAAACACAGAATACAAGTTACTGGACTTACAATGACTTTGATGATAGTGAAGATTACTATTACTATAAGCAAGGCAGTACTGTTAAGAAACAAAAAAAGATAAAGAAATAATATCTACTTATTGTTGAACAAAGAACCCTAAAGTTTTTCACAAAGGCTTTGGGGTTTTTACTTTAAACTCACAAATACATTTCAACTTGCCCCTTTCCTTTGTCCTTCGCCTTCACTTTTCCTCTGCTTTTAAAATCCAATTCCATTACACACTTAATGGCATTATAAATCATGGATGAAATTGATAGTAGAATAAATACGATGAGTCCGTTTATAGCAATTAATAGATAATTTCATTTAAAGATAAAAACACTTTTACTACGTTATTCTTTTAATCCTTTTAAGTTTTTTTCTTTCCTAAATTCCTTATAATGCCTACAGAATTTAGTATGATATGTGTGCTTCTCCATAAAATTTACTTGAATGGCATTCCAATCTTCCCTTGTTAATTTGGGATTGTAATGTTTCATTTCTTCAAATAGCAATTCACTTACCTTTTTAAAATGTTTGGTACCTAAATACTCTAAATCGGCATCGGCAAGAATAGCTTCCAAATGGTTTTTAGGTTGTTGCGGTATTTTTGTGGCCATAATCATGCCACAGATGATATCAATTTCTTTTTCGGGAATGTTAAAAGTCTTCAAATCTTTACGTGCCATTTCACAACCATTCACTTCATGCTCAAAATTGGTTTTAATAAATCCAATATCATGATAGAGTGCGGCAATCTTCAACAATCGAAGCTCCGATTTAGAAACGTGTTCTTTGTTTCCAATATAAATGACCTTTTCCACTACATACAGCGAGTGCAAAACGCTATGATAGGTTAAATAATCAGGCAATTGATTGGTCAAGGTATCAATGACATGATGATATATTTTTTCGTAAGCAGTATCCATCAATGAGGACTTTTTTTACTGACAATGCCTCCACCAACTTCCCTAACGTTCTGAACAAACATAAATGCTTTTGGATCGGCTGTATTGACCGCTTTTTTTATTTTGTGCAACTCCAATCGAGTGACTACTGCTACAATAATATCACAATCATGTTTGATATCGTAAGACCCTGGAAGGTTGCCACGTTCTCCTTTATAAACAGTTACTGCCTTATTGAAGTCATTGACAATAAGTGATTTTATCTTCTCAGAATCGTGAGAAATAATGCTCAAACAAGTTAATTTTTCAAACCCATCTACGATGTAATCAGATACTTTTATGGCCGTGAAAAAAGTCAGGATAGAGTACATTGCTTTTTCAATGCCCAAATAGAAGGCAATAATGAGGAAGATACTTGTGTTGATAGCCATAATGATTTCAGAAATCGACAGTCCAAATTGGTCATTAGTATATTCTGCAATAACTTCCAGACCATCCAGAACTCCTCCGCCACGTATGACAAATCCAATGCCAAGACCTACAAAAACACCTCCGAAAACAGCTGTTAAAAAACTGTCATTAGTTACTGTTGGAACTGTGAGTAAATTCAACAAAATACCCAAAAGAACAACGGTTATTAAAGCATGGCCAGCAAAGTTTTTCCCTATTTTTTTATAACCAATAAATACAAAAGGCAAATTCAATAGAATCAACGGTATGCTGACATCGATGTGATAAAACTCATGGATAAGGATTGAAATACCCAAAAGACCACCATCCAAAAAATGATTAGGTATCATAAACCCCTTAATGGCAACAACAGCACAGACCACACCAATGAATTTTAACAGAAAAGTACGAATGGAAAATATGTTTTTTAGGTTGAGTATATCTGGATGATGATGGCTCATTTAGTTAATGGTATTAATTTAGCTATTTGTTAGACAGTTAAATATACTTTTTTTTGCAATACCTTCACTATGAACAGATAAATTAAATGGAATCTACGCTTTTGAATACCCAATCCATTTTTAAAATCAGTAAGGCCATTAATCTTTTTCTGATTCTGGATAATTGGGGATGTTCATGCCCAAGATTATGTCATGCTCAGCTATTTGTAAATAACTATCTTTCTTCACTTTTAGGATTCCGTTTCCTCCTCTATCCTCCATGTCTTTTCGTTTGGCATTAGTCAAAAAAGCATCATCGTCAAAAACAAATTCATCGATATAGTAGGGAATGTTGATTGTTGGTTCTTTGATGGCTGGATGAATATGAGCAGGTTGGTCACTGTTAGGGTAAGGAGCAGGACGCGCGGTATAAATGGAGTACTTCCCATTGACATCGGACTGTACCCAACCCCTAATATAGCCGTGTCGCACTACTCTTCTATCCAAATCTGGCTTATCAGAATATAGACCGTTTACATCTGTATGGTAATAATATAAGATAACATTGGGAGCAGGTGTTACACCATCACGTTTGTAAATGGTTCCCTTTATTAGCAATTTTTGCCCTTTTTGGCTCCAGCCTGCACTTGTATCTATCGATTGAATAGGTCTTGGCATTCCAATGAAAAAAAAGTCCCTGTTCTCAAAAGGGCCACCCACAACACCTTTGCTTGGTTGAGAAGTAGTAATCTCATTTACTGACTGGCTCGTGTGCTCCTTACATTGCAATAAAAATAATAAACCAAAGCATGAGATAAATAAAAGAAAATAGTTACGAAACATAGGAAAACTTATTTTTTGTCTAATGGAATACTATTTAAATTTACTTATTTAATCAAATCATAACTTATTTACTTATAACTATTTAACTAAACTTTAATAGTTATTGACTTCTCGCTTTAGATAACCTATATCCACTTACATCAACTTAAAACCCTTGTTATGGTATGCAATATAGCTATCGGAGAAAACTATATTATGTAATAAAAGTATATTTAAGCATTCTTAAAAAAAAAGTGATGACTTAATGCGTACATTAAAGTTGAATCATTGAGGCTAATAATTGTATTAGTTATTAAGATACTAATGAATATCATTATATAGCCAATTATTTGTAACATTTTAATTATTTATTCTTCTTTAGATTAAATATCATCTGTACTCATGAATCAAAAACTGATTATTTCTATAGTAGCACTTGTAGTTCTCTTTTCGTGTAAAACTGCTAAAAAACAAACCTTCAATTTTGAGGCCACTTATAATCAAAATACAGAAACCTATTTCCTTGCTGAATTGCTTGCAGTTAAGCACAGAAAGACAAATGTACAATGGGAACATTACAAACTTGAAACTTGCCAGCAGTATCAACCCGTTGTAAAATTGGCCCTTGATACATTTGACACCGATGACACTTCGGAATTTGCCAAGCTGACCGCAAGGTTTTGTGACACTTTAGTGAGTTATGGTTATGGCAATGATATTATGATGCCCATATTACTGCAGCTACCTGAATTTAATCAACATCAAAAGTCTGAAACCTTTAAATTATCAAATTTACCCATAGATTCTCAAAAGAAGATGGAATTGAAACATATCATTTCCAATTATTTGGACGTGCTATATCAATTCTATGTTGACCAAGATGTTGAAAGCTTTTTTAAGAAACACAATAGTTTTTATATGGGTGCCATCAATGAACTAAAGGAAATTATCCCATCCGATTTTACCAATGCCATGCAAACCTATTATGGAGAACAACGTTATAAGTATGTTGCACTGATAAGTCCCATGGAAATATGGCCCATCGAAGAACATGAAGGTAGAGGTATCAGTGCTACGGTTGAGACTGATGGCAAAAAAACCGTTTATGAACTAATGAGCCCTTATGTAAAAGTACCTATTGATAACTCAGGCTTATACAATTCGTATGGATTTAATTATGAACCCACCGCTAGATTCCTTACAATCCATGAATTTAGCCATTCCTTCGTAAATTCCTCATTAGAAATATACAGAGAGCAAATTGAAGCTTCATCGAATCTATTTACAGAAAGCTTAAAAGAAAAAATGGCCTCCAAAGGCGTCGGTAATTGGTATACGTATGTGATTGAAAGTTTTGTAAGGTTAGGAGAAATAAGAATAGCAGCGATTCAAAAAGATTATGAAAGAGAAAAAAGACTACGTATTTATCATACAGAAACTGAACATTTCATCTTTTTACCCCAACTAGAAGAAGCAATTCTAAACTATGAAAAAAATCGAGACACTTATCCACTGTGGAAAGACTATATTCCAAAGCTATTGGACGTTTTTGCAAAGTATGATTCCACATTCGTGGATGAAGCATTAAAATAACAACCTAGTTTAACACCTCATGCAACCTATAGTTTATCCGCTAACAATTCAGACTATGTCCACAACCTTCCGTAATGTAGGCATACACTCTCCCTTATAAAAAATCTCCATTCATCACACTCACCAAAACATCCTAATTCCAGCCATTCTCAATATCATGTATCTACCAAACATAATAAAAATAAACTTTGGCACACTGTTTGAATACCATAAAACATGTTTAACCTAAAACAAACACTCATGAAAAAATTAGCTTTAGTTTTTACTGCAGTGTTCCTTGTCGGAGCCACAGTAAGCGCAAAAACCACCAACGCAATTGAAGATAATTCATCACTAGACCACGTTACTCGTGGCTATGGCAACTCCTTCATCTTTACCGAAGGTGGTATTGAGTTTTCTGTATTCCCCGACGGTCAGTTCGACTTTTACGTGCCGAATTATGGTCCAGATGTAAATGTCTCCATCAATACTCCAAATGTATCCTTCAGTTTCAATAATGGTTATGATTATAGTCCTTATGTGCAGTATGATGATTTCGGAGCTATCATCCAAATTGAAAATACACCCATCTATTACGATTTTTATGGCCGTGTGACACAAATTGGAAATGTAGACATAAATTATACTGATTATGGCCGTGTAGCTCGTGTAGGCGGTTTGCATGTATATTATAACAGCTACCACACCTTTACGCATTGCACAGGTTATATCAATGCTTATAACCGTGTTTATGTGTATAGACCTTGGCATGTGTATTATACCATACCTGCCCCAAGTTTCTGCATTGTTTATGCAAAACCTTACAGACAATATTACACTCCTGTCCGTTATCACTATTACAGACCTTACACGAACAATTATAGAGAACCTGTTCGTTACACTTACAGAAGTACAAGGAATTCAACAGGGCGTCGTGGTAGTGTAGTAGCAACAACTAGAGCAAGTGATAGATACCGTCAAGAGGCAACCCCAACAAGAAGCACTACAGCCGTTGCAGCCAATAATGTGAGAAGAACAGAAACAGCCCGCTCCAGTTCTGCAAGTGCCAATAGAACTAATAATGTAAGAGCAACAAATGCCACAAGAGCAAACCAAACTGTGAGAACCAATGAAAATCGTGTGGGTTCATCAAGAGCAAACCAAGAGCAAAGAGCAACAACGCCTCAAAGAAACGTTCGCGCAACCACACAACGCAACAATTCACTAAGTAGAAGCACACAATCTTCTCAAAGACAAAATGTTAATAGAAATACTGCAGCTGTAGCTAGAAGTACGTCCTCTGTTAAAAGTTTGCCAAATAGAAAACCGAACACCTCTAATACTCGTATATCTAATACAAAGCAACAACAACGAAATACAACTCAAAGAAGTAATTCCGGAACTCCGAAAAAACAGTCAAATTCGCGTTCCACTTCGAGAAGAGGAAATTGATATACATATTTAAAAATTTTGGTTGGTTAGTTGGAAATCCCTGCATGAAGTATGCCTCAAAGCACCTTGCAGGGTTTTCCTTTTATAGAATATAAGCCTTATTTTATCCGCAAATATTTTTTAATCATTACAGAAATATCCTCCGATACATTCAACTTTAAAATAACCAAGACATAAAATGTGGTCATCAATAATGTTTTTAAAGTTATGTTTACAATCGGATGGAATGGAAACTCCCAAAAATAGAAAACTGCTATAGAAACCATTAAAAGAATACACACTTTTAGAGTTTCCTTATTAAATGGCATCATATCAAACTTCTTTTTCACAAAGTAGATTTTGATGGTGTTATAGATGGAAATCGCCAAAAACGTCGCAAATGCAGAACCATTGATGCCGAACTTTGGAATGAACAGCATATTCAATAACACCGTTAGAATTGTCAAAATCACTCCAAAAAGTAATACCACACGATAGTAATCACTGTTGAAAAGCACCACATTGTTGCATCCCATGAGATTATCGTACAATTTGGCAACACTCACCAAAAAAACCACTATCAATCCACCACTAAATTCCTTTGGGATTAGATGGTAAAGCTCATTGATGTTCAACACAATTAACAGAAAAATAAATCCACCAATCACAAAAAGGGTCTGTGAACTTCGAATATATAAATCCTTTAAAGCGATTTTATTTTTTTCGTTGAGAAATTTAGCAGTCAAAGGTTGCAAAATCTGTTGCATCGCCCTAGAAGGAACTGCAATAACTGTAGCAATGTAAATAGCAACGCCATAATATGCCACTTTTTCAATAGGAATATACAATCCTAACATAAAGGAATCAATATCCAAAATAATGGTCGCTATGGAGCCTGCAATAATAATGAGTGAGGAGTACTTTAAAACAGAACTTATATTTTCAATTCTATTAAAACGAAATACCGGTAATCGCACACTGAATGCATAGAACATCATCACAATCATTCGAAGGATGTAAAAAATCACAACCCCAATGATCAATTGATTTGTATCAATCCATTTCAAATACACCGCAAACAGCAAAACCATCACGCCAACACGATGCCACACTTCTTTCATGAAATTACCAAAAACTGTCAGCATTTGGGTTTTTGACCAGGCAAAGAACACCTCAAAATATGCCATCGCAATCGCAGACACATAAATGTACCAAACATAATCCTTTACAATAGAGTTTTTTTTCGATAGCAATTCCCCAATAATATCATAAGAGAAAATCCCAATAATACCAATGGGAATTATTAATAATAAGGGCAAAAACAACATCAGAGTCAAAAAACTATTTAAGGAATTTTTCGTTTTAAAGGTGGAGTAAAATTTTACAAGTGTATTGTTGACCCCAAAAGCCATCAGAGGCGTCATGATGTTGGCTGTAGAAAGTATGAATGCTATTAAACCATAATAGACATCCGAAATAAAATAAGTGTATAAAAACAAAGTGTTGATGGCACCTATCGCAAAGCCCAGATAGGTGGTGATTGTATTTTTAAAGGATTGGCTGGCAACAATTCCCATTAGATGAGTTCTGACAAGGTTTTGGTTAATTCTCTTCGGCTATACTGTTTTAATCCGATTGGATGTGTGCTTAGTTCATTCTGTTTGTAGGCTTTAAAATACGTCAAAATTTGCAATTTTAAATCTTCGTTGGAGTCATAATAAAAATAGCTTCCAGTATTTGTTGATTCAATTATCTGTTCTACATCGCTTTGTTTTGGGCCAATTGCAAGTATTGGCGTTTCTGAAATCATATATTCAAACAATTTTCCTGGGACGATGGCTCTTGTCTCTTCAGAATCAATTTCAACGAGTAACAATAGTTGTGATTGTCGTTGATGCATCAACGCTTCGTCATGACTGATGTAACCAACCACATTGACATGATTTTTCAAACCATGAGAATGAATATCCTTTAGTACATCCTCACTAACCACTCCAATCAATCGAAGTTGAAAATGGTTTCCGAATTCAGGATTTTCCTGAATCAATTCCTTCAGAACCTTCCAAAGATTATGAGGGTTTCGTCCCGATAATAATGAGCCAATATGAGATATTGTGAAGCCATCATCTTTTTCAGCCTTTAGATCATGCTGAACATCGTAACCATTGGTAATTAGTTTTATAGGTTGATTGGTTTTTATTGAAAAGTCTTTCTTTGTGTTTTCACTCGTGACAATAATACAATCAGCCGTTTCCAAAACTTGTTTCTCTAAATGTCGATGTTTTTGAGCTGAGGATTTAGTCAGCTTGAGATGTTTATGATATCCAATGGTAGTCCAGGGATCACGGAAATCAGCTAACCACTTCACCCCTATTTTTTCTTTTAATTGCATTCCAATTAAATGCAAACTATGCGGAGGGCCAGTAGTTATGATGGTTTTAATGTGCTCTTTTTGGATATAATTAGATAGAAAATCAACTGATGGATTCACCCAAGCCTTTCTGGCATCAGGAATAAAATAATTACCTCTTACATACAACATCAACTTTTGAACGAGTGTTTGCTTACCTTTCATTGGGATGACGCCTGAACTGATGGATTTTGAGTGTTTTCGCGATAAAAAACTTGCCAACTTATAAGGCTCCTTAATCGGTTGGCAAATAATGGTAGCCTCTTTTGGAATTTCCGATTCTAAACTCAAATCCATTATGGGATAACTGGGATTTTGGGGTATGTAAACTATCGGTTCCACATCAAAGTCTGGAAGATATTTAACAAACTTCAACCAGCGTTGCACTCCAGGACCTCCAGCTGGAGGCCAATAATAAGTGATGATGAGTACTTTTTTTGACATAATTGAATTCGGAAAAGAATTATAAACTTTGAATTAGTATGAATTTTGTCTCTTTAGAGAATTTAATTTTTCCTGAACTCCAAAAATAATCCTCCAAGAACCAATAATCCGAACAAAATAGAACTCGCCAAAGCTATGGAGCTTCCAGTTTTAATGACTTCAGGTTCAAATTTAAACTCAATAGTATGTTCTCCTTTCGGAATTGCCATCCCTCTTAATACATAATCTACACGATGATGTGGCGTTTGCTTTCCATCAATAAAAGATTTCCACCCATGTCCATAATACACTTCTGAAAAGACAGCAAAGCCATCATAGATATTATTCGACTTATACTTTAAGTAATTAGGTTTATAAATTGATATGTTGATAGTTGCAGACGAATCAATAGAATAATTTTTGGTTGGGATGGATTGTGTTGTGACTGCTTTTGATTTAGTGTCCAAACTATCCAAAGCTTTGATTTCTTCATTGGCTGAATTCAATTTTTCTATTTTACCGACAAACCAAGCATTTCCATTGGCATCCGTATTTTCATAAGTAAAAATATTACCTTTATCATCATCAGCAATGATGTATTTAGTGTTCAACATATTGAGAACGTGGATATTGTTTTTGGCAATATGAAAATCGAACAATTCATCATAGCGTTCCAGTTTAGCTGCACTGTAACCTGATAAAGAATTATGATAATAAGCAGCCTTTCCTGGCTCTCTTGACACAACATCAAACACTCGAAAATGGGTGGTGTCTTTCATGATTTCCAAATCGGCCTGATTGGGCTGATATGGTTTGTTTACCTGGATAGATGGCACAAAATTATCATTATTCACATAACGTTTATCCACTCCAACCAAATCAAACAAAATCAATACTGCAAATACAATCATTACCACTTTTTCGGATAGTTTTTTCTTTAGAAACATATAAATTGTTCCAGCAGCAATCAAAACCAATAGTAAGGTTCGCAATGTATCTTGAGTAAAAAACGTTTTTCTATCTTCTTTTACAGCATCAATAAAAGCTTGACCATAGTTTTGACGGTAAAACCCATCATTGACACCTACAAAATCGAATAACGATGTTTTAAACAAAAGGAAGACTAAAGCCAATCCTCCCGTAATCAATGCTGAATATTTAAGTGCTTTTAGCTTTTTTTCCTCCGATTCAAAATCATTGAACAGACGCACCAATCCAAATATAGCCAGTAGAGGAATGCACAACTCTAAAATAACTTGGATGGAACTTACTGCCCTAAATTTGTTATACAATGGCACATAATCAATAAAGAAATCGGTTAAAAACCCTAAATTTTTTCCATAGGACAATAACAATGATAAAATTGAGCCACCAACAAGCCACCACTTTAAACGGCCCCTGACCAAAAAGAGGGCAAAAACAAATAGAAACAATACTACAGCTCCAATATAAGCTGGTGCTTCCACAATCGTTTGGTCGCCCCAGTAGGTTGGTGTTTGTTTTGCTTCCTGAAGTGCCTGCACAGGCGTTGCTCCCATTGCAATATATGCTTTATAGGTCGCGGAATCCTTGCCAACATCTTCATAGCTTCCTCCTCCCAAAAACCTTGGAATAAACAAGTTGAAAGTTTCTAAAATTCCGTAGCTGTATTCTGTGATGTATTCTTTGCTCAAACCAGAGGTCACTTCCCTTGGTGTTCCATCAGCATTGATTGTCAATTCACTTTTGCCACGCGTACTTTCTTTTACATATTCTTGGGTTGCCATAATATTTGTGGCGTTTAATCCAACCGAGAGTATTACGGCAATAACCATCAAACCAACTGATTTGAAATAATGCGGCAACAGTTTCTTTTTGTAAGCATCAATCAAATACGCAATTCCCAAAACTATGACCAGCAACATCAAATAATAGGTCATTTGGAAATGATTCGTACTGATTTCCAGAGCCATGGCAATTGCTGTGAGCAAAAACCCAACAACATATTTTTGTCTGAATGTGAGGACAATACCGCTCAAAACGAGAGGCATATAGGCAATGGCATGCGCCTTACTGTTATGACCAACACCAAGAATAATGATGAGATAGGTCGAAAAACCAAATGCCAATGCTCCCAAAGCTGCCAATTTGTAATCAACTTTTAATGAAAGTAATAAGATGTAAAATCCTATAAAATAAAGAAATAGATAATCCGATGGTCGTGGTAAAAAACGCAAAACAGAATCTAATTTTTTAATGTAATTATGCGGATAATGTGCTCCTAATTGATAGGTGGGCATCCCTCCAAAAGCACTGTTGGTCCAATAGGTTTCTTCGCCAGTAGCTTCCCTAAAGTCATTCTGCTGTTTGGCCATACCGATGTAGTGCTTGATATCACTTTGGAAAATCTGCTTGCCACTCAAAACGGGACTGAAATACAACAATGACACTACCACAAATCCGAAAACCATCAGAATGTGTGGTAGAAAGTTTTTAAACGATAATTGCATGAAGCTGGTTTCTAAAATTGATGTGGAAAATTAATCAATTTCTTCGTAATCGATGTATTCACCAACCTTTTTATCGGAAGTTTTTTGTTGATGAGGCATTTTATCAATGATGGTTTCTCCTTCATTTGGGCGACTACCACCATTGTAGTTTTGGTGTTGTTGAAATTGCTGCCCAAAACGCTCCTGCATTTTTTTGGACATATATTGAACAAAATAAGGGGCAAAAAGACGCGCTAATATTTTAACGCCATAATATATCAACAAAATGATTAAAATGGTTCTTAACAAACCAGTAATGGATGCCATTTGTAGCATGTGAAAATTATTTTTTCAAAAATACAATTCTCTATGCTTAAAATCGGTTATAAATACTTAAAAAAAATATAAAATCTCTATATTTGATACCTAATATACCTCTTATGAATACAATAAAAACTTATTTGCCCATCCTGTTTTTAGTAGTTTCTTTCTCAGCATATTGCCAATATACCGATGTCATCAATTCCAATCGTCCTGGCGCTTCCCAAAGTGCGTTTGCAGTTGGCCCCAATGTGATTCAATTGGAGTTAGGTCCTAATTATGTAAAACAAGAGCACACTCCATTGAAATACGAGGTGAAGGGATTTAGTGTTGATTTTGCGGCCCATTACGGATTGTTGTTCGAACCTTTGGAAATCAGCGTCATCGGTTCCTATCAAAATGATACATTTACGGACAATCGTTCTGCAATTTCAGAACCAGTTCATCGATCAAACTTTAGAAACCTCACTATTGGTGCAAAATATTTGGTTTATGACCCTTACAGAAAGGCGGAGGAGGATAAGCCAAATCTCTATAGCTGGAAAGCCAACCATTCTTTTAAATGGAAATACCTAATTCCTGCTGTTGCCGTTTATGCTGGTGCTAATTTTGACACAAAAAACAACCCATATACCGCTGCAGATGTTGAAGGTTTCAGCCCTAAAATAGCGGTAATTTCACAAAACAATTTTTCTGGCGGATGGGTTTTTGTAGTCAATCTTGTAAAAGACAGAATCGGAACTGACCAATCAGATTTTCAATACATCCTTACCCTGACGCATTCTTTTAATCCTAAATGGTCGTTATTTGCGGAAACACAAGGCATACAAAGTGATTTTTATGCCGATAATTTAGTGCGTTTTGGTGGCGCATATCTATTTGGAAAAGATTTTCAATTGGATGCCGCCTTGACTTTCAACACAAAAGACACGCCTGCAGTCTTTAATCTGGGCATTGGAGCCTCCTATCGTTTCGATTTTCATAAGGATACCATTATCGAAGATGATGGAACTTCAGCAAAAGATGAAGGTAAGCGCAAGGAACGCGCCAAAAAGAGTAAAAAAGATGTTGATTTTGATGATGCTAGTGGTGGTGATGGACAATAAACCTATTTTATGATTATAATCAAAGAAGCCATTTCCAAAAGTCAGCTTAAAAAGTTTGTAAAGTTTCCTTTTCAACTTTATCAAGATTCCAATTATTGGGTACCGCCCATCATTTCCCAAGAAATGGAAACATTTGACAAAAAGAAAAACCCAATCTTCAATGATGCCGACGCACGTTTCTTTTTGGCATATAAAAATGACGAAATTGTGGGTCGCGTGGCAGCCATCATCAATTGGTTGGAAGTCAATAAACAAAAGCAAAAGAAGATGCGTTTTGGGTGGTTTGACGTGATTGATGATATTGAAGTAACCAAAGCTCTACTTGAAAAAGTAAACGAAATAGGAAAAGCCAACAATCTTGATTTTATGGAAGGCCCTGTTGGATTCTCAAATTTGGACAAAGTGGGTGTAATGACTGAAGGTTTTGAGCATCTAGGCAATATGATTACCTGGTACAACTATCCCTATTATGCAGAGCATTTTAAAGAATTAGGTTTTAAAGACGAAAAGCTTTACTCCGAAAGCCGTTTTTCGTTTTCTAATGTAAAGCCTGAATCTTTCATGAAAGCCCAGGAAATTATCAAAACACGGTATGGACTCAGAGCATTGACCTTCAAAAAAACTAAGGATGTAATGCCCTATGCCGACAAAATGTTTGATTTGTTCAACGATTCTTACGCATCCTTGTCATCCTTTGTGGCCATTACTGATATTCAAAAGGAATATTTCAAAAAAAAATTCATCCCTTTTATCAACCCCGAATATATCAATTTTGTTGTCGATAAGGAAGATAAATTAATTGCTTTCGCCATTGTTATGCCTTCATTTTCAAAAGCATTGCAAAGAACAAAAGGTACCTTGTTCCCATTTGGCTTTAGGCATATTCTTCATGCCAAAAAACATAGCAAGGACGTAGTTTTTTATTTAATAGGAATTCACCCGGAATATCAAAACAAAGGAGTTACGGCAGTAATTTTTAAGGAATATTACGACACGTTCAGCAAAAAAAGAATTGTCAACTGTATTAGAACACCGGAATTGGAAGACAATATAGCCATACATCAAATTTGGAAACACTTCCAACCTGAAGTCTTTAAGAGAAGGAAAACCGTTAGAAAGGATATTATCTAAAAATTCTCGATAAAAAAAATTCCAAATTCCAATTGATTACAATGGAGTTTGGAATTCTTTATTTAGAGTTTAATTTATTCACCCATTGCAGACATTAAGGCTGCAGAAAGACGTTTGTAAGTACCGTTTTCCAAACGTGTTCTGATGGCATCAAAAGCATCCAATGTCTCATTGACATCTGTCATCGTATGGGTAGCGGTAGGAATCAATCTCAGTAAAATCAAGCCTTTTGGAATCACAGGATACACAACGATGGAACAGAATATGCCAGAGTTTTCACGTAAATCCTTAACCAACGCCATTGCTTCGGGAATACTTCCCTTTAAATAAACAGGGGTTACACAACTTTGAGTCGTTCCAATGTCAAAACCACGCTTTTTTAAACCAGACTGTAATGCATTTGTGTTTTCCCAAAGTTTATCTTTAAGTTCTGGCATGGTTTTAAGCATTTCAAGACGCTTGCGAGCAC
The DNA here is from genome assembly GCA_041391925.1 of Gelidibacter sp. Lineage (GTDB taxonomy): Bacteria > Bacteroidota > Bacteroidia > Flavobacteriales > Flavobacteriaceae > JBPOFM01. The sequence continues at coordinate 192,295 of JAWKNA010000007.1, read as the reverse complement.
CTACGACCAATTGCATTTGCAAAGATTTTGCAAACATTTGTGAGCGCAAGTTATATTTTAGATAATCAATGATTTCTTGGTCTGCCGCAATAAATGCACCTGTACTTGCCAATGATTTTGCAAACGTTGCAAAATAAACATCAATGCCGTCTTGGACTCCTTGCTCCTCGCCTGCACCAGCACCTGTTTTACCTAGAGTTCCAAAACCATGAGCATCATCTACCAAGAATCGGAATTTATATTTTTTCTTTAATTCAACAATTTCTTTAAGTTTTCCTTGTTCACCACGCATGCCAAAGACCCCTTCAGAAATCACAAGGATACCTCCACCTGTTTGTTCTGCCATTTTAGTGGCTCTATCAAGGTTTTTTTCGAGGCTATCTATGTCATTGTGCTTGTAAGTAAACCGTTTTCCCATATGAAGGCGCACACCGTCGATGATACACGCATGGGCATCCACATCATATACAATGATATCGTCTTTACCGACCAAAGCGTCAATAGTGGAGACCATTCCTTGATAACCGAAATTCAAAAGATATGCTGCTTCCTTTTTCACAAACTCTGCCAACTCATTCTGAAGTGTTTCGTGCAAATCTGTATGGCCTGACATCATTCGTGCACCCATTGGGTAAGCTGAGCCATAATCAATCCCAGCCTGGGCATCTGTTTTACGGACTTTCGGATGGTTTGCCAAACCCAAATAATCATTGATACTCCATGTAATGACATCTTTTCCTTGAAATTTCATCCGGTTTGAAATCTGCCCTTCCAATTTTGGAAACACAAAATAACCTTCAGCTTGTGCTGCCCATTTTCCTAGAGGTCCTTTATCTTTATAAATTTTGTCGAATAGATCCTTCATGCGTTAATTTTAAAGTTTTAAGCGGTCGCATGTTACTTTGCAACTTCATCTTCTTATAGACTGAGTCCTTGCAGAGGTTACATTTAACTTAAATTAGTCTTATTAGTTTGGGCAAAATTAATTAATTATATTATGATGGCATAATTTAATTATAAACTCTTGTTTATAATATACAAGACAAAAAAAACCTATCATGCAATTTGCACAATAGGGTTTACTATATTTTATGGATTTTTATTTTATATATTCAATGGTCTCAATAGCAGCGGTACTTTTGTTGTCCAAAAAGCCTTGCTCTTCCATCCATCTGTCACTATATACTTTACTCATGTAACGAGACCCATGGTCTGGAAATATGACCACTATTTTATCAGTGATTTTGAATTCACCTTCCTCATTGAGTTGCTTTAATGCTTGCATTGCAGCTCCAGAAGTATAACCGACAAATAATCCTTCGGTACGGGAAATTTCTCTTGCTGTGTGAGCACTTTCTTCATCTGTAACTTTTACAAACTTGTCAATCAGGTCGAAATCTGTGGCTGTAGGAATCAAATTTTTACCTAAACCTTCAATTCGGTAAGGATAGATTTCTTTATCGTCGAATTCTTTGGTTTCATGATATTTCTTCAAAACTGAACCATATGCATCCACACCAATAATCTTAATGTTTGGATTTTTTTCTTTAAGGAATTTGGCAGTACCAGAAATGGTTCCCCCTGTTCCGCTACAAGCGATTAAGTGTGTGATTTCGCCTTCAGTTTGTGTCCAAATTTCTGGCCCAGTGGAATTATAATGTGCATCAATATTCAATTGATTGAAATACTGATTTATGTAAATAGAACCTTTGATTTCGTTATGCAATCTTTTTGCAACTTGATAATAGGATCTTGGGTCGTCTGCACTCACATGCGCTGGGCAAACATATACCTTCGCTCCCATAGACTTCAACATATCAATTTTGTCTGCAGATGATTTTGAACTTACTGCCAAAATGCATTCGTAACCCTTGATGATGCTTACCATTGCAATACTAAAACCTGTGTTACCAGAAGTTGTTTCAATAATGGTGTCGCCTGGTTTTAGAATTCCTTGCCTCTCGGCTTCTTCGATAATATGTAAGGCTATTCTATCTTTTGACGAATGACCTGGATTGAATCCTTCTACTTTGGCGTAGAATTCCCCATCAAACCCTGAGGTCATTTTGTTTAATTTGATAAGAGGGGTTTTGCCTATTAGTTGCAAAACATTATCAAATACTTGAATATTTTCTTTCATAAATGCTATTTATCAGTTCCAATTTATAAAAATGTAACCTAAAACCTCGCAAAAATACAAGAAATTTTTGAATTACTCATAAATATTCTCCAAGTCTAGTAAAAACGCATATTCTTCGGCATCTTCTTTAAGAGCTTCAAATCGTCCCGAAGCACCACCATGACCAGCTTTCATATTGATTTTCATAAGAAGTTTATTTGAGTCTGTTTTTTTGTCTCGCAACTTGGCAACCCATTTAGCAGGTTCCCAATATTGCACTTGAGAATCATGCAAGCCTGTGGTGACCAAAATATTTGGGTACTCTCGACTTTTCACATTGTCATAGGGCGAATACGATTTCATGTAATCATAATAGGTTTTATCATTTGGATTTCCCCATTCATCATATTCACCAGTAGTCAAAGGAATGCTTTCATCCAACATGGTGGTGACCACATCCACAAACGGAACAGCCGCAATAACACCATTGTAAAGTTCTGGTGCCTCATTAATGACTGCTCCAACCAATAAACCTCCCGCACTTCCACCCAATGCGTATAAGTGTTTTGGTGAAGTGTATTTCTGTTCAATCAAAAATTTGGAACATTCTATAAAATCTGTGAAAGTATTTTTCTTCTGAAGTAATTTTCCATTTTCATACCAAGTCCTACCGAGATATTCACCGCCTCTAACGTGTACAATCACATAGATAAAACCTCTATCTAACAAACTCAACCGAATACTTGAGAAATATGGGTCAATGGTATGTCCATATGAACCGTAAGCATACATCAATACCGGATTGCTTCCGTTTTTTTGGATGCCTTTTCTATAGACCATTGACATGGGAATTTTAGTACCATTCACCGATGTAGCCCAAATACGTTCTGATTCGTAATTATTCTTATCGAACTTTCCTCCCAAAACTTCTTGTTCCTTCAAAACCATCTTCTCTTTCGTTACCATATTAAAATCAATGGTCGATGAAGGTGCGGTCATGGAATTATAACCATAACGAAGAATGTCGGTATCAAACTCTACGTTCGTGCTTGTATAAGCAGTGTAGGTTTCATTATCAAAAGGCAAATAATAATCCTCTTTGCCATCCCAACGCATAATTCTAATTTGATTTAAGCCATTTGTACGCTCACTTACCACCAAGAAATCCTTAAAAATATCAATATCCTCCAACAAGACATCATCCCGATGCGGCAACACTTCTTGCCAATTTGCGATAAAAGTTGTGGCTTCATGCGTTTTCATGAGTTTAAAATTGACAGCATCGTCTGCATTTGTCACAATATAAAATTGATTGTCATAGTGCGAAATACTGTACTCCAAACCTCTAATGCGCTCCTGAAATACTTTAAATTCTTCATCCGGCGTGTCCGCATTCAAAATATGATATTCATTGGTGAGCGTACTGTAACAAGCGATGATTAGGTATTTTTTTGATTTGGATTTGTAAATGGCCACTCCAAATGTATCATCTTCCTCATGAAAAATGGCTTTGTCCATTCTTGAAGAGGTTCCAAGTTTGTGCTTGTAAATTTTATCGGAACGCAGAGTTTTTACGTCTTTTTTCGTGTAAAACAAGGTTTTGTTGTCATTGGCCCAAGTGGCAGAACCCGTTGTGTTCTTGATGGCATCTGAAAACACTTCATCTGTAACTAAATTTTTGATTTGCAGGGTGTAATTACGTCTTCCTGTCAAATCAATTCCAAAGGAAATCATGGTATTATCTGGGCTGACACTCAATCCAACCAATTTAAAGTACGAATGGCCTTCAGCCATTTTATTGCAATCGAATAACAGTTCATCAGGGTTATCCAAGGTGTCTCTTCGCCTTAAATAAATTGGATAATCTTTCCCTGTTTCATATTTCACGATGTACCAATAGCCATTGTATTTGTATGGAACGGATTCATCATCCTCTTTGATGCGCGCTTTCATTTCCTCAAACAATGTAGCTTCAAAAGCCTTTTGTTTTGAAGTCATTTTATCGTAATAGGCATTTTCGGCTTTTAAATACTTAATAACCTCTTTGTCCTTTCGATTGTTCAACCAAAAATAATCGTCAATCCTCACATCGTCGTGGATTTTTAATTCTTTCGGAATTTTTTTAGCCTTTGGTGGCTGAACTTCCTTTGCCATTGAAACATCATTTTTAAGCGGATTGCAAAAATAAGGTTTTAATCAGAATAAAGATGTAAGAGAAAAGAACAAAGAAGCGTACATCTTTCAAACTTTTATTAAATTCGCAATCTAATTTTAAAACAGAAAACAATGTTCGGAGATATGATGGGAATGATGGGCAAACTGAAAGAAACCCAGAAAAATGTTGAAGAAACAAAACAACGCTTGAACCATGTTTTGGTGGATGAAAAAAGTTCAGACGGAAAATTGAAAGTAACCATTACGGCCAATAGAGCTATCAAATCCATTTCCATTGATGATGAATTGCTTCAGGATAAAGAGATGCTTGAAGATTACTTGATACTCACCATCAACAAAGCGATTGAAAAAGCCACCAATGTGAATGAGACCGAAATAGCTGCGGTTGCAAAGGAAGGTATGCCGAATATCCCTGGGTTGGATATGTTCAAATAAGAATCGTCTTTTTAAACTTTCAAGTTTTTTAATGCAGTCAAAAAATACTCATGCATCTCATCTGTATAATCCAAATGCGTGACGATTCGTAGCTTTCCGCCTCCCATTCCTATGATGTGGATGTTTTTATCGTGAAGTGATTTTAGAAATGCTTTTTCGTTAACGCCTGTATTCAATTCAAAAATGATGATGTTGGTTTCGATAGGTTCCACTTTGTTGATAAAGGAGAGATTTTGTAACACCTCACCAATTTCTTTGGCTTTTTGATGGTCATCCTTTAAACGATTGATGTTGTTATCCAAAGCATATAATCCAGCAGCGGCCAAAAACCCTATTTGACGCATATTGCCGCCAAACACCTTTCGATAACGAATGGCATCTTTCATAATTTCTTCATCACCAATCAAAACTGAACCCACAGGACACCCCAAACCTTTACTCAAACAGACCGAAATTGTATCAAAAATCCCATACTGTTCGGTGGATTCATCATTTGCAACCAACGCGTTCCAGAGTCGAGCACCATCCAAATGAAAGCCCAATCGATGTTGGTCACATACGTTTCTGATTTTTTTGATTTCCTCAAAATCCCAGCAGGCTCCACCTCCTTTGTTTGTCGTGTTCTCCACTTCAACCAAACTTGTTTTACTGTAATAAAATTCACTTGGATTAATGGCTTCCACCACTTGTTCTGCTTTGAACATCCCACGGTGACCATCAATCAATCTACAAGAAACACCACTGTTGAATGACGCACCTCCTGCTTCGTAGTTATAGATATGGGCATATTTGTCACAGATAATTTGTTCCCCTGGTTGGGTATGCAGCTTAATAGCTGTTTGGTTGGCCATACTCCCCGAAGGAAAAAATAATGCTTTTGGTTTCCCAAACATGTTTGCCAATCGTTCTTCAAGTTCGTTGACGGTTGGGTCTTCTTTAAATACATCATCACCCACTTTGGCGCTCATCATGGCTTCCAACATTTCCTTTGAGGGCTTTGTTACGGTATCGCTTCTTAAATCTATAGTCATTGCATTAATTTGAATTGTATCTGTAATGTCATACTAACTTTTGGTTTTGCAATTTTTCGTAAACATTATAGACAAATGTATTTGCTTAAAAAAAACTCGCATTTACGACAAAATTCATGATGTGTTTATAACCATTTAAATTTATAATTTGCTCAATATCTTTCAAATATGAACTTCAAATTTATTTTTGAAGAGGTGTCAATCTGATCCTCATCCAATGCTTATAATATCCCTTAAAATTTTGAGCATTTTTCATGCAGATGAATTAATTCCTAAAACTACATAAATTATGTCAAAAATTGATACATTTGGATATTGATGGGTTTAGGAACTTACATTGCATATCCATGTCTATTAATCAATCCATCAGCTACAAACTTAACCAAAAATGAATTTTATATATTTCCCGTGTCTTAAAATAAACCCTTCAGAATACTAGTGAACAAAAAACTCCCTTATGCTCGCTTTTTGGAAAAAGTGAGTATTATTTGGTTGCTACTGAAAACTGGGCAACTAAAAACCATCATTGCTGCTACAATTACTCGTATATATTCCTCAAGAACTTCCATAGGTCTCTTGAAAAATCTCAACGAGGACTTTGATATTATAGAATCAAAAATCCAAGTCAATATCAGATTGTTTAAAGATGCAGATCTTAATTTGATGAATGAAAAATTCAGGCATATTGGTTTTATAAAACAAAAAATTCCAGATTGTTATACAGGCATTACCAACCATGATCACCCTTGTTTTAGAATGTGGTTTATGAAGTCCTCCCAAAACGAAAAGATAAAAAATTATTTTGGTGATTTGTTTCCTACATTAAATTCTGATGAAGCAATCATAGAAGGTGTGTTTACAAATCCCGAGTATCGTGGGTTGAAGATTATGTCTCATACCATTACGACTATTTGCAATAAACACAAATCAGAAGGCATAGATAAGGTCATCGCCTTTGTGAACATCAACAATATCCCATCTTTAAAAGGATTCAGGCGTTCTGGGTTCAATCACTATATAATTAGAAAAGAAAAATGGCGATTTTTTAAAAGAACCGTTGTTTTTGAACCACTGAACAAAAACATCCTTGAAGCATATGAGCAAAATACATCTAAAAACTTATTTTCTATCCCTATTGATTTAGAAGGTGTTTTTTATCTTTAAAATAGTTTTCCATTACGAATTAAAAAACAGTATTTTCGCAGTTAAATTTTAATTACTATGACTACATCCGATCAAACAAAAGATCTTGTAGAACGCCTTGGCGCGTTGAGGAGGTATCTTTGACGTTGATGCCAAAACAATCGAAATAAGAAACGAGGAAGAAAAAACCTTTGATCCCAATTTCTGGAATGATTCTAAAGCAGCAGAATTGGTTATGAAATCACTTCGTGAGAAGAAGAGTTGGGTGGAAGACTACAATACTGCCAAAACTCTCGTTGAAGAACTCGAAGTATTCCAGGAATTTTATAAAGCTGGTGATGTATCTGCCGAAGAATTGGATATGCACTATGACAAAGCTGTAGAAAAAATCGAAAAACTGGAATTCAAAAATATGCTCTCTGATGAAGGTGATAGTTTGAGTGCCGTTCTTCAGATTACTGCAGGAGCTGGAGGTACCGAGTCCTGCGACTGGGCAAGTATGCTCATGCGAATGTACTTGATGTATGCGGAGAAAAGCGGATTCAAAGTCAAGGAGCTTAACTACCAAGAGGGTGATGTTGCAGGTATTAAAACGGTTACTTTTGAAATTGAAGGTGATTTTGCCTTTGGATGGCTCAAAGGCGAAAACGGAGTACATCGTTTGGTGCGAATCTCCCCTTTTGACAGCAATGCCAAACGCCATACAAGTTTTGTTTCTGTATACGTCTATCCATTGGTTGATGATACTATCGAAATTGAAGTCAATCCTGCCGATATTGAAATCACTACCGCAAGATCAAGTGGTGCTGGAGGACAAAATGTGAATAAAGTTGAGACCAAAGTTCAATTGTTTCATAAACCTACCGGTATCCAAATTTCATGTTCTGAAACACGTTCCCAACATGACAATAGAGCCAGAGCCTTGCAAATGTTGAAATCGCAACTGTATGAGATCGAGCTACAGAAACAATTGGCACAGCGTGAAGATATCGAAGCTGGAAAGATGAAAATAGAATGGGGAAGCCAAATCCGAAATTACGTCATGCATCCTTATAAATTGGTAAAAGACGTCAGAACTGGCCATGAAACCGGCAATGTGGATGCGGTGATGGATGGTGACATCGACGAATTCCTAAAAGCCTATTTGATGATGATGGGACAGAAAGATGAAGATTCCAACGAACTTTAAATGTTAACTTTAGCACAAATAATCCTTCTTTTTTTTGGAGCATTTTTGATTGGTACAGGTTTTTTAATGTTGATTCGCCCTAAAACGGTAAGAGCAATACTGAAAAAAGCCGGAAGTACTAATTTTATAAACTATGCTGAAATTACAATAAGAATGATTCCAGCCGCTGCACTAATATTTTATTCGGAATACTCTAAATTTCCTGATTCCTTTAAGGTACTAGGTTGGTTTATGATTGGAACATCATTAATTCTATACATAGTCCCACGCAAAACGCATCACAACTATTCTTTGAAATGTGCTGAGATTCTGAAACCAATTTATTTTCAATTGCTTTCACCATTTTCTATGAGTTTCGGAATACTACTGATTTATGCTATAATTTAATTTAAAAATTAGAATGAAAAATATCAACACAATTATATTTGACCTTGGAGGTGTACTGATTGATTGGAATCCTGAATATGTGTATCTCGATGTGTTCCACAACAATCGAGAAAAAATGAAATGGTTCTTTGACAACATTTGTACCAGCGATTGGAACGAAAACCAAGATGCTGGCTATCCGCTTTCCAAAGCAACTGAAGAACGTGTTGCATTGTTTCCGGAGCACGAAGAGCTTATCAGAATGTATTATGGCCGATGGGAAGACATGTTGGGCGAAGCAATCCATGAAACGGTTGCAATTCTTAAACAACTCATCGACACAAAAAAGTACAAAATTGTTGCACTGACCAATTGGAGTCATGAAACATTTCCAATTGCTTTGGAGAGGTTTGAATTTTTGCAATGGTTTGACGGTATTCTTGTTTCTGGTGAAGAAAAAACAAGAAAACCTTTTCCAAAAATTTATGAATTGACCTTAAATCGCTTCGACATCCAAGCAGAAAATGCATTATTTATTGATGACAATTTAAGAAATATTGAAGCAGCCAAAGTTATGGGAATTCACACAATTCACTTTATATCTTCTGCCGGTTTAAAAAAATCTTTAAAAGATTTAAATATTTTATAATGATAAGCATTTGTTTCACAAATAACTATACTTCCTTCATCAAATTGTAATCGATTAAACTGTTGTTTTTTTTATAAAAAATAGTAGATTTGGCAATCCCAATAAAATGATAGCCCAAAAATGATCGTCATTTATCATAACCCAAATTGCAGTAAATCTCGAGAATCCCTCGAAATTCTTGAAACCTCTAAAGAAGACATTCAAATTATCAAATATCTTGATGAGCCTCTAAAAACAGATAAACTCAATAAAATAATCAGGCTTTTAAATATCAGGCCCATTGAGTTAATTCGCCAAGATGAAACCATCTGGAAAGAAAATTTTCAGGATTTGGATTTTACCGATGAAGAACTCATCGAAGTGATGGTAGAGTATCCTCAACTTATTGAACGCCCAATCGTCATTAATGGTGACAAAGCTGTTATAGGAAGACCTCCAACCAAAATCTTGGATATACTATAATTTCCAGCCATAGTTTCTTTAACACAACTTTAACCCTTGGTGGTTAAACCAAGACCTATTTTTGTCATCTTATTAAAAACCATCAATTATGTTGTGCAAAACAGGTAAGATTGCAATGTTATTTCTTCTCGTTTTCTCATTGCAAACATTCGCTCAAAGTACTGATACTGATAAACAGAGAGAACAGTATGAGAAAAAAGCCAAAGAAGAGCTTGATCAACGTATCCAAACCTTTATTAGCGAACTTCAAGCGGACGATTTTCAAAAAGAAATCATCAAACAAAAATTAAATTCTTATTTCGAGGAAAAGAAAACTATTTATATGAATCAAAATTTGAGGTATTTTGAGAGAGATGAACAACTTCTAAATCTCGACCAAACCCATTTTGCAAGTCTTAAAGAAATAGTTTCTGATGATACTATGGACCAAATACAGCTTTTTATCAAAGATGCTGGAACTACCTTGAACAAACAAAAAAAGAAGAACAAAAAAAATAAAAAGAAAAAAGAGGAATGAAATATATTTTAAAATTAGCAGTATTATTAATTTTTTCAAGTTTTGTTACTGTTCAAGCACAAAACGATATTACAATTACAGGAAAGGTTATCGATAAGGATGTCAACCAGCCATTGGAATATGCTACGGTTGCTTTTTTCAGTAAAAAAGAAAATAAGATTATCACAGGTGGCATCACTGATACAGAGGGCAATTTTTCTATTCCTGTACCTCCCGGAACCTATGATATTACTGTTGAATATATTTCATACAAGAAAAAAACAATTCCTGGCCGTGTCTTGGATAAAGATACCGATTTAGGAGTTTTGGGAATTGCCATAGATGCGCAAGCGCTAGGTGAAGTAAACATTATTGCCGAAAGAACAACTGTAGAGATAAAACTTGATAAAAAGATATATAATGTAGGTAAAGATTTGACCGTCAGGGGCGGAACCGTCAGTGATGTTCTGGACAATGTGCCCTCCGTTTCTGTGGATGTCGAAGGTAATGTCTCTTTGAGAGGAAATGAAAATGTCACAATCCTTATCAATGGTAAACCTTCGGGATTGGTAGGTCTCAATTCCACGGACGCTTTACGCCAACTGCCCGCCGAGTCCATTGAGCGTGTTGAAGTCATAACCTCACCTTCTGCACGTTATGACGCTGAAGGAACTGCTGGGATTTTGAACATTATTCTCCGTAGAAGTAAACTCCAAGGATTAAATGGGGCCATTACCACGAATGTTGGCCATCCTACCAATGCAGGTATTTCCGGAAATATCAATTACCGTACAGGTGATTTCAACTTTTTCAATACCACTGGATACAGCTACCGTGAGTCCCCCGGAAATTCGTTGACGGAAACCCAATATTTCAATCAAGAATTTGATGACAATGGTAATTTGATCACAGACAATCCTGACACGTTCCTAAACGAACATAGAGATTTTGATAGGAAAGATAAAAATTTCACCACTAACCTTGGCTTGGAATGGTACATTACAGATTCAGCATCTTTAACTACCTCGTTAGTCTACAGAAACAGTGATGAGGAAAACAATACCACCAACAGAATTGATGAATTTAACGCCAATGGAAATTTAGTTAGTCAATCCAGACGTTATGACCCAGAAATGGAAGATGACAAAACCATTCAATATTCATTGAATTTTGATAAACAGTTCGGCGGTAATAGTCAACATAAGCTTACGTTTGATTTTCAATATGAGACTAATGATGAAAATGAACGTTCCACAATCTCACAAGATGGTGATGCAGCTGAGCGCGTGCAAACACTGCAAAACCAGGATGAAGTCTTGTTACAATCCGATTATGTTCTCCCTTTAGGTGAAAACAGCCAATTTGAACTGGGTTATCGAGGCAATTTCAATGAATTGGATACAGATTACACCTTAGAGTTCAATAATAATGGACAATTTGAACTGGATACAGATGTTAGCAATAATTTGGTATACAGAGAATATATCAATGCGGTCTATTCACAGTTTGGAAGTAAAATCAAAAGTAAATTCTCATATTTACTTGGTCTTCGAATGGAATCTACAAGAATTACCATAGACCAAGTGACCAGTGGTGATTTTGAAAGAAAAAATTATACCGGTTTATTTCCAACAGTGAATCTAGGTTATGAGATTAATGAAAACCAAAGTTTGCAATTGGGCTATAATCGTCGTATCAGTCGTCCTCGTTCTAGGTTTATCAATCCATTTCCATCTAGAAGCAGTGCGACCAATCTGTTTCAGGGAAATCCAGATATCAACCCAAGTTATTCCAATAAAGTAGATGTAGGTTACTTGAACAAATTTGGAAAGATGACATTAAATTCATCATTGTACTATGAACGTGCTACAGATGTGTTCACTTTTATCACCGAAGACACGGGAGAAACCACGTTGATCAATGGCACCGAAGTTCCCATTATAAGACGTTCTCCAATAAATCTTGCAACTAACGACCGTTATGGTTTTGAATTTACTCTCACCTATAGACCAACAAAAGCCTGGAATATCAACGGTAACTTTAATTTGTTCAAATCTGTGACAGAAGGATTTTACAACGGATTTGATTATGGTGCAGATAACTTAAGCTGGTTTGCTCGTTTGAACAATAAATACACACTTCCTGCTAAAATTGATTGGCAAACACGTATTTTTTACGGTGGCCCTAGAGAAGATGCACAAAACAAGACCAAAGGTATTTTCTCCACAGATATGGCTTTTAGCAAAGATGTTTTTAAAGATCAAGCTTCTATTGCTTTTAATGTGAGTGATATTTTTAATAGTAGAAAGCGCAGAAGTGAATCATTTACGCCTACATTTTACAGCAATTCAGAATTTCAATGGAGACAACGCAGTTTTAATCTATCATTCACCTATCGTTTCAATCAACAAAAGAAACAACAACGTGATCGTGGAGACAATGGTCAAGGTGGTGAAGATTTTGAGTTTGAAGGATAAATTCTTGGTGGCCGAAAAGCAAAGCATAAAAAAAGCTGTTTCATATTCTGAAACAGCTTTTTTTTTATTATATATCGTTTTATAGACCTTTTAGTGTGCCTTAGCGTCTCTCTTTGCTTTGCGTTCTGCTCTCATTTCGTTAAAACGTTCAATGGATGCTCCAAATATCCAATATGGGACAACAAAAGTTACCAAAAATATCATCAACCAAAAACCGATGGTCAGAATGGTCAAAAACGCTAAAAATCCTAAATATTGGTCAAATTCAAACATAATAAGTGTGCTTTGTTCTTAATTATGGCAAAGATAATAGAAACGTTTTGGTTACACAATACCAAATTTGACATTTATCAACAGGGTTTTCAAGAATGAACACCTGCTAATTTTCTTCAACATGCTTCTTGTAATTGTTGAGAATGGCCTGCCAACCTCCTTTTTGCATCTCTACAGGGTTTTGGGTTTCGGCATCAAACACTGTTGTAACCTTGGTTTTGCCATCCACTTCTTTAAAGTCTGTGCTCACTTGCCGACCATCGGGAAGTGCATAGGCTAACTTCTTATGTTGCTTCACCTCGCTATAAACGCCCTCAAAATCAAAACCAAAACTGCCATCCTTGGCTTCCATACGTGAATTCATCTTACCACCTACGCGCACATCATTTTCGGCTTTTGGGCAACACCAATCGTCGCTGGCAAAGTTCCATTTGGTAATGTGTTGTGGTTGTGTATAATAGTCCCAAGCCTTTTGTGGCTCGGCGTTTACAGTAGTTTCTACAGTTACTTTTGTTGTTTCCATGGTATGTATTTGTGTTATTATTCTAATACTTCGCAATAAAATCCGTGTTGTGTGACCAGTTGAACGACCTTATGGCTTTCAACTTTGCAGTTCTCAATACGCAAAATGTTATCACAGTCTTCCAAATCAAAGTTAATGATGGATTCAGGCAAATGCGACATTAGTTGCTGCAACACCCCTTTGGCAGTGCTTTCTTCTGTAATATTTGTTTTGAAAACTTCAATCATAACAACAGGATTCTGTTAGCTTGTTTGTGGTGTATATGCTTGCAACTTATGATAATATACGTACGAAACCATCAAAACAGCCAAGACTATCAATGGAAAAAATGTTGCACCATTCAAACCGTCCACGGCCCAATTACTGATAAAGGCAAACAGGAAGTCGAACGTAAAACCGGCATACGCCCACTCTTTTAATCGGGCTGGGAGTTTTGGTATCACAAGAACCAGCGCTCCCAAGACTTTAAAAACAGCCAACGCAACTCCGAAATACTCTGGATATCCCAAATGCCTGATGCCCTCTTTGGCCATCTCGCTTTGCGAAGTAAGTGCAGGCATCACGCCTTCAAATAGAAAAATAAGAATGGTGGCAATCCAAAAAATGATTTTGTGTGATTTCATAGATGTGATTTTAATGATGAGTGAAAAAGGTTATAATTTAATTTTAAAGATACAGATAATCTATGCATCTGGAATGTCTGGTTCTACAAGTTTTTTCAATTCCTCCAACGATTCTTGCCAGCCCAAATAGCACATTTCCGCAGGAATGGCTTCCGGGATTCCTTCTTGAACGATGTGAATGTCCGTACCACAGGATACTTTTTTGAGGGTTACTGTGGTGGTCATTTCTCCGGGAAGTTCTGCAACATCAAATTTGTCGGTGTATTTGATGAGTTCGTTTTTCTTGATATCCACATAGGTGCCTCCAAAGGAATGTCCATTGCCCGTAGAGAAATTGCTGAACGACATTTTATGCTTACCTCCTACTTTAAAATCCAATTGATGGACTTTGCAGGTATAGCCATAAGGTGGCAACCAAGAGGCGATGGCCTCTTCGTTTGAAAACGCTTTAAAAACTTTTTCAGGGGTTGTGGTGAACACCCTGTGCAGTGTTACTTTATTATTTGACATGATTTCTATGGTGTTTTATGATTGTTCTGATAGTTCTTTGACGATGCCTAAAGCCTTCGGGAAGGTTTTGTTAAAGTAGTCTTTGTGCTCATCGGTGCTGTCTAAAGAGACGTTTAACTCGGTGACGCCATTGCTTTCATTCAATTGGTAATCTTCAATGGAGCCGCTCCAGGATTCTGTTTTGTCATCGATGGGAAGTTCTTTGCCATCCTTCAGCATCCCCATGTGCTTAAAGGTCATTTGTTTGTTGGGGTTGTTTTTGGCAATTTTGCCATACATGCCACAATCGGTGCCATCGGTAAACCAAACGGTGCTTCCCTCCTGCCAATCGGTTTTGACGTCGGAGTTTTCCGCAAAAGCTTTGGTCCACGCTTTGTAGCTGTCTTTTCCCCATAACACATCCCAAACACGTTCTTTTGGTGCGTTTATTTTCTGTGTGAATTTTAGTGTTTTCATTGTTGTAAGCTTTATGCCGTAAGCGTTATGCTTTAGGCGATTTCTTCTTTAAAAATAGTGAAAATTTCACTCATTTACTTCATCGAATGGACGCCAAACATGGTGCCTTCGGTGTCATAAGCGAGCATAATAAATCCGTACTCACCGATGGACATTTTGGGCTTGAAAATTTTTCCGCCGGCTTTTACTATTCGGCTTTCTTCATTGGCACAATCCTCGCTGCTGAAGTAAACGATGGTGCTGCTCATGCCTCCATCAAACCCTGGCATATACACAAGGGCTCCGCCTGCGCCCGGGATGTATGGGTCGCCTGGGAACATCATCATTTTAAAGCCTCCTTCCATACCATCGGGCGTTGGTAAGGGTTCCATTTTTATCTGTAAAACGGTTTCGTAAAACTGTTGAGCGCGGTTAAGGTCTTGTACATACATTTCGAACCAACCTACTGCATTTCTTTTATCCATGATTTTTGTTTTAGTGTTTCGTTTTTTGAGTTTCGTGTTTGGTGTTTCGTGTTTAGCTTTTAGCCTTTGGCGGAAGCTTAATTTTCTATTTCAAATTCAACTTCAGTTTCAAATTCTATCGACTAACATCCAATGTCTAACTTCCATCAATTCAAAGATAGACAACGTTTTCCGTTTGGTTGGTGTGCAAATACGTCATAGTTAAGGGTTGATTGCGACATTATAATGGTGTACATTTACGTCAAAAGATAGATCATGAAAAAAGTAGCGATTTACGTCCCGAAAGGACATTATAGTATGGTGAATATCGAAGGTGCGCACCACATGCTCACTTGGGTGAATGATTATTTCCGGCAGATTGGGGAACAGCCACTCTTCCATATCGAGCTGGTGGGCATTGAGACGACAGCGTCGCAACAAAATGGGCTGTACAGCATCCATCCCCAACGGCATATCGATGCGGTGACAACTACCGACCTTATCATTGTGCCGGCAGTGCATGGGGACTTAAAACAGAATCTAGAGAACAACAAAGAACTGCTGCCGTGGCTGGTGAAGCACTATAAGAACGGTGCCGAGATTGTGAGTTTTTGCATCGGTGCCTTTCATCTGGCGGCTGCTGGCCTTCTGGATGGCAAACCGTGCAGCACGCACTGGGGCTATGCCAATGAATTCAGGGCGATGTTCCCGAAGGCGCTGCTGATGGACAACAAAATCATGACCGAGAGCAACGGCATCTATACCAGTGGCGGCGCGTACTCGTTTACCAACCTGTTGATTTACCTGATTGAGAAGTATGCGGGCCGCGAGGTGGCCATTATGGTGAGCAAGGGCTTTATGGTGGACATCGATATGAGCAGCCAGTCGCCGTTTATCATCTTTACGGGGCAAAAAACCCATGAGGATGCCGAGATACTTGAAGCACAGCAATACATTGAAGATAATTTTGCCGAAAAGATTACCGTGGATGAGCTTTGCGACAATAGCAACGTGGCGCGGCGCACCTTTGAACGCCGATTTAAAAAAGCCACCTCCAACACAGTGCTTGAGTACATACAGCGTGTGAAGATTGAGGCCGCCAAAAAAGAACTGGAGAAAGGCCGCAAGACCGTGAACGAGATTATGTACGAGGTAGGCTATAGCGATACCAAGGCGTTTCGGGATGTGTTTAAAAAGTTTACCGACATGACCCCTATTGATTATAGGAATCGATATGCGGTGGAGCTGGTTTAAGGGAATAGGCATTTGGCATTAGGTATTAGTGCCACGAATTCTCGAATGATTTATGGAAAGCTTGAAGCTAGAAGCACGAAGCTGGAAGTGTACTTCTTTGATGAATGAAAAGTTGCCACGAATACACGAATGATTTTTTAAAAGTTTAAAGCTGGAAGCACGGAGCTGGAAGTGTACTTCTTTGATGAATGAAAAGTTGCCACGAATTCTCGAATTATTTATTGAAATTTATGCGTTTAGCCTTTGGCCTCTAGCCATTGGATTTTTACACTACTTTTTTAGGTGTTTTTGAGGTTTTACTGGGGTTTTGAAGCGTTTTTGTAGACTACAGTTTGCTACTTGTAGACAACAGTTTACTGTTTGTAGATGACAGTTTACTATTCACAGGTTATAGTTTACTGTTTGTAGATGACAGTTTACTACTTATTGGCAGGAAAAAACCATTTGTTGGTAGGAGTTAACTGTTTGTTGGCAGACGGCAACCTTTTGTAGCTGACAGCCCACAAGTTGTTGGCATAACTTTATAAGTTGTAGGTTAAAGAAAACCTTTTGTGGGGTTGGGTTTGCTGTTTGTGATAAAAAGCACGGATTGAAAAACTGCGATATCAAGCACCGGCAGGACTAGTAATTAATTATACAAGATGTTATAGTTAGTTTTTGTCAAGTATCCTAATTCTACTAATTCACTTTTATCTTTAATTTCTTTTAGGTATCCGTTTTGTAAGTAAACAATTTTATCTGCTAAATTTATTACATTCTCATAGTCATGGTCGGTAATAATATACCCTTTTGAAGATTTCATTTCTTTAATGTACTTAAGAATATAATTTTTCACAATTGGACTAACTCCGTTAAAAGGTTCGTCAAGCAGAATAAACTCCGCATTGGAGTGTATAATTAATAAAATTTCAATAATTCTTTTTTCTCCACCTGATAAATTTTGATTCTTTTTATTCAGTAAGGGTTTTAGATATTCGTTTTTTAACACTCTTATTCTATCTTCCTTATTAAGAAACAAATTTATCAATGACTTTATTGAAATATTGTTTGGCAAGAAATTTTCTTGAGGCAAATAGTTGATAAGATTTCTACTATCCGATATATTTTTTATGACTTTATTTCCGATTCGAACAAATTTAAAATCTGGTTTTTCAGTTCCGAAGACAATTTTGAGAAGCGTAGATTTTCCCGAACCATTCCTTCCAATTAGTCCTATAATCTCTCCTTTTTCACAAGTTATGAAAATATCACTCAATACGACTTTGTTATTATAAGATTTAGTGACGCTATCTATTTGCAGTTTACTCATATTGTGATTAAAATGAAAAAATTAATCAACGCAAGGATTAGGGTTGAAATCCATAGCATAATATTACTAATTCCTAAATTATAGTAATAGTAGTATTGATTTTTGTTTTTTATTTCATAAAATAAATATTGAACAGTTGGAGCAATAAATAAATAACTTAAACCAATCATTCTTGGTTGACCACCAAACAAAATTCCAATTAGAATTGAAATCGCATATGATATAAAGAAAATCTTTTTTTGAAATAATAGTATGTTTTTAAATATTCTCAAAGTTGCTGTATCTATAATCTGTAAACTTTTTTAAAAAATCAGTGATTTTGATAGCTAAACCTACTGAATTATTTTAAAAGTATGAACATTTTATAGATTTCTTTGAGATGACCTTTAATCTACCTACTAATAGTATATACTTTATTCAATAACAAATGCTTCAATCTTAATATTTGTGAATGGTGGATTAGTATTTGATTTAATAGTGATATTTTCTAGATGTTTTCCTAATTCGGTTGGTGTGTAATTTATTTTTAGTGTATCTGAGCTATATTTTGAAATTATAAACTCATTATTTTGAGGTATAGTGCAATTACAACTTGGTTTGATACCTAATATTTTCAAATCGTTAGATGATTTATTTTTTAAGGCAATATTGATCTTTATTGTTTGGTTTATTTTTGCATTTTCGATTAAAACCGTCTGTGGATTTATTTCAATTTCGGAATATTCAAATTTTTTTTTGCAACTTATAATAATTATTAATATGAGGAAGTAGCAGAAACGTTTCATGATATAAATTTAAATTAAGTGCGAGCCTTAATAAAGCTCGCACTACTATTACTGAATTAATCTTCACATGTTCCATTACATGAGCTATTCCATAGTAACCCACAACCAGTGTATGTGTCTTCACATTTAGAACCTGTACAATCTGAAAACCAGCAGTAATCCTCTGAATGATTACAAGAGCAACCTTCTTCGTCTATAGGATCTGGATCACCTATATCTCTACTATAATTAATTGATACGAACGTTGATAAAAATTGATGTTTATTAAACACTTTTTTAGAACTTAATAACCAGTCTTCAATCTTTGATACATATTTTGTATTGTTTTCATTATTCTTTTCAAAAAAATCAGGACTTAAAATATCTAACAAATTATTCACAACTTTGATTTGCTCTTCGTTTAGGGTAGTTTTAACATTTGTCAGTTTATTTACCCATACTTTGTATTTTAAAGGTGAGTCAAGCAGTATATAAGCATCTCTTTGAACCTGACCTCGAAGTTTTAGCACATTATCTAATTGTGATTGCTCAAAATTTTCCGTTGGAGCTTCAGATTGTTCGCAAGAAAAAACAATACCAATAAGTAATAAAATAATTAAGTAATTTTTCATAATTTTTTGATTTAATAGTTAAAAAATATTTGTTTTTTCATTATGGATGGTTAGTCCTTGATAACCTATTTTTTATTTAGTTAATGTTTTATCTATTTCATCATATATATTATTAATAAATATTAGAGGGTTTGTCTCCATTCTGCCACTATATGAAATATGATTATTTTTGATTATGAGTAAATGTGGATAAGAATTTATACCATATGCATCTGGTAATTTATCAATTTCTTCAGGAGAAAGATATAAGGTTGGAAATTTGTAGTTCAATTTACCTACAAGTTCAACTGTTTTAACAAAAGTGTCTCTTTTAAGTGGAACATTAACTGAATAAATCTCCACTTCTGGATTAACCTTATATTTCAGGTAAATTTTTTCATATTCAGGGAATTTTTTAAAACAAATTCCGCATGAGGTAGTCCAAAAATCAAGTACTATAGTTTTGGAACTATCTAGTTCAACATTTTTATTTTGATTATCTGAAAGGATAAGACCATCGTATTGAAAATTAGGAGGATTTTCTATACTTTGGGAATAAGCAAACTGGTTAGGAAAAAATACGATAGCAACAAATAAAAAAAGGCTTAAGGAAAATAATAGATTGTAAAGGGCATGTTTTTTTTGATAATTATATGCCAAAAAACAACTTGAAGGAATAAATATTAAATAAGTTATAGTATAATTAAAATTAGACCAAATGGATAAAAAAAATAACAGTAGTGTGATAGGGGTTGTGATTATTAACCCCAATTTTAGTGGGTTTGAAGTTTTTTTGTATTTAAAAAAGATATAAGAAATTATATAAGTACCTAAAAGTGTGGTTAAAATCATCCATTTATGATTTCCATTAAATATAAATCCGGAAATAAGATATATAATGATAATTGATACTAATCCGAATATGTTATGGGATATTTTCATGCACACACTATTTCTTTTAAAACATACAACTTAAACTGTTCATCATAACACATTTAGGAAAATTCATTGAAACAGGATAATAGTAAGTTTGCATTTAGTTGAAAAAATTTAGATTGGTTAAAACTGCAATAAACAATAAAATCTTTAAAAATTTTTACGGAAATCCTCAATTGGGTAAAATTTTCAACAAAAAAACAACACCATATTAGTCACGCATTGCACCCCAGCTGTAAAGCCAAATCAAGCAAAGCTAAATCCGAGCCATCGCGGGATTGCTTCGCCAGTTCGCACTTCGTGCTCGTGTCAGAAGCAAACGAGAACAAGCAATTACTTATAGCCATTGTTGTACAGCGTTTTTATTATTCAATCGGTATATAAAAGTCAACAATAGCCTTTCTTTCAGGATGTTCATTAAAGTTATTATGGTAAATCTCAAAAGGGGTTTTGTCAGCTTTTTTATATCCGTTTTTGTTCATCCATAAAAATAGTCCTGTCCACGATTTTTCAAATTCGTTCAATCCTATCTCGAAGCTACCCACTATAAATTTTCCTGCTTCGATTGAAGTCAGTCCAATTTCGCCATCTGTTTCTAAAGGTTTGTTTAACAAAATTGAAGCACTCATTCTGACTTTGTTGGCTTCGGTCACTTTAAAACTGTCGTGATAAATCGTTACCATTTTTGTTTGGTCGTTCATCAATCCTTGAGGTGTTGCCCATTGAATTAGTGTTCCATAAGCGTTTTCAAGGTTTTGGGGTCCGATACTTGAAACATAAGCCAAATCCATTTTTGGCATTTCTTTAATCTCAATTTTTGCATTCATTTTTATCCAATTTTTAAGGTTATCAATGATGCAAATGTATTTGTCATAGTCTAGATAGTCTTGTCCGTTCTTGCTTTGAAGTTGACTAATCTTGCTATGTCTATTTGGATTTTGTTTTCTAAATTCGGTTGGGCTTATTCCATAATATTTTTTAAAAGCTCTGGAAAACGAAGAATTATCGCTAAACCCATATTTGTGTGCGATTTCTGTTGTCGTGATATTTTTATGCAACAAATCCGAGGCTGATTTTTCAATTCTACGTCTTGTCACATATCCATTCAATGTTTCTCCTGTAATAAACTTGAAAACTCGATGAAAGTGGAATGGTGAGAAAAAAGCAATTTCCGAAACACTGTTTAAAGACAAGTCAGAGTCCAAGTTTTCGTCAATAAATTCAAAAACTCGATTGATTCGGTTTTTATAGTCAACTTGTATTTCTTTTTGTGTAATCGTCATTTTTTAAATGCTGTACAACGGTTTGGCCATGATTCCGGTGCGAGGAAATTTGTAAGAATTTCGGAGTAGGAATCGAGCTAAGTTCAATCAGGGAAAGATACTTTATTTATTTAAACTATTGAATAAAAAAATTCTGAGGGTATCAATTTGAGATGCTGTCCTTCAACTCCGCTCGGGGTGACAGACCAGCATGAGGAGGTGGTTTAGGGTTGTTGGTAGTGTTCAAAATGTTCAAAGCTTAAAATTCCAAACACCAAACACTTAAAACCAAATACTCTTAAGTACGCAACTAATTGATATACAAACAATACAAAGACGTATACGCTCATTCAGAAACCGTATACGCTCATTCAAGATTCGAATATGCCTATTCACAATCAGTATGTCCGTAATCATA
This sequence comes from Gelidibacter sp., assembly GCA_041391925.1. GTDB lineage: Bacteria > Bacteroidota > Bacteroidia > Flavobacteriales > Flavobacteriaceae > JBPOFM01. The sequence goes on along the minus strand of JAWKNA010000007.1, from coordinate 170,371 downwards.
AATCGAATATCCTAATTCACATTCCGAATATCCCCATTCATAACACGTAAATTGCCATTCATAGACCGTACACGCCCATTCACATTCCGTATACGTCCATTCACAACTCGCATATCCATCATCACAATCCGTACAGCCTCATTCATAAACCGAATAAGCCAATTCAGAACTCGAATATCCTTAATAATAATTTGAACCGTCATTGCGAGGACGAAGCAATCTTTCAAAAAAAACCGTCATTGCGAGGACGAAGCAATCTTTCAAAAGAAACCGTCATTGCGAGGACGTAGGACGAAGCAATCTTTCAAAAAAACCTATATTAAACATTTATTAGATGTTATAAAAATCATTACTAGAAAATATTAGATACATTTTTTAACTTTACTGAAAATGATTGATTTATGAATATTGAAATAGAATTTAAAGCAAAAAGTATTGAAAATGGCAATTGGGTAAATGGCTACTATCTACAAACCGGTACTGATAATAAAAGAAAATCAATAATTTATCAATCAAATAATTCTTCAGAAAAAATGATTGAAGTTGATCCAGTCACATTGTCACAATTTACTGGATATAATGATAAAAATGGAAGAAAGATTTTTACCAATGATATTGTAAAAATTATTTCAACGTATCCAAGAGTGAAATTAGAAGACAATGAAAAAATTGTATTCAAAGGCGATAGTTTTGGAATCGAGCATCATAGTGGTAGGGTAATATCGTTAAGTTATTATTTCATTAATCCCAGTAGAGATTCTATTGATGTCATAGGCAATATTTTTGACAATGCAGACCTATTGGATAACGAAGAAAGTGCTGATTTAAAATTTGAAGATTTATTTTAGCCGAAGTGATTATAAAACTACCTATTTACCTTGTTTTTTGAAAGTAAGCCCATCATCAACATTAATCAATTTATTTCCGCTCATACAAAACCAAGACTTTTTTTCATCAACAATAACAAAACAGTCATTTTTGAACTCGCACAATTTTCCTTTGCTTGTTTCAAAGAGTCTCCTACCTTTATGACTAACATAGTAATGGTAGTTTAAAACATACCCATTCTTTCCGCCTTTTGAAATAGTTACACTTTCATCATATCCGTTATCTACATACCAAACTCCTATGTGTTCATCACCATTATTGCCACAAGAATAGAACAGAATCAAGACTACAATCAACAATAATTTTTTTATATTCATATTTAATCAATTTTTAATCTATAACGGTTCTTAATGTTTTTTACGTAGTAGCTCCCTTTAGAAGTAGCGGAGATGAACAACTGCCAAATTTCTACAGGTAAGTTTTGATGTATATACACCTCTCCTTTTTTGGTTTCATAAATAAAGTAACCTGTCTTACCATCACAACTCAAATACTCTGCCCAAGCCAACCACTACTTTCAGAAAGATCAATACTATCTCTATATTCATATTTCGCTCCCTGTATAGCTTCTTCGGCTTGTTTATATGTTTCAAAAGTTTCTGGAAGTTGCTCGCAATTCTTTCCATAGCAATTCACTAGAACAAGAAAAAAAGCAATTATAATTATTTGTTCTAACTTCAAAACCGATTCGTAAACAATCCTTGCCAGCATAATAAATAAGGTATAAAAATTACGTTTTCAAATTTTCCAATAAGTCAATTCTCTTAACAAAATAACCCAAATCCAGATTTCCTTCTCTTCTGCCCCTATTAATATTTTCCAATATGTATAAAAAGTCCGAATTTTTATTTTTATTGATAATAGAATCTATCAAGAGTTTATTGGAGTTTAATGTCCCATCATAGACATAAAGACTTTCTCGGTCATTTGATGTTTCTTTATAATTATTATAAAAATTTACCAGATATACTTCTAACCACATTAATTCATGTTCCGTTTTATCAGTTTTATTTAATTCTACAATTTTTAAAAATTTTTCTTGAACCTCTTTAAGTGATAATTTTTTATTTTTTAAGTCTTGATAGAAACCAAAATCAGTTACTTTTATAAATGTTAGAAAGAGAAATACATGTGGAACTACATAACTATTGGAACCAAAACCACGAAGAGCTACTCTAGCAAGTCCAAATATTTTCTCCTGCAGTCTTAAGGGTATATTCCTGTTGTTAAAAAGTAAATTGGATATATGAATAAAGTTTTCACCATCATTTAGTACTTCATGAGATTTTTTTCTTTCACTAGAATCAAAGAATTTATCAAATTCAAAGTAATCATACAAATATTTGTAATAAACATCCTCATCAGGCTCTGGGATTGAATATTCCAAATCGATGAATCTCCTCAAGTATTCATCAGAATCAATATGTTCACTTCCATAAACCCCTTTTACCGCATTGCCTAGTTGCGTTTTATCTATTGACAACACAAATACTATATTCGATACAGAAAAGAAATGCTTAATTTGTTCCAATATAGATACGGCATAGTTAGGTCTGCATCGGTCCAACTCATCGATAATAAAGATTAATGGTTTTCCATTAAAGTTGTTCGCTATGAATTCGGAAAGACTAACTTTAAAATCTGTAATATTTTTCTTTTTTTCTGCATATTCATTCACTTCGTTCTCAAACACATCTAATAATCCCTTTGAAACCCCATCAATTGCTTCTTTTACACTTTTCGTATCAATATATTTATCTGCAATCGCTTGAGCTATGACGGGAGCAATGTGTTTAGATAAAGTAGCTGCCTTTTTAAGTGTAGCCTTAAACTCTTTTTCCGTTGATTTTTTTGTAAGAACTTTTAATTCGCCCATCAAAGCCGTCAAAGGATTATCCTCAAAGTCATTTTCCCACGCATTGAAATAAACAGTTTGGTGTCCATTGTTTTTCAATTTCTGCTCCCACATTTTTACAAAAGTGGTTTTACCAGTCCCCCATTTGTTATTTATACCCAGTACAAAACCAAAAGGATATGAGTCAATAATGCTTGTAAGCACATCGGCATATTTTTCTCTTTCAAGTTTACAGTTTCCAAAGGGATTATCCTTTTCTGGTTCTATTTCATAAAGCTTTATGTTCATTGATGATTTATATTAAAATTTGATCTCTGCCTATCATTTAGTTAGCATCGTTAATTTTGCTAGCAAAAATTCGAACTGAAATATAATCAATCCTAATATTCTGTAAATCATAACTTATCAACATTTATAAACAAAAAAAAACCACAACCCCTTTTAAAGAGTCGTGGTTTCAAATTCAATTTCAATTTCAAATTCTCCCCCTTTGGGGGAGTTAGAGGGGGCTACTCCTGTATCCTCCTAAATTCAAGCCCACTAATAGCCTTATACTCCGCACTAGTGGTACCATAGTTAGCCTTTACATTCGCCTTCACACGTTGGTAAGTATCTACCACACCAGTGATTTCTGTGTTAAAGTAAGCATTGCGAGCACGCATAGCAGCTTTCACATCAGCGTTTGAAGTATCTGCGGCATCATTCGCAGTATTAATCTCGGCATAATGCGCACGCATCGCCGTTTCAGAGTTTGCACCAGTCACATCAGCATACGCCTCAATGTTAGCAACAGCCTCTATAAGTTCACCAAAAAAAGCCAATTTATCCGCAAACCCTGTCTGTGCCACACTAATAGTGTCAGCAGTAGAGTTTGGGTTAATAGGTACAATACGCACACCTCGCATCTTTTTCAAGATTTTTTCCACATCTTCTAGGGTTTTCTTATCCACACCTACGGCCTTTACTTGGCCAACAATACGAGTTCCATAAGGGTTCAAACCTTTATAAAGCTTACTACGTACGTTCAACGTAGCAGTAAGTTTACTGTTCAAATCCTTTACTTCCTTCTCAAGACGAAAAGCCTCAAGATACATCGCATCCAGCGCCGTCACTTCCAGCGCAGGTATCGCAGACTCATAAGCCGGCGCAAACGTAGGCAACGCCTTGTTCACCTTACGTGCATTCTCCACCGTAGTGTTGATGCCCGTTTGAGAAACAGACGTTTTAGTAGACCTTTCCTTTAACACCTTTTTACTGCTGCGTTTAGTAAGACGTTTTGCAACGCCCGTCGAGTTAGACACTGGCGTAGCGGCAGTACCCTGCTCTGCTTGCGCCTCTTGTGCAGCTTTGTTGGTATCTGTCAGTTGCGACTTCAGCTGCTCGAAGTCTGTACTGTTTTGCGCTTTTAAAGATTTCATAAGCGGTCATTTAGATTTGGAATTTAGGCTTGCGTTGTCCATACCTTGTGCGCCCAACCATAGCCATATAAACTGCGGGACAAGGGTGTTATCGTCAGGGATGTACAAATGGTGTGCATCCGAGGATTGACTCGTTAAAAATTTGAAACTCCTAAAAGGTACCTTTGTAGTCTTTTGGCCCTTACACTCTCCTCGCGATGAGAAGCTTGGTGTCAATTGACAGTACGAAAATAGAAAATATTTTGACACGTGCAACATTTTATCGAATTTTTTTGCACTTAATCGTATAAAATAGACGTTTTGTGGAGCGATTACTAGTTGATGAAAGGAAATTAAGCTTGATACACGTCCACAAATGCGGAAATTACTTTCAAATTTAGTATCTTGGTTTTTAATTAATTAAATCCGAGTTGCCTAAAGGCGGTTTCCCTTAACTAACCTCCAAGGCCACGTACCGCTTCTATGGTCAAACTATTCAGAAACGTTCGGCAGCGTTTGTTGCGCGAAAACAGGTTTTCACGGTATCTTCTCTACGCCATTGGCGAAATCATTCTTGTGGTCATCGGTATTTTGATTGCCCTATCCATCAACAACTGGAACGCCAACCGAATGGACCGACATAAGGAAACCGTGTATTTAAGCAACATTGAGCGCGATTTAAAGGAGCAGTTAGCGTCCATCGATGCGCAAATGAAGTACGAACACAGCGTTATTGACATTGCCAACCCGATGATTGTAAATTATAAATCCACTCACGAATTTAAGGTGGACAGTACGTTTACCGCCTCCATCGGGCGACTTACAGGCCGTAGGACCTTTGTGAAAAACAATCCCACGTATATTGAATTGTTGTCTTCTGGCAATATAGACATCATCGCCAATGACAGTTTAAAGAACGCCTTGGTAAGTTACTATCAGCAAATGGAGCTTATGGAACAGATTATCAATAAAAACAATAATCTTTTTACCGATGCTGTATTTATTCCCGAAGTGCTTCCCCTCACGGAAGTTCAGTTAACGTCCATTTATGATACGGATTTATCCAAAGGATTGTTTTCAAATATTCCGGCAGACATCTCAAATACCATGACCGACCTCAACGAAGAGAGCTTAAAGGACATTACGAGGTTGCAGTTGAAAGTTCCGGAAAAACAGCTCTTACTGATCAACGCCATCAATTTTAGGTATCAGTTGTCCATAATCCATTATACCCTATTGATACAGCAACAAAAAAGAACCCAAGATTTATTAACCATAGTGAGTGGCCATGATTAAGTTTTTTAGGAATGTGAGACAGCGTACGCTTGGCGAGAACAGGTTTTCGAAGTATTTGCTTTATGCCATTGGAGAGATCGTTCTGGTGATCATAGGGATTCTCATAGCCTTATGGATCAACCAAATGGTACAAGACCGAAAGAACATAGAGTTGCGCAATGTGTATATCCATCAGCTAACGGATGAGGTAGACCGCAATATTGGGCAACTTACGGGACTTCAAAGCCAAAAAAATGACATGATGAAGGAGGTTGACACACTTATGCAATATATATTGAATGAAGATTTTGATAATCCAAAATTAGGGCACAAGTCTGGTATCTTAATTCAGGACAGTAGGTTTCAGCCACTGGTGGTCACCTACGAAAATTTGAAATCTTCTGGTGACTTTAAACTTTTTAATGATTTAAAATTGCGTAATGCCATCTCAACCGCCTACGAGACCTTTAATGAGATAAAAATGGTGGAATATATTGATGAAAAGGCAATGAATATCTATTATGAGAATTTTTTGATGCCAAGGGTAAATTTATTTAAAATGAGCACCTCCTCAAAAATGTATGCCAAAGACATCTTCTTCCATAATATGATACTATCCCGAAAGACAACACTTCAGCAAGAAAATAAGGCATATCAAGCATCCATAGATGCCCTAAAGGAATTAAAAACAACGCTATCAGAAATCGTAAACCATGATTAAGATTTTTAGGAATATCAGACAGCGTACGCTTGGCGAGAACAGGTTTTCCCGCTACCTTGTTTATGCCGTTGGCGAAATCATTCTTGTGGTGATTGGGATTTTGATTGCATTGGGAATTAATGATTGGAATCAAGACCATAAAAACCAGCAGCACGAAGCATTATATTTAAAGGATTTAAATAGGGATATTAAAGCGGACATTGTGACCTTACAAGAACGCATTACAGGCAATGATGAACGGTTGGCCAATATCGATGCCATCATTAAAGTTCTAGGTTCTAATGAGAAGTATCATGTGAACGACATTCCAAAATTTTTGTCTTATAATTTAAGCTTAACAAGCGAATCTTATTTTATTCCAGAAAAAAGTACCATCAATCAAATTGAATCGAGCAGTGATGGCAATCTGATAACCAACAAAAAGTTGCGGGACAGGATATTTAGCTATTATTCCAATTGTGAACGCACAGAGAAGAATATGGAAGTAAGCATTCAGCTATATCAGCACCACTTTATTACCAAAGAGATAGCGAAGCCCGTTTTTATCAACAAAGAAGTTTTTATGCTAGAATATGGCTTATCTATGGATATTCCTGGGATAGATATTCCTGCATTGGCAAAAAATAAAGATTATCTCACCGCATTGATTGCAAAAAGAGAAGGCACTAAAGGGCAAAATAAAGAATATCATAAATTAATAGATAGCGCCTCTGGCATCATCGCATTAATTGAATCAGAATTAAAATGATAAAGTTGTTTAGAAATGTACGCCAGCGTATATTAAAAGAAAATCGGTTTTCGAGATATCTTCTCTACGCCATGGGAGAAATCATCCTTGTGGTGATTGGGATATTGATAGCCTTGCAGATCAATAATTCAAATCGAATCAGTTTAGATCGAAAATTTGAAAAGACAATGCTACGAGAAATAAAGAAATCTCTGCAAATAGATTTGAGATTGCAGAAACATTTAAAAGATCGAGCTTACACAATAGATAGCGGCATCCAAGAACTTCTTGGTATGATTGAAAGCGATAGCATTTATCCAGATACAACACTATTACGAGTTTATAACAAAATGGGAATGGCGATGCAATTCAATTATTCCAGGGGAGCGTATGAAGGTCTTCGATCTTCTGGTTTGGACAAAATTTCGAATGACTCCTTAAGGAATAAGTTGATTCAAACTAACGAAACGGATCTTCCACGTCTCAATGACTTATTTGAGTATGCGTACAATGATAATTCTTCTGAAAGCGATTACCAGTTACAGTTGCATAATTCATTATGGAAAAGAATTGTCATACACAATCCAGATGGGCGATGGAAAATAGTCAGCCGTCCAAAAGATGGTAATTCATTTTTAAAGCAACCAGAACTAGTGGATAGAATAAAAATCGCTCAAGATAACCTTGGTAGTTTCATGTACAGATTAAATGATGTTGAGACTGTCATTACAGAGTGTCTAAAATCAGTGGAAAAGGAACTATCAATAAAATAATTATAAATTTTGACCAAACTTTTCAGGAATATACGTCATAGATTGCTTCGTGAAAATCGATTTTCCCGCTATCTCATGTATGCCATCGGGGAAATCATCCTTGTGGTGATTGGAATTTTAATTGCGTTGCAGATAAACAATTGGAACGAAGCCAGAAAAAATAAAACGTCAGAACAACAATTGCTTAAGGCCTTATTGGTAGAATTCAAATCCAACTTGGTCACTCTTGACCAAGTGATAGAAGTCAATGATGCCAACATAAAAAACAGTATTCTTTTAGGACAATATACAGGACCCTCGCTCCCTAATTTCGATGAAAAAGAACTTTCCCAACTCATGGTAGGCATTTTTAAGATGGAACCTAGATATTCACCTACTCAAGGCACTGTACAGGAAATTATCAACTCTGGCAAACTGTCCATTTTATCTGATTCAAAGTTGCGTAAATCCTTATCTGATTGGCAATCAACTTTACTAAACGTTAAGAGACAGGAAGATTATGTAGTGGAAAGAAGGGATTTGGGACATGAATTTTTTCTAAAAGAAGGTAATTTCCGAAGGCATCTCAACATCATCAATGATCCCCTTTTAGATGCAAAGCCCAGCCGTTTTCCCAACAATGATTTCAAATTTCTTGAAAATGAAGAGTTTGAAAGCCAGCTCTACTTATTTATAGTAGCTTCAGAAAATTTAAAAAGAGCTAACTATTTGCCATTGAGATTAGAGATTGAAGGCATAATAAAATCTATTGAATCTCAAATCAATTAACTTATGATAAAGCTCTTCCGCAACGTTCGCCAACGACTTCTACGTGAAAATCGATTTTCACGATATCTTATCTATGCCATTGGCGAAATTATCTTGGTGGTGATTGGGATTTTGATTGCATTGGGCATCAATACATGGAATACTGAACGGCAAGTAAAAGCGACCAATAAAAAATATTTGAAAAACATGGTTGAAGACCTGTCCATGACCAAGGAGCGTTTGAACAGAGTGGTGTATGTAGGCGACCGAGATAATTCTTGGCCAAGTATGGTGTCTGCCATAAAGGACTGTGACAGTTTGCTCGCCTTAAGCTATGTTGGTTTTGAGGAAAAAGATCTTGATTATTTTCTCAACTCTATGCCCAATTCCGGTAATTCGTTGCTCAATGTCTATGACAATACGTACACCGAAATGTTGAATACCGGCAAGTTATATCAATTGGAATCGGAGACGCTCACAAAGCAAATTACACGATACTATAAGATATGCGAACGTGAGAATTTTTACAATGAAAAAAACTCTGAAACAGCTAATGAAGGCTTGAGTAGAATTATGGATGGATTGGGAAAAATGAGGATGGATCATGAAGAAAGTCCAAAGCATTTCAATTTGAAGGACTATCCATCGTTTGCTGAAAAAACCTCCAAGGACTATCAGGATTTTCAAACAGGAATCAAAATGATGCAAACAGCCCAACAAAACAATATGAACAAGATGATATTGATAATGAGCCTAACCGATTCGCTTCAAACGGCCATCAAAAAAGAACTTCAAAGCTATAATTAAATTTTTTAGAACTATCCACAAATGTTTGCTCAAAGAAAATGGGGTTTCTAAATATCTCAACTATACAAGCAAAATGCATTGAAAAGTAACATTACAAAATCTTTTTAGATACACAAAATGCAAGATTAATATGTTGTGGGCATCTAGTTTTTCAATGCTTCTTTACCTAAAAATACACTTTTTTAAAAAATAATTATCAGAAAATGATGACATTTTGCAAAGCTCTCGATAGTATATAAAAAAACAAACTTAAATTATGAGACTTTTTTATGTATTACTACTTGCCCTTGTGATGTTCAATTGTTCTAAAGACAAAAACGATGATGACCAACCACAACCTACTGAAGGCACCGCAGTACTTGAAATTACTGAACTTGAACCCACCAGATTGGAAACAAATGCCACTTCATCGCTTCGTTTGAGCCAACAATGTGTAGTGGTAAAATTGCAGAGTATAGAAATGATAACCATTGGTAGCCACCAAGCGCAGTTAACATTAGAACTGGGTGGTATATCTTATGACACGCCTGGCTCCTATTCGTATGCTGGAGGTACAATAAATGATGCTGTTGATGGTTTTGTCATCATCGATGGAGAGGTGTATGATGCATTGCAGATACAGTACAACTTTACCAGCGTGTCCGATACTTATGAAGGTGATTTTGGGTCTGATGAATCTGTGGTAGGAAGACGCCTTACCGGAAACGTCATCTACATTCTTGGCAATTCGGCAGACGAGTACATCACTGTTACTGTAAGGTTGACCAATTTTTTGGTAGATCCTACATCTGTGGGATGTTGAGTTTTTAACAGCACAACATATAAAAAAAGCGCATCAACATATACTTGATGCGCTTTTTTATGTTTAATGGCATAAATGGTTTCAACCGATGGATTTTCTTTGTAGCAACTCTTTGCATTGTTGTTCGTTATGCTTTGAGAAATAAAATCCATCTGAGTTTAAAATGGCCTTATGGTTACTGTGTTCGTTAATAAAAGGAATGATTTTTAGCTTCATGTCTTCTATCCATGCATCGGTATTGGCCTGTAGTTCTTCAAGATTTCTGGCTTTGATGGCAGGCTTTCTCATGAGTGCAATGGCGAGATAGTTTCCGCTGTCTTCATCGCCTAACTCGTCATCATAATAGGCAATACTGATGTCATAAAATCCCGAACCAAAATTTTTAAACTCAAAATAGATGCCTACCGAAAGGCCTTTCTCAAAGGGTTTAAATACGCGCTTGCGGGTTTTTGAGGGTCGGACAAAACCTTCGCTTTCCAAAAAAGGAACAATCTTTTGATTGAAAATGGTATCAAATGCCTTTTTTCGTTCTTTGGTGGTCAATTCTTGCGACACGTCTTTAACACTTAAAAAAAAGAAGGGTTAATGTTTCAAAAACCGAAAAGTTTTTTTGTCATCCAATTTAAAAATATAAAGACCATTGGCCAATTGGTTGACATCAATGGCTTGGTCCTCTTGGGCTATTCCTTGCATCACTTGCACTCCCAAAATGGTATAGATGGCAAAGTTTTGTGGTGCCTCCAAGCCAGATAGTTGTAGGTTGGAATGTGCAGGGTTTGGGTAAAGAATAACGTCATTGTGATGGATGCTGTCCACTCCCAAAGTCGGAACAACGTTAAGTTTGAACCATAAATCATCCGCATTGACAAACCCCACTTCCACAAACAGCTGCCCTTCAGTATACAGATCGACGTCGATGGCGCCTTGCAACTGTAAATCAGGATGCGATAGCATGAAGGTGTACTGACTATCTTCAAAAAAGGAAAGGTCTCCTGTGCCACCCGCTAATGTTATGGTAAAAGTACCTGTCCCTTGTGGGATGGTCACCGTTTGAGTATATCTAGGTTCTCCAATTGACGTTTGACCGTTATAAATGATAAGGTCCGCAGTGAGGTCGTCATTGATGTCCACTCTACTCAGTTCGATAGATTCAAAATAACCTTCGCAGCCAGACATAAAAATTGATTGCCCAATGGTAGTACCAGTTATGGGGCTGTTGAAGACCAATTGCTCCTGACACACGGACTGCGCTGCAAGATGGTTAAAAAGACATAATAGGACGATACTACAAAAGTAAGTTGGTTTCATATAATCGTTGTGGTTTGGTTGGTTGCTATTTCAATCATTCCCATACGTTTAAACAAGTGAGATGATTTAAAACTAATGACAAATCTAAACTTAAATTTTAATTTAAGGTACATCTGACACTAATGTTTCATCTTTTAAACAAATGAATGCCGATAAATTTGAATTTCTTCTCCCCAAAAACCCTAACTTTGTGAGTCTATTAATTATTTGAATTTTATGGATTACAGAGTAGAAAAAGATACCATGGGCGAAGTGCAAGTGCCTGCGGACAAACTTTGGGGCGCACAGACAGAGCGTTCCCGCAATAATTTTAAAATTGGTCCAGCAGCTTCCATGCCTCTGGAGATTGTTTATGGCTTTGCTTACTTAAAAAAAGCAGCTGCGTTTACCAATTGCGAATTGGGAGTACTTCCTATCGAAAAGCGCGATTTAATTGGTCAGGTCTGTGACGAAATCCTAGCAGGCAAGCACGATGACCAGTTTCCTTTGGTCATTTGGCAAACAGGTTCTGGAACGCAAAGCAACATGAACGTTAACGAAGTCATTGCCAACCGAGCCCAGCAATTGGCAGGCAAAAAAATTGGCAAAGATGACGCTGTCATTAAAGCGAATGATGATGTCAACAAGTCACAATCGTCTAACGACACCTTCCCTACCGGAATGCACATTGCCATCTACAAAAAGGTGGTGGAGCATACTATGCATGGAGTCATTCAATTACGGAATACACTCCATAAAAAAGCAAACGAGTACAAGAACGTCGTCAAAATAGGTCGTACCCATTTAATGGATGCCACCCCATTGACATTAGGACAGGAAATCTCTGGATATGTAGCACAATTGGACCATGGCATCAAAGCCCTTCAAAACACCTTGCCACATTTAAGCGAATTGGCATTGGGCGGAACGGCAGTAGGTACTGGTTTAAACACGCCCAAAGGCTACTCAAAACGCGTGGCTGAATACATAGCCAAATTTACAGAATTGCCATTCGTCACTGCACCAAACAAGTTTGAGGCCTTGGCAGCACATGATGCCTTGGTAGAAACGCATGGAGCGCTGAAACAATTGGCAGTCAGTTTGAATAAAATAGCCAACGATATCCGAATGATGGCATCGGGTCCTAGGAGTGGTATTGGTGAAATCATCATCCCAGCCAATGAGCCAGGTAGTTCCATTATGCCAGGAAAAGTCAATCCAACCCAATGTGAAGCATTGACCATGGTCTGTGCACAAGTGATGGGGAATGATGTGGCTGTAGCCGTGGGAGGTGCACAAGGCCATTATGAACTGAATGTCTTTAAACCTATGATGGCCGCCAATGTCTTGGAATCTGCTCAACTTTTAGGTGATGCCTGCTTGAGTTTTGACGAACATTGCGCACAGGGCATCGAACCGAACAAGGAAGTTATCAAACAACTTTTGAACAATTCCTTGATGCTGGTAACTGCCTTAAATACCAAAATTGGTTATTACAAAGCAGCAGAGATAGCAAACACAGCCCACAAAAACGGTACTACCTTAAAAGAAGAGGCCGTTAATTTGGGGTATGTAACCGCAGAAGATTATGATGCTTGGGTAAAACCTGAAGATATGGTTGGTGGGCTCAAATAAATTATAAATCAAAATAAATCAATATATTAGCGTATATACTAAAACCTATTTTCATGGATAGACATTTACTCATTTTATTATTTTTTTTCTGTATAGGAAGTTTGTGTTTTGCTCAACCTTTTGCCACTGTTCAGACTATTGACCCAAATACCGGAAATGAACCTTACGAAATCGCTTCAGGTGACCTTGACGGTGATGGTGACATCGATATCGTTATGGCGACTTATGATTATAACGATAATGTGCCTAACCAAGATTATATTAAATGGTATAAAAATGATGGTATGGGAAATTTCACCATCGAAACGACTGTTTCATCTACCATTCAATGGGTAGATGGACTGACCGTTGCCAATATCGATGGTCAATTCGGGCTAGATATCGTTGCGACTTCTGTAAATCAAGATAAATTGGTTTATTTTTTAAGTGACGGCACGGGTGGCTTTGGTGCCGAAGTTGTTGTTGATGGTACTCTTGCCGCTCCAGGTCAAGTCGTTGCAGGTGATATTAATAATGACGGCAACATTGATTTAGCCACCATGTCCTACACTGATAATAAAACCGTATGGTATGCCGGCGATGGTGCTGGAAATTTTACGCCAGGAGTGGATATAGAAAATGGAACCACTGACGGTCCGTATAATATTGACTTGGCAGATTTTGACGGTGATGGCGATTTAGATGCCGTAGTAGCTTTTGTAAATACACAAACTATTGAAATTTTTTACAATCAATATGTCGAAAGTGGTACGATGACCGTATCTTGGATAAAGGATGCAGTTTCTGTGGATGCTGGCAGTACCTATATTCAAAATATCCTTGTCGGTGATGTAAATAATGATGGTACAGTCAATGTGGTCAAAGTAGATAATGTATCTGGTATTGTCTCTTGGTACAATAAAACCAAGAATGGCCCTTCTGTTGAGAATGTCATACAGAACAATACAATCATTACCAGACCAGGAACTGCATTTGTAGTTGATTTGGACAATGACACTCTTAATGATGTCATTGTTACTGATGGAGGATCAAACGATGATGCCATTATTTATTTTAAGGGAGCAGCCAATGCTAGCCCAAGTGCAACTGAAGTATTCATTGCAAACAACAATCATCAAATGTGGGATATTGTGGTCGAAGATTTTGATGGCGACATGGACAAGGATATCGCTGCTGTAGGAAACTTCAGTGATACTATCGATTATATAGAAAACCAATTAATTGTGCTGAGTGTATCAGAGGCATCAATCAATGACATAAGCATTTATCCCAATCCAACAGATCATTTTCTTAACTTTAAAAACATACAGAAAGTCCATTCAGCATCAGTATATGATAGTTTAGGAAAGAAGGTGATGAATGTTTCGATAGGCTTTGATACATCCTTGGATGTCTCAGGCTTAGACAGCGGAATGTATATCCTTAAGATTGAAGATGTAGATTCAACCTTTAAGTTCATCAAACAATAATCTATGAAGTAACTACAAAAAGCAAGTGGCTGATTATCCTCCACTTGCTTTTTTTTGTTTCAATTATTTACGTTCAAGTATGAAATTACGTTTATTACATAGTGTCTTCTGTTGCTTTTTTGTGATTGCATTGCAATCTCAAACCACATTCAATAAAACCCAATCTATTGCACTCCCACAGCCTGGTGGGAATGCACCTTACAACATCACGTCTGGTCTGGTGGATGATGATGCCTATGTCGATTTGGTGGTGAGTACCACCCTTGGAAATTCGGTGTATTGGTTAAAAAATGATGGTTCAGGAAATTTTGTGTTGCAACTTCCAGCATTGGCAACCTTGAATAATGCTGGTGGTGTGGCGTTGGCAGACCTCAATAATGATGGATTCAATGATATAGTTTCTACATCCTATAATGATGGCAAATTGGTTTGGTTCCAAAATGATGGATTTGGAAATTTTGGTACAGAACAAATCATCTCATCCACCATTGTTGGACCTAGTCAGGTGTATGTGCGAACCATTGATAATAATACGACTTTGGATGTCTGTGTATCTGCTTATGATGGTAACGAAGTCATCTGGTTTGCCAATGATGGTTTGGGCAACTTTGGAACAAAGAACATCATCAATAATACCATTCCATTTCCTGGGGCCTTTGCAATGGACGACATTGATGGTGATGGTGATATTGACAGTGTCATTGCCAATGCAGTCAATTTTGGAACTCCCAACGATTGTAGAATTGAAGTGTTTTATAATGACGGGAATGGCATTTTTACAGCAGATACTAACGTGGTTTCGCTCAATACGAAAGATTATATTTTTAGTGTAATGGCCGAAGATATTGATGGGGATAACAGCCGCGATATTTTGGTAACGGATTTAAACGGTGTTCCTTCCTATTTCAAACGAAATGAAGTAACACCAGGCACTGCCACCTATACCGAAACTGCTTTAACCACTAGTATTGCCAATCCTGCATGTCTGGACTTACAGGATTTGGACAATGATGGTTTTCCTGATTTTGTACTCTCAAGCGCCACTTCTGGTAATGGAAATGATATTGTGTGGTATAAAAGTAATGGCGTGGGCGGCTTTGAACCAGAGGTCGTTATCGATGCCACACAACGACAAGCCTATACCTTTACCTTCGCTGATTTTGAAAATGACGGTGATTTGGATATAGCTTCCATTGCCTATGCTGATGACAAAGTCAATGTATTCAACAATCAGCTCGTGACTTTATCTATCAATGAAAATTCATTGGAAGAAATTTCAATATTTCCAAATCCAGCAACTCAGATACTAAATTTTAATGGTTTTACTGAGAGATTGTCCCTTAAAATTTTTGATGTCTTGGGGAAACAAATGTTAAATACAACGCTGCCTGTCAATCAATCCTTGGATATTTCATCTCTTCAAGCAGGAATGTATTTTATCAAATTTGACAATTCAAATACCACTTTCAAATTCATCAAAGAATAACTATTTTTCAAAATTCCTTACATTTAGACTTCAATCACGATATATGTCCATTCTCATCATCAACATCAAAGAGCTACTTCAGGTAAGAACATCCAATGTTACTGTTGTTAAAGGAAATGACATGAAACTTCTTCCAACCTTAAAAAATGCTTATGTATTGATTGAGCACGACACCATCGTGGAATTTGGAAGCATGGATGACTATCCAGGCTATGAGGTTGATGAAACCATTGATGCCACAGGAAAAATGGTATTGCCAGCGTGGTGCGACTCCCATTCACACATTGTCTTTGCCGGTGACCGCTCACAGGAATTTGTTGATAGAATCAACGGATTGAGTTATGAAGATATAGCAAAACGTGGCGGTGGGATTTTAAACTCTGCAGAAACCTTACAAAACACAAGTGAAGATGAGCTTTATGAACAATCATTAAAGCGGTTAAATAATGTCATCAAGCTCGGTACTGGAGCCATAGAAATCAAATCAGGTTATGGTTTGACGGTGGATGCCGAACTCAAGATGCTTCGCGTCATCAAACGTCTCAATAAAGTATCCAAAGCCAAAATAAAAGCAACGCTGTTGGGAGCCCATGCCATTCCAAAAGAATATAAAAATTCGCCTTCCGCTTTTTTGGATTTGGTAATTGACGAATTGATTCCTGAAGTCAGAAAAGAACAATTGGCTGACTATATTGATGTCTTCTGCGAAAAAGGCTATTTTTCTTTGGAAGATACCGAGCGTGTGCTAAAAGCAGGAACCGAGCACGGACTTATTCCCAAAATCCATGTCAACCAATTTAATGCCTTTGGTGGTGTGGCACTTGGTGTAAAATACAATGCGCTTTCTGTAGACCACTTGGAAGAACTCACGGAAGAAGATATTCAAGCGCTAAAAAATTCGGATACAATGCCAGTAGCCCTACCTTCCTGTTCCTATTTTTTGAGCATTCCCTATACACCAGCACGTCGTCTAATGGATGCTGGTTTACCATTGGCATTGGCTACAGATTATAATCCTGGCTCTACGCCTAGTGGCAATATGAATTTTGTGGTCAGTACTGCGTGCATCAAAATGAAAATGACTCCTGAGGAAGCTATTAATGCAGCAACCATCAATGGAGCTTATGCTATGGGAGTTTCCAACCAATATGGAAGTATTTGTAGAGGGAAAAAAGCAAATTTGATCATTACCAAAGAAATCTCAAATTATAACCAGTTGCCTTATGCATTTGGTGATAATCTCATTGATAAAGTCATCATCAGTGGACAAGTTATTCCATAAAAAAACCCGAAAGATTAACTTCCGGGTTTTTAGTTTTATATCAGTTGTTTATTATTTCAATGTGAATTCGGTTGTTGAAACCAATTCTTTTGAGTTGTACACATTCACTGTATAACGTCCTTCGGCAAAATCACCGCTTGGAGATACAAACTCACAAATATTCAAACTTCTGTTTTCGTAGTTGAATTTACTGATGATGCTATAATTTACCATTTCATCACCAACAGTCACTTGCTCATTTGCGCCAAGAATATTTCCTTTAGCATCGGTTACCTGTACATATAGTTCTTTATCACCTGCACCTACCAAAGTGTTTTTGGCTACAGTATAACACACTCTAATCTTATCACTTCTACTAGCTCTTTCGGTCGGAATCAGTTTTCCTGAACTTCTTTCAATGACACCAAAAGCTTTAAGGCCTACTGTTTGAAGCACTGCAGCATTCTCAAGAACATTGGAGATTTCTGTATTCTGAATCAATAATGAATCAGTAAACATTGTACGCTCAGCCAATTTAACATTGGTGCTGTCCAATGATGTTGCCAATAAGGAATTTTCAATTTTCAACCTGTCGTTTTCAGTCAACAATGTGTTCATTTCCTCCTGAAGTGACAAATATTTCTTTTTGTAGTTCCAAAGGCTGGCAACACTGTTTTGAGAGACTTGAAGAGAATCCATCAACCCTTGAATACGGTTTCTGGCTTCAATCAAATCATTGTTGGCGGTTTCATTCTCACCGATAACAATGTCGTATTGTTTTGCCATGTTGTTCAAGTCGTTCATCACTTGTTGTTTTTCTTTAACAAGTGTAGCTTCCGTTTCTTTCTTCTCGTTGTAGAGTTTAGAAGTGTAAAATCCTGTACCTAAAAATAAGGCCAATAAGATTCCTAATGCAATTTTTAAACCTGTGCCTTTACTGTTATTTGAATTTTCCATAAGTTTCTTACTTTTTAGTTTTAACTGGTTTTTTTTTAAATAATTTTTTTTTTGAAGTTGGAGGTAATTAAATGTACTTTTATGATTGATAAACTAATCATTTTCCTCAATGGATAAACTTATTCTTTTTAAAAACGATGATTTAAAATCACTTTTAAAAAATCGAACCAATGAATCCAAATTTGGTGAACATGTACAGTTAGCTACAGACTTCAACAATATATACGATTGGTTATCAACTTTGGACGTTAACTACGTTGTTTTTGGTATCAAGGAAGATATTGGCGTGTTTGCAAACTACGGAAACACAGGCACTGCAAGGGCTTGGGAAGCAACTCTAAAAGTTTTGTTAAATATTCAAAGTAATGCTTTTACCAATCCGAATAAGGTACTCATCCTAGGACATTTGGACTTTTCAAAAGAGATGGAAAAGTTGAAAACTTATAATCAAACGAGCAAAAAGGATATCAATAAAGCACGTAAGAAAGTAGCACAAATCGATGTGCATGTCACTCATCTGGTACATCAAATTGTGAAAGCTGGGAAAATTCCAATTATCATAGGTGGAGGACACAATAATGCGTACGGAACTATTAAAGGCACTGCTTTAACGCTCAAAAAACCTATTAACGTAGTTAATTTTGATGCACATTCCGACTTTAGGCCAGAAGAAGGCAGACATAGTGGCAACGGATTCAGTTATGCCTATGCCGAAGGTTTTTTAAAGAATTATTTTATTTTCGGATTGCATGAAAATTATACACCAGATATTATTTTTAAAAGGTTGGATAAATTTAGGACCATCAAATACAATACATTTGAAGCCATTTCCATCAGAAATGAAAACACTTTTAAGTCAGAATTGTCACGTGCTTCAGATTTTGTTTCAAAAAAACCATTTGGTATCGAAATAGATTGTGATGCCATAAAAAATATTCCAAGCAGTGCCATGACGCCTAGTGGTTATAGCGTGAAGAAAGCAAGAGCTTTTGTCAATCATTTTGGAAAGTGTGAAAAAGCTCACTATCTTCATATTTGCGAAGCAGCTCCAACACCTGACACTGAAGTAAAAGTCGGAAAATTGATTACCTATTTAATCACGGATTTTATGAGAGCCAACCAACAAAAAAATGAAACTAACTAAACAATCCAAAATAGACATCTCATTATTGATTGGAAGTGCTTTGGCGCTATGCTATATATTGTTTATGCAATATGCCTATCTCAAAAAATGGGACCATACTGTGCTGATAGCCATTATGGAATTCATCACCATCCCAATAATCTTGATTGGCTGTGTGATTCCAATTATGACCGTTTTTAGATTTATAAGCAAAAAAACGACCAATAGAACCATTGCCATTCTTACCTTATTCCTGTCATTGCTCACAGCAATTTTAATGGGATATGATACCTACTAAGATTTATGGAAATCATTGGGTTCCATACATCTTATGCCAAGGATTTTTACGATTTGAACGTTGAATGGCTCCGTACACATTTTTATGTCGAACCATTTGATGAAGAAGTTTTGAGCAAACCCGAACATTACATCATCAACAAAGGAGGGCATATTTTCTTTGCAAAATTAGAAGACTTCATCGTAGGAACTGTTGCTTTGATGCCCACAAAAGATAAAAGAGTATTTGAGTTGACCAAAATGGCAGTCTCACCAAAGTATAGAGGCTTTAAGATTGGACAACAATTGATGCTACACTGCATTGATTTTGCCAAAGAACACAAATTCAAAGGACTCATGCTTTACTCTAATACTAAATTGGAAAATGCTATTTACATCTATCGGAAATATGGCTTTGTTGAAATCCCAGTAGAACCAAATTCACCATACAAAAGAAGCAATATTAAGATGCAACTTTTATTTGAGTGAGTTTGTAAATCTTCCTACACATCAATTTCCAGTAGATTTCAAAGAGTCTATCTGGCGTTGCAATCGTTCAATCTCTTCAGCATTTTCATTAATTTTCGGTATGGAACGGATAGAGTCTACCTCCTTCTGCATCATATCAATATCTGTAGGTTTATCTTCATCATAATAATACCCAATACCTTCACTGGCACGCCAAGCTTCATTCAATTGATTATAAACCGTTTTGTCCCATTCACTAGGATGTTTCACATCAATCCAAACAACATCACGATATTCACTGTCTATCAATGCCAAATCGGGAGTTGCCGAACCATCAAACTTTGCTGAATCATCCTTGATGGCTGATACCGTTCCCAAAAAGAACATACGCCGTCTGCCTGCAATATCTTTGATATAGGGCCTAAATTCCACTGGTTTGTTCACTGACCAATCAAACTCTTTACGGGATTCAATCATTTTTAGAGGCATCGCCGAAACACCAGCATATCCTTGCTTTTTGGCAGCATGGTCATAATAGTATAACGCATCCGTTCCATCCGCGGGGACAAACACACTATACGTTAAGCTGGTACGCTCATCGCCAATCGGCTCCAGACCGAACCAATGATACAATCCGCTATAAGCATTTGCATCCACTCCCGAGAAATTAAAATCGGTCACAAAAGGCTGTTCATTCTGGTCGTCTGGCAAGTCTGGAATTTTAACCGCAGTCTCCATCTTCCAAGGTAATGGGTCTGTAAAACCACCCAAGAATTTCAAGGATTCTGCCTCAAGTCGTGATACTTTTTCTGAGAGAGTATTTTGTTTGGTCAAAAATGGATAGTTCTTCATCTCACCTGGACTCACATAGGTTCCTTTTCCAATCAAAACACGTTCTACATAATCATTGAAATTATGTTCGCCACTATCAATAATCATCACGCCACCAAATGTTGGATAGGGAAAAAAGAAACCTTTCCATTTAATAAGGCTCACCACTTCTACCCATTTGCCAGAATCATTTTTCATGTAAAACGTATCGCCAGGCTCCATGGTAAACAACTGAAAAATATTGAAACGTTGCACAACGGCATTATAAGTATTGCGACTAAATTTTAAGGATTCTCCAATTGAAAAAGTCACGGGAATACGGTTCTCACTCGAAAAACGTGGAAATGGCGATGTGCTTGAAACCGCAAACACCTCTTCGGTATTGTCACTGATTTGTTGCAAGGTATACTTTTCGGAGGGCTGGATGGCCATGGTCCATTTATTTTCTCCATCCACCCGAACTAAGTGTGGAAGTGATACATCTTTGGTTTCCCCAACCGATTCATTCGCCATTGAAAAAATATTTCTTAGGGGTTGAATACGCTCGTTTTGTGTCAAAGGCAATTCGTGAATTTCTATACGGTTCAGATTATTGAAAACATTGTATGTCTTCATGTAATCGTACATTTTATAATGCCACCCAATCCAATAAATCAATCCAAAAAAAACAATCAGCAATCCTAAAATTCCCAGTCGCTTTCCAGTACTTGCGGAATTTCGGAAGCTTCTTAACCCAAAAAACAGAACGAGTGCACATACCAGAATCACAAAAATGTACTTTCTGAGAAATAATAAAAATGGTTGATAATCATCGCGAAGAAAAAACAATAACACTAATAAAATAAGGACACCGATAAGTGTGATGGTTTTTTGTTTTCGTCCTCTATTCCAGTAACTTTTAAGCATGATTTATTGTTGGTTAAATTGAAATTTCTTAATGGTTCGTTATTACATCAATCCTTTGTCTTTCAATCGTTCTCGAGCACTTTTTTGATTTGGATCTTTTTCGATTTCCTTTTCAGCTTCTTCGATGACCTTTGGTTGACGAGTCGTAATATCATTTACAAAATCTCTTCCTTGCTCAATAGCATGGTCAAATTTTTCTTCCAATGAATCTGCATGTGTGTCAATGACTTTTTCTGATTTTAATACAAATCCTCCTATATATGTGCCTAGAAGTGTGCCAACAATGATAGATGCAAAAACAGAAATGGTCGCTAAATCAATAGGAATCAAAAATCGAGCGATTACTATACCAACGATTACAATTGCGGTAACAAAAACCAATCGCAATAGAAACTTTTGTTGGTACAGAAATCCTGTTGGGTCATTTGGTGACATTTGAAGTCTCTTGGAATACATAAGTTTGTTGAAAAAACGATACAATCCGTTGCCTGATGATTCGCGCCAGTACAATAAAACTCCGAATAAAATTGAGCTAATAAATACGATGATTTCTAAAGTCATTTTGTTTAAATTTACAAATGATGGTTTCTATAAAATTAGTCTAAAATTCTCAAATATTGTTACTAATGACCTCAATTACCCAATCCTTCAAGGATTCATCCCAAGTTTCATAGGTTTTATAAAATGCTACCTTATCATACCAAAACTGATGCAATACATCCAAAGGCGATACATTAACCAATAATTTCCAAATCAAATCTTGATGTTTGGCGTCCAATGACGAATGTGGCTCGTGCAAAGCTTCAAAGAGCTTGAAGTCCACAATATCTTCAATCTTGTACTCATTGCTGACCTCTAATTTTTCAAGATACAACTCGACGCTCATCACCTTTTTTCTGTTGTCGATATCCAATTTATTCAAATAGCTTTTGAATAGCATTTTGTCATTAAGAATGTCCTTGACGGGATTCTGGGTGTTTTTCAAGAATTGAGCAAACATGAATTTTTTGACTCGGTCGTAACGTTCAGTTTTGACTACTTCTTCCAAATCATATTCTATGATGACATGATCACGCAGTTTCTCCATCAGTTCGGGTTGTGAAATATGATAAATCAAAACATCATAGACCGTATTTTTTATGGCTTCTTTATACCATGTTTCATCTTCAAAAACGACGATAGGCGTTATAAAATCTCGAAGTATATAAATTCCGTTAAATGCACAGGTATAGAAAGAATCTGTTTTAAATTGCAATTCCTCAAGCTTTAAATCACGGTTGCGCAAATCGCCATAAGTTTTGGCAGATTCCAACAATTGCTGGTGAATGGTCTCATCAATAAAATTATTCCCTTTTCTGAAGGTCTCAATCAATGCCAATTGTTCCTTCTGTGCTTTATCGAGATTGTTGATAAGCTTAAAATTAATAGCTATTTTGTCATATTTCAGAACATCCAAAGGCTCATAAAATGTATCAATATGCTGGTCAAAATCAATACAAATTGCACAATCTCTGGTAATGTCATTAATTCTTTCACCATGTATATCGAAGACTTGCTGCATCATGTCCCTGTCAAACGAATGAAACGGATTATAGACAGGTTTTCTATATTGCAGGGGAGAAATAATAATACCACTCGGATTTGCCTCGCCAACGTTCAAATAGTGAACCTCCTTTTTCTCCTCAGCTATTTCTGGGCTCCAACCAATGCCATCAATTGAAAAAGTGGTCAGTTTTGTAGGTGTAAGACCTAAGGTGACCAAACATTGATTGTAACGTTCCACCAATTTGCCACTGATGGGAATTAGTTCGTCTCTATAAAAATTGGCTGCTTTTAGTTT
Source organism: Gelidibacter sp. (assembly GCA_041391925.1). Taxonomy (GTDB): domain Bacteria; phylum Bacteroidota; class Bacteroidia; order Flavobacteriales; family Flavobacteriaceae; genus JBPOFM01. Next base: position 146,840 of record JAWKNA010000007.1, on the reverse strand, counting down.
TTCCATCAATCTAATAATTTATGGATTTGCGCATATTGAAGCAGCATAATGGTCTTAAAATCCTGGATGTCACCGGAAGAAACCATCTCAATGGCTTTTTGGAATTTCAATTCAAGGACTTCAATTTCTTCATTTTCATTTTCAACTCCACCACCATCATTGACTTTCATGTCATCATTATATTCCGCGATAAAAAGATACATCTTTTCAGAAAGCGCTCCTGGAGATGAATAGGCCGAAAATACCTGTTCTGCTTTTTGAATCCGATAACCAACTTCCTCTTCCACTTCTCTAATGATGGTGGATTCTGCTGATTCATTTTTATCAATGGCTCCAGCACACACTTCTATAGACATTCCATCGTTTTTGTCATTATGATAAGAAGGCATTCGAAATTGTTTGGTAAGGATGACAGTTTTCTTTTCTCGATTGTACAATAGGATGCCTGTACCATTCCCACGGTCGTAGGTTTCTCTAGACAAACGTTTCCATATTCCATTTTCAAATTGATAATCATAATCAATTTGGTACAAGGTCGCCCAAGCTTTGGAGAGAATTTTGTGGGTAATGTTTTTTAGTTTGCCACTACTCATTTTCAAACTTATTTCTTGCCTGCAATTCTATATTCAATTGGTTGATTCGTGCATCCACTTGTCGTTTAAAGTCAGTGTCGGCAATGGTTGCAACGTTGTCCAAATATCTGACAACTTCCTGTCTTCTAATTTCGGAAAAATCCAAGCCTTTCATGTTGGCGCGCATCAATTCCTGAAGCATGCCCAATTTGGTGTCATAATCTTTTTTGAAATACACATCAGGATTGTCAAACCAAGAGGAATCCAAATCAAAATCTGTCAAGCGCAAGGAAATAGCAGATTGAATGTTCCTGACATCGCGAGATGAAAAGAAGGGAAAAACTTGCTGCATGTCTTTGTAAAGGTTCGCATAAAACAAATGGTCATCCGTTTTGTGATGTTTTTCAACTTTATGATAGACTTCCAAAACTCGTTCTTCGGAAGGCTTTTCGACCACATTTAAAATTTCACCCATATTCTTCGCCACTTTTTGATCACTTAAATAGGAGTAATTTTCTGGATTTTTCATATTGATGAAATTAGGCATCGTGCTTTCCAATTTTTTCCACCAAAGATAATCTTGGTCCAAAAAGTCGTGTTCGGACCGTGCGCCATCAATCTTGAATCGACCTTGCACACGAGAAATGACAGCCTTATCCAACATTTCGGGAAGATTGGTAAACAATCCAATGGAACTGTTGCCATAATTGACAGCATACGCGCCTTCTGTGTAACGCAAAAACACAGCTATCACTTCCTTCACACCTGCGGAAACCCCTTGTGCAGTTCGTTCCTGTAGATTGTTCTCGGCATCATCGATGGGAGCGAAAATCAATTTGGATGGGTCTTGCAACGGTTTCATCCATTCCACCATCTTTTCAGCAGAACCGCCTTGGAATGTTGAAATCAACGTATCAGGCATTGGATGGAACAAAAATGGAATCTCAAGATTGTCGCAATGTTCTTTTAATCGTGTAGCAATAGCAGCAATCAGCATACTTTTTCCAGTTCCCGGAATTCCGTAGCCCATGAACACAGGCATAAATCCGCCCAATTCCTGAAACGGATTTTTCTTCGCCGTAAAATCATAACTCAACATGCGTTCGGTCAAACGTCGTGCAAAATGCTTCGCATCACGATTGCCAACGATTTGTTCAAACTTTACTTTGTTGAACTCAATACTTTTCGCGGCACCAGAAAATGTGTTGTTCCATCCAGATATGGCAAAATCGGATTTTTCAAGTTTATAAGTTCTATCCAGAATGGTTTCTTGATATTCCAAAGTGCTTTTTCGCATTTGGATTTCATCAATCAATGCTTCACAGTAAACCACTGTAAAATCAACTACATCCTTATCGCTTTTGATAATGTCTGGATGGCTTAAATATTTGTCATAATAAAACAAGGCACAAGAAATTCCCTTTAATGGTGATAATAAAGATACTTCGGGAATGCCTGCAAACTTTTGTTTCATGACGCTCAAATCATCCGAAGCAACGGTTTTCAAATTGTGCAAAACATTATAAGCTGTGGCAAACAACATAAAAGCTGTGGCTGTTTGCATTTTGCTTTCGTACTCCCGTTTTCCCAAAGTGTCGAGAGTTGATTTACGTTCATTTAAACCAGACAAACCTGAAGCATCGTAATAACTGTCCTTGATCCAAATACCAAGTGTAATTGCTTCTTGAACCGCATATAAAGTTTGGTTCAACAGTACAGGAATTGCAATCGAATCTGGCAAGAGTCGTTTTTTAAGTTCTAAAATCGTTTTGGAAACCGAAGTGATTTCTGCGGCATTGCTTCCATTGTTTGCTCGGGATAAATACAATAAAATAGATTCGTCCTTGGCATCCTTATCTTTGTTTTTGGCACGCTGGCCTTGCTCCCATTGCACACTTTTTAGATAGGATGTGGCTTCATCACGAAGCATATCGAGTTCTGTTTGCTTTATGGGAAAAGTTGAGTTGTGTTCCATTTTATTTTAGTTTGCAGCTGTAGTTACTATTTGCAGTTTTGAATGTTGCAAACCGAAGACTTCAAGCTGTGTCTCATTTATTTTTCATTTCCGAAATCTGAATTGGAGGTCTTGCCAGTCTATTCATGACTTCCGGTGTTTTGTTGTACAATAATTGAATGATTCTGTGAGGTGCAAAAATGTAATTCTGTTCTATGTTTCTACTCCAATTTTGAAGCGTTTGCTTCGAAAAATAACTGCCTTCCTGAAATTGGCTTCCAGAAAACACCTCGTCGATTGACAAGCTAATGGCATAGGACTCCAAAGGTATTTCCTTTAGTGCGATGCTTTTTAAAATAGTATGTGTGACGTCATTCTCATCTTTTGCAAACACATTGTGAAATGGTCCCAAATCAATCCGTTTGATGTGTTTTGGCAAAACTTCAGGCAATTTTCTGTCTATGGCATAGGCCATCGTATCCAAAGCCATATCTCGGTCGGCCACTGTTTTCAACACTTCATATATGTTTTCTCGGCCTTTAAAGGCATCTTTCCCGTCATAATCAAAATACATAAAACAAATGAACGGTCTGTTCAATGCTACATCATAAAAACTCCAGCTCGTCATGTAAGTGGCATTGCTTCCCGAAGGTGCATCAATGATTTTTCCCTGGACGAATCGGTTGTAGATGTATTTTTGCTCTACAGATGTATAATACACTATTGAAGCCGCCTGAAATAGTTTATCGCGCTTGATGGGTTCTTTCTTTCTCAATAATTGGTCAAGAAATTCCTCCTGTAATTCTCCTACGTCCTTCAATTTATTGATATAATTTTCCCGAAGTGATAGATCGTTGAACAAATAACGAAATTCAAGATAATTTGGAAAACCCGAATCGGTCAAATCCACTTTCATATTATCCTCATCATCATACATATACTTTACACGCATGGCTTCGATGGAATAGAGCAACAAATCTGAATATTGCTTAAAAAAAACAATCTCTTGCTGTGTACAGAGTGCATTTTTCTGAATGTTCACAATCAATTCCTTTAGCACAAAATCAATCATTTTATGATAAAAAATGTATTGTTGTTTGCTGTCAAGAACAGCAGAATCCAAAGGGGTAACGATATGGTTTATGGACATTTCTAGAGAGTATTCAATTGGCAAAAATTTGCCACGAATTCACGCATTATCTATTTGGAGAACCTTTCGGGTTTTGCAAAAAACCCGAAAGGTTTTGTTGATTAAATTTATGACAACAAATCGTCGTTGCTTTCTTTTGGTTTTGGGTTACCAGCAGGTTTGCCGGAATCATCACCTCCTGAAGGCGCAGTGGCATCTGCTTTATAATAATCCTCAAAAATTTCTTTCATGTCGATGCCATAACGCTCTGCAAAATTCTTTTGGATGTCGGCATCTTTGTTACGTATTTCCTGAAGTGCTTCGGCATAACTACTGTATACCCCTTGCATCACTTTTTCGTGAACAGGGATATTGTCCATCATCTCCTGACGCGCTTTGGCACTTGCAGTATGCATTGCGGCTAAGGTCTCACCAATATGCTCATCGGTCTTGACACCTAAATGCTCTAAAATGGCGGCAAATTCTTGGTCTGTCCTAGCTTTCAAGGCAACCACATAACCATCATAATACTTCAGACGCTCTTCGGTATCCGATTTCAGTTTGGCACGATGTGTTTGTAAATTGCTTCGTAATGAAGTCAATACTTTGATGGTCAAATTGTGCTTGTGTACAAAACTATCTTTGGATGCTGCCAGAGTGGTGTACGCATTTTTAAGTCCTTCCAATTCTTCAACTTTCTGTTCAAGAGTAGTCACTTTCCCAACGGCTTGGGCATATTCCGCCGATTGTTTGTCGACAATTTCTTCCAACTCTTGTCTTGCCTGTTTCAATAAGGCATAACTTTCCTCAAGCTTTCCTTCTACTTCTTTCTTTTTCTCTAAAGCTTTGGTATGATTTTTTGTAGCCTCAACAATAGCATCCTGTAATTTATCTTCAACTTCCTTGATTTCGACTTCACGATTCTTAAGGCGAGTGACAGCCGCTTGAGATTTGAATGATAATTCACTCAATAAGGTTTGCACATCAGCAGTTTCGATTCGTTCTTGAAACATGGCTTTGGCCTTATTATCAGCGGCAGCACGCGTTTTTTCTGCAGTTTCCAAATCTTGTTCTGCTTTCTTGATTTTACTTTTTCGTCCCCACAGATTGTTCCACCATGTATCGGGTTTTTTTAGGGCATCTTCCAATTCAATTTTGGCACGTTCCAAAGCTTTTTGGGCATCGTCAATGACTTTTTGCTCTTTGGCATTCAATGAAGAGAATTTTTCAAAAAGAATTCCAACTTCATCTTGATAATCAGTTAAATCCTTAATGGCATCCAATAATGTTGAACGGTCTTTTTCCGCCATGCCAACTACATCATCCAATGTTGCGTTCAGTATTTTTTGGCGTACTTCAGGGTCATCTTCCTGTGCCAATTTGGATTTCATAGTATCAATGGCTTTTCCCCAATTGACATCCACTTTCTCATTTTTTTGGTTAGAATTGGTTTCTAATAAATCGAAATCGTCAGACATAGTATATTGCGTATTTTAATTGTGTTGAACAAATTTTTAGTGAGTAGCAATTTCGTTAAAAAATGTGAGTTTCAAAATTATTACTGCTTAAATTATTGGTAGTGGATGTTATAAAAATGTTACATTTTAATACAAAGTGTTCACAAGTTCTTATCTTTAAGGTGATTCAAAACCAAAATTATGAAAGCAATTAAATTTTTAGTCATCCTATTGACCATAACTGCATGTAAGGATAAAACCGAAAAAATAGTGGAAATCGCTTCGGAAACAGCTGATCAAATGCATGAGACAACACATTCCGACTCTTTGAGTATCATTCCTATTGAGCACGCAACCATGATATTAGCATACAAAGATGCTGTTATATATGTGGATCCTGTAGGTGGAGCAAATCTATTTGAGGATAAAGAAAAACCAACATACTTATTGATTACTGACATTCACGGCGACCACATGGATGCCGAAACTTTAAAAGGTTTGGATTTGAGCATGGCTACCTTGATTGTCCCCAAATCGGTCAAAAACAAATTGCCTGAATTAAAAACCAAAGAAACCATTGTACTCAACAACTCCGAGTCAAAAACTTTTGACAATCTTACAGTGGAAGCCATTCCGATGTACAATCTGCGAAAAGAAGCATTAAAATTCCATGAAAAAGGTAGAGGAAATGGTTATGTTTTGACTTTGGGTGATGAGCGCATTTACATTTCTGGGGATACAGAAGATATTCCGGAAATGCGAAACCTAAAAAATATTGATATTGCATTTGTTTGTATGAACTTGCCATATACAATGACTGTGGAGAGTGCTGCTAGTGCGGTTTTGGATTTTAAACCGAAAAAAGTCTACCCATACCATTACAGGGGAACCGATGGATTGAGCGATGTTGGAAAATTTAAAGCCATTGTAAAAGAAAATAATTCTGATATTGAGATTGTGCAGTTAAACTGGTATAAATAACCGTTTATCGAATATTTTTTTCGATGAAATGCAAAATTCTTCATAACTTTTTTAATTTGAAATAGTTACTCAATTAATTAAAAGTGTATATTTGGAGTCCAAATCAATTATAAAACATATTAAGTTATGCTTAATTTAACTAACCTATCCCTTATCGTAAGCACCATGCAACTAACCATTGTGCTTATTGTTACCGCTGCCATTTTTCTTGTCTTTATTGTAATTGCCATTATTAAAATGTACAAATTAAAAGCCGAGAACAAACGTCTTTTGGAATCTGATGCCTTCAAAACTGATGTGGATGAAAGCTACAAGGATTTTACTGAAAGTCATTTATATGACAATAAATAATGTACATAATGATTAGTCTTATCTTAGATGAAATTACTATCCAAGACATGAATAGGGTTGTAAATATTCTGTCAATCACCATTATAACACTTTTTATTTTATTGGCCATAAACCTTTTCAGAGTTTACAAACTAAAGGCAAAATTGAAAGCTTACCAAAAATCTGAATGATAAAAATGCCCGCAAAATGCAAGCTCTTCGTTTTATAATTTGGATTACCTTACCAACTTTTTATACTTTATCCTTTTAGGTGCAACATCACCAAGTCGTTTCTTTCTGTTTTCTTCATAATCGCTGAAACTTCCTTCAAAGAAATACACTTCAGAATTGCCTTCAAAGGCCAAAATGTGTGTGCAGATTCTATCCAAAAACCAACGATCGTGACTAATGACAACCGCACAACCCGCAAAATTTTCAAGACCCTCTTCCAATGCTCTTAATGTATTGACATCTAAATCATTAGTTGGCTCATCTAAAAGCAATACATTACCTTCTTCTTTTAATGTCATGGCCAAATGCAAACGGTTTCTTTCGCCTCCAGAAAGCAATTTTACTTTTTTATTTTGTTCACTTCCAGAGAAGTTAAAACGACTTAAATAAGCTCGCGAATTAACTTGTCTTCCTCCCATTAGTACCAATTCCTGTTCGTCACTGAAATTCTGCCAAATGGATTTTTCAGGGTCAATGTTGGAATGCTTTTGGTCAACATATGCCAGCTTTGCGGTATCTCCAACCTGAAACTCTCCTTTGTCTGGTGTTTCCTCACCCATAATCATTCTGAAAATGGTGGTTTTACCAGCACCATTAGGGCCAATAACGCCCACAATTCCAGCTTGTGGCAATTTGAAATTCAAATCTTCATACAATAATTTGTCTTCATAAGCTTTACTCACCCCAACAGCTTGGATCACATTGGTACCCAATCGCGGTCCATTTGGAATGTAGATTTCCAGTTTTTCGTCCAATTGCTTTTGATCTTGGCTCAATAATTTGTCATAATTGTTCAAACGAGCCTTTTGTTTGGTCTGACGACCTTTAGCTCCTTGACGAACCCACTCTAACTCACGCTCCAGTGTTTTTTGACGTTTGGATGCTGTTTTGCTTTCCTGGGCCAATCGTTTTGATTTTTGGTCCAACCAAGATGAATAATTGCCTTTCCATGGAATGCCTTCACCTCTATCCAATTCCAAAATCCAACCTGCAACGTTATCCAAGAAATACCTGTCATGGGTTACTGCTATGATAGTTCCTTTGTATTGTGATAAATGTTGTTCCAGCCAATGTACAGATTCAGCATCCAAATGGTTAGTTGGCTCATCCAAAAGCAGCACATCTGGTTCCTGTAGTAATAAACGGCATAATGCAACGCGACGACGTTCTCCACCCGATAGCACAGATATTTTCTTGTCGCCATCAGGCGTGCGCAAGGCATCCATGGCAATTTCTAGCTTAGTATCCAGCTCCCAGGCATTAGAGGCATCAATTTTATCTTGAAGTGCCGCTTGCCTGTCCATTAATTTTTGCATTTTGTCTGGGTCGGAATAGACTTCCTCCAAACCAAACATGTCGTTTATTTTATTGTATTCATCAAGTATAGCAACAGTTTCCGCAGCACCTTCACGGACTACTTCCATAACGGTCTTACTATCATCCAATTGTGGTTCTTGCTCTAGATAGCCTACAGAATAATCCTGAAGGAATGTGATATCACCTTGATAGTTTTTATCGACTCCTGCAATAATTTTTAATAAGGTAGATTTTCCAGAACCATTAAGGCCCAAAATTCCAATTTTGGCTCCATAGAAAAAACTTAAATGAATATTTTTTAGAACTGGTGTATCCGCACCTTTGAAGGTCTTGGTAAGACCTCGCATCGAGAAAATTACTTTTTTATCGTCGCTCATTTCTTAGAATAAGTTATGTGTTAGTATTGGATTGGGTTACCTTAAAAGGGCTGACAATAGACATTGTTTGACTTTTGATTTCATACTCTTCCTTTTAGTGCATTGAAAACCCATGCTATGGCAAAAAAGCCTATTCCTACTGAAGCGAAGCCATAGCCTGCGACATCATCATACCTAAAGGCACCAAGCCCAATCAATCCGATTCCTACTATTATCATAATGGTTGTGGCCCAAGCCAATACCGTGTTTTTATTCATTGCCATAATTAAAATTTTAAGGGAATTACAAATATCGTATTTTTTAAATGAAAAAAGCATCCCAAATAGGATGCTTTTTAGCGTATTCAATTTTTGTTTTTAGTTCATGGGAACTTCTATCAGCAACAATTCTGAATCCTCATTGGAAACAATAGTAAATGAATCTGTTTCTGAGACACCAATGGCATCTCTCTGTTGCAATTCATTTTTATCTATCGATAATTTTCCATGAATGTTCAAAACATACACGCCATGGTTTTTACTTTTCGGCTTATATTCAAAAGTATTTCCAGAGCCTAAATCCAATCGGGATATCCTTGCGTCCTGATGAATTTTCAAGCTTCCCTCAATGCTATCGTCGATATAAGAAACCACTGTTTGAAGTTTGTTTTTTCTATCTGCACTTTCAAATCGTTTTTGGTCATAACGAGGTTCCACATTCCTTTTATTGGGTACAATCCAAATTTGAAACAAATTTAAATAGGCTGTCTCACTACCATTGATTTCTGAATGTTGCAATCCACTGCCCGCAGACATAATCTGGACTTCGCCAGCTTCTATGGTTTGCCAGGCATTGTGCATACTATCCCGATGTTTCAAACTCCCACTTAATGGTATGGTGATGATTTCCATATTGTCGTGAGGATGCGTTCCAAATCCCATTTTTGGAGCAATGATGTCATCATTTAATACTCGCAAAGCTCCGAAACTCATTTTTTCTGGGTTGTAATAATTAGCAAAACTGAAGGAATGATTGGCTTGCAACCAACCATGGTTGGCAAATCCTCTACTGTCTGCTTTGTGAACAATTGTTTTCATATTTATATGTGCTTTCTTTTTTGTTTCCATGGAAACTATTGAATTAAATTTTTTAACGCATTTTATCCAATAAATCACTCAAATGTTGCGCTTCATCCTCTGTGATATTTTTAATCAATTCTTCGTTAAAATTATCTGAAATGGAACTTAATAACTCTTTTCCTTTCCTAGTGATTTCAATGTGCACCACTCGCCTATCTTCAGGACATGGAATTCGTTCAATTAAGTGTTTATCGCATAATTTATCCATCAAACGAGTGGCATTCGGAGACCTTTCAATCATTCTGTCCTTGATAATTTGAACTTTAAGAGGTTCCTTGGCACCATTCAAAATCTTTAAAATATTAAACTGTTGTGGTGAAATTCCAAAAGGTTTGAAAAATTCATTCTGAAAACTAGAAATCCAATTTGCAGTATATAGAATATTGATTAAAGCTTTCACTTTAATGTTTGGAAATCTTGAATTGATATCTTTTGAAATGTCTCCCATAGTTTAAGTTTTCAATATTCGATGATTGCTAGGTAGCCATTTATGCTAAAACATCAGCATATTCATCATGCTTCTTCTTAAATACCGCTGCAGCAAAAGGACACAATGGAATGACTTTCAAATGATTGTCTCTTAAATAATCAACAGCTGCAGCCACTAGTTTATATCCTACACCTTGACCTTTTAATTTATCGCTGACTTCCGTATGGTCAATAATTATTTTTTGAGGACCAGCATGCGTGTAAGTCATAAGGGCTTCTTTCTGTCCATTGATTTCAACATAGAAAGCTCCTTTTTTTTCATCGTCTCTTTGTTTGATTTCCATAATTATAATTCTTTTTGAAATTGTTGTACAGCTTCTTTTAATGTTTTGTCAAAATCAGAATCGGTAATTTTTCCATTGGAAAATTTATCATTAAACAAAGGCAATGAAAACTCTGCTACAATTTTGGCATCATGTCTTGGAAACCTGTCTTTTGCCATGGCCAAGACCGAAGCGCCTCCTCTACCGCCTGGCGATGTTGCCATTAACAACATAGGCTTTCCCAAAAAGACTTTTTGCTCATATCGGGACATCCAATCAAAGAGATTTTTGAAAACGGCGGAATAAGCTCCATTATTTTCCGCAAGGGAAATAACCAATCCTTCAGCTTCCCTGATATGATTATGAAATTTTTTTGCATTTTCGGGAATGCCTTTCTTTGCTTCCAAATCTTTGCTATAAATAGGTAAATCAAAATCATTTAAATCCAAAACGGTAACCTTGGCCTCTTTCACTAATCCTGCGGCATACATTGCCAATTGTTTATTGATTGAATCTGAACTATTGCTACCAGCAAATGTTAGGATATGTTTCATTTCTATTATTTTAAATTTTAAAGCAAATATACATATAAATATTTTATATTCCAAGGAATATAATACCATGTAATTTAATTTAACAAATAATTAGTCTTTAACCAAGCCTCCTCCTTTTGTAAGACTTTTAAAGTTTGTATTTTAGCATCGAACAAAACATACATCAATGGATCTTAACTTCAACAAAAACGAAGACCACAATAAATTACTTCTTTCAGATTTAAGACAACGACTTGCCAAAGTGAAACTTGGTGGCGGACAAAAAAGCATCGACAAACATCACGAAAAAGGCAAAATGACAGCCCGGGAACGAATCAACTATTTGTTTGATGCAAAATCAAAATCGATTGAAATTGCCGCATTTGCAGGTGAAGACATGTATAAGGAACATGGTGGTTGCCCTTCAGGAGGTGTTGTAGTGAAAATCGGATATATCAAGGGAAAGCAATGCATGGTGGTGGCCAATGATGCCACTGTAAAGGCTGGAGCTTGGTTCCCCATTACTGGAAAGAAAAATTTAAGAGCACAGGAAATTGCCATTGAAAACCGATTGCCTATTATCTATTTGGTGGATTCGGCTGGTGTCTATTTACCAATGCAGGATGAAATTTTCCCGGATAAAGAACATTTTGGTCGCATCTTTAGAAACAATGCCATTATGAGCAGTATGGGAATAACACAAATTGCAGCAGTGATGGGAAGCTGTGTAGCGGGAGGTGCTTATTTGCCTATCATGAGCGATGAGGCCTTAATTGTAGATAAAACAGGAAGCATTTTTTTAGCAGGAAGTTATTTGGTGAAAGCTGCCATAGGGGAAACAATTGACAACGAAACTTTGGGCGGAGCCACAACGCATTGCGAAATCTCGGGAGTAACGGATTATAAAGCCAAAGATGATAAAGACGCATTGGATACCATAAAAAATATCATCGATAAAATTGGTGACTATGATAAAGCCGGGTTTAATAGAACCAAATCCTCTAAACCTAAAGAAAGTCCTGAAGATATCTACGGAATTATTCCTAAAAGTCGCACTGACCAATATGATATGTATGAAATCATCAAACGTCTGGTGGATGACTCGGAATTTGATGAATATAAAGCTGGTTATGGCAAAACCATCATTACCGCCTATGCCAGAATCGATGGTTGGGCAGTTGGAATAGTTGCCAATCAACGTCAATTGGTAAAAACCAAACAAGGCGAAATGCAGTTTGGAGGAGTGATTTATAATGATTCCGCAGATAAAGCTACTCGGTTTATCGCCAATTGCAATCAAAAGAAAATTCCATTGGTTTTCTTACAAGATGTGACAGGTTTTATGGTGGGCAGTAAAAGTGAACATGGCGGCATTATCAAAGATGGCGCAAAAATGGTGAATGCTGTAAGCAATTCGGTCGTTCCCAAATTTACGGTGGTCATCGGAAACAGTTATGGAGCTGGTAATTATGCCATGTGCGGAAAAGCGTATGACCCACGATTGATAGTGGCTTGGCCAAGTGCAGAACTGGCGGTTATGAGTGGAAATTCTGCCGCAAAAGTGTTGCTACAAATTGAAACTGCTTCATTGAAAAAGAAAGGCGAAACCATCACTAAAGAACAAGAGAGCGAATTGTTCAATAAAATCAAAGACAGATACGATGCACAGGTGTCCCCATATTATGCAGCTGCTAGAATATGGACCGATGCGATTATCGACCCACTCGATACACGTACGTGGATAAGTATGGGAATCGAAGCAGCCGACCATTCACCAATTGAGAAAAAATTTAATTTGGGAATTTTACAGGTTTAGTTTTTATTTTTTTGTATCTTAATGGTTGAAATTCAATACTTTTGACCATGGGAACCATAAAATCGCTGAATAAATGGGCCAACGCCCATACGTATTATCCACTAGACATTTTAAGATTTGCCCTGGGCGTGTTTCTGTTCATGAAAGGAGTTCATTTTTTGAACAATATGCAATCGCTCATACAACTATTTGAACCTATTAAAGATATGCCAGGAGGCATGATATGGCTTCATTATGTGTTGCCTGCTCATTTTATTGGTGGCATATTGATTGCTTTTGGCCTGTTGACGCGCTGGGCCATCATAGCTCAGATTCCGATTTTAATTGGTGCGATTCTAATCAATCTCTTGGGTGAATTCCACACAGTAGATTTCATTCTTGCTACAATTACCCTAATGGTTTGTGTGTTTTTCCTTTTCTATGGTTCTGGTAAGCATTCAGCGGATTATTATTTTAAGATGCAGCAATAAAAACAAAAGCAAAGCGACCATTTAGGTCACTTTGCTTTTGTTTTTTATAAGTTTTGACAAGATTCTACCAGTCTTATGAATTCGGCCCTATAACCATCCTCATCATTTTTTCTGCCTTGATTTGCCAAGCTTATGACATCTTGAATTGTTGAATTATTGCAATATTGTGAGTGTTTCAACTGCATTCCAAACAATGCTACAGCTGAAGCAAATTTAAAATCATCGGATGCTTCTGATAGTTGATCTTTTTGCACATGCACCATCTCAATGCTTTTATTGCCATCTGGTTTTTTGTACCTGAACTTTACTGTGAACAATTCATCTGAATACTCATTGGAAACTTCTGTTGCAGTATATTTTAAACTATCAACCTCTTTCAAATAACTGCTTTTCACTCCCAGAGGAATCACTTCATACAGTGCTGTCACAGTATGTCCACTTCCAAGTTCGCCAGCATCTTTGGTGTCATCAATAAAATCTTCATCGGCCAATAATCTGTTTTCATATCCAATCAATCTGTAGGCCTGCACTTTTTTAGGATTGAATTCCACTTGAATCTTCACATCCTTTGCGATTGTGTAAAGTGTTCCTCCAAACTCTGCTCCAAATACTTTTTGGGCTTCTTGCATCGTATCAATGTAGGCATGATTTCCATTGCCTTTATCTGCTAAGGTCTCCAATTTTGAATCTTTATAATTGCCATAGCCAAAACCCAAAACGGACAAGAACACACCACCTTTTCGTTTTTCTTCAATGAGTGTTTCCATGGCTCTATCGCTGGATTCCCCAACATTAAAATCTCCGTCCGTAGCAAGAATTACTCTGTTATTTCCATTTTGCACAAAATTTTCTTGGGCAACTTTGTATGCCAATTCAATGCCTGCACCGCCAGCCGTAGAACCACCTGCATTCAAATTATCCAAAGCATTAAGGATTTTTTCTTTATGTGCTCCCGAAGTTGGTGCCAATACCAATCCTGCTGCCCCAGCATATACAACAATGGAAACCTTGTCTTTTTCTCTCAATTGGTTAACCAAAAGTTTGAAAGCCGATTTTAGCAATGGCAGTTTATTGACATCACTCATTGAGCCAGACACATCAATTAGAAAAGTAAGGTTAGATGCTGGCAATTCTTTATTTTCATATGATTTTCCTTGCAATCCTATCCGAACAATTTTGGTGTCTTGATTCCAAGGTGTTGCTGCAACTTCTGTGTTGATTGAAAACGGATGTTCATCTGTTGGTTGTGGATAATCATAATTGAAATAATTGACCATTTCTTCAATTTTAACAGCATCCACAGGAATTTGTTCGCCATTGTTCAACATCCTGCGGATATTACTGTATGAAGCTTTGTCAACATCAATGGAAAAAGTGGACAAGGGAGCAAGTTGGACGCGTTCAAATTTGTTTTCATTAATTCGGGCATACGATTCATCATTTTCTAAACGATAGTTTCCTTTTTTAGTGGAAATAACAATACATCCATTTTTTGCAGATTGTCCAAATTGTTCTTGAGCTTTTGCACCTTTGTAAACCGTCAAATGTTCTATCTCATTTTTATCAATCTGTGACACAACTTGATTGTATGTTGCTGGAATAGGAACACCATCCACAATATACAAAGGCCGGTTTTCTGAAGAAGTCGTATTCATTCCCCTTATTTTAACTCCAGCCACTTGACCTTGGAGTTGTTGCGCAATAATTTGGTGATAGGCTTTTTGTTCGCGCCTTTTAATTTGTGATGCCGATGGAGCTTTGTTATAACCTTTAGAAATGCTATAACCCACAACCACAACTTCTTCAAGCCTAGCGGAATCTTCTTCCATTGTAACGTTAATAATACTTAAATCACCAACTTTTACTTCCTTAGTCAAAAAACCAAGATAGCTGAACACAAGTACGTTCCCTTTTAGGGCAGAAATGGAATATTTACCATCGAAATCGGTTTGAGTGCCGTTAGAACTTCCTTTAACCATAACATTTAATCCTGGTAAAGGCAACCCGTCAGATTTGGAAGTGACAATGCCTGTAATGGTTTTTTGTTGCGCTTGCAATTGTACTGAAATGAGCAATACAAAAGCGATGTGTAGTAATGATTTCATAATAATTGATTTTTAGTTTACAATAAATCTATAAACCAAACCATCGTTATAAAACCAACAATGAGCGAAAGGTGCTTTTAGATGAGTGAAGCTGTTATTTTATCAACTTTAGAGTTTCAGATCGCTTGATTTTGCCAGTGGGTGTCATTTTAAATTTTGGAACATTGTAGATATGTTTTGGAATCTCAAACTTATCCAAATCTTCAAATACTGATGTATCCAAAACATCTGAATCACTCTCTAAAACGATGATGAGCTCTTCACCAAACAAAGAATCTGGCATGGATGCCATAAAAAATTGATGCGGAATCTTACCCTTAAGCTTTTCTTCTATCTGTTCTGGAAACAATTTGACACCTCCAGAATTAATAACATTGTCAATGCGGCCAAGCCATTCAAACTCTGTGGGCGAGTGCAGTTTCACAATGTCATTGGTTATGATTCGCTCTTTTGAAACCTTTGGAGCATCAATGACCAAACAATTGCGTTCGTCTTGCCAAACGGTAACTTTTGGTAGCACTCTAAAATACGGCTCCTGCAGTTTGTTGTTTAAAGGCTTTAGAGCTATATGTGTTGCTGTTTCCGTCATACCATAGGTTGCATACACTTTGGTTTTAATGGATTGTGTCAAATCAATCAAATGTTTTGAAACTGACGAACCTCCAACAATTAAAATCTTAACGTTATGGAGATAGTTCAATGTTGATTGCAACTGCATTGGCAACATCGCTGCGAAATGATACACCTTGTCATAATCAAAAATGGGTTGAGATGTTGGCTCTACCAAATCCATGTCCAAACCCAGAATCATTGCTCTGACCAACATCATTTTTCCAGCAATATAATTTGTGGGCAAACAATGCAAGGCGGTATTGCCGGGTTTAAGTTTTAGGAAATTTGCGGTAGCGATACAAGAATTGACCATCGCTTGTTTGCTCAATTGGATGATTTTAGGAGTTCCAGTGGAGCCAGAGGTTTGCACATTGATATAGTCTTTTTCATCTAACCAATCGAGTAAAAAATTGCCTGTAATCTTTTCATAAGGCTCACCCTCTTTAATCAAACTATATGCTACTTCATTTAGCTCGTCATGGTCATATTTATTTCCATTGAGCTTAAATTTTAAATGGATTTTATCGTAAGTGGGTGTTTTCAAAGAATTTCGTCTACAATTTTATAATCTTCTTTAGGCAGCTCTGTTACTTCACCAAATAATTTTTCTTTCCAACCTGTCCATCTATAGACTTTGGAGAAAATGAACAATAGAATTGGAAACAATACAAACACAGGCAATACCATATCAAAAAAGCCTAGTTCGGGTTTGGCTACATCCTTCAAAATGGAATGCGTCTGAAAAGCCGTCCAATCCGATGTGACCAGCAAGGCTGTAAACAGATTGTTGGCGGCATGAAAGCCAAGTGACAATTCCATACCCTCATCCATCAATGTTAAAACTCCCAGAAAAAGTCCAGTGCCAATATAATAAATCATGATACTGTAACCCAACATTTTCACTTCAGGATTGAACAGGTGCAAACCTCCAAAAATAAGAGAGGTCATCATCAGTGGAAACCATTTATTTTTTGCCAACATTCCAAAACCTTGCATCAAATATCCTCTAAAAATATACTCTTCAAGACTAGTCTGTATAGGGATTAAGGCAATTGCAATGACCGACAGGATTACAAAACGTTTGAGTTGAAAATTGACAACATAATCTTCTGGCGAAAGATAATAGTCCAATAATACCAAACCAGAGGACAAAACGCCCCAGAATATGAATGAAAACCAAATACGTTTCCAGTCTATTTTTTTTCGAGCAGTTGTGATAGAGGTCATGCTTTGTCTGTGCAAATATTTTACTACCAACCACAAGCCAATCATTCCCACCACAAACGAAATAAGCATCAAAAACAAAAACAGATTGGGCTCCAAGAAGGTGAACATTGTCTTTTCATCAATAGACGTCATGTCTATTCCATCTCGCATTCCTTTAAAAACAAAGACCAGCCCCAAAGGTACCTGACCTATAAATGATGCTAAAATGATAATGGCTGAACCAACCAAATATCTCCAAAATTCATGTTTGACTTTAAACGCCTGAGCTATAAACATATATATTTTTATAAATTAAAATTCCAATTCACTGAAGAATCATAGTGCAATGTACCATTTTTTACCTTTAAAGGCGAATCAAAATTATTACTGAACAATCCTCCGGTACCTAGTCCTTGAAATAGATGGTTATGCAACGTATAAGTCCATTGTGAAATGGCATTCAATCCAACATTGCTTTCCAAAGCACTTGTAATCCATAAACCTATCTCATTCGTTTCTGCCAGCTCTATCCAATCATTACTTCCTGCAAATCCACCTACAAAACTTGGTTTTAAAATGATGAAGTGCGGTTGTATGGTTTGTAGTAATTCTAACTTTTTCTCAATATCAAAAACACCTATCAATTCTTCATCAAGTGCAATTGGTAGCGGCGTTTGCTCGCATAATTTGGCCATTTCTTGCCACTGACCAGTTTTGATTGGTTGTTCAATGGAATGCAGATTGTAGTCAGATAGCCGCTTTAACTTTTCCAAGGCTTCTAATGGTGAGTATGCTCCGTTGGCATCCACACGCAGTTCTATATCATTTGAAGTATATTCTTTTCGGACGGCCTTCAATAAATTCAGCTCGGTTTTAAAATCGATGGCTCCAATCTTCAATTTGAGACATTTAAATCCGTCTTCGATTTTTTTCTTGATTTGTTTTTTCATGAACTCCTCGGTTCCCATCCAAATCAGTCCATTGATAGGGATGGAATCATTTCCACGAGTAAATTCGGACGGAAATAACTCAAACTCCTTTTTGCTTTCAAAGGATTTGAAAGCCATTTCCAAGCCAAATTGAATACTAGGAAATTCCTTTAGCTTATGCAGCAACACTTCCAATCCTAAAGAGATATTTTTACAGGTCCATCTCAAAGTGGCTTCATAGTCTGGTCTATCATCCACCGACAATCCTTTTAAAATAGCGCACTCACCGATTCCTTTTTTGTCATTTTCATTAAGAACAATAAACCACGTTTCCTTTGATGTCAGGATACCACGGGAAGTGCCACTTGGTTGCTTAAAATTGAGAATATATTTGTAGTAGGTTGCTGTCATTGAGTTACAAAAGTAGATAAATAATTTTGTACTTTGGGCTTTGAAAAAACTTAATACAAATGCCGGAATTTCCAAATATAATCCTCTACGCCATTCCTTTTTTTATTCTTTCTATGCTGTTGGAATTGTATGTGACCACCAAAGAACATATCAAAACCTATGAAACCAAAGATGCGTTTTCATCCATAGCGATGGGATTGGGAAATGTTGCATTGGGTTTTTTGAGCAAGGCATTGGTGCTATTGGCATTTATGTTTGTTTATGACCATTTTAGATTGTTTACCATCCCATTGGCTTGGTGGAGTTTTGTATTGTTGTTTTTTGCAGATGATTTCTCTTATTATTGGTTCCATCGTATTTCGCACGAGTGCCGTTTATTTTGGGCCTCGCACATTGTACATCATTCATCGCAGCATTATAATTTGAGTACAGCTTTGAGACAAACTTGGTCAGGTGGCTTTTATTCGTTTGTGTTCTGGTTGTGGCTGCCCTTGATTGGATTTCATCCTGGGATGATTCTCTTACAAATGTCCATTAGCCTCCTATACCAATTTTGGATTCATACAGAAGCCATCAAAAAGATGCCCAAATGGTTTGAGGCTGTCATGAACACGCCTTCACATCATAGAGTTCATCATGGAAGCAATCCTGTGTATTTGGATAGAAACCATGCAGGTATTTTGATTGTTTGGGATAAAATCTTCGGAACATTTCAACCAGAACTTGAAGAAGAAAAGGTGGTCTATGGATTAACGTCAAATATTAACACTTATAATCCATTGTCTATTGCATTTCATGAATGGATTGCACTGTCAAAAGACAGTTTTACTGGAAAAAAATCAGTCGTAAGCCGTTTGAAATACCTGATAAAACCTCCGGGTTGGAAACATGATGGCACAGGAAAAATCAGTGATGATTTGAGAGAGGAATGGAAAAATTCAGTGAACAGTAAATCCTCGCAGTATTCAGTAATTGAAAACACACATGAACAGGAAGTTTGAAAATAAAGTTATTTGGATTACTGGTGCTTCAAGCGGTATCGGTAAAGGATTGGCTTTGGAGCTTTCAAAACATAATTGCAAACTTATTTTGTCATCACGGCGCAAAGAAGTTCTTGAAGGTGTAAAACAGGAATGTGTTTATCCTGAGAATGTGGCCATTCTTCCATTTGATTTAGCGGATTATCAAAATCTAAAACCAATAGCCCAAAAGGCCCATCAATTATTTGACCGTATAGACATACTCATCAACAATGGAGGTATCAGTCAGCGTTCATTGGTAATAGATACCGACATCAGCGTAGATAAAAAACTGATGGAAATTGATTATTTGGGAACCGTTGCACTTACCAAAGCAGTACTTCCGTATTTTATTGAACAACAAAATGGACATATTGTTACAGTAACAAGTGTTATGGGAAAATTCAGTTCTCCCTATCGTTCTGGATATTGTGGCGCTAAACATGCACTTCATGGGTTTTTTGATGCGCTTCGAATGGAACATGTCAAGGATCACATTAAGGTCACTATGATTTGTCCTGGCTTTGTGAATACCGAGATTGCCAAAAATGCGTTGGTTGGTGATGGTTCCAAATTAAATTCTCAAGATAAAGCAACAGAAAATGGCCTCAACGTAGAAGAATTTGTAGTGCGTATGCTTAATGCGATTAAAAACGAAAAATTTGAAGCCTATATTGGTAAAAAAGAAATTTTAGGCGTGTATTTGAAACGGTTTTTTCCTAAATTTTTACATTCGTATGTTTTAAAAAGTCAGGTGAGATAACTCTCCATTACAACTCAATACTCTCACCTATCTCTAGCAACATCAAATCCTTGTTCTTATCAAAGAATTTGCGTTTAGCTTCTTCGTGGTCAATTTCTATATAACCAAAGGTGTCATAATGATAACCCAAAACTTTATCACATTGTACAAAATCACTCGCTAAAATGGCATCATCAATTCCCATGGTAAAATTGTCTCCAATAGGAAGAATCGCCAAATCGAGCTTTATTTGTAGAGGAATCAACTTCATATCCATAGTCAAAGCCGTATCTCCTGCAATATAAATGTTCTTGCGTTCGCCTTCAATGACAAAACCACCAGGCTGACCACCATAACTACCATCGGGAAAGGAAGAGGTATGTATGGCATTTACATATTTAACATTGCCAAATTCAAAATCCCAAGAACCACCATGGTTCATGGGATGTGTCTCAAAACCTTTGTCTTCAAAATAATTGGCAACTTCATAATTGGAAACTATCATGGCGTTAGTTCGCTTTGCAATCGCTTCAACATCCAGAATATGATCTTGGTGGGCATGTGTCAGTAAAATATAATCAGCTTTGAGAGATTCAATATTTATATGAGAGGCTTTGGTATTTCCAGTTATAAATGGGTCTACAAGTATATGAATGTCATTGACTTCAATCCCTAAACTGGCATGACCGTAGAAAGTTATTTTCATGTCTAAAATATTTGATAGACAATTTAAGATAAATAATTAAGAAAGCGATATAACAAAAACAGAAAAAACTCAAGCAGATTTGAAGAAATTGCTTGAGTTTTTAAGCCCCAAATTTTTTAACCAACTTAATAGCAAAATTGTTGGTATCAAATTATCGAACTAATGTAGCTATTAAATATTTGATTTGCAAACATTTAACATTTTTTTTATAAAATGTATCCAACTCCTAATAGTAGGGAAAACAAGAAAGTTGTCAGTGCCAATATCTTCAATTGGGAATCAAAATCATTGGGCAAGCTTGCATTCTTGATTTTTATAAGATGTTTCACTAAAGGAATGTATGCGATGTAGAAAAGAAAATTCCAGAAAGAAGTAAAATACAAGATTGAAAATACAAAGGAAACCACCATAGCTCCCACAATGAGAAAGAAATGATAATTTTTTGCTCTTGATTTCCCGAGTTTTACAGCCATAGTAATTTTTTGGGATAGCTGATCCGATTCAATGTCACGCATGTTATTGAGATTCAAAACTCCCACACTCAAAAGTCCTAAGGCAATCGCAGGTAGAATGACAACATGATCTAATTGTTTCATGAACAAAAAATAACTTCCAATAACACTTACCAAACCAAAAAAAGCAAATACAAAAAAATCTCCCAAACCCTTATATCCATATGCTGAATCGCCAATGGTATAAGTCAACGCAGCATATACGGCAAGCCCTCCCAGAATGAGAAACAAAAATCCATAAAGGAAATTTTTAGTCCCAAAAGCAGCAAAAACAAGCGCTACAGTCAAGAAGATAACAATCAGTATATTTTTTCTGATACCATCTATCATCTGGTGTTCTGAAATTTGTCCACTCTGGATAGCACGTTTGGGACCGACTCTACGTTCATTGTCTGTTCCTTTGACGCCGTCTCCATAATCATTCGCCAAATTGGACAATATCTGTAAACCCATGGTCAAAAGGGTGGCAATGATAAATACCATCCAGTCAAAATAACCATTGTAAAACGCGAAACAACCTCCAAGAATGATTCCAGAAACTGATAACGGTAGCGTGCGCAATCGCATGGCAGAAAGCCAAACTTTAATGTTAGCCATAAATTATAGGAAGTTTAAGGAATCCATTTTTTTTCAAAATTAGGCTTGCGCTTTTCTAGGAATGCGTCTCTGCCTTCTTTGGCTTCATCGGTCATATAGGCCAATCGTGTGGCTTCACCAGCAAATACTTGTTGTCCAACCATGCCATCATCCGTCAAGTTCATGGCGAACTTCAGCATTTTAATGGAAGTTGGTGATTTTGCCAAAATTTCTTGTGCCCATTCGTAAGCAGTTGCTTCCAATGCTTCATGAGGAATGACGGCATTTACCATACCCATTTCAAAAGCCTCCTGTGCTGAATAATTTCTTCCGAGGAAAAAGATTTCACGGGCTTTTTTTTGCCCGACCATTTTTGCCAAATAAGCCGAGCCATAACCACCATCGAAACTTGTGACATCGGCATCAGTCTGTTTAAAAATGGCATGTTCCTTACTAGCCAACGTCAAGTCGCAAACCACGTGCAAACTATGACCACCACCAACAGCCCAACCTGGGACAACCGAAATGACCGCTTTGGGCATAAACCGAATCAATCGTTGCACTTCCAGAATATTCAATCGATGGTAACCATCGTCCCCAACATAGCCTTGATGGCCTCTTGCTTTTTGGTCGCCGCCACTGCAAAAACTCCAAACACCATCTTTACTGGAAGGCCCTTCTGCAGAAAGCAGTACAACTCCTATGTTTACATCTTCATTGGCATTATAAAATGCATCGTAAAGTTCACTGGTCGTTTTTGGTCTGAAGGCATTTCGGACATTTGGCCTATTGAACGCAATGCGAGCAACACCATTACACTTTTTATAGGTGATGTCTTCATATTCCTTAACGATTTGCCATTGTATCTGTTCCATGGATTGAAATTTCTTATGTAAAAGTAAGGTATCTGTAGTATTTAAAAAATTAGAGAAGGTAAATTCCGTCGTCTTTGATATCTATCAATCGCTGTTTGTATAATGACCCAACTGCTTTTTTAAAGTTCTTCTTGCTCATTTGAAGAACAGCCTTGATATCGTCTGGATGGGATTTGTCGGTTAATTTAAGAAATCCATCATTGTCTTCGAGTTCATGTAGGATGGTTTCGGCATTCGGTTCAATGTTTCGATATCCAATTTTCCCCAATGAAATATCCAACTTATTGCCAGGACGTATTTTTTTGACGGTACCTTTCATTCGGTCACCAATGCTCAAATCTTTATAGATGTCATCGTTATAAATCAAGCCAGCATGGATGTTGTTGACTATCACATTCATCCCAATGTCTGAAGGATGTGACACAATCAAATCCACTTCCTGAAATTGCTCAACGGTCAATTCTTTATTGTCCAAAAACCTGTTGGTCTTACTGGAAGCGACCAATCGATTGGTTTCTTCATCAAGGTAGCAATACACCAAATACCATCCGCCTCGTTTCATTTTAAAAGCTTGCTCCTTAAAAGGGCAAAACAATTCCTTCACTAAACCCCAATCCAAAAATGCCCCAAAAGGAGCCACTTCACTGCATCTTAAAACCGCAAATTGTCCTTTGGTAACATAGGGTTTATCGGTGGTGGCAACTGGACGTTCTTCATTGTCGAGATAGACAAACACCTCCATTTTATCCCAAATTTTAAATTCTTTGGGAACATATCGATTGGGCAACAACACCTCTTCTCCTTCAGAATCTGCTAAATATAGCCCTTGCTCCGCTTCACGAATGATTTCCAATGTGTTGTATTGTCCTATTTGAATCATTTTTTTATTTTATAAACTCAAAATAGTTCAACAGTATTTCATCATTTTTGATTCTTGGAGTGAAAATTTCCAAAATTTTAGGGTTTTCAGATTTTTCATAAAAATTTTTCAGTTTTTCTGATAATTTTTCTTCACTGGAAGCTTTATCATAGTCAAACCCATACATTTTTGCCAAATGCTCTCCTGTTAGATTGTGTTTGGTTTCGAAATAGGTATCAAAATTTTCAGTGTTTTTATGCCCTGGAAGAATCCTGAAAATACCGCCTCCTTGATTGTTGATGATGATGATCCTAAAATTCTTTGGGATGTAATTGTTCCAAAGGCCATTGCTGTCATAAATAAAACTTAAATCACCAGTAATAAAAACCGTTTGCTTATCTTTCACTACCGCGCAACCAACTGCTGTGGATGTGCTTCCATCAATGCCGCTTGTCCCACGATTACAGAATACCTCAATGCTTGGGTCCAAATCGAACAATTGCATGTAGCGAACTGCAGAACTGTTGCCCAATTGCAAAACAGAATTTTTTGGCAAGGATTCTGACAATATATCGAACACTTTTAAATCACTAAATGGAATACTTCTCAAATATTCCAAATGCTTCAGTTGACGTTTCAACTTCACGGGACGCCATGTTTTTTGATAGGTGCTCTTAATGACATGAGTGATTTTTGGCAAGAACTCCGAAAAAAACTGGTTTGGAGTCGCCTCAATATGCTTTTCCAATACAAAAAAAGTATCATTCGCCGTTTTCTTGTCAATATGCCAATGATGTTTTGGCGGATATTTTCTCAAAAATGCCTTTATTCTTTTAGAAACAATCAACCCTCCAAAGGTAATCAGGATGTCGGGCTGCAATTTTTTAAACTCCTCATCCGTAAGAGGTGTAATGATTTTATCGATGCTAGGAAAGAATTCCTCATCATGAACATTTGAGATGGTTTCGGTAAAGACCAGCACGCTGTTGTCGTTTGAAAATTCATCAATCCATCTTTGATCTAAATGATTTGGAGGATTGGCTCCTATCAAAATCATTTTTTTGGTGGATTCGTTCCAGTCTATCAAACATTCTTCAAGTACAACCTTTTCGATTTTCTTTTTATCTTTTTCAACAAATACCTGAACTTCAGGTTTGACACTCAATTTTTCCGTCAATTCATACAAGGGTTCGTCAAATGGGACATTGATGTGAACGGGACCACTTTTATGGATGGCAAGGTTGATGGCAGTATTGATTTCTTCCTCATTGTGAGATTGAATATCATCCTGAAGTCCTAAAAAGCGTTCCAATTTATCTTCAAGGTTTTTGAAAATTGGCAATTCTTCTTGCTCAGACAGGTTCAGTTCGTCCTTTAAATCAAGTTTCAAATTTGCAGAATGCAAGATGTGATTGGCAAAAACATTCTTTTGGTTGATGGTCTGCCCATCGCCAATCCCAACCAAATGTTTAGGTCGATCTGCTGACAAAACAACCAAGGGAATATCACTGTAAAACGCTTCTGAAATTGCTGGGTAATAATTGAGCAACGCACTTCCGGAAGTACACACCACAGCTGCGGGCTGCTGCAATTGTTGCGCAATTCCCAAGGCAAAAAAGCCTGCGCTGCGCTCATCCACAATGCTATAACATTTAAAAAAAGGGTCGTTTGTGAAGCCTATGGTCAACGGTGCATTTCGGCTACCTGGGGAAATGATGATGTGCTTGATGTTTTTTGCTTTAAAAAGCTGTACCACAGTTTGAGCTAGTGGAATTTTGGAATACTTCATGGAACATTAAATCTTGCTACAAATCTACGAAATAGCAAAGCGAAATACAATTACAAAATACTTTTAATGACCTGCGATTTCGATACGGTTTCTTCCCATTCGTTTTCGGGTATGGAATCTTTGGTGATGCCGCCACCAACGTATATAAACGCTTGCTTGTCTTTTAATTGCATGCAGCGTAAATTGACATATAAATTTGTAACCGTTTTTATTGAAGCATAAGCATCGTTTTCCACATTATGCCGATTGGAATTTCGAGATGTTCGCTCTTTTAAATTCAATTCACCCAAAAAACCAGTGTAAAATTCTCGATTGTAGTTTTCGGTCTGTAATATGAATTGTTTGGCTTCATTCTTCGGAAATCCACAAACAGCGGGTGTGGGATGTAGATTGCCGAGCAACTGTTTCAAGTTTAAGGAGTCTCGTTTAAAGTTGGCGTTGATTTCGGTTTGTAGATGCAACAAATTGCCAGCTTTCACGGTTTTGGTTTCAGATAGTTGAACGGTTTCTGCAGAAGACTGCAAATTTTTAACAATGAAGTCTGTGACAAATTGCTGTTCGTCTGTTTCCTTTTGATGCCAAACAACGTCCGTTGTGCCTCGATATTTCTGAGTGCCTGCTAATGCCATCGTAATCAGTTTTAGCCCATCAATCTTCAACAATGTTTCGGGAGTGGCGCCCAGCCAAAGCCCAACGCTTGGATGGTAAAAACAGTACACTAATGCTGTTTCATAAGTATTCAAAAGATTTTTGAAAATGCTGATTGGATTAGTTTCATCTATTTCAACAGATTCTTTTCTTGAAAGCACTACTTTTTGAAATTCACCATTGGCGATGGCATCAATTCCTTTTTGAACCAATGTCATGTGAAATTGCCGTCCAGAAGAATTATCACTGTTGAAATTTTTCGATTTGAATGAATCGTTCGATTTTATAAATTCACTTTTAAACGCTTTCGAACTGGAATAGGGAATCAAAACAGCTTTTTGTTCGGTATCAAAAGGTGCAAATACAAACCCATTTTCTGTATAATCTGAAACCTCATGAAGCGTCATGTCATTTTGAAGTAACGCTTTTATGGTAGCCTCGTTAGGCTTTCGATAGGCTACAAAGGGCAGTTCAGAATCGAATTGACGTTGAAGTTGCTCAAAAAAATTGTCTAAATGCATTAGGTGGATTTTGGCAAAGAAATAGTTGACAAACGGCAGATGGACACCAAATTATCATTATCATCGGTGATTTTTATATCCAAAAGTTGGGTGGTTCTACCTTTGTGAAGAAACGTTGCCTTGGCATATACATGGCCTTCCTTGACGCTTTTGAGATGATTGGCCGTAATTTCAAGACCGCGTATAAAATTGTTCTTGGAATCCAAAAAAATATGAGAAGCAAAACTACCGACACTTTCTGCTAACGCTGCCGTAGCGCCACCATGCAACACACCATCAGGTTGAAAAACTCTTGAATTGACTGGCATTCTAGCTACAAGAAAATCCTCGCCGTAATCGACCATTTCGATATTCAAGGTTTCCATTAAGGTATTTTTACTGGCTAAATTTGCTTTTGAAAGAATATCTTCTTTAGAATATTGCATGGAAATAGATTAAATTTATCCGTTCAACAAAAATACAAAACATCCATTGAAATGACTGCACCCTATTTGGAAAACGATTATGTAAGATTGTCGCTCTTGGATTTGAGCAATTACAAACATTTATTGGAAATTGCCAGTCAAGATAACTTACTGGCGTATTCGCCATCAGATATTTCCACGCCAGAAACCTTGAAAGATTATGTACAAACCGCAGTCGATGAGTATTATCATAAAACGGGAATGCCATTCATTATTTTTGACAAAAAGAAAAACGCCTACGCTGGTTGCACCAGATTTGGGCTCATCAATTGGAAAAACAAAGTATTGCATATTGGCTGGACATGGATTGGAAAAGTGTTTCAAGGGTCGGGACTGAACAAGCAGATGAAATTTTTGATGCTACAATACGCTTTTGAAACCTTGGAGTTTGAAAAAGTGGAATTTAGAATTGATGAGCGAAATAGTCGCTCTAGGAAAGCAGTCGAAAAAATTGGTGGAACATTGGAAGGCATTTTACGAAAAGACACGCTGATGCTGGATGGTTTTAGACGAAATACCTGCTGCTATGGAATTTTAAGGGACGAATGGAATGAGATAAAAAGCACAAAATTCGCTGACTTCGATTAACTAAAGAGCTTTCTCAAAGCAAACACTGTTTTCAACGCCTTCGTATTGTCCATAATTTCGGATGATGTGATAACCGCTTTTTTTATATAGCGCAATGGCTTCCGGTTGTTTGAGACCAGTTTCCAAGACGCATTTTCCATATCCCAATTCCTTTGCCCATACTTCCAGTTCAGATAGGATTTTTACAGCGATGCCTTTACCTCGCATTTCAGGCAACACATACATGCGTTTGACTTCCATGGAAATGTCATCATAAGCTTTGATGGCACCACAACCTACAGGAGTGTGATTTTCATACGCGACAACACAATGCTGTATATTGACAATGGCATTGAACTGATGATAAAAATCATGGTCTTCACCATCTCTTATTTTTAAATCTGCATCCAGTAATTTTACCAGTTTGATGAAATCTTTATCGGATGAATTCGTTCGTCTTAAAGTTACCATTATAAATGTGTCAATTTAGCGATAATCTCTTTTGTTGGTAGTATGTCCTTGGTGTATTCAATACTTGGTCCGGCCACCCAAACGGTTTTATAGGTGGCTTCCTTGGCTGCCTTTTCTGTGGCTTTCATTCCAATGGAGAATCGAATCATCTTCACCCACTTTTTGAGCTTTTTGTGTTTATTCAAAACCGATTCCAACCACGATTCTTTCGTGCCTATTTTTTGAACATACGGTGTGTTTATGACGGTGCAAGGAGTTCCTGAAATACGCTGCGTCATCACGATATCCTTGGCGCCATAATCTACACAGGCCTGTTTGTATTCATCGGTAACCTTAGCTTCAACCGAAGCTATAAATGGACTTCCTACAGATACGCCTTCCGCTCCATAACCCAACATTTTGTCAATGTCTTCTTTTCGACCAACACCTCCAGCGGAAATTACCGGAATGGAACAATGGTTCTTTAACAATTTAATCAGTTCTTCGGGTGAATAACTACCGCGATGGCCACCAGCTTCATTATTGACGGCAATCAAGGCATCAGCTCCCAAACCTTCAACTTTTTGTGCAAAATTCAAATCAGTCACATCACAAAACACCTTGATGCCTACTTTATGTGCTTGGTTAATGGTTTCCTCTGGGCTTCCCAATGAGGTGATGATAAAATCACAGCCTTCCTCGCATAGTACTCTTAATTGCTCTTTGTATTTGATGTTGGATTTGTTGACAATCAAATTAAAACCAAAAGAACCACCTTCCACCTTTGCAGCCTTTAATTCATGAATGGCCGCTTTTAGTTCTGGCAAAGTTCTATAATTCAATGCGGGAATACAGCCAGCAATGCCACTCTTCATCGCTTCAATGACCATGTCTGTATTGGAAACCAAGAACATGGGCGCCATGATAATGGGATGTTTGATATGGAGGAGTTGTGTAAGTTTGGTTGCCATAGTATAAGATTGGTTTTTACAAATATACTAAAACGGTATGCGCGCATAATAAGATTTTGCTACGATTTATATCCATCCTAAAATCCTAAAGGGATGCTAAATTTATCATAAATCATTCTTAATGAAGTTTTTATTTTTAAAAAGTATAAATATATTTAGATATAATTTTAATAGGAGTAAACTTTTAATTCATCAATCAAAATCAAAAATCATCAAATCATCATCATCACCATCAATTTTTGTGTTTTAACAGTTTTTACACCGTAACCATCTTTTAAGATTAGACTTTTTAACCTGTAACCTTTAAAAATTCTAATACTATGAGAGCACAATTATTTGGTTTATTAGTTCTAGGACTGACCAGCCTAACCCAAGCGCAAAAAAGCATTGAAACAGACGTAGATGCCAAAAGTGTAAGCCTTAAAGACATCATTATTACGGCCAACAGTAATTACATGAACAAGGCCTATGAAGAAAGTTCTTCAGAAGTGATAAAAAATCTTGAACAGGTAGTGGCAGGTTTTGACATCACAGAACACGAAGTGTTCAGCCCTGAGTATGACAGCTATCTTGTCAATTTCAAAACTACAGGAAAAACGAGAATGAATGTCACCTATAATGCTATTGGTATAGTTCTTTCTTCAAACGAACGGTATGATGATATTCTCCTACCCCATTATGTCCGGCAAGCGTTGGTGAAGGAATATCCAGGATGGACCCTACAAAGCAATTCGTACCGTGTCAACTATGACCATCAAAAAGGCATAAAAAAATTGTATATAATCCAAGTCCGAAAAGATGGACAAAAAAAGAACCTAAAATTCAATGTGGAAGGAAATCAAGCCATTGTTTCTGTAGATTATGACTGACCAAAGTATACACAAATAAAAAAGCAATCAATGAATGATTGCTTTTTTATTTCTCACTTAAAGCTTCTCGCTTCAAGCTAATTATTTCACTTCCTCAAAATCTACATCCTCAACATCACTTCCTTCGTTAGCGTTTCCACCTCCTTGAGGAGCGTCAGGTCCTGGTTGTCCACCACCCTGTGCTTCGGCTTGTGCTTTGTACATTTCTTCTGAAGCAACTTTCCAAGCTTCGTTGATTTTCTCCAAGGCTGGGTCAATCACTGCCAAGTCTTTGGTTTCGAATGCCTTTTTCAATTCTTCAAGCGCTTCCTCGATTGGCTTTTTCTTATCATCAGATAATTTATCACCAAACTCTTTCAGCTGACTCTCGGTTTGGAAAATCATCGCATCGGCAGCATTCAATTTGTCTGCTTTTTCTTTTGCTTGCTTATCTGCTTCAGCATTGGCTTCTGCATCAGCTTTCATCTTTTTGATTTCCTCTTCAGTCAATCCAGAAGATGCTTCAATACGAATGTCTTGAGTTTTGTTTGTCGCTTTATCAGTTGCAGTCACGTGGATGATACCATTGGCATCAATATCAAATGTCACTTCAATCTGTGGCGTTCCTCGTCGTGCTGGTGGAATTCCATCCAAGTGGAAACGTCCAATCGTCTTGTTATCAGCAGCCATCGCTCTTTCACCTTGCAATACGTGGATTTCCACGGAAGGCTGATTATCGGCAGCTGTCGAGAATACTTGTGATTTTTTTGTAGGGATGGTGGTATTCGCCTCAATCAATTTGGTCATCACATTACCCATAGTTTCAATACCAAGAGATAATGGAGTGACATCAAGGAGCAATACATCTTTCACATCTCCTGTCAAAACACCACCTTGAATGGCGGCACCTACGGCTACAACCTCATCAGGATTCACACCTTTGCTTGGTTTTTTTCCGAAGAATTTCTCCACAGCTTCTTGTACCGCTGGGATACGTGTAGAACCACCTACCAAGATGATTTCATCAATATCACTTTTAGAAACTCCTGCGGCTTTCAAGGCTTTTTCGCAAGGCTCAATGGTACGTTTTACCAAGTCGTCAATCAATTGCTCAAATTTTGCTTTGGTCAAGGTACGTACCAAGTGTTTTGGTCCACTAGCCGTTGCGGTGACATAAGGCAAATTGATTTCTGTCTGTCCAGAAGAAGACAATTCAATCTTTGCTTTTTCTGATGCTTCCTTCAAACGTTGTAAAGCCATTGGGTCTTTACGCAAGTCAATATCCTCTTCTTTTTTAAATTCTTCAGCCAACCAATTGATGATTTTTTCATCCACATCGTCACCACCCAAATGGGTGTCACCATCCGTTGACAAAACTTCAAAAACGCCATCGCCCAACTCAAGGATGGACACGTCATGCGTACCACCACCAAAGTCAAATACAACGATTTTTTGGTCTTTACCTTTTTTGTCAAGTCCGTAAGCCAATGCGGCTGCTGTTGGTTCGTTGATGATACGACGCACTTTCAAACCTGCAATCTCACCAGCTTCTTTGGTAGCTTGACGTTGGGAGTCATTAAAGTAAGCAGGAACTGTAATAACAGCTTCACTTACTGTAGTTCCCAAATAATCTTCGGCTGTTTTCTTCATTTTTTGAAGAATCATTGCCGACAATTCCTGTGGTGTGTACAGACGACCATCGATATCCACACGTGGCGTATCGTTGTCACCTTTCACTACTTTATAAGGAACACGTTCTGCTTCCTTTTTGGATTCAGAATATTTGTTTCCCATAAAACGTTTAATGGAATAAACCGTTTTTGTTGGGTTTGTCACCGCTTGACGCTTTGCTGGGTCACCAACTTTGATTTCGCCGCCTTCTACAAAAGCGATGACAGATGGTGTAGTTCTTTTACCTTCTGCATTAGGAATAACAACTGGCTCACTACCTTCCATGACCGAAACGCAAGAGTTGGTTGTTCCTAAATCGATTCCAATTATTTTACTCATAATATATGTTTTGTGTTGAATATTAATTTTTAATTTCTCTTGCTATATGTCAATGACTGTGCCATGACAGAAAATATGACATGATGTCATTTTTTGGAATCATTACAATATTTGGTTGTACAAAACTGTTTTAATTGTAGTATTTTTAAAAATTAAAATAAATAAACTATGAAAAATGTATGTTTTGCCCTCATGGCTCTCTTCGCCATACTAGTAACTTCCTGTGAAGGCGACCAAGGTCCTCCAGGTGCCGATGGTGGATTGATAGTGTCACAAGCTTTTGAAAAAATTGTTCAATTCACTCCCGGAAATAATTACGAAGATTTTGAACCTTATGGGTTTGAGGTCTTTCCAACAGATGTGACGCTCGTCTATATCCTATGGGAAACTATCGACGGCCAAGATATTTGGAGATTATGCCCACAAAACGTCTTTTTTGAGAATGACGTGTTGATCTATAATTACGACTTTACACAACAGGACGTCCGTTTCTTTCTCGATGGAACTGTGGACTTTGGCACCTTGGATGGTTCCTATACACAAAACCAAGTGTTCAGAGTGGTGGTCGTGCCAGCAGATAACGTCGGTAGAAATGCTGAAAGAATAGACTACAGCGACCTCAATATGGTAATGGATGCCTATGGCATAACCTCTTTTGAGAAACGCAACTAGGTAATTCCATAACTTTATAAAACAAAGGCAGTCTTTTACGGGAGACTGCCTTTGTTTGATTTACTTCTTTTCTCTTTCTTAAATTTATAAAATTTTACTTGCGCAGGTCTATTATAGGAACTCGTTTCAGCCTCCCGACACTTCGAGTATCCCGATAGCTATCGGGAGAATGGATGGAGAAAAGAAGCCATTAAAACATACCGAGTAACCACCACAACACCCACACATCATCTACAGCGCAAAGCAGTTTATAAAAAATCAAAGCCAATTACAAAAACCCAAAAACCACACTAAAAAGTGTCGATATCCCGACAATAAATGGAATAAATGACTATTTTAGTGCGGATATAACAAGTTGTGCATAATGTTAATGAAAAATGACGCAACCAAATTTGTTTTCCTGCATCTATTAAAATAAAAGATATGAAAAACCTGATATTTAAAATTCTTGTTTCAGCTTTACTTTTTTTAGGATGTAGTGATTCAGATGAACAACCTAACATTCAGCAACTAAATTGTTTGACTACTAATTTACAAAACGGAGTTGTTGCTTTCTACCCTTTTAATAATGGATCAATTAATGACGAATCTGGGAACAATAATCATTTAAATAATACCACTACTGCAAGCGCAACTGTTGACAGAAACGGAAATCCGAACTGTGCATTTCAATTTAATTCAAGTAATAATGAGTTTTTGACTTTTACCAATCCTATGTTCTTAAATGATTTACAAGATGGTTCACTTTCCATTTCTTTATGGTATTTATCTGAAAATGAAGGTGCTGGTTTAATATCCCGTGGTAATGATCTAGGTAATTGTGCAGGTGGACTTGGAGAATGGAATTTAAGTCTATGGGACAATAATTGGATTAATTTTCACATCAATGGTTACAGAATTATTGGAGTTACACCAAATCCAGAAGTTGTTCAATTAAATGAATGGCATCATATAGTAGTCACAAGTGATATCACTGATTTAAAGGTCTATCAAGATGGAGTTTTAATTGAGGATAGTGAATTAGTCATATGTGGCCCAACTCCATCCTTAAACGTTGGAGATTTTTTCATTGGAGCGGGACTAACTGGGAAATTAGATGACATTATCATATATAATAATATTTTATCACAAACTGATATCACCGAACTATATAACCTATCTCCTTGCTGTAATTAAAACACTATGCACAACACCGGCTATGGTTCATTGCTTCTGACTTTCCTCACTGAAAGTCCTCGCAAATTTGCTATCTTCGGTTTTCGGCGGACACGAGCGAAGCGAACTGGCGAAGCAAACCATAGTTAAACACGTTGTATAGCATTTAAGAAATGAAAAACATAGGAATAATATTGATAACCATTTTTGCTTTGAGTTGTAACAACCAAACAAATCATAAACCGACTGAAAAAGTGGACATTAAATACCTCAGTTCAAATTATAAAAACAAGACCGAAGGAATAATTGAGTTTAGTCGAATTGTAAAAGACAGCTCGAACCTGAATTTGATAGAAGGAGAAATAAGTTTTAATGAAAATTACAACACACTTCAGAAAATAACGAAAAAAAGAATAGTATCGGAATCTGAATTGGACTCAATAAAATCTTCACTAAAAAATAAAGGTTACCGAGAGAGTTTTGACAATATTGGAAAAATCATTTTTGTACAAATGCAACCAAAAAATGAAAATGATTTACAAGTTTTAGATTTACGTCATTCTATGGAAGAAAAGATTCACAAAAAACTAAATAGCAATGGATTAGGAGAATGGATAGCAGGCGATTTGGGTCCCGGTGGAGCAAATATGCTGTTTAAAGTTACTGAATGGGAAAAGTCTATCCAATTGATTATGGACATTCTTAATCAAGAGAACCTTTTAGACAAAAGTTTAATAATGAAAAGATTGAATACAGCAGAAGACGATTGGAATTATGAAATCATATATCCGATAGATTATGACGGAGTATTTAATCAAATGTAAAAACGCTACACAACAATGTCCATAAGTAATTGCTTGTTCTCACCTACTTCTGGCACGAGCGTAGAAAACTGATAAAGTAAACCATAGCCAAATCGAGCTTGCGAGATTCAGCGAAGCTAAACAAGTTGTGCGTAAGTTGAACAAAAAGCTTCAGATGATAAAACCTCCTAAATGGAAAAAGAAATCTACCAATTAAGAACGACACCTAAATTTGAAATTATCTTAAATGAAAAAATATTTCATATTATTAACGAAGATGATAAAAATGATAGTGGAACGTATTCTTATTCCTTAACTGATTCTGTTGAATTGAAAACTAAAAAAATTAATTGGATAGTCACAGTCTTGGATGTTATTTTTGAAACACTTATTACAAATACCTCTTTCGGAAGTATCTATCGCGAGAAAAACAGATTGATATTTAATTATAATAATCAGAAAAAAATAATATTATTAACTGATTGCGATATGGATAAAGCCGAAATTACAATACAGAAACTAAAAGCAAAACTGAAATAAAACCTACGCACAACAATGTGTATAGCTCATTGCTTCTGACTTTCCTTTCGGACACGAGCACGAAGTGCGAACTGGCGTTAGCAATCCCGTCCCGATAGTTATCGGGAGCTATCGGGACTCGCAAATTCGCTATCTTTCGGTTACGGCGGACACGAGCGCAGCGAACTGGCGAAGCAAAATCCTCGCGGATTTTCACGCAACGAAATCGAAGATTCGACGAAGTCAAACCATAGCCAAACAGTTGTGCGTAATTTGGGAAACCGTATAACTCAACCAAAAGCATAGTTAACTCAATATGACTTTTCTTAATTTGAAAAGAAAAATACATTTGAGAAACTAAAATAAAATCAATGAATAGACTAATATTTTTATTGCTTTTAACCTACCAATTTGGTCTTTCCCAAAACGCAAATAAAGAAATTTATTTAGTTCATAACCTTTATGCAACTGGATTCGATAATAATGAATATTTATATTCGACAGACAGCTTAAAAATTGAAGACTATAGAAAAGTTTCTAAATTATTAAATGCAATTTCAAATGTTCAGTCCATAAATGACATTTTTAGAGACTCGAAAATAGATACTTTAAAAATATTAAATAACCCTTTAGGTTTAATCAATAAGTATAAACGTTCAAAAGTAGATTGGAATCAAGAACAAAAAGATTTCATTAAACCTAAACTTCAAGATTTAAAAAATTACAAAAAATACTATTCGGACTATCTAAACAATGGTTGTTGTATAACAATGCACCAAAGGTATCGAGATGAATATCAAATTAGAATTTTTGAAAATAATCTTTTGGTAAATGAAATCACTTCAAGAAAATCTATTGGAGGCTTCAAAATACCTTGGACAAACTCATTGACTGGTATAAAAAATTACAATTTTGAGATTGAGGAAATAATACTTGATTCAAGAAAAAAACCAAAACCTTTAAAAGGAAATAGACTTCAAAAATACCTGACAAACAAAATAATCGACTACCATATCACCAAACTTTATGAATTGTCAGCATATACATATCACGAGGAAATTAAGGAATTAGAAACCGAATTTGATATTAAATACTTTGGAGAAGTATATGGACGTGGTAGATATATTTGGGATGAACCACAAACTTTCAAAATCAAACTTCACAATAGTGAAATGCTTTCAAATATAAACTTGGTT
Organism: Gelidibacter sp.; assembly: GCA_041391925.1. Classification (GTDB taxonomy): domain Bacteria; phylum Bacteroidota; class Bacteroidia; order Flavobacteriales; family Flavobacteriaceae; genus JBPOFM01. The sequence continues at coordinate 110,639 of JAWKNA010000007.1, read as the reverse complement.
TTTATGGCTTCTAAACAAGGAAAATCCATTTATTCAAGAGATTCAATTATTAGTAACTATAAAAACCCATTAAAAAGAGTTCAGAATATCTCATTTATTACAGATTACTTAAATGAAAATCCTGAAAGCACTTTAGATATATACTTTTTTAACAACAAAACGATTAATGAATATAATATTGACGGTGTAAATAAAAGTCTAGAAGATTGGGAAAAACAGGACAATTACATCAAAAGTTTAGAATGGTACAAAACAGCTGACATAGAACCGAGTTTTGATATTGAGAAAGCGATTAAAACATCTGAAAAAAATAATTGTGGTTGCAATTATCGATTTGACAGAGAATTTATAGAACAAGCCATTTTTTTCGAAATAAGAAATAAAAATAATGACAGTTCTGTTTGGTTTTTGCTTCCAGACGATACTGTTTTATTATATTTAATGCAAGGTCAAAAAGTATTAGAATATGATTACAAAGCGTTTGGAAATGAATATGCTGGAGTTCAATGGCCTTGCAGAAGATTTAAATTAAATGGAAAACTAATAAAAAGATAAAAACTACGCACAACAATGGCTATAAGTAATTGCTTGTTCTCGCCTACTTCTGCCACGAGCGAAGTGAACTGGCGAAGCAAACCATAGCCAAACACGATGGCAATAATATGAAAATAGTAACTTCAATAATTATTTTACTTCTGACTTTGAACTGTTCTGCTCAAGAAAAAAATTGTGCAAAATTTAAAGTTGGAAAATTCGAATATTCTGACCCAAGATTCTCGGAATGGAGAGTTAGTCGAACTGACTCAACGCAAACTGAAATTAGCACAAAAAGTGGAACAGAAATCTTTAGTTCAATCGAATGGAAATCTGAATGCGAATACGTTTTAACATATAGAAAAGTGGTGAATTCTGGAACTGATACAAATGACATTATCGGAAAAACAATCGAAGTTGAAATAGTTGAAACAAAATCTGACCGATATATTTGTAAATCGAAAAGTGATGTTATGGATTTGGAATTAGAAATGATTAGACTAAAGTAAAATACAAATTGGAAAAAATACTATTGCCAACAATGTATAACCGCAATTACGGCGGATACGAGCTTGCGAGATTCAGCGAAATTAATCCACAACCTTCGCTCTTGTCCACACAAACTGGCGTGTTGCCCACACAAACTAACGTGTAGTCCACACATGTGAGCTTCCTCACACTCCTAACTCGCTTACTCACACTCCAAACACCCTTCCTCACACTCCAAACACGTCTCCTCACACTCCAAACTCGCTTCCTCACACTCCAAACTCGCTTCCTCACACTCCGAACACGCTTCCTGTCACTCCAAACACGCTTCCTGTCACTCCAAACTCGCTTCCTGTCACTCCGAACACGCTTCCTGTCACTCCGAACTCGCTTCCTTGCAATACCAAAAAGCCTCACAACCTCATACATCCCACAACCCTAACCACCATTGGACATCCCCAAAAACAAACAACCCTCAATCCACAACCATTAAAACTTGTATCTTTGCCCAACTAAAAACCACAGCATACATGGAGTGTATTTCCGTATTTGATATGTTAAAGATTGGCGTCGGACCATCAAGTTCCCATACCTTGGGTCCTTGGCGCGCTGCCGAACGTTGGATTAAAGAACTGAAAGCCAATAATAAATTTGAAAACGTCCAACACATTACCGTAGATTTATACGGCTCCTTATCGCTGACAGGCAAAGGCCATGCTACTGATTATGCAGTGATGTTGGGGTTGAGCGGTGCCAACCCAGAAACTGTACCAACAGAAAGCATTGACATCATTACCGCTTCCATCAAGAACACAAAAACTTTGATGTTCAACAATGAATTCCCCTTGGAGTTCCATCCCGAAACAGACATTGTTTTTAATCGGAAGTTTCTGCCCTTTCACTCCAATGGCATGACCTTTACAGCAACCATCAATGGACGACGTTCAAAATCAACCTTCTACTCCATCGGTGGTGGGTTTGTGGTTAAGGAAGAACGCAGAAATTCCAAACGAAACAAAGCCATTTTTAATAATTTGTTCCCCTTTCCCATAGCTTTAGGAACTGAACTTTTAGCGTATTGCAAAGATTTACAGCTCCCAATCTCCAGTGTGGTCTTGGAAAATGAAAAATCCATCAGAGATCTCGACACCATCACTTTTGAACTGAAACGTATTTGGGACACCATGTTGGAGTGTATGTACATCGGTTGCCATACCGAAGGTAATTTGCCAGGCGGCCTTAACGTAAGACGTCGTGCCTATGACATGTATCAAAACCTCAAAGGCGATATTGCTTATGAAACACCTCAGGAATGGCTCGAAAGCATTCGAAAAACGGAAGTAAAGTTCAGACAAATTCTTAAATGGGTCAGTTGTTTTGCTCTCTCTGTGAATGAAGTGAATGCCTCTCTAGGCCGTGTGGTCACCGCACCTACCAATGGCAGCGCAGGTGTCATACCAGCAGTGTTGATGTATTATATGGTGATTGAAAACCATGATGCGGATTTTGAAGATGTCAAGAAATTTCTCTTGGTAGCTGGTGAGATTGGCAGCATATTCAAAAAAGGCGCTACCATAAGTGCAGCGATGGGTGGCTGTCAGGCAGAGATTGGTGTATCATCAGCCATGGCAGCTGGCGCATTATGCGAGTTATTGGGTGGCACACCAGAACAGGTGTTGGTGGCTGCGGAGATAGCAATGGAACATCATCTCGGCATGACCTGCGACCCTATTGGAGGTTTGGTGCAAATACCATGTATCGAACGCAATGCCATGGGAGCGATTAAAGCAATTAATGCTGCAGAATTGGCCTTAGACACCAATCCAAACAACGTAAAAGTGCCATTGGACAAAGTGGTACAGACGATGTGGGAAACAGCAAAGGACATGAACCACAAATACAAGGAAACATCAGAAGGCGGACTTGCAGTGGGAGTGCATTTATCAGACTGTTAGATTATTCCTGAATACAATTTTCTTTTCGTCGTGTATCAATCAGATAGACGATTTTCCAATTCCCATCCATTTTTACCAATTGAATGGAATTGACACCACAATGGCTGAATTCCTTATTGTACCAAAATCCATAAGGCGCCCAAACGTGTGCCATCTCACCATCAATCTGGATGGTGAAATTCAATAGTTTTTCTTCAAAAGAAGCATCCTTTGGAATCGCCATAATAGAACTGACAAATTTATCATAGGACTCTGTTTTTACAAGTGACTTTCCTTCCTTATCCTTAACCACAGTTTGCATGACCACATCATTTGTGACAGCATTCTTCATTTTGGTACGGTCTTTCTGATGAAATCCTATGAAGAAATTATCAATGGCCATTTTTACAGCGTCTTCATCTGTATCTTGGGCAAATCCGAAGCTATAACTGCAAATGAGAAGGATCAACAGAATTCGTTTCATAAATATAAATTTTAAGGATTAAGCTTTTGTTTACAAGTATAAGATACGCAAAAATTTTGATTCAACATCCAACGCATCTAAGGCTCAATTTCAATAAAATATACTATATTTCGGCACCCAAAACAATCTGAAGACAATAAATTACCCATGAAGTATTCTCCAATAAAAATAAGCGTTTATATAGTGCTGACGCTCTTGGTTTTATTTGGGATTACGTATCTAAGTGCCGGTAAAAAACTTGAAAACGGGAAATATCAAGAAGGCTTTTATATTGGAAATGTACTTATAAAGTATCCAAAAGCTTCAAGTTTTTTGGAGCAACAAGCTGCAGACAAATCAACTATTAAAAGTATGGACAGCATTGTGTCCAATGTGGAGGATTTGGTGGTAGACGAAGAACAAGTCTTTGAAGAAGGCGCCATAAAAAGTGAAAAATTCGTTCCAAATATTCCTGATTTGTCAAAGATTGACACATCCAAAGTACAACGAATTGCCTATCCATCGGACCGTTTAGGGTTCATATCGCAAATAAAATCCAATTTAAATAGCGACAATTGCCGCATCATCCATTATGGTGATTCACAATTGGAAGGTGACCGTATTTCGGCTTATCTGAGAAATCGTTTGCAAGGCATCTACGGAGGCAGTGGGTCTGGGTTTGTACCTATTGTGCAAGTCTATGAAAACATCAGTTCTGTGGTGTCACATTCTGATAATTGGACCCGTTATGCATATTTTGATCCAACAACAGAAAAATTTCCTCATAAAAAATATGGAGCCTATACATCATTGTCGCGCTTCACACCTGTATATGCAGAACCTATTGATAGTTTGATGCTCGATTCATTACAAGTTGTTAAAGCCACGATTGATATAGGAATTCCAACAAAATCGTATGGGCTTTTGAAAAAATTCCATAAAGTCGGATTGCATTATGGAAATGCTACAGCTCCAACTTCCATTAAAGTTTATAAAGATGGGGTATTAATCAAAAGTGAAGCTTTGATTGCCGATGGTAATTATCACAAATGCGCGATTGATTTGTCAACGACACCAAGCAATCTTCAAATAGTTCTGGAAAGCAAAATAAGTCCTGATTTTTATGGCCTGACCTTAGATGGTGCCAATGGAATTTCTTTGGATAACGTCGCCATGAGAGGGTCTTCGGGAACGGTCTTTGCAGGAACCAATGGCGATAACTTTGCACAAATGTACCGTCAGCTAAACCCAAAACTGATAATTTTTCAATATGGTGGCAACTCTGTACCCTATCTTTCGGACTCATTGAAAGTAAGGGAATATGCAAGTTACCTCAAGAACCATATCAATTGGGTCAAACGAAAAACCACAAATGCCAATATCATTTTTATTGGCCCTTCCGATATGACCACGAGCGAAAATGGTGAAATGAAAACCTATCCGTTGTTGCCTTATTTGAACAAAACCCTTCAAAACGTATGTCTCGAAAACGGTATTGCCTATTGGAATATGTTTGATGCGATGGGTGGTGAAAACTCCATGGAGCATTGGGTAAACCAAGGCATGGCTGCGGATGATTACACCCATTTTTCAAGGTCTGGCACAAAGGTAATCTCCGAACTGTTCTTTCTGGCGCTCTATTTAGATTTAACTGATATCCAATGAGACACAAATTAATCATCCTTTTTCTGATTTGTCATGTGTCGGTTTTTGCACAGCATTATGTGCTGGATAGCATCACTCCCACTTTGGGACACCTTATCAATTTTGAAGAGAATACCTTTAAATTTGCGAAAACCTCTCCTGCTTTCCACCGCTTTTTTGGACAATTGGATAGCCTCTATTCAGGAAAGCCTGAAAAAATTCACATCTTTCACATCGGAGGTTCACATATCCAAGCTGATATCTATTCCAATAAAATACGCACTTATCTACAGAATATGAATGAGATATCAATAGCACAACGAGGCTTTGTATTTCCATACCATTTGGCACATACTAACAATCCGACGAATTATCGTATTGAAGCCGAAAATGAGTTATGGACAGGGTACCGCTGTTCCATTGGAAAAGATAGTATTGCTTGGGGTTTGGCAGGCATTACGGCAGCTTTTAGAGCCTATGCCGATACGATTTATGTGAAATCAAATTATAAAAATTACACCCAAACACCCTATGAATTTGACAGATTAAGGGTTTTTTACAATACCGAAAAGGACGACTACAATCTCTCGGTAATGGATAGCAGTCTTTTGGTTTCAGAGATGTTGCATCCTGACAAAATGTACAAGGAATTTCGTTTCAATAGAAATGTGGATTCTGTGGCTTTGAGAATCCATATCAAGGATTCAACGACATTGAACCCAGAATTCGCCCTCATGGGAATGGAGTTTATGAAGGATGTTCCAGGTATTGAATATACGAGTATTGGCGTGAATGGCGCTAGTTTTTTCTATTATAACAGAGCAGCGTATTTTGAGGAACAGTTGAAGCTTTACAAACCAGATTTGTTCATTATTTCCATTGGTACGAATGATGCCTACATGCCAAAGGATAAATTTGATGCGCTTCGGTTTAAGGAATACTATGAGTCTTTTATCCAAATGATTCTTCGAGTCAATCCTGAATGCGCCATACTATTGACCGTACCAAACGATGACTATTACAGAAGACGCTATCAAAACCCAAATACTGCTGTACAACAAAAAATAATTACAGACTTGGCACAGAAATACCAAATGGCGATTTGGGATTTCTATGGGATTATGGGAGGATTGGGTTCTGCCAACGAATGGTACAAAAATCATTTGATGCCGCGAGACCGAATACACTTTACATATTTGGGTTACAGCATTAAGGCCGATTTGTTCATGAACGCCCTTATCAAAGCTTGGGCAACTTCCACCAAACGCAACGAAGAGGAATTGTTGAACCATTTTAAGACCTTGGATGAATAGACTCTACGATATTTTTAAGTTTTCGGAAGATTTCCCGTTGATATTCACCCAAGCAAATTTTTGGATATTCTTTGCGGTCGCATATTTTTTATTTGCACTATTTTATAGAAAAATTGCGCTAAGGAATTCATATCTCTTCCTCATTTCGTTGTTCTTTTATTATAAAACCAGTGGATTGTTCATTGGTATTTTGATATTCAGTACATTGGTCGATTTTTTTATCGGACGAAGTATTTACAAAAGTGAAAACAAAACGAAACGTTACATTTTGGTGACCATGAGTGTGGTCATTAATCTGACGGTTCTTTGTTATTTCAAATATGCTTATTTCTTTACGGATTCCTTCAATATGTTATTTCATACCAATTATGAAGTGGTAAATTGGTTAGCACATTGGGGCAACAGTTTTAATGATCAAAATTATTTCACAGTCGATAAAATCATTCTACCGGTTGGGATTTCCTTCTACACCTTTCAGACGATCAGTTACAGTGTGGATATTTTCCGAAGGAAATTGGTACCACTAACATCTATTGTAGATTTTGGGTTTTATGTGAGTTTCTTTCCGCAGTTGGTAGCCGGTCCAATTGTGAGAGCAGAAAGTTTCGTGCCACAGATTTCGGAAGCATCAGTCATAACAAAATCTGATTTTGATGCAGGTACCTTTATGATTTTAAAAGGTCTGATCAAAAAAATGATATTTGCCGATTTCATAGCAATGCATTTTCTGGATAGAGTGTTCGATGCACCTGAAATGTTTTCAGGTTTTGCCAATGTGATGGCAATGATTGGATATTCATTACAAATTTATGGTGACTTTTCGGGGTATACAGATATAGCCATTGGACTTGCTTTGTTGATGGGTTTTAAATTGCCTATCAATTTCAATTCACCATATAAAGCAACCAATGCTGGCGAATTTTGGAAACGTTGGCATATTTCTCTTTCTACTTGGCTCCGCGATTATCTTTACATTCCTTTGGGTGGCAATAGACAAGGGACGACGGCATCCTATATTATTTTGGCTGTCATCGTTTTAGGCACATTGTATGCGTTTCAGAATCTATATCTCGTATTCGGTATCTTGACATTAGGACTTCTCGTTTTTGTTGTTTCACTTTTTAACAGTAACGTAAAAAACCATATCAATACCAATATCAATCTCATGTTAACCATGCTCATTGGTGGATTGTGGCATGGTGCATCTTGGAAGTTCGTCATTTGGGGCGGATTGAATGGTATGGGTATTGTTGTCTATAAATACTGGCGAAAGATAAGCCCGTGGGAAGTCAACAATAAATGGTATGCACGTTGGTGGAAAATCGCTATCACATTGGCATTCATCACTTTCACACGTATTTACTTTAGAGGCGAAAGCATGGACCATATTGCACGCTGGTACAATCAAGTGGCATATCACATGGATTGGCAGTATGCCTGGGATATTTTGGTGCACTATCAAATGGTGTTTTGGGTGATGTTAATTGGTTATATCACCCATTGGTTACCACAAACAACAAAAAATGGTATTGAAGGGTTGTATGCCAAAAGTCCTATTCCTGTAAAAATATTCATAGCCGCTCTTACTGGAGTCCTATGTTATCAGGCGTTTTCTACAGACTTCCAGCCGTTTATTTATTTTCAGTTTTAATTCTTTTATGTCAATTTACATTAGTCTTTTGGTTCATTATCATATGACATCTTTGTACTTTGTACTTAATTCTTAATACTTAATTCTTACTTTTACAGTATCAAACCAAAAAAACTATGTCAGTAGCTAAAAACGATTATAAACGAATTACCGTGAAGACTCTGGTGGACATGAAAGCCAAAGGGGAAAAGATTTCGATGCTTACCGCCTATGATTATACAATGGCGAAAATCGTAGATGGCGCTGGTGTGGATGTCATTTTGGTAGGGGATTCTGCCAGTAATGTAATGGCAGGTCATGAAACGACTTTGCCCATCACACTTGACCAAATGATATATCATGCGGCTGGTGTGGTGCGAGCCATCAATAGAGCATTGGTAGTTGTAGACCTACCTTTTGGAAGTTATCAAAGTGACCCCAAAGAAGCGTTGCGTTCTGCCATTAGAATTATGAAGGAATCTGGAGGTCATGCCGTAAAACTGGAAGGTGGTAAGGAAGTAAAAGAATCCATCAAACGTATATTGAATGCTGGAATTCCTGTGATGGGACATTTGGGATTGACACCACAATCCATATATAAATTTGGCACCTACACTGTTAGGGCAAAGGAAGAGGAAGAAGCAGAGAAACTAAAGGAAGATGCCGTCATGCTCGAAAAAGCAGGTTGTTTTGCGATTGTTTTGGAAAAAATTCCAGCTAAATTGGCGAAGGAAGTTGCCGAAAGTGTCAGCATACCGATTATTGGAATTGGCGCAGGAAATGGTGTAGATGGACAGGTATTGGTTCTTCACGATATGTTGGGAATGACACATGAGTTTCATCCACGTTTCTTAAGGAGATACATGAATCTTTTTGAGGATATGAGCGCCTCTATTGGGCAATATGTTAAGGATGTGAAGTCTGTAGATTTTCCCAATGACCAAGAACAATATTAATTTTTTTTAGTATTTCATTATCAAGAAGTGTCTAATAAGCGGGAAAAAATACTTTCAAACAAAGACAATCTTCAAATTCTGTATGAGGACAATCATATCATCATAGTCAACAAACGTGCTGGCGACATCGTACAAGGTGATAAAACAGGAGATAAACCACTAAGCGAGGTTGTGAAATCTTTTATCAAGGAGCGAGACAATAAGCCTGGCAATGTGTACCTTGGTGTTGTACACCGATTGGACAGACCAACTACCGGTATAGTGCTTTTCGCCAAAACTAGCAAGGCACTGCCCAGATTGAACAAACTTTTTTCTGAAAAAGATGCCAAAAAAACTTATTGGGCAATAGTAAAGCAAATGCCTCCGAAAGCTTCCGATACTTTAATACACTGGCTCAAGAAAAATCCCAAAAATAATAAGTCAACTGCTTATTCAAAAAAAGTTCCGCAAAGCAAAAAAGCCATTCTTCATTATAAAATCCTGAAACAACTCGATAATTATTTTTTGCTTGAAGTTGCCTTGGAAACTGGCAGGCATCATCAAATTCGTTCACAATTGGCAAGTATTGGTTCTCCCATCAAAGGTGATTTAAAATATGGTTATGACCGTAGTAATCATGATGCGAGTATTCATCTTCATGCACGTGAGTTGGAGTTTGAGCATCCTGTAACTCATAAAATCATTCGTGTAATGGCTCCTCTGCCCAAGGAGGATGCCATTTGGGAGGCATCTCAAGATTAAATCATCAATCCGATGAAGATGGTGTGTAGGGCTTTTAATATTCCCAATTAATAACATCATATTGCGCGAAAAAATGATTTAATTGTATATTTGAGTTTGCTGCTTATTTAATTTTGAAATGAATAACCCTAGCGCCACTTTAAAGTACCAGCTTCTATTTTGGCTTTTTATGATAAGCCAACAGATGTTTTGTCAGATGGCTGATTTTAATTTTTCAGTGGCCGCCACCGATGAATCCTGCGCTGGCAATGGGTCTATTTCCATGATGGTATCCGGAACAACAGTAGGTGCAACACTGACCTATACCCTGTATCTCTATCCAGATGTAAGCACACCTATTGCCCAAACCTCGGCAAGTGCGTTCAACAATTTAACCAGTGGACATTACCTAGTTATAGCCACACAAACGCTGGGCAATCAGCAAAACACACAAAGTGAAGATGCGACAATCAATGACACAACTACAGATTTAGATTTTGAAATTGCTCAAGTGGCTACAGGAAATTGTGATGCTGCTAATCTAACAGTCATCGTCCATAGTGGAAATCCAGTGTCTTACGAAATTATATCTGGTCCTGTAACAGTACCGCCACAAACGTCCAACACCTTTAATGACCTCCCTGAGGGCACCTACCTGATACGGATCTATGACACCTGTAACAATGCGCTCACCAAGACCTACACCATCGTGCTGAACAACAATCACTTGATACTTGGCGGTACTTCACTACCCACTCTATTGGATAACTGTGATGAAGTAGATATCACCAATGTCATTACGGCCCAAAATGAAGGTTCACTCGCCTATCCTATTTCAATAAACTATACAATATTTCCTCCAGATGGTTCACCCTCCATCAATAGCTCACATACTTACACAACCGGCCCTGAATTTGAACTTCAAGCCACACAAACAGTAGGAATTTATGGCTCACAGCTATTTGACATTCAAATAGTAGCAACCGATAACTGTGGAAACACCATTTCCATAACCAACCAAATTGACCCAAATCCGATGGTGATTATATCGACAGATCCTGGATTTTGCGGAAAGAATCTAAACATTAAAGTGGTTCATTTTTTACCACCTTACACAATGGAATTCACAGAAGCACCAATCGATTTCGACCCTGAAGCTTTGAATGATATCTTTCCTGGTCCCTACACAAATTCAGTGAATATTTTTGGTCAAGAGGACGCTTCAGTACCCTACGGTGTTTATACAGTTGAGGTAACCGATGCCTGTGGAAGAACTGGTACTACCACTTATGAAGTAGAAGAGGAGCCTATAGACCCCATAGTAACACCATCCAATAATGGCTGTAGTAAATTGACTGTTGAAATTCCTAATACTGACATCATCTCTGCCATTTTTACTGAAGTCCCCGATTCCTATGGAGGCCTTCCACCCATTGACATCTCTAATCACATCATTAATGGCGTGCTATTGGTGAATGGCTTGCCTCCAGGAAATTATGTTCTGGAACTGATAGATGAATGTGGCAAAGAATATACGTTGGAATTTACCATTCCAGAGTCTACTGAAGAACCACCATCTGTACTGTCCACACCCAATTGTGCTACACAAACCGGAACATTACGGATTGCAAGTGCCACGGGGAATATTACATCTGTAGTGATTACGGAAGCGCCTGCCTTATTTACAGAGACCTTGCCTTACGACTACAGTGCACAAATTTTTTCTTCAGGAATTTTTTATACCCCAAGTTTACCAGAGGGCACCTATACTATTGTTGTTAGTGACGACTGTGGCAACGAATATATAATTATGCCATTCATTGCGGCATATCAAAGCAATCCATCCATTTACAATTTGCAAAGAAACTGCGGGTCATTTGATGTAAGCATTTTGGATTTAGATGAATCGGTTTACGATCAAACCTATTGGTTTCAAAGATTCTTTCCCGAAACCAATACATGGGGACACCCTTATACTGGCGTACCATATACCGAAGGAGAAATGCCCAACAGCAGCAATGCCATCGAAATCGAAAATGAGGAAACCCTTTTCAATATTTTCCTTTTTGGGACATTTAGATTGATCAAGGCATTTCAACCCTACAACAATCCCACTCCTGGGCTACACTGTTATGATGTGTTCGCAGAATTTGAAGTCTCTTCAGATTTGATTATCAATGGCATCTATAACCTCAATTGTGAAGGAGGCTCAGGTCCCTCGAACGTCTTGGTAGATGTGATTGGTGTTGAACCTCTGAATTTTTCTATTGTATCACCGATTACGTTAGATAATGGCACTAATAATACTTTTACCGATTTGAGCCCTGGCACCTATGAAATTAAAGTAGAGGACGCTTGTGGAAGTATTGAAACTATCATTGTCAATCTTGAAGACATTTTGCCGATAGTAAACATCTTTACACCTACAGACATAGTTGTATGTAGTGATAATGGCAGTAATCAGTCTCTCTTTGATTTATCACAACAAAATCCACAACTTTTGGGAACTCAAAATCCAGAAAACTATACCATTACCTATCACCTCAATCAAGACGATGCGGACTCAGGCAACAACCCCCTTCCGGAGAATTATGAAAATAATGATAACCCACAGACCATTTATGCAAGGGTCATTCACAATACTTTAAACGTGTGTTATGCCACCTCCTCGTTCCAATTGATAGTGGGAAGCCCACCTCAACTAAACCCAAACGAAACTATCTCTATTTGTGACGGCAGCTCGGTAACACTTTCCGCAACATCTGGATATGATGGATATCTCTGGTCCACCGGCGAAACCACATCCTCAATAGAAGTGAGCAATTCGGGAGAATACACCGTAACCGTTTCAGAGAGTTACGGTGATTTTTACTGTGATGCCAGTCAGACTTTTTCTGTCTTCGTGTCAGGCCTTGCTACGATAGAAACCACTTCTACAGAAGATTGGACCACGAATAACAACACCATTTCAATTGAGGTATCAGGATTGGGAGAGTATGAGTATTCCTTGGATGGCATCAGTTACCAACCTGAACCTTATTTTTCCAATCTACAAACTGGAGAATACACTATATATGTAAGGGATAGAAATGGGTGTGGCATTATCACCAAAGAAGTATATCTATTAAATTACATGAAATTCTTTACCCCAAATGGTGATGGAGAAAATGAAGTGTGGCAAATTCTAGGCGCCCCATTCGAACCCGATTTGCAAGTCACCATCTTCGATAGATATGGTAAAACATTGAATTCCTTCACTGGCAATGACCCTGGATGGAACGGTAGCTACAACGGTCATAACATGCCTTCCAATGACTATTGGTTTGTCGTAAAGCGCGCCAACGGAAAAACCTATAAAGGACACTTTACGTTGAAAAGATAAAATACTTAGGGTCTTATGCTTTATAAGCAATAAAATAATTTGTAAATAACCCTCAGTTTTTTTGAAATATTTCAAGGCTTTAAATTCGTGGACTTCTTCGAAGAATGAAATAATTAAGCCTCATGTATTCATGGTAAACGGTTTTATGGCTTAGTTATGCTTATTTTAAGCCGCCTCTCCTTGCAAATATCGCATTAAGCGTTCCATTCTGTAAAAATGTTGCTCGAGAGCACCTTGCCATTCACGTAATACTTCACCCATTGATTTGCGTTTACTACTATGAGAAAATAGAAATACAATAAAAAAAAACGCCACCACAATGACCGTAAACATTTGTGATACCAAACTGCTTTTACCATTTTTATATCTTTCAACCTTGCGTTTCGGAATACTCACAATGTAGGATTCATAATTTGCGTAGCCCAAATAATGACATAACGATTGAACAACGAAGGGCTTCAAATTAACCTTTTTCCCTTCAAAAATAAATTTATAATAATTGCGAAGACTCTTCTCACCAAAAGGTTCTCCACTGTCTTCGATTATAAAATCAGACAAATGGCGTGAGAGATGGGTTGGTTTATCAGAAGAAATAGTGTCCTGGGCTTTCTGAAAAGCTTGTTGTAACAAATTGCTGTGCATGATTATGGATTTAGAGGGATTAATATTTACTCTTTTTTATTGAGGAAAACCGTATGGAAATTAATTTCCATGAAATTTCCACAGTATTTCCCTCTCTTCCCAGAAATAGATATGTACTTAGCGGTAAGTATTGGCAAAGACCTTAAACGCGATAAGGTAACGCGAGTGCCAATACCTAATACGGAGTCGCTGGTATTAAAGTTGTATAGCCCTGGGAAGTGATTATACCTCTTTAAAACTGCACTCCATACTTCCCGAATGAAGAAGTAATTCTTCAAAAAAAGTAGTTTGTCTTGCTGCCTAAAGCATCTTTTGGGCGATGGACCAACACCAAAACAATTGTTCAATCTTAATACTTACAAAATGAAAAAAATTTTAGCAATATTCTTTACGGTTTTCCTCAATTTGGCATTTTATTCTTGTACACCAGCAGCTTTGCAAGATGATACAAAAACGCCACAAGCTTGTTGTGGTAACGAAGGTGAAATTTTGCCTCCTCCACCAAACGTAGGTGGATAAAATGAAAATAGTTAGTACATTAGAGGAATGAAAGCCAAACGTCTTCCATTCCTCTTTTTTCTTAATATTACCTTAATGTTTGGGGTATTGGAAATACCACAATCCTCTGCACAAAAAATGGAAGATAGTGTCAAATACTACTACTATCTATTTGTCAATCCTCAAAAATCATCAGACTTAACACAAGCTTACCAATTCTATCAAAGACATTTAAAATATAACCTTCATAAGAAAGATACTGTTAGTGCCATCAACGATTTACGATACATGGCAAGTATCCAGAACAATTTAGGTCTGTTCTATGATAGTGAGAAAACGGTAGTGCAAGCCTTAAAACTTCTAGACCAACAGCACCAAAAAGATTCTACCAATGCAAAATTAGGTCTGTATAACCAATTAGGCATGATTCATAGGTCGTTGTACAATTATGACAAAGCCATTGAATTCTATTTAAGTGCCTTAAAAACCAGTACTACTTCTAGAGATAGTATGACTATCTTGAACAATATTGCCTATACGCATTCCGCACAAGGCAAACATAATCTGGCACAGATTGAATTTGAAAAAGTCTACATGAACAGCTTGAAGGAACATGACAAAGAAGCCATGGCTAGGGCTCTGAGCAATTTGGGCCACGAGCAAGCAAAACTCAACCATCCTCAAAGCTTATCAAATATGTTGAAAGCCTTGGAAATGCGTAAAGAAATAAATGATATCAAAGGTATCTATGGAAGTTACAAACATCTTACCGAATATTATGATGATATAAATAATAAAGAGAAATCTCAATATTATGCCGAGGAGGCGTATAAATTAGCCAAATCTCTCAACAGTTTAAGTTTTTTGAAGGATGCGCTATCTAACCTTTTAGAACTAAAGGATGATCCTTTGGTAAAAGAATATAAAACAATTATTGATAGCATCGCAAAGAGCAAACAATTGCAAGAAAACAAATTTGCTGAGATGCAATATACCTATACAGAATATCAGCGAAAAGCACAAGAAAGCCAATTAGCTGCTTCTGAACAACGTTCCAAAACACTTGCATCACAGTTTGCCGTCTTGAGTATCTTGCTTATGGCCATTTTCTTCTACATTATTCTAAGAACACGGCATAAAAAGGAAAAGATGCTAAAAGTATATGAGACCGAAACACGCATCTCCAAAAAAGTACATGACGAAGTGGCAAATGATATTTATCAAATGATGAGCAAATTACAATCCAGCCATCGTGTGGACGAACCCTTCTTGGATGAATTGGAAGATATCTATATAAAAACCAGGGATATCTCAAAGGAAAACAGCGATATCATCCAAGAAGATTTTGCTTTACAATTGCAAGATCTTTTGGCAAGCTACCAAAATGAGGATGTCAATGTCATTACCAAAGATATAAATAGCATCCATTGGAAAAACCTCCCAGACGTCAAAAAAACAACCTTATATCGTGTACTACAGGAATTAATGACGAATATGAAAAAGCACAGTCAAGCATCGTTAGTAGTAATTACCTTTAAGCAAGAGAAACAAAAATTACAGATTGTCTATAAAGACAATGGTGTTGGCACCGATTTGCACAAAGGCAACGGATGCCATAATATGGAAAACAGAATGGACTCTATCAAAGGAATGATTATATTTGAATCAGAGCCAGAAAAAGGTTTTAAAGCCTCATTAACGGTATAACCTATGTTTAAAAAAGTATTATTATCAGATGATTTAGGAAGCATTAATCAAGGAGTATATGCCACCGTCAGCCAACTGGGCATTAAGGAAATAGGACAAGTTCAATACTGTGATGATGCCTATATCAGAATAAAAAAAGCAGTTTTGGACGGGACACCCTATGACCTATTGATCACAGATTTATCTTTTCTACCCGATTATCGTGAACAGAGTTTTAGTTCGGGAGAAGAGCTGATAAAAATCTTAAAAAAGGAATTTCCAAAACTTAAAATTATTGCCTTTTCTGTTGAAGATAGATTACAAAAAGTAAGAACTCTCATGTACACTTACCATGCCGATGCTTATGTAGGCAAGGGAAGAAAGGGGTTGCAGGAACTTACGGAAGCCATCGAAGAGGTTTATAAT
This sequence comes from Gelidibacter sp., assembly GCA_041391925.1. Taxonomy (GTDB): domain Bacteria; phylum Bacteroidota; class Bacteroidia; order Flavobacteriales; family Flavobacteriaceae; genus JBPOFM01. Next base: position 94,322 of record JAWKNA010000007.1, on the reverse strand, counting down.
GGGAAGACTTATTTATCCCCTCATTTAGAAAAAGCCTTAAGTAATCGGTCAAATCTTGAAATTGATGACTATGAACTCGAATTATTAAAATTGTTGTCGGAAGGGATGTCGCAAGAAGACATGAGTGATTATTTAAAAAGTAATGATATCACACCCAACAGTCTAAGTTCCATCGAAAAAAAAATTACCAAGCTCCGCATACAGTTTAAGGCCAACAATGCTATACATTTAGTCTCCACAGCAAAGGACATGGGACTAATTTAACCACATTGAGGAAAACCGTAAGGAAAGCTGGATTGAAGACCTTAAATTAGTAAAATCGATATTGGAATTCTACAGTATTCGATTAATAGCTAAGCCCAAAGAGATATACACCTACTTCAGTATATCTCTTTGCTGTTTTATAACCTCCTAAAAAATCTTAAAGCAACTTTTAGACAGTATTTTTTTTATAATCGATGATTTAGAAGCTGAAAAGAAAAAAATATAATTTTTTTGTTATACAAAAAATTAATTTGTGAATTAAACATTCAAAATCCTTGTATTTATGCAGGTTTTCATGTGTGAGAAAAAAAAATCTATTTTTTTATTCCAATTGAGGAAAACCGTAAGGAAACAAGTAGATATTGTCTTAATATTGTTCCATAAGCTGGTTAGCTTTGTTACGGGAGAATACTCGGAGGGTACATTAAGTATAGTGTATCCTCCTTTTTTTGTTTAAATTTCTCAACGTGTAAACGTGTCAGAGTTGGGCAAGAATATCTAAAGTGCTTTTAAAAAAATCACACTCTATACTATGATGAAAGTTTAGGTTTTATCTACAATATATAAGATTTAACGATGGATTCTTATTTAGAAAATAGACAAGCGAAGCATATCAACTTTTTATAAGGATGATTGTCCAATTCACATCATAATTGTTTTCCTATCTTGGAGTTATCAAAGGGCATTGTCAATGATATCTTGTACACATTCTGGATTAAGCAATGTTGATGTATCCCCCAAATTAGATGTGTCCTTTTCGGCAATCTTTCGTAAAATTCGTCGCATGATTTTTCCTGAACGGGTTTTTGGCAATCCATCTGTAAACTGAATTTTATCAAGTTTTGCAATGGCTCCGATTCGCTCACTGATGAGTTGGTTGATTTCCTTTCGCAGATTATCATGGTTGCGATATTCACCAGTTTCTTTGAGCGTCACATAACCATAGAGGGCGTTACCCTTAATGTCATGTGGAAAACCTACAATGGCAGATTCCGCCACAGCTGGATGTTCATTAATGGCATCTTCCAAAGGTCCTGTACCTAGATTATGACCAGATACAATAATCACATCATCTACACGACCAGTAATGCGGTAGTAGCCAACCTCATCTCGCAAAGCACCATCACCAGTAAAATATTTATTTTCAAAAGTAGAAAAATAAGTGTCTTTATATCTCTGATGATTGCCCCAAATAGTGCGAGCCATACTAGGCCACGGAAATTTGATACACAAACGTCCCTCCTTTTGATTACCCTTCAATTCTTCACCTGCTTCATCCATCAAACATGGTTGAATTCCTAAAAACGGCAACGTCGCATAAGTAGGTTTGGTCGGTGTGATGAATGGTAAAGGCGTTATCATAATTCCTCCTGTTTCAGTTTGCCACCAAGTATCTACAATAGGGCTTTTGCGCTTACCTATATTATCATTATACCAATGCCATGCTTCTTCATTAATTGGCTCTCCAACAGTTCCAAGAACTTTTAAGGAAGACAAATCCACCTCTTCTGCAAAAGATAAGTTTTGTTTCGCCAAGGCGCGAATGGCTGTTGGTGCGGTATAGAATTGATTCACTTTGTGTTTTTCAACGATTTGCCAAAAACGCCCAAAATCTGGATAATGTGGCACACCTTCAAACATTACTGTAGTTGCTCCATTGGCCAAAGGTCCATACACAATATAGCTGTGACCTGTAATCCAGCCTATATCTGCAGTACACCAATAGACATCATTTTGTTTATATTGAAATACATTCTTGAATGTATAAGCTGTGTATACCATATAACCAGCAGTGGTGTGCAACATGCCTTTAGGCATTCCAGTAGAACCAGATGTATAAAGTATAAATAATGGATTTTCAGCATCCATAATTTCTGGTTCACAATGAGAAGAAGCCTCATTCAATAAAGGCTGCAACCATTTGTCGCGCCCATTTTGCATTGTAATGTTTGAATTGATGCGCTGTACCACCAAAACGGTTTTGACATTTGGACATTCTTTGAGCGCTTCATCCACAATTCCTTTGAGGTCAATAGTTTTATCCCCACGAAATGAACCATCTGACGTTATCACCAATTTACAATCGCTATCATTGATACGTGTTGCCAACGCTTTGGCAGAAAATCCAGCAAAGACAACATTGTGAATGGCTCCAATGCGAGCGCAGGCCAATAAAGCAATGGCCAACTCAGGAATCATTGGAATATAGATACACACCCTATCCCCTTTTTCGATACCCTGATCTTTAAGGACATTGGCCATTTTACAGACGCGTTCGTGCAATTGATTATAAGTAATATGTTCTGTGGGCTCTTCCGGGTTGTTGGGTTCAAATATGATAGCATGTTGTTCACCCTTGGTAATTAAATGCCTGTCTAGGCAATTTTCGGTAATATTCAATTTAGCTCCTTCAAACCATTTGACTTCAGGTTTTGAAAAGTCCCAAGACAACACGTTGTCCCATTTTTTTCGCCATAAAAAATGTTCTTCGGCAATTTCCTCCCAGAAACTTTCCGGTTCACGTATGGACTTTCGATATACTTGAAAATATTCCTCAAGTGTCTTGATATGATAATTACTCATTTATATAAGATTTATTCTAGCAATTTAAGATTTCTGTTTGTCATTAAAAAACGCTTCCTCTTCTTTTGTAAGCAAGCGCGAATGAATCAAAAAACGTAGTCCCAACGGTATTTCCAAAGAGAAGCTTGCACCACGACCCTGTGTCACATCTACCGTTAAATGTGTATGTTTCCAGTATTCAAATTGGTCTTGATTCATATAGAATTTCACACCTTCCAACTCTCCCAGCAATACATCACTTTCATCCAAATACATATCTTCCCTTTCAAAAATCATTGGAGAAGATCCGTCACAACAACCTCCGCTCTGATGAAAAATGAGTTCGCCATATTGTGCTTTCAATTGATTGACAACTTCAGCCGCCTTTTCTGTTATATCTATTCGTTGCATCTTTTAAAATTATAAAAAAGGCTGAACATAGAAATCCTATTCAGCCCTTAATTTGACTATTAATTCTTTTGTTTAAAAGAATCCTAACTTATTCTTGTCATAAGAAATAAGCATATTTTTTGTCTGACGATAGTAATTCATCATCATCACGTGATTTTCACGACCAAAACCAGATTTTTTATATCCACCAAAAGGTGCGTGAGCAGGATAAGCGTGATAGCAATTAACCCAAACACGACCCGCTTTTATAGCGCGTGGAATTTGATACAATTGATGCGCATCTCTTGTCCAAACACCAGCCCCAAGTCCGTAAAGTGTGTCATTGGCAATCTCCAAGGCTTCCGCTTCATCCTTAAATTTCGTCACACAAACCACAGGACCGAAAATTTCTTCTTGAAAGACTCTCATTTTATTATGACCTTCGAGAATAGTCGGTTTGATGTAAAATCCGTTTGCCAAATCACCACTCAATTTATTGGCCTCTCCTCCTGCCAATACTTTTGCGCCTTCTTCTTTGCCTATTTTTAGGTAGGATTGAATTTTTTCATATTGGTCATTAGACGCCTGTGCTCCTATCATTGTGTTGGTGTCATACGGATTATCCTGAACAATCGCATTGGTACGCGCGATGACTCTTTCCATAAACTTATCATAAATATCTTCCTGAACCAATAATCTTGATGGACAGGTACATACTTCACCTTGGTTAAATGCAAACAAGACCGCACCTTCAATGGCTTTGTCTAGATAAGCATCATCTTCATCCATAACACTATTGAAGAAAATGTTTGGCGATTTTCCACCTAATTCCATGGTTACTGGATTCAGATTTTTGGAAGCATACTGCATAATCAATTGCCCAGTAGTTGTTTCACCTGTAAATGCCACTTTATCTACTTTAGAGCTCGAAGCCAATGGTTTTCCAGCTTCTGGACCAAATCCATGCACAACGTTGACCACACCCGGAGGAAATACATCGGCAATTTTTTCCATTAATAATGTAGCTGAAGAAGGTGTTTGTTCTGCTGGCTTTAACACCACGCAATTTCCTGTGGCTAATGCTGGTGGCAATTTCCAAGACAGCATCAATAGTGGGAAATTCCAAGGAATGATTTGTCCAACCACACCAAGTGGTTCTTTGATATTCATCGAAAGTGTATTGGCATCCAATTCCGTAGCACTACCTTCTTCTGCTCTAATGCAAGCGGCAAAATAGCGCCAATGGTCTACTGACAATGGCACATCTGCATTCAAGGTTTCTCTGATGGCTTTACCATTATCACAGGTTTCCACCAGTGCAAATTCCTCTAAATTCTCCTCAATAATATCAGCCACTTTATTTAAAAGCGCGGCACGTTCGGTTGCTGAAGTATTTCCCCAAGATTCCTTTGCTGCATTGGCAGCATCTAGCGCCATCTCGACATCTTCTTTTTGCGAACGAGGATATTTGGCAATAAGACTGTTATCAACTGGTGAATTGTTCTCAAAATACTCACCTCCTACCGGCGGAACGAATTTTCCGTTGATAAAGTTTTCATATTTCTCTTTAAATTTTGGTTTGGAATAACTCATTTTTTTCTGTGTTTAGTTAATAAAATTCAATTATTAGATTATCATAATTGTAAGATTCAATTTGCGTAAATGATAATTTTTATAAAGTTATTTTATCATATTCTAAATTTATTGAACATATTTATTATAAAATTGAACATATCTCTTATTAACTTATTTTAACAGCATTCTCACAACAATTGAAAAAAATCACATCACTTTTTTTTGTATTATTGTATATGAACCATTTGCTAAACCATCATAAAAGTCATCGAAAACTCACCACTTTGGTCGAAAACAGAACGACCTATAACGCTGATTATGCGGAACTGAATATTTATGAAACCCACGCATTTGCAGAGAAAGTGTCCTTGAAATTTGACTTTCCGATTATAGCAAGTATGCTTACAGGCAAAAAAGTGATGCATATTGATGGTTTGGAGGCTTTTGATTTTTTCCCTGGTGAATCGGTTGTGATGCCTACCAATAAAGAAATGGTGATTGACTTTCCTTTGGCAACACAAGATAATCCTACACAATGCTTGGCTTTGGGAATAGATGCGACCAAAATTGATGAAGTTGCAGAAAAATTCAATCAACAAGTGGCCATTGAAAACGAAAACAACAATTGGGCAATTGATGATGTAGCATCGCATTTGATTAATAATGTTGATGTGAATTTATTGGTCGAACGCTTGGTTTACACTTTTACCAATAACAATAAATCCAAAGATGTACTGCTGGATTTGATGATTCAGGAATTGATAGTACGCTTACTGCAAACCAAGGCAAAAACCTTTATTCTCGGCAATCCTGACAATATGTTTAGCGACACGAGAATAGGAATGGTCATTAAGTACATTAAAGACAATCTGACCAATAAAGATATTACTGTTGATTTGCTTTCCAAAAAGGCTTGTATGAGTACTTCTCACTTTCATAAGAAGTTTAAAAATACTCTTGGAATTTCACCTATTGACTATATCAATTCTGAAAAAATAAAATTCTCAAAAAAATTGATCAAAAAGCGAAAAGATTTCAGAATGTCTGAAATCGCCTATCAATCTGGATTTAATAACACGAGTTACTTTAACCGTCAATTCAAAAAGATGGAATTGATGACACCGCAACAATTTAAAGCTTCAATCACGAAGACTTAATTTTTAAAGACCTTCAGCCGCTGAATGTAATCTTTAAATTCCTGAATGACTTTTGGAGCCAAAATAATTGTTGAAATCATTGTGGGGATAGCCATCAGGGCAAAAGTTCCATCAATCAAATTGAGCATCATACTTAATGGGGTTACAGCTCCTAGAATGATGCTTGCGATATAAAGATAATTGTAATACTGTTTGTTTTTTGCACCAAATAGAAATGACATGCATTTCGTACCATAATAGGAATAGGTAAATAAGGATGACATGCTAAATGTTGCTATACAAATCAACAATAAATATCGACCGTAAGTAGGCATAGCATCATTGAAAGCTGTTGCGGTGAGACTCACTCCGTTGACATCACTTGTTTTCCAAACACCAGTAACCAAAATCGCCAAAGCAGTCAAGGTACAAACAAACAACGTATCGATGGCTGGACCCAACATTGCTACCAAACCCTCTCTGACAGGCTCATCTGTTTTTGTTGCACCATGTGCCATTGGAGCTGTTCCAATTCCTGCTTCATTACTGAATGCACCTCTACGAATTCCCAATAATATCAAACCACCCAAAACGCCACCAAGAAACGAGTCGCCAGCAAAAAAATCACCTTTAAAGGCATCTGTAAACATTAGTTTCAAGTATGTTGGCACTTCATCATTATAAATTCCCAAAATTATCATCACTAAGATAAAATACAGAACCACCATACTTGGTACCAGTTTTTCTGCCGTTTTGCTGATGCGCTCCAAACCTCCCAGAATCACTACGGACGTAATGGCGACCAATAGTATTCCAATAACGAAATTTGACCAGTAGGTAATTTCAAACCCATTGGGCTCTAAAAGAATGAAATTAATGGCTTGTTTCAATTGATTCACATTGAAAACCGGCAAAGCGCCTATCAAGCCTGCAATACTAAAAAATACGGCTAGAGGTTTCCATTGTTTTCCCAAACCTTCCATGATAAAATACATAGGGCCGCCTTGAAGTTCACCGTTGCTGTCTTTTCCACGATATAAAACTGCCAAGGTACATGTAAAAAATTTTGTAGACATACCAACAATCCCGCTTATCCACATCCAAAACATAGCTCCTGGACCACCAATATGAATGGCAACTGCAACGCCAGCAATATTGCCCATTCCAATAGTGGAGGACAATGCGGTCATCAGGGCCTGAAAATGACTGATTTCACCTGGATCGTTTGGATCATTGTACTTTCCACGAAGCACTTGAATGGCATGACCAATAAAACGGAATGGAAGAAACCGAGATAAAACCAATAGATATAGACCACCTCCAATTAATAAAATAAGTAGTGGTAAACCCCAAGCATAGGTTGAAAATCGTTCAAAAATCAATTCGAGTGTTTCCTTCATCTGATTGGTATAATGACTAAAGATATTGTTTTAAATAATAAATTTCTAGATTGATAATCAAAAAAGAACTATTGACTACAAAAGTTATTAATTTTGAATTTTAACATTATATTTACATTTACAACGACTACTATTGAAACCTCAATCAACACGACTCTATTTTCTGGATGCTGTTAGGGCGTTTGCCATCTTGATGATGTTGCAAGGTCATTTTGTCGATACACTTCTGAATCCATTATATCGTGATGATTCTTACTTAGCTTATACTATTTGGTCGTATTTTAGGGGAATTACAGCACCTACCTTTTTCACGATTTCTGGCTTGGTTTTTTTGTATCTCTTATTAAAAGCGAACCAAAAAGGTGATGATTCCGTTAGAATCAGAAAAGGATTGTCCAGAGGACTGATGCTACTAGTCATTGGCTATGCTCTAAGAATCCCTTTCTTTTCATGGCTCAAAGGTCAATTTGACACCTATTTTTTGGTAGTAGATGTTTTGCAGTGTATAGGTGTATCTCTTTTGCTCATCATTGCATTCTATTTTATTTGTAGAAAAAACAGTTACATACTGTCTGTGGTATTGTTTGCCATAGGATGTATTATATTCCTTTGTGAACCTCTCTATCGTGACCTTACATTGCCCAATGTGCCCTTGGTATTTTCTAATTATCTATCAAAAGCCAATGGTTCGGTATTCAATATCATTCCATGGTTTGGATATGTGGCTTTTGGAGGCTTTTTGGCCACTATTTTCTTTAGAAGTTCCCAATCCAAACGCTTTAAAAAAATAACGGTAATTTCTTTTTTCATCATAGGAATAGTGTTGCTTTGGCTATCAACTGATGCTTTACATCTAATATACTATATAACTCATTTTGAATTATTTGAGAGAGCAGCTAATTATAATTATTTGTTTTTACGACTTGGAAACGTATTCATTTATTTTGGAACATTTTATATGCTTGAACGTTTCATGAAGCAATCCATTGTCACAAAAATCGGAGAGAAAACCTTGAACATTTATGTAGTCCACTTCATCATCATCTACGGAAGTTTTACAGGTATTGGCTTAAAACACTTTTGGTACAAATCACTAGAACCTTGGGAAGCCGTATTTGGCGCCATTGCTTTTATGATTGTTGTCTGTTTGATAGTTTTCTATATAGGTAAAACCAATGTGTTTATATACAAACATCTCAGAAAGTTGCTCCATTTAGTTATCAAGAGAAAAGATGAAAGTAGTGTTAGTGCCGATGAAGATGAAGATGATAATGAAGATATACCAGAAACTATGGAAACGAGGGATACTGATAAAGATCTCTAAACCTGTTTCAAGAACTTCAAAACATTATTTTCTATTCGGCCCTGAATGTTTGTGACATCTGCTTTGACAAAAGGTTCTCCCATGATGTTTTCATACAATTCAATATATCGTTCACTAATGGTTTCTATATAATCATCGGACATGAAAGGAACTGTTTGTCCCTCTAGACCTTGAAAACCATTGGCAATCAACCATTGCCTTACAAACTCTTTGGATAATTGCTTTTGCACCTCTCCTCTATCTTGGCGTTCTTGATACCCATTGGCATAAAAATAACGCGATGAATCTGGTGTGTGGATTTCATCAATCAAGACAATTTTGCCATCTTTTGTTTTACCAAATTCATATTTAGTATCCACTAAAATCAAACCTCTGCTTTTGGCTATTTCCGTCCCTCTCTGAAAAAGTTTTTGGGTGTAATCTTCCAAGACTTCATAATCTTCTTTTGAGACAATGCCACGCTTCAAAATGTCTTCTCGGGAAATATCCTCATCATGGTTGCCCATTTCAGCTTTCGTTGCTGGTGTGATGATTGGCATTGGGAATTTGTCGTTTTCTTTCATGCCTTCAGGCATTTCCACGCCACAAAGCATTCGCTTTCCAATTTTGTATTCTCTTGCTGCATGACCTGACAGATAACCACGAATGACCATTTCCACCTTAAACGGTTCACATAAATGTCCAACGGCCACATTTGGGTCAGGTGTTGCAAGCAACCAATTGGGAACCAAATCTTCCGTTTGAGCCATAAACTTGGTAGCTATTTGATTTAAAATTTGTCCTTTGTAAGGAATACCTTTTGGCATGACCACATCAAATGCACTCAAACGGTCAGTTGCGACCATCACCAATAAATCATTGTTAATGTTGTAAACGTCCCTAACCTTTCCTTTGTAGAAGCTTTTTTGGTTTGGAAACTTAAAATTGGTGGTGGTGATGGTGTTCATTTTGCAATAATAATAGCGGTTCTACATATCACAAAAGTAAGGCTATTGGCGGTTATTACACAAAAAAAAGAGCAGTAAATACTGCTCTTTTTTTAACCTTTACAAATGCTTGTTAGAACCTTAAATTGTAGGTCGCTCCAATGCCAACAACTTGAATATCAACATCATTATCTGCAAATGTATTTTGGAAATATGCAAAGAAGTTCCAATCATCATTATGATAACCAATTTGTGGATTTACATAGAGACCTCCATCGTTATTGTCAACGTTGGTTAAGAAACCATAACCGAAGTCAGCACCTAAAAACAATCCGCTAGGCTGAAAATAGTATCTGGCAAAAGCTGCTGCTGGAACAATACCAAAATCATCACCGCCATCTTTAGCAAAAAAATGAGTGTAACCTGTTGCCAATCCGATGCCAAAATTAGGTGTTACCAAGTATTGGCCTTTTAAATCCAGTCCTAAGGTAAAAGAAGAAAAATCATCAGCATCACCAATAGGCAAGCCTGTATTCAATCCAATTTTTAGCCAAGAATTGTCTGAATTGACATGATCAATATCCACATCTTGAGCAAATGTTGTTCCCACAACGAACAACGCAAATAATAAAATAACTTTTTTCATTTTTTTAAATATTTTTAATATTAGATGAAATGCACCTGTCAAAGTTTATACCAATTTTGATTTTTTCATTGGCAAGTCTTCAAAGAAATATTTAAGTAATTGATTTAGAAATCTCTATTCAAGATGACAAATTTTCATTGGCTGACAGTACGGTTGGCATTCTCCCCAATGTACATCCTGTCATAAATTCTTTATTCTCGATTTTCAATCCCTTTGTAAGCCTCAATAATCTTTCTGACGAGTTTGTAGCGAATGACATCTTTTTCATCAACATAATTATTCCTCCTTCAACATTTTTAGAATCAACAATGCTTCTTTCAAACCTGAAAATGTTTGTCTTGGCAAATCCCACTTGCCCAGGAGTCCCCCTATAATAAGAACTTGCGTTTTTGCCCATACGTGTGAGGAACATCTTCATTTGGTTATGGGTCGTGTTCACCTTCGTCCAAAATAACAAATGCATTATCTAGTGTACACGTCCGCGCATGAATCACCAAGGTGCAATCTGTATCAACGTTGCCGTTTTCCAATGAGCACAATAATTTTCTGCTGTATCGCTATCTGCAAGCATCACCAGTGGTGCATATAAGAATTCAGTTTTTCTTCCAATCCCTGGAGAAACCTAAATTCTCTGCAGCCTCTACCGCTGGTCTAGTTAGAGATAATGCGCTTGACCTTGTTTTTTGAAGTAACTTGTACGGCCAGAGCAACTCCTGTATGATTTTCCGTTCCAGCTGGGCCAATGGCAAACACCATATCATTTTCGCGCATGCTTTCTACCAAATGACATTTGATTTCAATGTTGGAGGGCGTAATCAACTTGCCTCCCACACCATGGACAATCACTTCACCGCTTTGTTCTGATGTGAAAAACGTCTTCCTTGCTCTGGCTTGTAAGTACCCGCTCTATCATATTTTCGTCGAGTTTTATTGTATTTACCATAGTGTGAAGTGACATTTCCATGCGGCGATCGAATTCTTCGAGAAGGTCTTCATTGTGTAATACCAGTTTGTTCCTCTAGCGACTATTTTTAACTTGGAAGTATTTTTTTAAGTAGTTCTATATTGACATTTTGCTCACCAAAAAAAATCCTTTGGGGCGATTTCTTCCAATTCGAATTATAAGTTCATTCCAAAAGCTACGGATTTATTAAATTATCTGTTTAGTTTTATTAGTTTTGTGCAGATGATTCAGCGACCATCTTTTTATCGTCATAGTTACAAATCTAACGGAAAAAATCATACTTCGCTGTTCACTTTTATTTAAAAATCAAATATTTTTCAACAAAAGGAGTTTATAAAATTATCCACTAACCCAATTAAAAAAACCGAATTTTTCAATTCATGGCAATCATTACTTTAACGACTGATTTTGGCGAAAAGGACCACTACGCAGGCGCCATTAAAGGAGCGATTTACAGTGAATCGGAAGATTTGAAAATTGTTGATATCTCTCATTCGGTTCAGCCTTTTAATATTCTTGAAGCGGCCTACATCATTCAGAACGCTTATACCAGTTTTCCCAAAGGCAGCATTCATATTATCGGAATTGATTCTGAACTAAATGCAGAAAACAAACATATTGCATTGCTACTGGATGACCATTATTTTATATGTGCCAATAATGGTATTATGAGCATGATTTGTGCTGAAATTGCCGCCGAAAAAATTGTTGAAATCAACATCCATGATAAGATTACCACCAATTTTCCTGTGTTGGATGTGTTTGTAAAGGTCGCTTGCCACATAGCGCGTGGAGGAACCTTGGAAGTTATTGGAAAGGTGATTGACCACATCAAACCCATCAAAAACATGTTACCTTTTGTAAATGATGACCAAAATCAAATCATTGGAAGCATTATTTATATTGACAATTATGGGAATGTAGTGACGAACATCAAACGGAAGTTTTTTGACTCCATACAGAAAGGCCGCCAATTTGAAATTTCGGCAAGAAACTATAAATTCAAGGAAATTTTCAAGAAATATAGTGATATCGTTAACTTTGACATCCCCATCGAAAATCGAAACGATGAAGGTAGAGGTTTGGTAGTGTTCAATTCCTCCAATTATATGGAGATTGCTATTTACAAAAGTGATAATTCAACCGTTGGAAGTGCATCAACTTTGATGGGATTGCAGATGAGAGATACCGTAACGGTCAATTTTTTGAAATGATTTTTTTTTAAAACTATAGACCGGAATATAAAATGCAAAATAACAGATACCAATAAAAAATGTTCGTAAGAATTGTAAAAATGAGTTTTGAGCCTTCAAAAATTGAAGAGTTTCTTGCTAATTTTGAAGCCAAGAAACAACACATCCGTGATTTTGAAGGTTGTGAGTTTTTGGAATTGTATAGAGATAGGGAGAAAACCAATATCTTTTTCACTTACAGTTTTTGGAATAAGGAACGTGATTTGGAAAATTATAGACAGTCGGAGTTGTTTAAAATTGTTTGGGCAGAAACAAAAATATTGTTCAATGACAAACCCGAAGCTTGGAGTGTCGATAAAATACATACACTTAAATAAATGTTAGCAATACTTAAAAAAGAAATCAATTCTTTCTTTGCATCTCCTATAGGTTATTTGGTAATTGCTGTCTTTTTATTGCTCAACGGACTGTTTCTTTGGATGTTTAAAGGAGATTTTAACATTCTCGACAGTGGTTTTGCCGATATGTCAGCCTTCTTCCTTTTAGCCCCTTGGATTATGATTTTTCTCATTCCAGCAGTAACGATGCGAAGCTTTTCTGATGAAAAGAAACAAGGCACGTTGGAATTGTTGCTGACCAAACCCATTTCAACCTTACAAATCGTACTTGGCAAATATTTTGGTGCTTTTCTATTGATTGTGATTGCATTAATACCAACATTACTATATGTGTTCACAATTTCAAAACTCGGAAAGATTGAAGGCAATCTGGATACTGGGAGCATTCTTGGCTCTTACTTTGGTCTTTTATTTTTAATTGCTGCCTATACTTCTATTGGCATTTTTGCTTCAACCCTATCTGACAATCAGATTGTAGCGTTTATTATCGCGGTTTTCATTTGCTTTTTCTTCTACTTCGGATTCGAAGGGCTGTCCAATTATAAGATTTTTGGTGATATCTTCTATCTTGAAAAGTTGGGCATGGAATACCACTTCAAAAGCATGAGTCGAGGCGTTCTAGACACTCGAGACTTATTGTATTTTATTAGTATCAGTATATTTTTTATTGTCCTAACCAAACAAAACATCCAAAAAACATAAAATGATTCCTTCTGTTACGCTTATTGTTTTTTTACTTATCGTTTTTGTCCTCGTTTTTTTGTTCGTCAATACTATTGACAAACGAAAATGGCTCACCTTTATAATTGCAGTTATTGCAACACCCTTTGTTTATTTCTATGGATTTTACCCCATGGTGAATATTTTCAGCAGCTATCACCACGAGAAATATTTCGATTCGAGCAGTTGGAAAAACAGTGCAGATTTGCGTTATGAAATGAGTGATGATTTGGTGGCTTCAAAGGAATTGATAGGTCGAAGCAAAGCCGATGTGCAAATGTTGTTAGGCACTTATGAATGGTTGAGCTGGAACGATACCATCCATGGCAAAGACCCTAATTATTGGAACTATGGATTGGGTATAGAACCAGGAGCTATGAACGACCAAAAAGATAACATGCTGGTAGTTTTTAAGAACGATAAAGTGGTTGAAGTGACACTATACCAAGCACCTATATTGGAGAAAGAACCCACTGGAAGCGAAGAAACCACAGATGCTGAAGAATAAATCACATATCAAAAAATTTGGTCTATTGTTGCTTATCCTCATTATTGTGAATGTTGTGGGCAATCGTATTTATAAACGTTTTGATTTAACACAAGATCATCGTTACTCCTTATCGGAATCGGCTTTGAATATGGTGAAAAATGTGGATTCACCATTAATTGTAGATGTATTTTTGGACGGTGATTTTCCTTCAGAATATCGTCGCTTACAAAATGAAACACGACAAATACTTGAAGAATTTTCTCTTTACAATTCCGAAGTGAAGTTCAACTTCATCAATCCATTAGAAGATGAAAAAACTAAAGATGCCAACATCCAACAATTAGTACAACGTGGTCTTGAGCCCTTGCAATTATCTACCACTGAAAGCGGTAAATCTTCGCAAGCACTCATTTTTCCTTGGGCATTGGCAAGCTACCACGACCAAACGGTCAAAATTCCTTTGATAAAAAACACCATCGGAGCCACAGCAGATGAAACTGTTACCAATTCCGTTCAAAATCTTGAATATGCCTTTGCTGAAGGTTTTAAAAAACTTGTTACTGAAAAGAGCAAGAAAATAGCCATCCTAAAAGGCAATGGCGAACTGGGTGATGGTTATATCTATGATTTTGTCACAAGCATCCGTGAGCATTATTTCATGGCGCCATTTACCTTGGATAGCGTTGCAAAGAATCCGCAGGGGACTTTAAAGGCAATTGAAAACTATGATTTAATCATCGTTGCCAAACCAACTGAAGCATTCACAGAAGAAGAAAAGTTGGTGCTGGACCAATACACCATGAATGGTGGCAAAAGCTTATGGTTGACCGAATCCATAGTTATGGACAAAGATAGTCTTTACAACGATGCCGGAAAATCAGTTGCTATTATGCGTGATTTGAATTTGAATGATTTCTTCTTTAAATATGGTGTGCGTATTAATCCTGAAATTGTCAATGACCTTTACTCTGCTCCTATTTGGTTGGCCATTGGAGAGGGCAGTCAAGCACAATTTCAGCCAGTGAAATGGCAATATTCTCCTTTGGCTGGTGCCAATCCCAACCATCCCATTACGAGCAATCTCAACCTTGTAAAGTTTGATTTTGCAAGCCAAATTGACACATTGAAAAATTCCGTCAAAAAAACAATCCTATTGCGAAGTTCAGATTTGACAAAACTTGATGGTGTTCCAAAGCAAATAAGCTTGGATATGGTCACACAAGAACCAAACCCAGAAACATACAATAAAGGCCCCCAAACCTTAGCGGTATTATTGGAAGGCAATTTCACCTCAGTATATAATAACCGTATCAAACCATTCCATCTTTCTGAAGAAAAGAACACCAGTGTTCCCACCAAAATGATTGTGATAGCTGATGGAGATGTCATTAAAAATGATATGGTAAAAGGAAAACCACAGGAACTTGGATTTGACCGTTGGTCCGGGAAAAGTTTTGGAAATAAAGAATTCCTAGAAAATGCCGTTAATTATTTGCTTAACGATGATGGACTTATAAACATTCGCACCAAAGAAGTGGTCATTCCTTTTTTGGATTCAAACAAAGTGGAAGACGAAAAAACGAAATGGCAAGTCATCAACATTGTCCTACCCTTGCTGTTTTTTGGGATTTTTGGCATCATCTTCAACTATTTCCGAAAGAAGCGATATGCCTAACAGTTGTTAATAAGTTTGTTTTAGAAAACAAGCTGATTAGGATATATTTGTAGAACCAATTAATTTGACCACAATTATAAAAGCACATAGATGAAATTTATTGTATCCAGTACCTATTTATTGAAGCAATTGCAAGTTCTAGGTGGTGTTATCAACAATTCGAACACCTTACCCATTTTAGATAATTTTTTGTTTGAATTGAAAGATTCAAAATTGACAGTTTCCGCTAGCGATTTAGAAACTACCATGTCATCAGTTATAGATGTGGAAAGTGATACTGATGGAAGCATCGCCTTACCTGCTCGTTTGCTACTGGATACCTTAAAGACTTTTCCAGAACAACCCTTGACCTTTGTGGTTGAAGATAACAATACCGTCGAAATCAGTTCTAACCATGGCAAATATGCCTTGGCATATGCCAACGGAAATGAATTCCCAAAAGCGGTAGCACTCGAAGATCCAAGCACTACAACTATCTCAGGCGATATTTTGGCAACTGCCATTAGTAAAACCATTTTTGCGGCTGGTAACGATGATTTACGACCCGTGATGAGTGGCGTATTCTTTCAGTTTTCTACAGAAGGATTGACCTTTGTAGCAACTGATGCTCATAAATTGGTCAAATATACAAGAGAGGATGTAAAAGCTTCTCAGGTGGCTGAGTTTATCATGCCGAAGAAACCCTTGAATCTTTTGAAAGGTATCTTGGCAACAACTGATGAACCCGTCATAATTGAATACAATGATAGTAATGCCAAGTTCACATTTGAGAACTCCGTGTTGGTTTGTCGCTTGATTGATGGGAAATACCCCAACTACGAAGCGGTTATTCCAAAAGAAAATCCCAATAAATTGACGATAGACAGAACTCAGTTCTTAAACTCTGTGCGTCGTGTGAGTATTTTCTCAAATAAGACAACACATCAAATACGCTTAAAAATTGCTGGTGCCGAATTGAATATCTCCGCTGAAGACATTGACTATTCTAACAAAGCTGAAGAACGTTTGAGCTGTGATTACCAAGGTGATGACATGCAGATTGGTTTCAACTCTCGCTTCTTGACGGAAATGTTGAACAATTTAAGTTCAGATGATGTGCAATTGGAAATGAGCCTGCCAAACAGAGCAGGAATCCTGACTCCTACCGATGGATTGGATGATGGTGAACGCGTAACGATGTTGGTGATGCCAGTAATGTTGAACAATTAGCCATATAGATATTTAAAAAAAATAAAAACGCTCACAAGAAATTGTGAGCGTTTTTCCTTTATCCATCTAAAACTAATAACTAACTAATAAAACTAAAAGATAAAGGATAGGTTGGTGTTTCTCCATTGTTGGCTTTAATGGCATTGATAACCGGACAAATAATGGAGGCTATCCCAAGAACGATAAAGCCCAAAAGCCCAAGACCAAACAACAATATCAATGGAATGCAAATGATGCAATACACGATTAAACTCAATTGAAAATTGATGATATTCTTGCCATGTGCATCCATCTGAAATACTTTTTCCTTTTGGGTAATCCAAATAATCAATGGCACGATTAAACTTCCAAACCCAGTAACCAAGCTTATCAACTGGCTTAAATGGGCAATAACGATTAATTGTCTATCTTCTCTCATTGTGATGGTATTTAATTGATTGATGTATGGATAGGACGTCCTAAAAATTAGAATGTTACAATGAAAACAATTTTTTTTTTGATAGATTTTATTATTTGGTCGTATCCTTCAAGACAAGATTCGTCTTAATGGTTTTTACTTTAAAATTGCTTGTTGAGCCATGTTTGATACGTTCCAACAACATATCTACAGAAGCCTTACCGATATCAACAGCGTGTTGTGAGATGGTTGAGAGTTTTGGATCTGTAAATGGCAGAACATTTTCATCTGAAAAACCGATGATGGAAAGTTCTTTTGGTACTTTTATGCCTCTTTTTAAAGCTTTGTGAAGTGCCACAACACCAGTAGTGTTGTCAATGGAGAGAATGCCATCCACCTTTGGATATTTTTTGTATAATGTTTCAATGCATTCCTCAATATTATCATTATTCCCCACATGAATCAAAACAGGTTTATTGTTATAATTCTTGGTGTCTTCCAAAGCTTTTAAATAACCATTCACCCGCAATTTTCCAACACTCAATTCTTCAATATCGCTCAATAATACTATTTGTTTTCTGCCTTCATCCAAAAGATACTTAGTTGCCTCATATGCAGCCCCAAAATCATCGATAATGACTTTATCGCAATCAATGGCATCAGATACTCTGTCAAACATGACAATCGGAAGGTTCTGTTGCAAAACACTATCAATATGTTGAGTTTTGTTTTTTATTTGGGTTTCTTCGGCAATAGAGATGATAAACCCATCAACACTCCCATTGCCCAAAACCTCCAAACTTTGTAATTCCTTGGTGTACATTTCATTACTGATGCAAATGATAATGTCATAACCCTTTTTAGAGGCTTCCTCTTCAATGCCATACAATACTTTTGCAAAAAAATGATTTAGAATATTGGGTATGATAACACCCAATGTTTTGGTTTTGTTGCTTTTTAGGCTCAATGCTACCTTATTGGGTTGGTAATTGAGTTCCTTTGCTAAAGTTTTGACACGCTCAATGGTTTCTTTGCTGATTTCATCGCTTTCGTGTAGCGCCTTAGAGACTGTAGATACAGAAACATTTAGTTTTTCGGCGAGTTGTTTGAGCGTTACCATTGGTTATTAAACAATAAAGAGTGTATTGATAAAAATACACTCTTTATTTCGATTTCAAAAAAGTTGTTTAATTTTTTTATACAATGATGTTAATTTTCATAAACCTTCACGTAATCAACAATGAATTGTTGCGGAAAGATGGCATCATTTACATCTGGACCTCCAAAGTTTCCTCCTATGGCCATATTGAGAATGACATAAAATGGTTGGTCAAATGGCCAGATATTCTCATCTTTTAATTCGGGTGAAAAAGTATAAACCATAGCATCATCTATGAAAAACTGGATGGCATCCTTTGTCCAATTGGCTTTGTAGAGATGAAAACCTTCTTCAATCGTTTCGACAGTTGTGATTTTCGTGTTCACTGACTTGCCATAACTATCCTGTGTGTGCAGTGTCGTATGGATTTCGTGAGGTGTGCGTCCTACATATTCCATAATGTCCACTTCCCCTGATTTTGGCCAACCCACTTCGGAAATGTTACTTCCCAACATCCATATAGCTGGCCAAATGCCTTGGCCAGTAGGTAATTTAGCTTTGACTTCTATGGTTCCATATTGAAATTCAAATTTGTTTTTGGTTGTAATACGCGCAGAATGATACTTATCAGCATCTTTGGTTGCAGTAATAATCAAATGACCATTATTAACTTCTAAATTTTCCTTTGTATATAATTGACGTTCGTTGTTGCCCCAACCACAGTTTGGACATCCATCGCCCAATTCGTAATTCCAAATGGATTCGTTCAATGCATTTCCATCAAACTGTTCTTCAAAAATGAGTTTCTGGGCATTTGTGCTTAATGCACCCAGCGCAAAAAAAGTAATAATCGTATAAATAAGTTTTTTCATTTCAATTCAAATTTTGCTTCTAACCTAGCGTTGGAGTCTCCACCGACGAACACCGTAAAACCTCCAGGCTCAATGAGGTAATTTCCATCATTATCATAAAACCCCAATTCGGATTGAGTCAATTCAAAATTCAAGGTTTTCGTTTCATTGGGATTGAGTTCAACCAGTTCAAATCCTTTCAACTCCCTAACAGGACGTGTTATGCTAGCGAATTCATCCCTTAAATACAATTGGGCGACTTCCTTGCCTTTGACTTTTCCAGTATTTGTCAAATCAACAGAAACTTTTACCTTATCATTATCTATGACATTTACTTTTAAATTATTATATGCAAATGTGGTATAACTCAATCCAAATCCAAAAGGATATAATGGTTCATTACTGACATCGGTATAATGAGACCAAAACACCTCACCTGGAGATGGCAAATTTGGTCTCCCTGTACTTTTGTGATTATAATATATGGGCACTTGGCCTACATTTTTAGGAAATGTCATCGGTAGTTTTCCGCTTGGATTGTAATCCCCATATAACACTTGGGCAATGGCATTACCACTTTGTGTTCCCAATTGCCAAGCTTCTACAATGGCAGGAATATGGTCATCAGCCCATTGAATCGCCAATGGTCTTCCGTTGTTAAGAACCAAAACTATATTCTTATTAGCTTTATAGACAGTTTCCAATAATTCTTGCTGTACTCCTGGTAGTTCTAAATTGGATTGGCTTCTACCCTCACCAGTTTGTAAGCCATGCTCTCCCAAAACCATTACCACCACATCAGCTTCTTTTGCCTTTTTTACCGCATCAGCAAATCCACTTTTGTCTGATACATTCAAAGTCAATTCTTTTGCAAATAATGTTTGTCCAACACTTAAATCTGCACCTTTGCTGAATGTCAATGTGTTTCCTTTATAAGCCTTCATGCCTTCCAATACAGAAATTGCAGTATTATCATCACTTCCACCTCGCCAACTTCCCAAAGGACTGGTTTTGTCATTTGCCAGAGCTCCTATTAAGGCGATTTTTAGTCCTTGTTTTTTAAGAGGTAGACTGTTGTTTTCATTTTTAAGGAGTACAATAGATTTTTTAGCCATATCGAGAACTGCGTCATTGATACGTTTGCTTCCTGTAATCTCTTTTTCGGTTTCTTCATTACAGTACTTGTATGGATCATCAAAGAGCCCCAATTCATATTTCATTCTTAAAATACGTTTGACAGCATCATCAATCAAATTTTCGTCCACTTTTCCAGAGGTAACTAGTGTAGCCAATTCCTTAATGTAGCCGTAAGATTCCATATCCATATCCGAACCACCTTTGACAGCAATTTCTGCAGCTTGTTCCAAATCTTTTGCTTGTCTGTGTGCAATCATTTCCATCATTGAGCCCCAATCGGAGACTACAAAGCCTTTAAAACCCCATTTGCCTTTCAAAATTTCACGTTGTAGAAAACTGTTGCCTGTAGCTGGAATCCCATTCAGTTCATTGAATGAGTTCATAAATGTGCCTACTCCTGCATCGGCTGCTGCTTTAAACGGTGGAAAAATAATGTTATGAAGTGTGGAGGTTCCTACATCCACTGTATTGTAATCTCTTCCAGCTTCAGCAAAAGCATAACCAGCAAAATGTTTAGCACAGGCTAAAATGGTGTTAGATGATGACAAATCTTTTCCTTGAAATCCTTGAACTCGTGCAATAGCAATTTTAGAACCTAAATAAGGGTCTTCACCTGCGCCTTCCATGACACGTCCCCAACGAGGATCTCTCGAAATGTCTACCATTGGAGCAAAAGTCCAGTTGATGCCAGCAGCCGAAGCTTCTTCTGCAGCTACTTGTGCCGATAATTTCATGGCCTCCAAATCCCAACTGGCAGCTTCGGCCAAGGGAATGGGACTTATGGTCTTGTAGCCATGGATGACATCAAACCCTATGATTAAAGGGATGCCAAGACGAGTTTTTTCCACAGCTATTTTTTGAACAGCTCTTACTTCTTTGACTCCCCGAACATTCAGCATGGAGCCAACCCAACCCTTTTGTAAATGCTCATACTTTTTTGCAGCATCGCCATTATTTGGAACAGGCCCCGTGACATCCCAAAAGCCATTGTACTGGTTCATCTGACCAATCTTCTCTTCCAGAGTCATTTTGCTCAATAAGGCATTGACTTTAATCTCAATGGAATCAATGACCGGTTTTTTCCCAATTATAGGTGAGATAGTTGCATTGGCATCACTACATGACACCAATGCGCATATCGAGCTAATCAAAACAATTGTAAAAAAGAGTTTTTTCATCTATTGGTAAACCCTAACATAGTCAATTTCCATAGATGATTCCGTAAAGCCAGGATCTACCGTTCCACCAAGACTTCCACCCATGGCGATATTCAATATTAAGAAAAAATCGCTATTGAAAGGGGTACTCGCATCATTAGGAACCGAATGATATACAGTATCGTCTACCAATAATGTAATCAAATCTGGAGTCCATTCTACAGTATAGTTGTGAAATTCTGTTGTAGATGTTGGAACGGATGTGGAAGCAGAGTTTCCACCACCAGGAGACACGCCTGGATAATGTAAGGTTCCAAGAGTCGTATTTTTATCTTGTCCTGTTTGTTCCATGATATCTATTTCACCACAACCTGGCCATGGATTAACATCATAATTCGCTCCAAGCATCCAAATTGCAGGCCAAGTACCAATTCCGCTTGGCAGTTTTGCCCTGACCTCAACCCTTCCATTGGTAAATTCATATAAATTTTCTGATTTTAATCTTGCTGAAGTATAGCCTCCACCATTTGCTTTGGCGGTGATTTTAAGGAAGCCACCATCTACAATGACATTTTCCGAAGTATTGGTATAGGTCTGTAATTCGCCATTGCCCCAACCACCTGCACCAAGATCATACGTCCATTTAGCTGAATCTGGAGCTCCATCGATGTCAAAATTATCCTCCCACACCAAATTATTGTATATAGTTGTAAAACCTTCTTCTTCGCCAGGTTCCTGAGAAGTTATAATAAACCACCAATTGAATTCACCATTCCCATCAACCGTGTTAAGGAGCAGCTCATTGGGAACAGATCTGTCAAAAATTTGATAGTGATGATTGCCGCCTGTGTAATATCCCATGAATGCGGTTCCAGTTAGAATGATTGTTTCAACACCACCAGGTGCAATAATTGACCAATCTTCTGAATAGTCTGATAAAGGGTAGTTCAAGATATCAGCGCCTTGCTGTTCACCACCTCCAACTCCTCCCAACTCATTAATCATTGGGTCGCGACCAAAAACAGTTCCGCTAGTGTTTGTTGTTGGGTCATCGTTGGTATTGTCGGTGACATGTTCAAATGTACCATCGCTATTAAAAATATAACGATCATCATACATTCCTGTCCCTGCCTTCTCTTCTGGACCAGCACCATACCATTCACATGGAATTGTTCCTCCAACAGGACCAAGTCCAAAATGAGCTTGTTTTTCGGATTTAATACGCCAGGTTTTACTACCATCTCCAACCAACTTTTCCAATAAATCTGCTGGTGGTGCGTACGTAACTAGCACTTCTACTTCAACGGTAGTGGAAGAGGTGACACCTCCTGTACCAATTGCTACAACTGCAACTTGGTAGGTATTGACACCTAGACTTGTAAAAGTAATAGCGGCATTGCCTGATGGAGATACTTGTTCGCCGCCAGTAGTAACAAATTTATATGTTATGGCATTATCAGCATTTGCAGAAAAGTTAACTACACCACTACCATCACCATAAGGATTATCGGCATCTTGTCCAACAACCTCTGAGCTTACAACAATATTGGTAGGAGCAATAATGTCTCCAACACTGGTATCATCTTCTTGACAACTTCCTAAACAGATGACCAATGCTATTAGTCCAATAATTTTATTTAAATTTTTCATATTGTTTTTTTTAATTATAATCTTACAAGTTTGTATTGCCAGAAAACACCAGGACCAGCTTCCACATATACCTGAATGGTATTGGCATCCACAAAAGTGACATTATAGGTGATACTGTCTGGAACAGCCACGTTTGGTAATTCTCCTTGATTATTGGCTTTCGGAAGTCCCAGATAAGCACCAGTTCCGTTTAACGTTACTGTACCAGCAGCAGCATCATAATTGAATGTTGCAGGATTGGAACCATCATGAGGTGCCACTGGTGCTCCGCAGG
This sequence comes from Gelidibacter sp., assembly GCA_041391925.1. Classification (GTDB taxonomy): domain Bacteria; phylum Bacteroidota; class Bacteroidia; order Flavobacteriales; family Flavobacteriaceae; genus JBPOFM01. The sequence continues at coordinate 70,885 of JAWKNA010000007.1, read as the reverse complement.
CATCAGCGCCTCCTTGCCATGGCTCTATCCATGTTTCTGAACCTTGGTTATTGGTGAAGCTACCATCAGAACCAAACACGTAAGTATCATCATAATAACAGGCTCGTGTACTCACACAACCAGCGTCGCAGTTCCACCAACTTGTATCGCCCACAGCTGGACCTACACCCAAAGCACCAGCTTCGGAGGCCATAGCCCATGTTCCTGCCATAGGTGAAACAGGAGCTTCAGTTCTAACTAATTTGTATTGCCAAAATACACCTGGACCAGCTTCAACATACACACTGATGGTATTGTCATCAATAACTTCGTAGTTATAAGTTATAGAACTCGGAACCGACACATTTGGCAATTCACCTTGATTATTTGCTTTGGGAAGACCAATGTAGGCGCCAGTACCATTCAAAGTAAAAGTGCCAGCAGCTTGGTCAACTGTATAAGTGGCAGGGTTAGAACCATCATGAGGTGCTACCGGTGCTCCACAGGCATCGCTACCACCTTGCCAAGGTTCAATCCAAGTCTCTGCATCTTGATTGTTCATGAAACTTCCATCGGTACCAAATACATAAGTATCATCATAGTAACATGCCCTTGTGCCAACGCAACTAGCGTCACAGTTCCACCAACTTGTATCCCCTACGCTGGGACCAACTCCAAGAGAGCCAGCTTCTTCTGCCATTTGCCAAGTACCTGCCAAGGCAAATGGTGTAGATGGAGCACGGTAGAAATACAAATTGTCTACAAAAATAGTCCCTCCTGCAGGAACACCGTCAAATTTAAATTGAATAATGTCAGCAAAATTTACCAATGGGTTTTGATCCGTGAAAAATGACAAAGGAATATTGAAAGATGTCCATTGCTGTGGTGTCAAATCCAAATCGTAGGCAGTTTCGTTAGGTCCTGAACTTATCGGAGAAATCTTGGCATCATTCTCATCGGCAGTCCAAATATCCACATGTAAAAATTCCATCGCTGAGGCATCTGTTGAAGCACCCAATTGAATTCCTTCATAGTTCAAATTTCCGTACTGTATAATGGCACTACCACCCACAGTAATTTGGTTAAATGTGGTACTTTGCCCCCAATTAGGATAAAAATCTGTACCCGATAAATTAGTGTATGCATCACTAAAAATCGATATGACATCACTTTCAGCTCTGGATGGAGGTGCTGGTGCAGCTTGCAAAGGTTGCAAAATAGCAGTTACCTCAAATTCTTCTGTATAAGTAGTGGTCTCTATTGCGGCACTATGAGAAATCACCGTTATGGTATAGATTCCTGCTTCCTGATAAATATAAGAAACTGTTTCACCATTATTACCTTCAACTGGTGTGCCTCCAGTTTCACCAAAATCAACTTCATAGTAAATTGCATAGTCTGCATTTGCTGTTACATGGACCTGCTTAGAAATAGTAGGGTCGTTTTCAATGGTCACTTCCAAGTTTTGAGGCGCTTGGAAGGATACTATAATTGATTGATTCACAATTGTTGACAAACCATTCAATCCATTTGCTTGTATGGTTACATCATAACTGCCTTCTTCATAAACATGATTGACACTTGAGCCAGGTTGAATTGTTCCCGAAGCATCAGAACCATCGCCAAAATTAAGATTGAAATTAGCAACTCCTTCTCCCAAAGGAGTAATGGTTACCAAACCAGAATTATCACTGGTTACCCTAACCATTGCCGAAACATTAGTTGGTGGATTGATTGCATCCACATTGACTGTATCATCATCTTCCGAACAGGCAAAAATGGCCAAGACCACTAATGCTGTTCCCAATAAATACTTTAAATTTTTCATTCGTTCTTTTTTATTTGTTTTCATAGTCATAAGCAATACCATAATTCGTTTTCTTTTAATTGAATTTTTTTTTATGGTACGTCATATTCTTTTTTTAATATCCAGGATTTTGTGTCCAATTGCCCGCAGAAAACTGAATTTCTTCTATAGGTATTGGAAATAATTCGTTTTTATTAGCCGTGAAACCATCTATTTCAGTGCCTCGACCAGTCCTTACCAAGTCAAAGAAACGATGGCCCTCGCCAACAAGTTCAACTCTTCTTTCGTGATAAATGGCATCAGTTAAAGCACTTCCTGTTGAAGTAACATTGTTTGATGTATTTCCAAATGCTCTAGTTCTTACACGGTTAAGATACAATTTGGCTTTATTATCATCTATTCCCCCTCTATTATAGGCTTCTGCAGCCATCAAGAGAACATCCGCAAAACGTATCGCTCTATAATTATTGGGATTGGTTAAATTTAAATCCCCAGCAGCTTCTGCACTTCTTACTCTTGGCAAATATTTTCTATTGAAATATCCAGTATGCTCATACCCTGTTAGGTATTGTGCACCAGTTTCTTCGGACCAGGCAACGATGTCCAAAATGGCCACATCCTTTCTTAAATCTCCAGGTTCAAATTCATCGACGACTTCTTGTACCGGAACGTTAAAACTAAAACCTGGTGTAAACAATGGGCCTGAATAACCCCTTACACCGCTAAAACCAACTGCAACATTACCTTCGCTGCATTGTAAACATCCAAAGCCTGCACCTTCTACATCGGTATATTGAACCTCAAATACGGATTCAATTCCGTTCTCTCCGGCAAATTCAAAAATTGTGTTGTAGTCCTGTACCAAATCATATGGACCATTGTTGATAAGGTTTTCCAACACATTAGCAGCCTGAGAAAATTTGTTTTGATATAGATATGCCTTACCCAATAAAGCCTGAGCTGAGCCTTTTGTTGCCCTTCCAGTTTGTGGGGCAGTATATGAAAGATTATCAACGGCATACATCAAATCTGATTCTATTAATGCATATACATCTTCAATTGGTGATCTAGGAATGGTAGTTTCATCACCTAATTGAAATCTTGTTTCCTTAAGTGGAATTGGACCGAACCATTTTACCAACTCAAAATTGTAATATGCCCTCAGGAAATGAGCTTCGCCCAAAATAATATTTTTTCCTTCAAAGTCAATTTTGTCCTGAAATTCTAAAATATAATTGGCTCTATTGACCCCTGCGTACATCCAATTCCAAACATCCCTTAAATTGCTGTTTACAGGCGTATGTATCATGTCATCGATTTGTTGCCAACCCACTACATCATTGGCACTTTCACCGCCGCACAAGGTATTGTCTGAGGCGATTTCTCCCAAAATAACATTGACATAACTCGCCTGTAATAAATCATACGCGGCCACGAGTGCATTGTAATAATCATCTTCTGAATTGAAATAGTTTTCAGAATCTATATTATAAGTGGAAACATCTTCCAGGTAATCATCTCCACAAGAATTTGTAGAAATCCCTACAATCATTAACATTGAGAGTGTAGCTATAATCTTTAAATATCTTTTCATTTTATTAATTTTTTTATAGTGATAGGTTTAAACCTAATAAATATTGTCGTGATATTGGATAGAAACCATAGTCAATTCCACCACCAATTGCAGCACCACTTGTGGCAGCCGGGTCATAGCCCATATACTTAGTTAAAGTAAATGGATTGTTAACTGTGACGTATAACCTAACCTTACTCATGCCTATTTTGTCGAGTGTCTGAGTGGATAGTGAATATCCCAATTGTATGTTCTGTATTCTTAAGAATGATGCATCTTCTACATAGAAATCAGAAAACAATTTGTTAGTGGTAGCACCGGTGGTAACTCTTGGCACAGTATTGCTGGTACCTTCACCAGTCCATCTGTCCAAATAAATTGTAGATCGATTGACATTGGGTTGTGAGCGTTCGTAATTACGAATCATTTCTTTACCAATTTCAGCATACATATAAGTCAAAAAGTCAAAATTACGATACTTGAAATTAAGATTTAAACCCATTAGATATTCCGCCTGTGGGTTTCCTAAATTAGTACGATCGTCAAAGTTGATGACACCGTCATTATTAATGTCCTTAAACCTGAAATCTCCTGGCGCAGCTGGAGCTCCAAGTGCAGCTTGTGATGGGTGAGCATCAACTTCGGCTTGATTTTGGAATATGCCATCTGTCTGCAAACCATAGAAATAGCCGATTGGTTGGCCAACTTCCATTCGAGAAGGTGCTTGTTGTCCGACACTAAAAGCTCCTCCTTGAGGTATGGCATCTCCATTGATACTTAAAACTTCTCCCTTTACGTTCGTAAAATTATAGGCAATTCCAAAGGAAAAATTATCAGACAGGTCATCTTTATAGCTGATCAAAAATTCAAAACCTTTACTACGTGTAGTTCCAGCATTCACGGTTGGGTTACCACTTCCAGGTGCACTAGTTCCCAAAATGCCCGAAACGGGTAAGCCTGTTATGAGCAAATCATTTCTGTCTTCTCTAAAATAATCAGCCGTCAACTCCAACTTATCATTAAAAAGACCAAGGTCTAATCCAATATCCAATTTTTCAGCAGTCTCCCATTGGGCTTTAGGGTTTGGAAAAACACCTGTTGCAACCCCAGACACCAATTGACCATCAAATACGTAAGTTGCCTCACCGCTCAATAATGCACGATAGAGATCGGCTCCCACGTTATTTCCAATAGTACCATAACTTCCTCTAAATTTCAATAAATTGATAACATCTGAATCTTCTAAAAACTCTTCGTCTGATACTTTCCAACCAGCCGTAGCTGATTTAAAATAATCCACTCGATTGTCAGGTGAGAAATCAGAAGCTGCATCTCGTCTTACAATACCTGAAATAAAATATTTTCCCATAAAGTCATATTGCAGTCTTCCAAAATAGGAAGTCAAACGGTTATCAAACACATATGAACTGTTGGATTTTGCATCCGAAAGACCATTTGCCAAACTGATATCTGCAAATTCCCAAGAATTATTTGGGACATCAAATCCTGTAGCATACAGCCCATCTCCCCAGTTTCGCTGTGCACTTGTTCCAATTGTTGCAGTAACATGGTGCATTTCAGCAAATGTTTTATTATAGTTAAGGAATGTCTCCCATGTATAGGTGTTAAAAGCAGTTTTGGACTGGTCTACACGACTGCGAGCGTTGTTGAACACTTTGCCTACTCCATAATTCACTATTGGTGAAAACGACTTGTTGTTATCCTTATAGGTTTTGTAACCCACCCTTGAAGTTGCAGTAAATCCTTCAAAAACCTTATATTCCAATTGAAAATTTCCTTCCAATCCGCTTCCTGTGTAGGCATTGAAGGTATTTCTAATCTGTGAGACAGGGTTGATGACTTCATTGCCTAATAAGCCATTGACATCTTCTTCATTGATATCAAAAAGTGGAGAATAGTTCAAAGCATTGAACAATACTGAGCCCAGTGTATTTTCTGAAAACCCTTTTCTTGAATTTGAAAAGTAATTGGCATTGGTGGTAAATTTAATTTTTTTAGAAACATCCACAGCCAAAGTTATCTTGATATTGTTTCTTTCAAAATTTGATTTATCTCTCGCTATAATCCCATCCTGCTCTAATCGACCTGCCCCAAAATAATAGGTCATATTTTCCGATCCTCCAGACAAGCTCACGTTATGGTTGGTCATTGGTGCGGTATCAAAAACCTCATCTTGCCAGTCGGTGCCCGTTCCTAATTCGGAAATGTTTGGGTATGGCAGTGCTTGGCCATTATTAGCATAGCTTTCATTTATTAAAATTGCATACTCCGTCGCATCGAGATATGGCAGCTTACGGGTAGTTTCTTGGATTCCTGTGTAAACGTCATAACTGAATTTTGGCTTTGAATTTTTTTTGCCAGACTTGGTTTGGATAAGTACTACACCATTTGCACCTTTTATCCCATAGATAGAGGCTTGAGCATCTTTGAGAACAGATATTGATTCAATATCATTGGGATTAATACTATTAAAAGAGCCTTCATACCCATCCACTATAAATAATGGTGCATTATTCCCATTGGAACTGATTCCGCGAATAAGGATATTGAAACTTGCTCCTGGAGAACCTGAAGAACTGTTGACCGTAACACCAGAAGAGGTACCTTGCAATGCCAAGGCTGCGTCAACTGGCTTTAAATCTTGAATAGTTTCCGAACTCACTAAGGATACAGCACCTGTTACATCCTTCTTTTTTTGTGTTCCATAACCGATAAGGACAACTTCATCAAGTGCTTGGGAATCTTCTAAAAGCACAACATTGATTGGACTTCCGTTTTTCACAGTAATTTCTTGGTTAACAAAACCAACATAAGAAAACACTAAAACTGAATTGACAGGTACATCGTTTAATGAATAATTTCCATCAAAATCTGTAGTTGTTCCTTTAGAAGTGTTTTTAATAATAATATTAACTCCAGGTAATGGTTGGTTAGTGCCATTATCTTTTACATTACCACTAATTGTCATATTTTGCCCTAAAGCGTTACATGACATAAGTAGCACTATTACACGTAAAATTTTTGTTATCATATTTTTAAATCTTTGTGTTGTAAACTTAAACGTTTGATAAAAGAAATCCATAATTTTGAACACTACAATAAACATACATCGCAAAAAAAAGTGGTTTTTTTTGCTGTTTTCTCAATTATTAAACACAAATATCAATTTAAGAAAACTTTAAGAATTATGAACTACATCGAAATAGTTTTGTTAAAAGTGTGAATGTAGTGGTAATGTATAGTCAAAAAATGCAATTGTAGTGGCTCTACATTTCGAGGATATAATTTGTTAAGCTATAATCATGTGGTAAATCCATCTTTTTACGCAAACGATAGCGTTTTACTTCTACACTTTTAGGGGAAATATTCAATAATGGGGCAATTTCTTTAGAAGATAGATTTAGTCGAAGGTATGCGCATAATCTTAAATCGTTTGGTGTCAGTGATGGGTGTTTGGATTTTATTTTTTTAAGGAAATCCTTGTCGGCATTATTAAATGCTTCTTGAAAGAATTTCCAATCATCTGTATTGTTTATGTTTTTATCAATAAACTTGATAACTGGCTTTAAAGTTGAAGAATCATCTACATTCTTTAATTCTTCCTTAACAGTATTTAAAAATTCATTTTTCTTTATCAAACTCATAGTCGAGATTGCCAACTCTCTACTTTTATTGTCAATGTCTTGTTGTAGTTTTTCATTTTCGACTTGCATCAATTGTTGCTCGCTTTCCATTTGCTTAAGTTCCAATTCCTGTCTATTCTTGAGCAATAACTTCTCTTTTTGTTTTTTGTAATAATTTTTATAAAGATTGTGCATCAACAGTGAAAACAACAAAATTGACAATAGGTATAACGCAATCATCAAGTTGCTGATATACCAAGGTTTTTCAATATTAAAGCTGAATGAAGATGTATTTGAAGTCATCGTGTTTCCAACTCTGGCACGAACATTAAAGACATACTCTCCATGAGGCAAATTTTTAAACAATACCGAAGAGGTATTGGACCACTCACTCCATTGGTCATAGTAGCCTTTGAGTTGGTATTGATAATCCGCTTCTAAATATTTGTCGAATTCTGCAACACTATAAGTAAATTCAATGTTGTTTTCCTTATTTGCAAATTCGGCGGTTTTTGATTGGTCGATTAATAGAGAATTACCCTCGATGGTATAATTGGTAATTGTATTGATGGAAATGGTGTATGATTTCTCATAAATTTTATCCAAGTCGATAATCACGTAACCTGATGAAGTTCCAAGAAGATATCTGTTGCCATCCAAATATGAGATCGTTTCATAGCCAGCCATTTCCTTTCTTAAGGACTGGGGAAATGCCATCAAAGTAATATTAGGTATGTCACTCAACTTGCCTGGTGAAACATAACTTAAGTTTTTATCGGAAAAACCCCAGAGTTTGTTATGAAAATCATCAGGAATCAATTTTCCGGAGGTATAATGATCTGGAAGAAACATGGTACTCAAAATACTGTCTTTTTGAAATTCTTTAGTTTTTTGATTATATGCAAAAACTCCTTGCTCATAGGTATAAAGAATGTCATTATTGTAGGTTACAAGCCCAGAATTAAAACCTTTTTGAAGCGATGAATCTTTTTTGAAAGACCGTACCTTTGTCAATTCATCATCTATATTGAGCTCAAAAACTCCTTTATATTCATGGCTCACAAATAAATTGTTTTTGTTAAGCAACTCAAAATACTTTGTAGAAATATTGAATCCTTCGAGTTTGTTTCTAAAGCGCCATTGACCGTTTTTCTTTTGTAAAACGTTGATACCATTGTAATTGCCTTGCAATAGGATATTTGGATTTCCATCGTAAGGTTTGATGTTCCAAGTTCCTGGTATGGCAGCAATCAATTCGGCTTTGTCTTCATTAATAATAAATGTGCCAACATTATGTCCACAGAATAGAGTATTATCTTGAGCGACTAAACACCAAACCTGACCTTTGGTACCTTCAATAAATGTAAATTCATCATTACTATGTATCTTCTTAAAAAATAAGCCCTGATTAGTTCCGAGATACAATCGGTTTTGAAAAACGATGGATGCATACACGGTTCCCAACTTACCTTCGTCATCATTGTAGATGCTAAATGGTGACATTATATTTATTGAATTGATACCATTGTCCAATCCTAACCAAATATTCTTATCCTTGTCTTCAAAAAGTGATAGAACAGTATTATTCCCTAAGCCTTTGGTTTGGTTTATTTTATACAAAAAATCACCTTTGCTGTTTAAATAAACCATTCCATTGGAAATGGTTCCCAAGACAAAGTTGCCATTTTCCAACTGTATGCTGCTATACACACTTAATTTTGAAACCATTTCTTGAGCCGAGTGTACCCAATGTGACAATTGGTCATTTTTCAAAACATAAAACCCTTTTTCCTGGGTTTCTATTAATAAATTGCCTTCAACATTGAAAATATTGACAAGAATGTTATTTTTCACAATACCATCATCACAGATTTTTTTAGAAGCTCCATTTTCTATTTTGAATATGCCTTCTTCCAATTTTTGATAGTAGATGCTGCCGTGAACCTTGAACATTTTAGTAATGGTGTGCTCAGAATTAACGATTTTGAAGGAATTATTTTTTAAGTCATAGATGTAAATTCTATTAAGTGATTGAAACAAAACAAAGTCATCAATTGAAATAATATTCCAAAATTGTTCATCATCTATCAAGGATAATTCTAGTTTCTGTGAAAGCGACGTGTAGAATAAAACACCTGTTTCGTTCCGTTGCCAAAAGCCAAAATCCATATAACAACCTGTATAGATGCGATTATTGACCACAAGCACAGACCGAATGATGGATTGATTTGGTGAAGGATACAATTGCCATTTAGCGCCATTATATTCCAGAAGACCTTTGTTATTGGCTACATAGATAAATTTATTTTCTGCTTGCGAGATGGACCAATTTTGGTTTTCGGCACCATAATCCTTGGAATCATATAACTCAATAGGGGGCAATTCTTGAGCCTTCAATAGTAAAGACATCAAAAAAAAACCAATGAAAACGAATGTTTTTTTAAACTTCAACTATGAGAAATAGATATAAACCGCAATTACAATAATACAGATGGCTACACCAACAAGTTTTACATGTTTCCAAGGAGTGATGTCCACTTGATTAGTGTATTCAATGACATAAGCTTCTTTACGTGGCCTAAAATATCCTATCAAAAGCATAATCATGATATTCAAAACGAATAAGATTGCCATAATATCCAAAAAATGTGGATAGGCATTTGCTTTTATCAATGCCAATTGTGCTTCGTCAGTGATACCAGCAGCATTGGCTTTTTCCAAAGCTCTATCTACAAAATATGGTTGCATGAAAAATTGACTGACGATATAGAGTAAACATCCTGAAGCCAAACCGATTTTGGCCGCAATAGCTGGGACTCTTTTTGTTACGTATCCAACCACGATAATTGTCAAAATAGGAATACTATAAATTCCATTGACTTCCTGTAAATAAGCAAACAGACTTCCAGCATTGGCGATTAATGGCGCAATAAACATGGCAGCGATTGCCAAGCCAGTCCCAAACCATTTTCCGTATTTTACAACGGTCTTTTCATCTGCATTTTTATTGATATGCTGTTTATATACATCGATTCCAAAAAGTGTGACAGAGCTGTTCAGTACACTATTGAATGAGCTCAAAATGGCTCCAAAAAGTACTGCAGCAAAAAATCCGACCAACGATGTTGGCAATACTTTATTTACCAACATTGGATAAGCGGAGTCAGCATTTTCCAGCTGTCCACTGAATATGTGATAGGCAATGATACCTGGCAACACAACGATAATCGGTCCGAGAATTTTGATGAAAGAAGCCAATAAGAGTCCTTTTTGCCCTTCCTTTAAATTTTTTGCTGCCAAAGCCCTTTGGATGATCTGTTGATTGGTTCCCCAATAAAATAATTGAACCAACATCATTCCAGTAAAAATTGTATAGAATGGCACAGGGTCTGTGGGGCCACCAATAGAATTGAATTTATCAGGATTTTGTGCCGTTAAGATAGAAATACCATCCAAAACATTTCCATCACCTATGTACATCAACCCAAAAATTGGGATAAAGAGCCCTCCAATCAATAATCCTATTGCGTTAATGGAATCAGATACAGCCACTGCTTTCAGGCCACCAAAAACTGCATAAATAGATCCAACAATCCCAATGCCCCAAACGCAAATCCAAATCGATTGGTCGTGCGTAACACCTAACATTTCTGGTATGTTGAACATCCCACTAATTGCCAAAGAGCCAGAATACAAGATGATTGGAAGCAAAACCACTACATAACCTGTCAAAAACAAAACAGAAGTCCAGGTTTTTGTGGCCACATCAAAACGTTTTTCCAGAAATTGTGGAACTGTTGTGAGCCCACCTTTTAAATAGCGTGGCAATAAAAATAATGCCGTAACAACCATCGCAACTGCGGCAAGAGTTTCCCATACCATGACCGAAAGACCGTTGGCATAAGCTGAACCATTGAGTCCGACAATTTGTTCTGTGGATAGATTGGTCAATAGCAAAGAGCCTGCTATAACTCCAGCGGTTAGACTTCTGCCTCCAAGAAAATAGCCGTCTGATGAACTTTCATCGGTATTGCGTGTTGCAAAATAAGAAATGATGGCTACTAAAAGTGTAAATCCTACGAATGAAATAATTCCAAGCATAATATGAAATGTTTAGTTAGTTTTTGATTTGAATCTCTACATATACAGGCAAATGATCTGAAGGATATTTTAAATCCATATTATCACTTAAAACTGCATATTTATTGACTTTTACATTGTTTTTACTTATAAAAATATAGTCAATCCGTCTTGTGACGGGTTTATCAAATTCAAAATTATTGAATGTACCTGAAGGTCCAAAAGGCTCTGCTATAGACACATCCTTGGCGTCCTCTAATGTAGCTTTTATGAGTTGGATATTTTCGGTTTCGGGCTCTAAATTAAAATCACCCATCAAAATTACTGGCAATTTATCTGAAGCAATCTCATCAATCTTATCTAAGATTAATTTGGTACTGTTAGCTCTGGCAACCACTCCAACATGGTCGAAATGGGTATTAAAAACCCAAAAGCGTTCTTTTGATTTGAGGCTTTCAAACAACGCATAGGTACATACTCGATTACAAGCAGCATCCCAACCCATCGATACTTTTTCGGGTGTCTGCGAAAGCCAAAAAGTATTGCTTTTTACAATCTTAAACTTATTTTTATTATAAAATATCGCTGAATATTCCCCTTCATCTTTACCATCATCACGGCCAACGCCTACAAAACTATAAGTATTCAGAAGGTTGTCCATATCTTTCATTTGATTAGGCATTGCTTCTTGAACTCCAAAAATATCTGGCTCATAAAATTTTAAAAGTCCTATAAAGAATGGTTTTCTATTGGTCCAACTATTGTCGCCCTCTTTTGGATAATCAAGTTTGATGTTATAGGTCATTAAAGAAACTGCATCCTGAGCAGATGTAGGCTCTAAACCATTCAAAATTAGTAAAGTAAACAATAGTAGTGCTGAACGTAACATATTTTAAAGCTTTTTGTCTTTATCGGTTATAGGGTCATAGGAAGTTCCTGTATTACCATGTAACTTTTCAAATTGTTTATAGGCTCTTTCCACATCTTTCTTGGGAGCTAGTTCTAACTCTTTTTCGGTCACCTTATATTTTTTCTCAAGCTCGGCAAGTTTATTTCTCAATTGTGCTTCAATCTGATCATATTCTGGGTTATCAATTTGATTATGGATTTCTTCGGGGTCTTCCTTCAAATCATATAATTCCCACGTATCAATATCATCATAAAAATGCATCAGTTTGTAGCGTTTAGTTCTAACACCATAGTGTTTTTTTACCATGTGAAATGCTGGAAAGTCATAGTAATGGTAATAAATTGCATCACGGAAATCGTCATCATTTACCTTACCTTCCAAAAGTGGGCGAAAGGATTTGCCTTGCATGTCACTTGGGATATCCGTTTGTGCATAATCCAAAAAAGTTTCTGCAAAATCCAGGTTTTGTGTTAATCCTTCAACTACAGTTCCTGGTTGTATGTGATTGGGATATTTAATCAACAATGGCATTGACAACGATTCTTCATACATATAGCGTTTATCAAACCAGCCTTTTTCACCCAAATAAAATCCTTGGTCAGTTGTGTAAACAACGAGGGTGTTTTCTGCCAATCCATTCTCCTCGAGATAATCCAAGACTCTACCCACTCCCTCATCCACTGCAGCTATAGTCGCCAAATATTCATGTAAATACCTTTGCCCTTTCCATTCTGCCAAAGCTCTTCCCGAAAGGTGTGCATCATGAAAGGCATCGTTTTTTGGTCCGTATGCTTCATCCCATACTTTGCGCTGTTGTGGAGTCATCCGGTCAAAATCTGTTGTCCACGGATTGTGCGCCAATTCATTACTGCCCTTTTCTTTGGTCATCTTTAAATCATGGCCTTCGTACATATCCTTATAAATTGTCTGAAGTTGATCTTTGGAACCCAACGAGCCTTCATGATCTGTGAAATATGTATCCGGAAGTGGGAATTGCACATCATCATACTTATTTAAATGACGTAATGCTGGCATCCAATTACGATGAGGAGCTTTATGATGAACCATCAGCATGAAAGGTTTGTCGTCATGTTTTACTCTATCCAAAAATTCAATTGCTTGGTCTGTGATAATATCAGTCGCATATCCCGGAACAATCAGTGTGTCTGCTTCCTTTCCATTTGTGCCTTTATATATAAATTTGGGGTTATAGTACTGGCCTTGATCGTCTATGATTTTCCAATAGTCAAAACCTTGAGGCAATCCAAACAGATGCCATTTGCCAACAATTCCGGTAGTATAACCTTCTTTTTGCAGAATTTTTGGAAAGGTTTGTTGGTTTCCATCAAATTTGTCGCCATTCATTCGAAATCCGTTTTCATGGCTGAACTTTCCAGTTAACACAACTGCACGGCTTGGTCCGCAAATCGAATTTGTGCAAAAATTGTTTTTGAATAAGGCTCCTTCTTTAGCAATCCTATCGATGTTAGGAGTCGGAGCCAATTTACCAATAGGATGTCCATAAGCGCTGATGGCTTGCTTCGCATGGTCATCAGCCATGATATAAACTATGTTTGGCCTTTTTACATTTTTTTCAACGGGATGATTTGTGACAGCTTCCTGCATTTTGGTTTTGCAAGAGATCATTGTGACTATCATCAATAAAAAAACTCCTAACTTTTTCATGATTTGGTGACTATTTTAACCGTTTGAATAGTTTCTCCCTTAAAGATTGTTTCGTCAAAAAAAGTAAATATATCATCCAAATGGTCAAAGGGAATAGAGGACAGTTCATGCTTTCCTCCCACAACTTTATAAAGATAATAGGGTTTATCCAATTTTTTCAATCGTTCGGCAATGGTAGCAGAGCCATCCAAAATTAAATAGCCCACTTTTGTTGGGGCACAAAGATGGTGGGGTGCGCTTCCAAATGGTACGAGATTGTCTTCTGTACCGTGAAAAAATGCCGATGGCAAGGCATTGCTCATTGTTATGTAATCTGCATTGACCATGGCTCCAGCTAATGAAAATACTCCAGCAAATCTGATGTCTTGATACTGTTTTAAATCATCTACAAAATATTCTCTCATATAAACAGCGTTTAGCATGCCTTCTGCCCCTGCACTACTTCCTCCTGCAATGATTCTGCTGGTATCAGCACCCAAAAGGGTTTTGTTCTGATAGATAAATTTAGCTGCATCCAAAAAGTCAATGGCTGCATTTTTGAAGGTCAGCAATTTTTCAGATTTTGGACAATCACAACCAAAACCGGTGATTTGTCCTTTTCGGGTCAATCGATACGAAATAAAAACGCCCAAATAACCGTTTTCGGCTGCCAATTGTGCCAATTTAACTTCACTTGGATAAGCTCTGTCTCCACCAACAAATCCGCCACCATGCATCCATAACATAACAGGAACGGAGTCCTTTGGCTTCATGGTCTTTGGAGTGTACACATCCATTTTCAAGGTGTCCTTTCCTTTAACAGCATAGGTATAGGTGGTCATTTTCACTTGTGAAAATGTTGTGAATGAACTAAAAAGTATTAGGTACAAAAGTCTCTTATTCATGATATCCATTAAATTTTTTTAATTAGTACGCCACTGATGACGGTCTTTCCTTCGATTGGTTTCAAATTTATACTTAATCCTTGGTTATTTTTAATATTTAACTCGGTAGAAATTGTAATGCCATACTTGTCTGGATATGTTTTTGCCATATTAAAACGGCTCTCAACAATTTGTTCATTTAAAATAATATCAAAAATTCGTTGGTTTGGAGTTGCATCCACAGTCATTTTTGTAGTCTTTAGGTTATAAATTGACTCTACCTCACTTTCTAATTGTGGCTCTACAAAATACAAAGTAATCTTGTAATTACCATCCGGAATGTCCACTTTATAGGTGGTACAATCTTCTAGCATCATTTGGAATAACCCTTCCAGTTGCGAATTTTGGATATTTTGAGGAATTCCTTGATTGTGGTCCTTAGTGATGTTATAAGGAATACCGTCCAAATAGCCATACAAATGTTCCGAGTATGGTCTATCTGCTACAAACATCACATTGGTTTCCTTGTCATAATAATTAAAATGGGAACCAATATTAATGCCAAATCGTTCGAGATTGGATGTTCTTAAATTATCCGTTTTAAAGACCTGAATTGTTTTTATATCTTTTTGAGAATTGGCGACCACTTTCAATTCATTGATGCCATTGACAAAGGGAACTTCTATGGTTGCCAATCCGTTTTCAAATTGAATGGTGTTGAGTTTTTCTCCATTCAAAAAAAAGTCTGTACTTCTTTGATTTGAAAATACAGAAATGGAACGTCGCTCTTCACCGATTAAATTTATGGGCTGATGTTCATTCAAGGCTATGTGAACAAAGGGGTCTTTCGTTAAAACCGATTGATACCAATAATACACTTCTTTGGGAACACGATTGTATTGAACCAATCCTTTTTGATTGACATGAGGAATTGTTTCACCTCTAAATTCTGAGCCAAAATCGGCAAAATTCCAAGCGGTCATTCCTGCGACAAAATCTAGTGCCATTACTTGTTCGTAATAGCTTTTGTGCAACAATAATTGATATTCCTGTGTGTAGTCATATTTCTTGGGAGTCTGGCTGGATATGGCTGCATCTGCTCCTGGTCCGTATTCTGAAACCATAATTGTACGATTTGGAAATCGTTTGTGCTGGTCATCCAAAAACAATCCAAAATCTGGAATCTGCCCAGTGTACCACCCAAAATATAAATTCCAACCAACGAGCATTGGCAAATCGGCAATTTTAGTTTCGTTATAAATTTCGTCACCATGCAGAGCCATTACTGTTAAACGGCTTGGCGCTGCTTTTCTTGTGAAATCTTCCAATTGCTTTGCAAGTTCGTAGGTATAGATTTTTGAATCTGATTTTTCTTTTTCAGTTAATTTTTTGTCAAACGCCAATCTTAGGAAAATCTCGTTCATGTAGCCAAACATAACAATGGACGGGAAATTATAATATTGCTTGATGTGTTCCTCTTGCATTCTCAAGCAGGTGGCAAAAAAATCTTTTGAATTGGTTACTTTGTTGACAATTGGTATTTCCGACCAAACCAATAATCCCAGTTCATCGCAAAGTTTATAGAGTTCCTTAGAATGCGGATAATGACCAAAACGGATAACATTAGCTCCCATGTCTTTGATGAGATGCATGTCTTTTTCTTGCAAGCTTAATGGTACAGCGTTCCCGTAACCTTCATAATCCTGATGTCGATTGACCCCAATCATTTTATAAGGTTTCCCATTCAGTAATAAGCCCTTATTTGGGTCAACACTCACCCAACGAAAAGCAACGCTCGATGATTTTTCGTCCATAATGTTTCCATTTTTGTCCATCAAATAACTATTTAAATGATACAAATATGGATGTTCTGGAGACCATAAATTTGGGGTGTCAATTTCAGGAAATCTTATTTTGATTCTTTTTGATGAATTTGCTCCAGTTTTAAATGTTTGTGATTGAGTTTGAAGTATGCTTCCGTGGGAATCAGAAATTGTCAATGTGAGCACATTTGAAGCATTTACTGCATCAAAATTATCAACCAAAACAGTAACTTCCACAGTTGCTTTTTCGTTGGAAATATTGGGATAATCAATATATAATCCATCGGAAGCATTGTCGCTTAAAGAGATGTGCTGTTCAGGTAGCGAAATCAATTCCACATCCCGATAGATACCGCCATAGAAGGTGAAATCGGCATCCAAAGGAGGAATATTCTCGTTATGGGAATTGTCAACCTCTACTTCAATTAGATTATAAGCACCATACGTTAACCATTTGGAAATATTGAAATTAAAGGCAGTATAACCTCCTTTATGGTTTCCAACTTCTTGTCCATTGACATATACCGTGGCCTTTTGGTTGACAGCATTGAACTTTAGATAATGTACTTTTCCCTTTTGTTCTTGCGAGATAAACAGCTGCTTTTTGTAAAAACCCAAACCTCTATAATAACCTGGCTTATCATCAAAAGCGTCCTCTTTATTCCAAGTATGAGGAATATTGACTGTTTGCCAATGCGTTTTGGTAGAGTCCAAAGTGAATTGCCAACCTGAATTGATAACATTTTTTTGAGCCTTAGTAGGGAATGAAAAAACCACGCATAACACTATCAATATGTATGTCATTTTATATGTCATGCGTGGCATCGGTTGGCTATTATTCTGTGAGTATAAATGTGTTTTTAAATTTAAAATCAGAACTTGGTGCAATGGCAATTTCAAATTCGCCAGGCTCCACTCCGTAGGTCATTTCACTGTTATAAAATTTCAAATCTTCGGCCGAGATGGTAAAAGAAACTGATTTGCTCTCCCCTTTTTTCAGGAATATTTTCTGAAATCCTTTAAGTTCCTTAACTGGACGTGTAATACTTCCCACTTTGTCATGAACATATAATTGTACGATTTCATTGCCATCATAATTACCCATGTTGGTGATGGTTGCCGTAGCAGTAAGTGTATCCTTAAAACCAATGGTTGCAGCTGATAGTTTTACATCTGAATATTGAAACGTCGTATAACTTAATCCATAACCGAAAGGGAACAATGGCGAGTTTGGAGTATCGATATAACTTGATTTATAGTCTTCGCCAGGATTGGCTTCAGGAATTGGTCGGCCTGTGTTTTTCATATTGTAATATATAGGCACTTGCCCTACATTTCTTGGAAATGTTGCTGTAAGTTTCGCTGATGGATTGTAAGCGCCATAAAGAATATCAGAAACGCCACTTCCGCCCATCGTTCCGGGAAACCACGCTTCCAAAATGGCATCCACTTGACCCACTTCTTCCGTTAGATTAAGTGGTCGACCATTCATCAATACCAAGACAATTTTTTTGTTTGGAACCGCTTCTCGTATTTTTTTAATCAATTTTGGTTGAATCCCTGGAATTTTCAGGTTAGTCCTAGAAGCCGCTTCACCACTCATACCATGGTCTTCACCCATTACCAAAACCACAACATCGGCTTTCTTTGCAGCATTCATGGCTTCTTGAAATCCGCTTTCGTCGTCTTTAACAATATCGCACCCTTTTGCATACATGATTTGGTTACCTTTTACAAATTCTTGCAATCCTTCAAAAACACTCACAGATTTGCCTTTTCTATCGCCTGCGCCTCCCCAATTTCCGTTGATATGGTATTCGTCTTTTACCAAAGGACCAATCAAGGCGATGGTTTTGTTTTTATCCAATGGCAACGCTTTATTGTCGTTTTTTAATAACACTGTTGAGGCTGCTGCTGTTTCTCTGGCAGCCTTTAAAAATTCCGGTTTGTAGATAGTTTCTTTTTCACGTTTTTCATCCGAATAGCGATAAGGGTCATCAAACAATCCCAATTTGAATTTTGTCAAAAGAATACGTTTGCAAGCATCATCCACCAAAGCTTCATCAACTTTTCCCTCGTCAATCAATTTTTTAAGATACAACCGATAGACACTTCCCATCATGTCCATATCCACCCCAGCATTCATACCGATTCGTGCAGCATCTTTTTCATCTTTTGCGAAACCGTGAGGAATCAATTCGTTGATTGAGGTATAATCAGAAACCACAAAGCCTTTAAAGTTCCATTCTTCTTTTAAAATATCTCGCAAAGTGAACTTGTTACCTGAAGTTGGCACACCATTCAGCTCATTAAATGCAGACATAAAGGTTTCCACACCTGCATCGACAGTTGCCTTGAAAGGCGGAAGATATACATTTCTTAATTCATCCTCACTCATGTTGACCGTGTGATAATCACGCCCTGCTTGAGCTGCTCCGTAAGCGACATAATGTTTGGAACATGCCAAAATGGTATTGTTTTTAGATAAATCATCTCCTTGATAACCTCTTACATAGGCTTTGCCAATTTCGCTTCCCAAAAAGACATCTTCACCTGCACCTTCTGAGATTCGCCCCCATCTTGGGTCACGAGCGATATCCACCATAGGTGAAAACGTCCAATGTAATCCTTCCGCCGAGGCTTCTTCAGCTGAAATTCTGGCACTTTTTTCAATCATTTCCAAATCCCAACTGGCAGACATTGCTAGATTGATTGGAAAAATGGTACGGTGACCATGGATGACATCATAACCAAACAACAGCGGAATTCCCAATCGAGTTTCCTCAACAGCAACTTTTTGCAAATCGCGAGTGCCTTTTGCGGTATAAACATTCAGCATGGCTCCCACACTACCTTCCTTGATGTACTTTAAAAAGTCAGTGTTGGTCGTAGGACCTGTGACAGACCAATCGCCTCCATACATCACTGTTTGACCAATTTTCTCTTCCAATGTCATCAATTTCATCAGTGAATCCACTTTGGTTTCGTAAATGGACATTTGTGCAAAAACATTAGCCGATAAAAAAAGACTAATGACCATCAATTTAGATACGATTTTGAATTTCATATATTTTACTTTATTCAGATTTTATAACTTCCGAACGTTCACTTATGCCATTGGCGTTAAATGCTTCTATCTGAAAATAGTAAGCATCCGTTCTGTCTGCTCCCGTAAAAAAATATTCATTTTTCCCACAGACCATAATGCTTCCATAAAGTTTGTCAGGCGATTTTCCCCAATAGATTACATAGCCATCTGCCAATGGGTTTTGTTGCCATTTGAACCAAATGCTTCGACGCTCACCATATTTTTCAGGGCTTGAACGCAAGGCTATGAAACCCTCAACTTTTTCAGGTTTTGCACTAGAGCCTTTTCCAAAGACCCTGAATCCACTCAATGCAAATTTACCAGTTGGCATATGTAGATTTTCAATTTTTACAAAACGTGCCTTCACTGGAGTTTCAAGTTCTACATAATCATGTGGCACATCTGTTTTATTCTTACTTTTATCAACAATGACATTCCATTTTTTACCGTCGATAGAACCGTAGATTTTATATTGATGAAATTTGCCCAAAGTTTTTCCCTTAAATTCGACATCTTGGTCGGCATAATTGATTTGGATGGCATGGATGGTTGATACTTCAGCCAAATCGGTTTGAAACCATTCGCCTTTATCACCAGATTTGGCACTCCAATAGGTTTTGATGTCTTCATCCACCGCAAAGTTGGAATGATATCCTCCCAAAGTGGAGGAGACTTGTACCGGTTTTTGATAATTGAGCAACATCCAACCTGCAAACAAACCTTTTGAAAAATCTTTTCCTTGAGCGAATTGAGGCAATAATGTTGGATAATCACCGTAGGCTGTATTGCAAAACATTACATCATCTGTATCAAAACCTGCTGGCCAGATGCCAATACGGCGTTCAAAATTATTTTTGGTTGAAATAAAAATGGTAGATACGTGCCAATAATTATTGTAATTATCCTGGAATGTTGCACCATGTCCAGCACCACGAGCAAATCCTCCTGGCTTGTATGAGAACGGATTGTGCTGTTGGTATTCAAATCTGTCCAACGGATCCTTGCTGACATAAACACCATCAGAATATCCACTGAATTCTGTTGCTGGTGCACCATATTGCATATAATATTTATCATTGTGTTTGGTCATCCAAGCACCTTCAATAAATGGCTGTAAAAACACATTATCATTGTATTCGCCGAAACGTTCCCAGCCATGGTCTTCTGGAAACAATCGGACAATAGGAACGGTGTAACCTTCAGATTGCATGGTTTTTGTATTGATTTCGGTTCCCAAAATGGGCCAGACATTACTTGAACCCCAGTATAGATAGAGTTTATCTTTATCTTCATCATAATGAAATGCTGGATCCCAAGCGCCTACTTTTAGTGTGTCCACTGCAATTTCCCAGTCATCTTCGGTAGGGTTTGTACTTTTCCATATAGGAAAATCAGATGCCCAAGTAGAACCATATACATATAAGGTATCTTTCATTGCCCAAACTGCAGGCGCATTTAAATCGTGGGTATATTTATTGTCGCGTAGGAATTTGCGATATACAAATTTCCAATGGAGCATATCATCACTATACCAATAGCCTTCTTGATTTGTTGAAAATAAAAACAGTTTATTTCTGAAATTCACAATAACAGGGTCAGCCGTTGCACGATGTTTTCCCTGTTTTGAAAACACATCAAATGGTGTATATCCATAGTCAATATTGACTGGGTTGCAATAGGTTTTTTGTTGAGCCTTGGTTTGAATTATCATCAATACCATCAAACAGCAAGCAATTTGTTTTAGGCTTTTTTGTAATTTCATCATGGTTTCACTTTAATTGGTTGGTATCAAACTAATAGCGGTGCCTCCACCTGCAGCCAAGTTTAATTTCAATTTTGACTTATTTGTGACTGTCTGTGTTTTTATTTCATAGCTTTTTGGATTGTTTTTCCAATCCGCATCTTTTCCATCTTGATAAATGGTTGCTTTATATTTTTTTCCTGGTGTTAAGAAATCCAATTTAATCTCTGTTGTTCGGGAATTTTCATCTGTAATAGCACCCAAAAACCATTTTTCAGAATTTTTGTCTTTTCTGACAACCGTTAAATAATCACCTGGCTCTGCTTCTAGATAAATTGAATGTTGCCAATCGGCTGGCACATCTTTGATAAACTGAAAGGCATCCAAATGTTTTTCGTAATTCTCTGGTAAATCTGCTGCCATCTGCAATGGCGAATACATCGTGACATATAATGCCAATTGTTTTGCCAAAGTTGTATGAACCTGATTGGTTTTCTTTGGATCATAAACGTTCATCTTTATTTCAAAAATCCCTGGTGTGTAATCCATTGGTCCTCCCAATAATCTTGTGAAAGGCAAAATGGTTTCATGGTAAGGTAAATTTCCATCGCTCCAAGCGTTAAATTCATTGCCACGCGCTGCTTCGGCTGCAATGTAGTTTGGATATGTCCTACTATAGCCTGTGGGTCTAACACTTTCATGTGAATTGAGCATCAAATGATTATCAGCCATTCGTTGTGCCACAAAATTAAAATGATTAACCATTGTTTGCCCATCATGGTATTCACCGCGTGGTATGATTCTGCCCACATATCCTGACTTCACTGCTGGATAGCCATATTTTTTCATAACATCCATTGCTCTATCAAGATGACGTTCGTAATTGGCGACAGAACCAGAAGTTTCGTGGTGCATGATCATTTTGACACCTTTGGATTTAGCATATTCAGATACTTCTTCAATATCAAAATCCGGATAAGGTGTTGTAAAATCAAACACATCTTCTTTCCAGTTGCCAAACCAATCTTCCCAACCAACGTTCCAGCCTTCCACCAAAACTCCATCAAACCCATGTTTGGCTGCAAAATCGATGTAATGTTTTGTGTTCTCTGTTGTCGCTCCATGTTTTCCTGTTGGAATCATGTTTCCTGTACCTGCGTTTTGGGCGTTTTGGCTTCCTGCATAATCCCAAGTGGATTTGCCCACGTGCATCTCCCACCAGATTCCGACATACTTCATTGGTTTAATCCAAGAGGTGTCTCCAATTTTGCTGGGTTCGTTCAAATTCAAAATCATTTTTGAACCGACGATATCACGAGCATCATCACTGACCATGATTGTTCTCCAAGGCGTTGTTGATGGTGTTCTAAGATACGCTTTATCACCTATGGCATTGGGCACCAGATTTGATTTTAGTTTGAAATTTTTAGTGTCAACGTCCAAGTGCATCACTGGATAATTGTTGACTGCTGCTTCAAAAATATTGATAAACAACCCATCAGCAGATTTCATCATCAATGGTGATTGTACCCGGAAATTGTTGTCAATCGTTTTGAGCGCAATTCCATTTTCCATATCAAGTTTCGAAATGTCTATCTGTGAAAGTTTGGTTTCGTTATAATTGTATTCTTGACTGTCATAATCCCCAGGAATCCAAAAAGTTTTGTGGTCACCTGCCAGATTGAATTCTGTATTTTCATCAGTAATTATAAAATAACTTACACTTTTTTCAAAAGGAAATTCATATCGAAAAGCCACACCTTCATCATAAACTTTGAAAACGATGTCCATTGCTTTGTTGGTTTCATTCTGTTTTAAATGAAACGTCATTTGATTGTAATGGTTTCTAATGGAAGCTTCTTCGCCTAAAACTGGTGTCCAATTTTCATTAAATGCGCTTGATTCTGAGTCTGTAATAGTAAAGTTTTGATTTAATGACGTGCCATCTTTTAAAGAAACACCCATTTTACTTGGCTTGATGACTTCCTTTCCTTTGTATGAGACTTTGTAGGTTGGTTCACCTTGCTTTGAAAGCGAGAAATCGAGTGAAATATCTTTAGATGGCGATTGGATTTGTTGTGCTATTGAGATTTGGATGAAAAGACAAACGATAGGAAAAAATAATTTTTTCATGGTTTTTTTATTTTTTTAATTCAAATTGAGAAGACAAACTAGCATTGGAATCAGTACCTACAAATACTTCAAAAGTTCCAGGTTCTGCCACAAAATCCAAATTGTAGTTATAGAATTTTAAATCTTCAACGGTCAATTTGAATGTGACTGTTTTGGTTTCGCCTTTTTTGATGCCCACTTTTTGAAAGCCTTTCAATTCACGAACAGGTCTGGTGACTGAGCCAACCAAATCTCTCACATATAATTGAACGACTTCCTTTCCATCATAATTACCTGAATTTGTGACATCAACCGAAATATCAATGCTCCCATCAAAATTAATTGAAGTTGCACTTAAATTCAAATTGGTATAGTCAAATTTTGTATAACTCAATCCATAGCCAAAAGGATATAATGGCTCATTACGAACATCCAAATAATTGGATCGGAATTTTTCAAATTTTCCCTCTGCATTTCCCAAAGGTCTTCCCGTGTTTTTGTGATTGTAGAAAATGGGTATTTGCCCAACATTCATCGGCCAGGTTGCGGTCAACTTTCCGGAAGGATTCACATCCCCAAAAAGAACATCTGAAATTGCCAATCCTGCTTCACTTCCAGGGAACCACACATTCAGTATGGTGGAAGCTGATTCATTCTCTTCGGTCAATACCAACGGTCTTCCCGTGAACAATACAACTACAACTGGTTTTCCTGTTTTCAAGAGTGCATTCAAAAGATCTTTTTGAGCTTGAGGAATTTGCAGATTGGTTCGACTGCTGCTTTCCCCGCTCATTTCAGCAGATTCGCCAATGGCTGCAATAATCACATCCGATTTTCTGGCAATTGAGAGAGCTTCATCCAACAATTGTTTATCAGTTCTATCATCACGTGGAATGTCTTTGCCAAACATTGTGGCACGTTTTTCGAACTCCAAATCATAATCCAAGTTGCTTCCTTTGGCATAGAAGATATTTGCATCTGTACCAACACCCGTTTTAAGACCTTCCAAAAGAGGATTGGATAGTTCTTGCTTTGTTGCCACACTCCAAGTGCCAGCCATATTTACAGCAGTGTTAGCCAATGGCCCAATTAATGCTATAGTTCCTGACTTTTTTAAAGGTAGAATACTATCAGAATTCTTCAACAACACCATAGATTCTGCGGCTACTTTTCTGGCTAACATTCTATGTTCATCCGTAAACACATCCGTTTTTGGTCTATTGATATCGCAATATTTATAAGGGTCATCGAATAATCCCAATTTATATTTTGCAGTTAAAATTCGTCTTACGGCATTATCAATATCTTGCATGTCAATTTTACCCTCATCCAAGGATTTTTTCAAGGTGGTCAATAAGCCTTCACCTACCATGTCCATATCTACACCTGCTTTTAATGCTAAAGATGATACGGCCTGTAAATTTCCCATTCCGTGGTCAACCATTTCGTTGATACCTGTGTAATCTGTGACTACAAAACCGTTGAATCCCCAATCGTTTCTCAATAGGTCGGTCAATAGCCATTTGTTTCCAGTTGCAGGTATACCATCAATTTCATTGAATGACGCCATAACCGAGCCAACACCTGCATCTACAGCGGCTTTGTATGGTGGCAAATAATCATTGTACATTCTAATTTTGCTCATATCCACCGTATTATAGTCTCGTCCAGCATCTGGCGCACCATAAAGTGCAAAATGTTTGACACAGGACATGATGGTCGAGTTTTGAGTCAAATCATCGCCTTGATAGCCTTTAACCATGGCTTTTGCAACTTGACTCCCCAAATAGGCATCTTCACCCGAACCTTCAGAGATACGTCCCCAACGTGGGTCACGAGAAACATCCACCATAGGAGAAAACGTCCAATTAATTCCATCGGCACTGGCTTCCATTGCGGCTATTTGAGCTGTTTTTTTAATCATTTCCATATCCCAGGAAGCAGAAAGTCCTAGCGGAATCGGAAAAGTGGTTTCGTAACCGTGAATAACATCCATTCCAAAAATCAAAGGAATTTTCAATCTACTTTTTTCCATGGCGACTTTTTGGACATCACGAATTTTTTCAACTGATTTAATGTTGAATAGACCTCCAACTTTTCCTTCTTCAATTTTTTTTCCAATGTCAGAACTTTTCGCTTGACCTGTTGTTATATCTCCAGAACCAGGAAGATTCAATTGGCCAAGTTTCTCTTCGAGTGTCATCAAATTCAAAATAGAGTCCACTTTTGATGCAAAAGGATTTTCAGAATCGTTAGAAACCGTATTGTTTTTATATGTTTTGTTATCACAAGACGTTACAAAAAGTGTCAATACTGTAACGGTCAATAGTTTTTTAGTTAGTTTGATAGTCTTCATTGTTTTCATTTAGAGTTTGAAAAAAGCCATGGCAATAGCTTGGGTTCAGCAAAAGTAGAATCCCAACTATTGTGATTGTCTTTTGCGAAAAGTGAAAAGTTAGGTTTCCCTCCATATTTTAGAATCCCACTGACCATATCGACTGAATGTTGTGGATTTACAACATCGTCATTAGCCCCATGGAATATCCACATTGGGACCGTTTTAGCATATAATTTTGCTGCTTCAGGGTTACCTGCGCCACAAATAGCGAAAGCAGCAGCAAACATCTCCGGTTTTCTGTAAAGGATTTCAAATGTTCCCATGCCACCCATGGAAAGTCCACCGACATATACTCGGTCTTTATCGGTATAGGGTTTTGTTACCATTTCATCCATGAGTTCCATTACCAATGCCATTGATTTAGTTGGTGCAATATCCAATGGAAATTCCAAAGTGATTGGTTTTGTGCTTCTGTCGATTGTTGCGTTTGCCCAATAATCAGATTCGGGGCATTGTGGAAAAAGGACAATGGCTGGAAACGAATCTCTTTTTTTTATAAATAATTCACTCCCATGTGTCAATTGTTTTATATTATCATTTCCTCTCTCTCCAGCACCATGAAGAAATAGCACTACTGGATATTGTTTTGACTCATCAAAATCTTTAGGCAGCAATAATCGGTAATGCAAAGTATCGGTTCCTGAAACGAAATGTTCTTTGGAAAATAAATCTTGATGTTGAGCAAATATCTGTCTTGGGACCATCAGAAAAATGATTCCTACCAAAACATATTTTAATGTGGTAAACGATTTTATTTTCATATCAACCAAATTAATAAGTAAATCCCAAAGCATCCAAACCATTCTGGACATCTTCGTTTTGCATGAATAAATTCCACAGCAATCCCGTGCGATGATTTTCAATCATGATGATTTGTGGTCCTTGGTCAATCGCCAAATAGGCATTTGCTACCCAGTAATTGTTTTCAGGACTGAATGCGTCGTAAAATCCTGCTGGTCCCATCAAATTCTTTTCATAAAAAAAATGCATGGCTGCTAAGGATTCTGTTGGTGTGTAAGGTATGGAACTCACAGCCGCTGTTGGAGAAATCACACCCGTATCATTTGACGGACTATGCGCATTGTATCCTATAGAACCATCGGCATTTCTAGAATAGCTTGCCGTCAAGCCCCAACAATTCGCACCATAATCCGTATGGCTTTGTGGGTTTTGTACACAATATTGATAATTGATTCTTGTATGATTTTTTGTGACATCATTGTAATTGGCATATTGGTCGCTCAAGTTTGTTGGTTTTAATCCCAGAAATGAATAATGGCTAAAAAACAATGGTCCTCCGTAGGGTGGATTACCAGAGTGTTTTAACACTATCGGGATATTATACGGTGTGGCTGCTGATACAATTCCGCCACTACTTGGCCAACCTTGATTGTAAACACTCGCAGAAATGGAATGGTCTGGTGAAGCTGCGCCCAGAATAAATGCTATCATGGTCTCATTATAACCCTTAAGTTCCAAATTTATGGCAAATCCATAGTTTGGACTCCAATGCCATAATAGTTTATTTTGATTATCAGTGTACCAGTCCCATTCCACGCCTTTCCAAAGCATATCGGCTTGGTTTGCTAAAGCCATTTCCTCGGTGGAACCGTTTTTGAAATATTCTTTGATACAAATCAATCCTTGAGCCAAGAAAGCCGTTTCAACCAAATCACCGCCATTATCTTGTGAACTGAATGGAATGACACTTCCGTTAGTACCATTAATCCAATGTGGCCATGCTCCATGGAATCGGTTTGCACCTTCAAAAAAATTAAGTATGGTCTGTAATCTAGTCACTGCCTCTGCTCTTGTGACATAACCTCTTTCAATTCCAACCAAAATAGCCATAAGACCAAATCCACTTCCACCTGTAGTTACTATATTTTGGTCCAAAGAAGGATTGGTAGGATGATAGCGTTCCCTTGCAGCTTTGGAATCTACTTGTGCATAATTCCAAAAATATTTAAAGGTTTCCTGTTGAGTCAAATCCATAATTTCCATATCTGTCAAAGTCTCAACTGGGTCGGGGTCATTATCTGTTGGATCAGGATTAAACGGTTCTGACGAAGAACTGTCCGAACAGGAAAATATTATCAAGGTTACAAAAAGTAAATAGGTTATCTTTTTCATATCATTTGTTTTTTGTTTTTATAGAATTTGTGGCTTTATCAAGTTGTGTCAGTCCTTTTTTAACATCATCATTTTTCATAAATAAATTCCATAACAACCCTGAACGATAGTTTTCAATCATCACAACAATAGGTGCTTGGTTTAAACCCATGTAAAGCGGAGAAATCCACTGGTCGTCGGGAGAAATCGCATCATGAAACCCATAATATCCATACAGTTTTTCGCCATAATTATGATAATAATTCTTAAGCGCGTTTAAGGAAGCGTCAGGTGTGTATGGAAAACTCGCCAAAGCTCCTGTGGCTGTCATTTTTCCTTTGTCATTTTCAGGATTAGGCTCATCAGCTGAATAATTATGCGGCCCATCACTTGCTGTCAATCCCCAAAAGTCATCACCATACCCTTGATGTTTTTCAGGGTTCTCAATACAATATCTCAAATTGATATTTGCGACTCTTTGATTGTTATCAAAATAATTGGTGTAGGCATCTGTGAGTTTGTGAGGGTCAAGCCCAAGAAATGAATAGTGCACAAAGAACAACGGACCACCATTAGAAACTCCAACAGGTAGTTCAATTCCATAATAGGTATTTCCATTGGTGTACATCGAACCATCTTTGGTTTTTCCCCAAGCAGAACGATACTCTTGTGCCACAATTGAGGGGCTGGCCCAACCTGAATAATACATGGATGCCGGAACTGAATGTTTTGGGGATGCAATCGCGAGGAAATATGTTATCATGGTTTCGTTCCAACCTATTAATTTATGGTTGATGACCCATTCTTGGTCAGGTGACCAATGCCAATACAAAAAATCACTGTCTTTTGTTTTTCTATACCAATCCCATTCTACTTCATTCCAAAGTTGTGTAATTGAATTGCGAATTTCTTTTTCTGAAGGATTATCAGCATCAAAAAATTCTTTTGCTGTCAGTAAGCCCTGCATCAAAAATGAAGTTTCGACCAAATCGCCACCATTGTCTCTTTGCCCAAAAAAAGGCACCACTTTACCTGTTTCCCCATTTAGAAAATGCGGATACACACCGTGAAATCTATCAGCAGTTTTTAAGAATCGGGTTATTTTGAGAAATCTTTCGACACCTTCTTTCCTGGAAATAAATTTTCTATGGATACCAGCAATCATGGCCATGATACCAAAGCCTGAAGCACCTGTAGCAATCATTGTGGTTCTCCCTGGGATGTTTTCCAATGCCAATCCTGAATTTGGTTCACAGCCTTCCCAATAGTATCTAAAATTTGACAATTGTACCATATCCAATAATTCTTCATCGGACATTTTTTTTGTATTGGCCTTTAGTGAATTAGAAATGGTAGATGGTTCGTAATAGGAATTTAAAAAAGAAATTTTATACCTATATTCTTGACTATCATTATCTTCAACAAAATCAGAATACCCAGAAATCCATGGATGTTGAATGCCTACGATTTCAAATTTATTACTATCACCATACGCTCGAAGTATTTGAATGTAACGAACCGCTGTATCATTAATCGGTTTCCAAGATATATCTACGTGACGCTCATACCCTTTTGCAGCAATCAATTCCGGAATTTGTGTTATTTTAGAATCTTTATGAATGGAGGTAAATTCTAGTTGGTCGATATAAATTTCACTCAATGCATTTGAGGGATTGTCTTGAGAGAATTTGATTCCAATGATTTGTTTGATGTCCAAATCTTTTGCAAAAGCGGAAAGCGGAATCATTACGCGTTGCCATTTTTCTGTTTCACCAGAAACATAAGAACCCAAACTGATGGAATTTATCAAAGTATTTGAAGAATTGATCAGCGTCATATTTGGAATGCTCTTTAAACTTTCGGCAGACTTCATGTAGAGCCAAAATGATAAATAATCAGCTGGTTCAAAAAAGTCCATTCCTCTGACTTTCGTATATTTAACAGTTGCTGACCAGCTGCCCCCTCTTGAGGAAATATAATTTAATTTGAGTGCGTTTTTTTTAGTGAACGTATAGTTTTTTGAAACCGGCATTTTGGACTGGATATTTTCAACCCAGCTTTTACCGGAATATTCTACTTCACTTTCATAATAAAATTCGCCATAATTACTGTTTTCAAAAAACACTTTTGGATAAGGTTGTTCCTGTGAAAAACACAAAATGGTATTCATCGTGAAAAATATCACAATCAATACCAACTTCATCCAAAAGATTTTTTTATTCATAAGTAAAACCCAATTTATCCAATCCGTGCTGGACATCTTTATCTTTCATGAATAAATCCCATAACATTCCCGAACGATAATTTTCTATCATTACAGGAATTGGGCCTTGATCAATAGCCAAATATCTTGGTAAGAACCAATGTTTATCCAAACTAAAGGCGTCATAAGGACCATATTTACCAATTAATGAATCTTGTTTAGTATATAGATACTGAAGCATTTTCATACTTTCATCTGGAGTGTATGGAAATGATGATAATGCAGCAGTGGGTGAAATAACGCCCAAATCGTTTCCTGGCCTATGTCCTGCATAACCTTTAATTGAATAACTTGAAGTTAGTCCCCAAAGACTATCTCCGTAACCTTTAAAATTTTCTGGGTTTTCGACGGCATACTCATGGTGGATTTTAGCTTGATTTTGAGTCAATTGCCAATAGTCAGCATATTTGTCTTTTAGTCCTTTAGGATTCAGACCTAAATATGAATAATGAGCCCAGAATAAAGGTCCCACAGGCGCATTATCACTTTCATAATAATCGAGTACCAACGGCTTGCCATAAAGGGAGTCTTTTGATACAATGCTATCATTACGAGCCCAACCTCTATCATAAACTTCTTTTGAGACTGAATGTGTTGGTGAAGCAGCAGCAAGTATGTACATGATAAGACATTCGTTGTAACCTCCTACCGGAAAATTCATGTCCCAGTTGTCTGTTGGTGACCAATGCCAATAAAGGACATCTTCGCCTTTGGTGTACCAGTCCCATTCTACTTCTTTCCAAAGCTTATCTATTTTTTCTGCCAATTGTCTTTCTTTTTCATTGCCATCCTTGAAATATTCTTTAACAGTCAACAAACCTTGAATCAAAAACGCACTTTCAACCAAATCTCCTCCAGTATCTTTTTTGCTGAATGGAACAATTTTTCCTGTTTCACCATTCAACCAATGTGGCCAAGCACCATGAAAACGATCTGATTTTTCAAGAAAATCAATCATTTTAATATATCGATTAAGAGCTTCTTCACGAGTTATAAAACGTCTTTTAATACCAACCAAAATTGCCATCAAACCAAATCCAGAGCCTCCTATGGTTACTGTGTTTTTGGGAGAAGTTGGATAAATGTCATCCATATGTAGACGTTCTCTAGCCAAACCAGAGTTTGGTTCTGCTCCTTCCCAGAAATAATTGAAAGTTTGATATTGAATAGTATCCAACAGTTGTTCTTTTGAGTATTTTACTTGATTATTATTGTTGGAAAGCAATCCTTCAGACTTCTTTTTATCTGATTTACAGTTAAAAAAAAGTAATAGCGATGATATCAAAATTGCTATTATTTTGGTCTTTGAAAATTTCATAAATTTTTGATTAATAAATTTTAGCTGCATTCCTTGGGAGGAATGCAGCTAAAAAGCAAATAGACTAACTCAAATATTATGGTTGAATGCTTCTTTATAAGCATTGCTAATTTGAATCTTACTTTAGAACTTAAGTGCCTAAATTTCTATATAGAAATTATAACAAACATAAATGATAAGTTTAGGAACAATAATTTTCATTATTGCATCCATATCAATTATTCATCAACACATTAATTTCTTCCGCAGAAAGGGCTTTTTTGAAAATGTATAATTCATCCATCTGTCCTTTCTCCACTTTATGGTCCCAACCGTTAAAATTTGGATCACCAGACATGATGGACATATCCCCGACTCCAGTCCAATCAATCCCAGTAAAACTGGATTGACCCACCATAACTCCGTTCATGTATAAAGCGGTATTATTTTCTGAAATCACTATTGCAAAATGTACCCAATTTCCTAATGTTGGGTCAATAGTGGCTGGATCTCCTGGGTTTACCCAAGTAGCGTTGGTGCCATTGCCAGTAAGGAGAATAAACTTTTGTGAGGTTCCACTACCTTCCCTAATAAGGCCAAAACCACTAGGTTTATCTGAAGGGGCTGCGGGTTCAGGAGGGGAAATGCTAATAATTCCTGCTCTGGTATCAGAAGCATCTATTTTTAACCAAAAAGCAGTACTGAATTCGCTACCCTGAGCTAGTTCATCAGATGGAAAGGTGAGATAGGAATCTGCTGCACCCTGATAAGCATCACCACTTACACCATTGTCAAAATTAAACCCTGGACTACCAACTTCACTTGCAACGTTGCCGCTTACTACATCTTTGTAATTGCCATCAAAATTCATGTGAAAAGCAGCTTGGTCTTTGAGCATGATGCTTTGTATATCACTTTGGGTAAGTGTCATATTATATAGCCTCAATTCATCCATTTGACCTTTCTCTGTTTTATGGTCCCATCCATTAAAATTAGGATCACCAGACATAATTGACAAATTGCCAACTCCAGTCCAATCAATTCCCGTAAAACTGCTTTGACCTACTAATTCTCCATTCATGTAAAGTGCCAAGTTGCTTTCGGAAATTGTAATCCCAAAGTGCACCCATTCATTCAATGTAGGATCAATGGTTGCTGGATCTCCCGGATTCACCCAAGTCGCGTTGGTGCCATTTCCGACTAGGAGTATAAATTTTTGCGAGGTAGCACTACCTTCACGTATCAATCCAAATCCACTAGGCTTGTCAGATGGTGCTGCAGGTTCTGCAGGAGAAATGCTGATGATTCCAGATCTAGTATCTGAGGCATCAACCTTCAACCAAAAAGTAGCACTAAAATTATTTCCCTGGGCTAATCCACTAGATGGGAAAGTAAGGTATGAGTCGGCTGCTCCTTGATAGGCGCTACCTGAAACGGCATCACTTGAATTAAATCCTGGGCTCCCTACTTCAGTCGCAGCAGTAGAAGTCACCAAATCTGTGTAATCTCCATCAAATGGCATGTAAAGAATTTCACCAGGATACATTGGCGTATAAGGAGGTTCCTTGGTGAAATTAGAAACCGAAGTAGTGGTATTTCCAGCCAAATCCGTAGCTGTCACCATTAGAGTATGCTCACCTATGGTGATATTGTCATAAGTGAATTCTTTTGTGACTATTCTATAATCTAAATATGTTCCTGTTTGATAGGAAGCTATTTCATTGCCATCCAAGTCTACTGTAATGTTTCCCACTTCTATATCGTCTTCAACCCTTAATTCAATTAGGACAGAAGAAACTGGGTTTGGATCAGAAATCGCCAAACCATTCGAAGGTTTCACTATAGTTATCGTTGGCGCTCCCGCGTCCGGTCCTGGGTCGACTTCTGAAATTGGGTCAATACCGTCATAACAGGAAAACATAAGCACCATAGTAAGCAAACCGATGGCTATTTTATTGATATTTTTCATGTATTATAAATTTTAAAAATTATTTCATCATTCTAGTTGTTTTCCAAAGGCAATAAATCAACTTGCGCTTGAGGATACGGAAGTAATTCTTTGTCTGCTGCAAAAGTTCTTCCATCGTAGCTTAATTCACTATACTTATTTAAACGAATCATATCGTAATAGCGAATGCCCCATTCCATACCTAGCTCAGCAAATTTTTCATCCAATACTTGTTCGGTTGTGACACCACCCAAAGCACCCAATCCAGCTCTGCTTCTGACCATGTTGACCGCTTGATCTGCAGACATTCCGTTACCACTAGCTCCATGGGTCAACGCTTCAGCATACATCAAGAGAATTTCTGCATATCTAATAACGATAAAGTTTTTTCCTGATCCGTAGTCAGTTCTGCCTGCCGTTAGTTGATTAGATGGTAGATAATGCTTACCACTAGCAAACATTGCACGATTGTAATCATTGATGACATCGCCATCTGGTGTTGTATTGCTGATCCAGGCAGGTAAGTTTGCATAGGCTGGATCTGACTCAATTTCCATAATCCCGCGATTTGTAAATAGAACACTTGTTTGCAAACGTGTCATCCCGCCTCTATCCAACATAAATTTGATGTATTTCAGACTGGGTTCATAAAATCCCCAGCCAGAACTTGCTCCCGCTACAGCAGGTGTCCAGTTTTCTGAACCAAAGGGCGCATAAAGATGGTTATTGACGTCACCAGTGGCAGATCCATAATCTGAATATTGGAACTCGAATATATTCTCATTGCTCAACTCTCCAGGTTTTTTAAACAATTCATAAAAATCAGGATAAAGACTGAATTTATTGGAATTAATAATTTGACCAGCGGCTTCAGCTGCAGCTTGATAATTTTCCATTTCTTGATTTGCAAGTGCCTTAATAGCCAACGCTGTGTATTTGGTTACGCCTCCAGGCACATCGGTACGTTCGTTTGGTCGCATGTCAGGAAGGTTAGGTATAGCCTCATCCATTAAGTCCGAAATATATTGCATGACTTCTTCCTTAGTAGAAACTCCCGCAGCCAAATCATCAGATACATTTGTTTTAGTGATGATAAAAATATTACCCCATACCTTTGACATTTGAAGATGCAACCATGCACTCAACACTTTGGTTTCAGCCATATACTGATCGGCCTGAGCATAGGCACTTTCTGGAGCAAAGTCCTTATAGGTCTGGATGGTTTCCTTTGCATTTAGCACATCTATGATGTCAGAATATAGATTGTTCCAAAGTGAATTGTACATCCAGTAACTTTTGTCATATACATAAACATCTGTATCTGCAAAAGGTTGTTGATCTCCAAGTCCTCCTGCATTTACATCATCACCCCTAACACCCAAGAGCAATGGGTCTTCCCAGCCTCTTGTGTAAACTTGAGCATATGCACCTACCAAAGGTAGGATCATGTCACTTGTCACAGTATAATCAAGGTCGTTAGGATCCAAGAATCCTTCTGTACTGTTAATTTTGTCATCACATGAGTAAAGACAAATGGTCATCACCAGTAATGCTACCAGTGGTTTGAATACTAATTTTAAATTTTTCATATTGCACATTTTTTAAATTTTTATATTGATTCCCATCGTGTAGACCGCTGGAATAGGATAGGTTTGTCTATCCCATCCTTTACGCACGTCATCCCCGACGACTTCTGGGTTAAATCCATTGTATTTAAAGAAAGTAAAAGGTCTTTCTGCGGTAAAGCTTACTCTAGTTTCAGGCATTTTCTTGCCCAATAGTGTACCTGGCTTGATGGTATAGGATAATTGTATGTTCTGTATCCTAAAATAGTCTCCGTCTTCAACAAAATAACTGCTCATTTTTTGATTCCAGCCTTTTCTTAAACCAGCAGATGATGGATAGGAATTAGATGTCCCTTCTCCATGCCAACGGTTTTTGGCCAAATCAGCATCCATATTGGTATCTTGTGTAAAAAGAATCTCCCCTCTCTTACGATTGAAAATTTTATTGCCCGATTGACCCGAAACATTTACTGAAAAATCAAAGTTTTTATAGCTAACACCAATATTACCTCCATAGGTGAATGATGGCAAATAAGAACCCAAAATGACACGGTCATCATCATTGATGACACCATCACCGTTTTGGTCGCGATATTTCAAATCACCTGGTACTAAGTTATTTTCAACAGCTATTGGGTCATTCTGCACTTCCGCATCATTTTGATAGACCCCTACCACCTCATAACCGAAGAAGCCTTCTACGGGGTCTCCTACTCTAGTTCTCTGTCTAAATTCAGCTGTACCTGTATCTATATATTCTTGATCATCGGCCAATTCCAAAACTTCGTTTTCCAATGTTGAAAAATTGCCTCCTATCCTAAAGCTCCAGTTATCAGAAATCCTTTGGCTATAGTCAGCAGCAAACTCAAAACCTTGATTTCGGATGACGCCTGCATTTCTCAATACAATTTCGTTGGTAATTGGTTGTGGAACAGGAATAATGGTATTTTTTGAATCCCTAATATAGTAATCGGCTTCTAAATTTAACCGATTATTCAACATTCGAGCCGAAATACCAAAATTTTTCTCTTCAAAAAATTCCCATTCCAAATCTGCGTAATTGGTATTTGAAATTACTCCACTGTATGGTACATCGCCAAGATCAGTCTGTACAACAGTAAGTTCTCTAGAACCTGCAGAACCACCAACACTACCATTGCCCATTTCACCATAACTGGCTCTTAATTTCAAGAAATCGAATACCCCATTATCCTCCATAAACTTTTCATTGGAGATGACCCAAGCCACGCCAGCAGATTTAGTAAACAAGTAAGGGTCTTTAGTAAATCTTGAATCGCCTTCACGCCTAAAACTGGCGTTCAGCAAATATTTATCTTTATACCCATATTCCACACGCCCCAAAAGAGAGAAAGAATATCTACGTCTTCCGATATCATTTACATTATTGTTGAATGATTCTGGGTCCGCAAAATCTAGATACCAGGAACTTTCAAAGTCTATCCCTGTGATATCCTGACCAGTAGCCGAAAACAAGTGTTCGGCTTCATCTCTGTAAGATGTACCGGCAAGAACAGTCAGATCATGGTCTTCCCCGTAAGTATCCTTAAAGGTCAAAATATTATCCCATTGCTGATTGGAATAGGTAGCCTGAGCTTTTCTGATTTCAGAAGTTTCACGTCGCAAATTGTTAGTTATAATATAAGGTAATCTAACATTACGTTCATCTATGGATGTATAATCATGATAATATGAAGTTTTGAAAGATAATTTTTCTGGAAGTATAAAATATTCAGCATAGATACTTGTCAATAATTTTCTGATTTTCAATTGGTTTTCATTGAAACGCATGACCGGGAACGGGTTTTGGGTGCCTCTATAGCCAATTTGGGTTGCATCCGCATAAGGCGTGACATTTGCATCTGTATTCAAAGGGTCAATAACAGGTAATATTGGCACTGCAAAATACGCCTGAAACCATGCAGCAGTTTCGGCATTGTACTTGGTGGCATTACTAAAAACACTATTTGTTCCCATTTTGAAACGATCTGACAAAGTCACGTCCACATTAGAACGAATATTGAAACGTTCATATTCGTTTTTCATATCCAGAATACCATCTTGAGAGAAATAGTTGGTCCCTACAGAATAGGTCACGCTTTCACCTCCCCCATTGACGCCAATGCTGTGGCTAGTAATGGTAGCAGGACGAAGAATTTCTTTATACCAATCGGTATTAACATCAGGTAAGTTAGGATTAACACGACTTCTTCCATATCGTTGAATTGCAGACAACACTTTATTTATGTCAGCCTGTGAACCAGATTCATAAGCCATAGTGACAAATTGTTCGGCATTGGCCATCTTCAACACGTTTTGAGCGTATTGATAACCTGTATATCCGTCATAAACAAATTCTGGTTTTTTTTCAATTTTTCCAGAGACTGTTTGTATGATAATGACACCGCCAGAAGCTTTTTAACCAAAAATTGCTGCCGATGATGCATCTTTTAAAACCGACATGGATTCTATATCATTGGTATTCAAAAAATCAATGTTGTCATAAAATTTTCCATCGACAACATATAATGGTGCATTAGTGCCAGTAAAACTTCCAACCCCACGAAGTCTTACAGTAGGAGAATCGCCTGGAGAACCTGAACTGATAACTTGCACCCCAGAAATTTTTCCTTGGAGTGATTGTGCAATATTACTAGTAGGCACTTTTTGGATGTCTTCGGACTTTACTGTTGAAATTGCACCTGTGAGGTCTTCCTTTTTCTGCGTACCATAGCCCACAACCACAATTTCATTAAGGCTTTCAACATCAATTATCATAACGATATCTATCGTTGTTTGACTAACAACAGTAACGCTTTGCGTCTTAAAACCCACTGAACTGAACTCCAAAACGGCTCCTTTTTGGACTTTCAATGAGTATTTACCGTCGAAATCGGAATTGGTTCCTGTTGTAGTCCCCTGTACGATGACATTGACACCAGGTAATGGCATGCCGTCTTCGGAACTGGTTACCGTACCAGTGACCGTCATCTCTTGAGCAAAGGAAATAGAAACTACAAAAAGAAATAAAAATAGTAACTTGAATTTAGCTTTCATATATTGATAATTTTCGTGTTAGTTGTGACAAGATAATAAGCGATACTGTTTAATTTAACAATTTGTTTACATTTTACCTACGTCAATGATGTTAAAAAACCGGAATATCAAGAATGACGTATGCCTAAGATACAAATAAATGAACGAAATCGTTTGAAAATAATTCTTTTGACGTATAAATGACGTACCTACAAAGTAAGAAAAATGGAATTTGAAGAAGTCTTTATTTAAAATTTACAAGAAAATCTGTCAAGTTTTTGTCAGATTCCAAATTCAATTTACGCTTTAGCCTATACCTTTGGGTTTCAACACCTCTTGTAGAGATGTTAAGTAGCGGAGCAATTTCTTTTGTTGTCAGATTCATTTTTATGTAGGCACAAATTTTTAAATCCTTATGTGTCAGTTGTGGAAATTTAGACTTTAGACCATTAAAAAATTCTTCGTGCACTTGATTGAAGTTGTACTCGAACACTTTCCATTCATCCTTATGTCCAATGGAATGGTCAACCTTTTTGATTAATTTTTTAAAAGCAAATGGGTTATCAAATCCAGATTTGTTTTGCTGCAATTCATTTTTAAGCTCCTGTAATGCTTCATTCTTCTTTATCAATGCCATAGCGGTATTGGCCAATTGTTTGCTTTTAAGTTTTACTTCATTCTTCAAGGATTCATTTTTCAGCTCTACAATTTTCTTATCGTTTTCCATTGTTTTTTCCTTGAGCATTTCTTTTTGTGCCTGTTCAAATTGTAGTTTCAACAACCGTTGCTCTTTCTTCACTTTTCTTTTATGTAATGCATAAGTAATAATTATTACAAGCATAATGATAATCGCAAAAAGCATAAAGCCTTTCCATGTTCTATACCAAGGAGGCAAAACTGTAAACTTCAATGACGTAGTCGGAGAAACTTCACCAGAAGAATTGGATGCACGGAAAAGCACCTTATAATTACCACTACCGAGGTTTGAAAGTTCGAGCTTTTCCCTTTCCAATGGATACCAATGTGAA
Source organism: Gelidibacter sp. (assembly GCA_041391925.1). Taxonomy (GTDB): domain Bacteria; phylum Bacteroidota; class Bacteroidia; order Flavobacteriales; family Flavobacteriaceae; genus JBPOFM01. The sequence goes on along the minus strand of JAWKNA010000007.1, from coordinate 31,914 downwards.
GGGTCTAAATTTACAATGGAATATTCAAAAAAATGGTTGCGGGAGTTGGGTGAGGATACTGAAATACTTATATTTTTATTTCTAAAGGGGATTTCTAAATTGTTTGATTTTGAAAGTGACCTCAAGGATTTATCAATTTCAACTGATTCTACAAGTGGTTTTTTAAGTTCATTTTGCTCTGAATTACGTTGCGTATTGATTAACATAAAGCCATCATTCAAATTCAATGCGTAAATGGAATCTTTAATTTTTGATATACGTTCATATCCTATAATCAAACGCTTTTTGAAATATTTATCAGATAACGACAATTTATAGTCCGGATCTGAAAACGATTTAAATTCAATTGCATCCTTGCCTTTGATAGCCAGAATATTACTATCATCTTCGGATATAATGTAAGCGTCTTTACTGAAATTATCATTCAAGAATTTGTAAGGTATAATGCTATCCAGTAAAGGCTCATATTTTAGCCAACCATCATTTGTTTTAAAGCACATGTCGGATTTGAGCTTGTAAACCCTTACATTGTAATCTGATTGCAGCCCTTTGCTTCCATAATCTTTAATGTTTAGGATTGTATCGTAGTTTTTATCAAATTTTATTTTATACAAGCCTTTGTAAGCATGGGCAACCCAAGCGGTATAATCATCTTCAAACGCCAAAAACCGAATCGGGATTGTTAATTTCCCCATATGCTTCACCTCCCACTTTCCTGTATGGTTACTAAATTTTACCAACCCAGTATAAGCGCCTTGCATGTAGAGATGGTTCTGTTCTGGAACTCTTTTAAGAACCCAACCTCCAGTTTGTGAGGATAGAAATTTTATCTTGTCCTTTTCGACTACATAAGTTCCGTTATTATGCCCACATAAGAGTTGCCCCTCAATTTCTTTTAGTTCCCACACTTGGCCTTGAGAGTCTTCTATAAATTGCAAATTATTTTGGTTATCCAAATAATACAGTCCTGTGTTACTACCAATATAGATGGTGCCCTGAAACAAAATTACATCATATACCGCTCCCAATTTACCAGTGACGTCATTGTAATAGGTATGTGCACTGTTTAGATTGACAGATGCAACCCCATTGTCCAATCCCAGCCATAATTCTTCGGTGTCTGTTACATATTGATCCAAGATGGTATTGTTCATCAAACCATTTTCCTTGCTTATATGAAACAATACTTTCCCAGAAATGTCTGTTATGTAAACACCGTTTTTAATCGTCCCAAATACCATTTTTCCATTTTTCAAGATGGAAAAAGCATTTAATTGATCTTCCTTAATGATTGGGTTGATTTCAGAATTCCAAGGTTTTAAACGTTCTCCATCATATAAATAGCATCCTTTTAAGGAAGTCGAAATTAATAGTTTGTTCTGATACTCAGTGATGGAAACCACTTTAGCATCTACCATCAACTCATCAAAAATGTATGGTTTTAGATTGTTATTCTCTAGGATGAATATGCCATTTTTTAAAGTAGAAATGTAAATTACATCACTTACCAAATCACATGAAAGAACGGTTGAAGAGGGTTTTACTTGTGTAATTTTATCATTTTCATAGATATAAATGTTCTGAAAAGATCTAAAAATTATGGAATTTTTATAACTGATGATTTGCCAAAATTCTTCATTGAGAAATCCTTCTTTATCGATTAGATGACTTAGTGACTTATAAACTAAAGCACCTTTGTCATTTTTTTTCCAATAGCCAAACTCTTCATAGGAGCCAATATAAATTCTGTCATCATGAGCCAGAACCGAACGAATGGTTGTTTTATTGGGTATTTCATGCAAGCTCCACTTGAGCCCATCATAAACCAACAAACCATTATTGTTTGCAACATAAATTTTTCCGTCAACTCCTTGTGAAACTCCCCAATTTTGATTGCCCGCATTATACTCGGAAAGATTATAATTTTGGAAATAAGGAGAATATTGAGCTTTTAATGGATGGGGAAACAAAAAAGTAAATAGCAGGAATGCAAAAAAATAAACAGCGTTTTTTAAAGACATTTGCAACATTCGTTAAAGACATTCATCACCTATAATTGTCTAAAAGTAGAAAATTACTAGTCATTTTAAAAAATCATCTCAATATTTATAAAGAAATTCTCCCTGAATCACCTACTGCAACAATGTTTCGAACTACATTTTATTGATTTTACTTCTAGTGCAAGGACAATCACTCATACCCTGTAAGAAATCAATTCCTATGGTAATCATATGTGTCCCAGAGTTATATCCAGCTAAATCATTCATAGTGATTTGATAGGAATAAGCAAAATAAAACTTGTTTTTCATTATTCCAGCCATCGGACCAATATTCAAAGGTTTAAAAGTCTGGTCATTAAGGAAACGATAGGAGACTCCTGCCCAAAAATAGTCGTCATATCTACCGAACTGTCGGTATTTAAAATTTATATCTGTGGTTGAGCGCTTGTCACTGCTAAACAATTGGTAGAAAACCGAAGGTTCATATTCCACCTTTTTGTTGGAATTGCTTCCAAATACATATCCCGAATAGACCTGATAATTTAAAATCAAGCTCGGTTCAATACCTCTAAATTTATCAATATCTTTCTTAAGCACGTTATTGGCATTAAAACTTAAATAAAAGCCCTTATAACGATACAAAGCCCCAATGTCAAAATTGTTATTGGAAATGGAACGGTCGTCCGTTATACTTGGGTCTACAATCGGTATTTCATAAGTAGGCTCAAAATTTTGAATGTCAATCTTAAAATTATTGATGTTATAAGAAATACCAAATGACAGATACTGTTTTGTGTAATAATCTATCACAAGATGGTGTGCAAATGAGAATTTGACACCTTTTTGACGTGTATTTCCATTTTTATCATTATAGGCAGAAATTCCAATTCCAGAACGATTGGAGATTCTAAAATCGGCGTACAATGACTGGTTATCGGGAGCGTCCTTGATACCTACCCATTGGGTCAGACCATTGGCCCTAATTCTTAAGTTATCGCCAATTCCTGCATAAGTTGGCGAGATGACAAAATCGTTGTCTGCCAAATATTGTGTCCAGACTGGAAGATTTAACTCTTGTCCATAAGTGTAGGACAATGTCAGGAGAAGTATATATTTTAGTAGATGTTTCATGGGGTTATTTTTTATCTGAGGGTTTATCCATTCATTAATTCTATCGATATAAAGTAAAGTGTCCAACAAAATCACGATTGTTTGTTGAGCTGTTAAGCCTTACCACATACCAGTAATCTCCTGTTGGAAGTTCAGTATTGTTATATTTACCATCCCAATATTGACCGACTTTGTAGGTAGCCACTTTTCGGCCATATCTGTCAAAAATATCAAACTCAAGATTCGGGTAATTGTCAACACAACCAGGTGCCCATCCATCGCTGACACCATCATTGTTTGGTGTGAAATAGTTAGGAATACATATATCCACGAATTCAAGATATACAGTGGCAATGGCAGTACAACCACTAAGATCCGTTACAATGACTGTATAGGTTCCAGATTCGGTAATTATAAAAGAATTGGTATCGCCTAAATCTACACCATTGAGAGTGTACTGATAGTCTCCGCTTCCACCTGTAGCAATTGCAATAATCTCATTGAGTTCTCCTTCATTTAGCACAAGTGTCAAAGCTTGATATTGTAAAATATCGAAGAATTCAGTAGTCTGAATACAACCGTTGGTGTGTCTCACATCGATGTAATGATCATTCCCTACAGGGACATCTGTAAATACATTGCTAGACTGATAAGGTCCGCCATCTAGTGAGTAGTCCAAATCTGAAAGGTCGGTTATACTATCATCGACAGTTACAGTAACAATATTGCTGGTAGCATTGTTTACACATACAGATTCAACATTAACTAGGGGATTTATGGTTACTGATTCTGGGAATGTGATATTCCATTCAGACTCACAACCTTCCGCATCTCTAACAAACACCGTGTGGTCTCCACCACCTAATCCTGTAAAATCAAATTGTGTTTGAGTCAATGTTCCTGTAGTATAGGTACCATCATAATTATCTAAGTTCACACTGTATGGCATATTCCCGCCAGAAATTTCTATACTAAACTCTCCATTGGCATCTCCTTCACAAACTTCAGGGAAAATTGAATTTCCAACAATATTGATCAATACTGGAGTTGGTTCAGAAATTGTAAAATTAAAAGTCAAGTAGCAACCCAAAACGTCTTGTACAATCAAATCATAGGTTCCTGGAGCTAAATCTTCAAAAACGTTGGTATCAAAGAATTGGTTCAATTGAGGAGAAATAGCATATTGAATGATTCCTGTTCCTCCAGTAGCTGTGATTTCAACAGAGCCATTGTCACTTCCACTACAGCTCACATCATTAACAATCAAAGAGGCTTCCAAAGTAGAAGAAGGTTCTGTAATTGTTATGGTTGCAGATGTAGCATCACAATCACCACTATCAACTGTAACGACATAAGTACCGGCAACAAGGTCTGTAAAAATTCCAGGACTGTTTTGGGTCGCTGGGATTGTATTTCCCAAAGTGTCTTCCAAAGAGTAAACGTAGTTGCCCAAACCACCTTGAGCCGTTGCCATAATCACACCTGTATTATCTCCAGCACAATTGATGGTTGGATTGGTTGAAGTCAAATTGACCACTAAAGTAGGAAGTGGATTAATAGTGATTTCATTTGAAACATTTGCTATACATCCATTGACATCCTTTACATAAAATTCATGTGTTCCAACAGAAACAGGAAAGGTTGTTGATGAGGTAAATGAACCCAAAACCGTTGCAAAATTGCTGGTATCACTGTAGGTATAAGGACCTGTACCTCCAGTAGCGCTCAATGTAAGTGTGGCTTGAGTTAAACAAGTTTGGGTGCTTGCTACCACCAAACTGGTATCTATTGGGGTCGGTTGGTTTATGACAATATCCAAAGATGTCATCTCACAATTGTATCCATCAGTAATGGTAATATTATATGTGCCTTCGCCCAAATTTCCAAAAACTGGAGATGTTTGTGGCCCCGAAGAACTTGGTGTAGGCAAAATGGTATTCAGAGTGTAGGTATAATTACTACCTTGACCACCACTTACATTGTTTACTGTTATTGTGGCATCTTGGTCGCCAAAACATGAAAGCAAGGTTGTACTTGGGGTAAAAGTTGCAGTGATAGGAGTTGGAAAGTTTAGGGTTACATCGGCCGAAACAATACATCCTTGCTCATCCCTAACATTCACGGTGTAATTTCCCGCGGACAATCCTGTAAATGAGCTATTGGAAGAATATCCAACTGTTGCTGCTCCAGTCAATTCATATTCATAAGTTCCCCATCCACCATTAGCTACAGCTGTAATGGTTCCTTGGTTGTCATCACAAGTCACATTGGACGTCTCGGAAGCAGTCAATGTCAATGCTTCTGCTGGAGAAGAAATTACAACCGTAGAGGTAGCGGAACAGAAAGGACTGGCTGTTTCTGTGATAACCACAGTAAATGTGCCTGCCGACATTCCAGTTACTGTTTCTGGATTTATTGAAGTGTTAGCAGAAATAATCCCTGTTACCGATGTACCTAAGCTATCAAATACCTCATAGGTATAAGCTCCAGAATACCCATTGACATTTATCTCAAATGATCCTGAATTATCTCCAAAACATGTGACACTTGAAGGATTTGTGGTAAATGTCGGTGAGATTGCAGTTGGTAGAGAAACGGTTACCTCTTCAGTACACAAAGTTGTTGTATCAGTAATTGTTACTGTATATATTCCGGATGGTACACCAGAAAATACGTTGCCGGTCAAGCTTACTGAGGCAGGACTTGGGTTTATGGAATATGTATAAGAACCTGTTCCTCCTGTTCCAGAAATAGTTATCACACCGTCATCATCATTACACGTTGGAATGGCAGTGACAGTTGGAGTTAAATCCAATGGAGGTGCAATCGATACAGAAACCAAATTTCCACAGCCATTGGCATCTTGTATTTCTACAGTATGCGTTCCTGATGTCAAATTGGAAATTGTAAATGGCGGCACGCGTGTTTGAAAAGCACCACCATCAATACTGAAACTATATGGTAGGATTCCAGAAGTAGTCAATATAACATTGATTTCATAATCGCCTTCAATTGCAGTACATTGATTGGTAACTGTCGCTGAAATTATCGGAGAAGGATCGTTTGGCAAAACCACAACTGGGCTCGTAACAATACAACCATAGGCATCCAAAACATGGACGTAATAACTTCCAGCATCCATATTGAAGGTACTTGCGGAAGCCCATGATGGGTCTGTTGCAGGCGGAGACGCTGGAGTGGTGGTAATTTGATATTGATATGGTGCAGTCCCGTCATGTCCAATCGCGCTGATGACTCCAGAATTAGGATTACAATTTGCATTTTGATTGACTGAAACGGTCAAACTTAATGGAATTGCAGATTCTGTAATGTTAAAAGGAACAGTGATGATACTACAACCAGAATTTGGACCAGACGTTTCGCTAATCAATACAAAATAATTACCAAAAGGTAAAGGTCCTAAGTTTGATACTGGAAAAGAACCATTTGCAGGAACTATGCCAGAACCACTAATACCAGTAGTAATCAATGATAATGAGTCAAATATTTCATACGTGATATTTGTAGAAGAGCCATAAATACTGTTCACAGTGAAAGAAACATTCCCATCTGCACTACCATTACAGGATATATTATTCACATTCACAGCAGTTGCCGTCAATGTGGAATTGGTAGGAATTGGAGTTGTGGCAGGCTCATAATAACTACAATTAGTCGAGGCATCATACACAATAAATGTATAGGTAACACCTGGTATCAATCCTGTAAAAGTAGCCGATTGGCTTCCAGGGAAATCTTCAGGTATCCAAGATCCTGGTGGATTTGGATATACTGATATTGGTCCTTGATAGATACTGAAATAAAATGGCCCAGCACTCGGTAACGATGATCCAATACTGATTACAGCTTCTCCCCCAGTAAGACAGTCTACAGTAGTTGTAATATTAATATCCAAATCGGTTGGAGGCGATGCCACCAAAACATTTTGAAATAATACAGAACAGCCATTTGCATCAACTATATTAATTTGATATAAACCAAAATCTACCACATCAAAACTCACAGAGGTTGAACCAGTCGCATTCAGTTCCGAATTTGAATACCCATTACTTCCAGTAACAAAATAATTATAAGGAGCGGTTCCTCCAGTGACTCCATCGATAATGATTGACCCTTGAGAAACTCCACCTGCATTACAGGTAATGTCAATAGTGTGGTAATTTACTGAAATTGGGTCAGGCTCATCAATGATGATAGTATCGCTTGCAGTACAAGATTTGGCATCAGTAACTGTGATTGTATATGTTCCTGCAGGTAAGCCAGTGGTCTGTGTACCATAATCAGTTCCTGTAGTGTCATTATGAACATTAATCACAAAAGGCGCTGTGCCAGCATTTGGATCAATTGTAATCTGAATGGCTCCATTTTCGTTTCCATTACATAGAATAGGTTGGGTTTGGGTTACCAAACTTAAGGCAGGTGGTGTAATAGGAATAATTGTCTGCACACCAGATTCAGCTATACAATCATTGGCATCAGTGATTTGAAATTGGTAAGTTCCAGCAGTTCCTGTAGAATATACAAACGGAGAGCTTGTAGACCCCAATGATGTATATGTACCTCCATTGATGGAAACAGCATATGTAAAAGGTGCAGAGCCACCAGAAATAGTTCCTGTGATGATGGCATCCGGAGCGGATGTGCAATCCAAATCCTTGGTCAATATCGTACTTACCGTTAATGGTGTTAATGGAGCAATGGTATAGGATTCACTATACGTACACTCATTAGCATCTTTTACTTGAAAAGTATAAGTTCCGGGCGGCAATCCTGCAAAAACATTGGATGCCTGATATGCTGTTGCGGCCGAAGTTGGTGCAATGATTTGATATTGTAAAGGTGCAACTCCTCCACTGACTCCAGTTATTGTAACATCAGATGTATTGGATGGACAGGTTACTGGTGAGCTAGTAATTGTCAAATCCGTTGGAGGATTTAATGGAACTATTGTGATAACACCAGAAATATTGGTACAACCACTAGCGTCTTTGATGGTAACGGTATAAGTTCCGCTTGTTAAGTTTGTAAATGTGTTTCCAGATTGAAATGTGACACCATCAATACTATAAGTATACGGAGGGGTTCCTCCACTTACCCCAGTAACAGTAATAATTCCACTGGAGGTACAGGAATACGGTGTTGTCAAGGTAGCTGTTCCAGAGACTGGTGAATCCGATGTAATGGTAACAGTCTCAGGGTTTGTTAAACATACTGAAGTCCCAGTAGTATATTGTACAACTACATCATAGTTTCCTACTCCAAGACCAGTAAATACTGGAGAACTGAAAAAGGTTGATCCTCCATCTATGCTATACTGCAAGCTATTTCCATTGGCATTGGTTACATTGATAGTAATGGTTCCCGTATTGGCTCCTGAACATGCAATGTCTGTTGATGAAATAGTAAATGCAGGTGCTGGTATATCATTGACCGTTACAGAGGTACTTGCACTACAGTTATTTGAATCTACAACTGTGATATTATAGACTCCAGGACTTGTGACAATGATTTCAGGAACTGTTTGGAACACAGTAGTGCTATTGACAAAATAGAAATATGGAGGAGTTCCTCCAACGGGATATACAGTAATTTCCCCATCGTTACAAGTTAGTGGAACAGTAATTGCTGCCGTAACTGTCAATAAAGGTGGATTTATGATTGTTATTGTTTCTGAATAGGTACACCCATCTTCTGTTTCTACCGTAGCAGTATAGGTTCCTGGGTTTAAATTGGCAAACGTATGATTGTTCGCTGTTATCGGACCTATACTGTTAACCAATGTCGCACCATTATATAATGAAAAGAAATATTGTGGATCCGCATCATTGGCTGCCAAATGGATACTTCCTTTATCTCCATGGCAAAGCGGCTGTTCTACAATACTCGAAACCGTAAAATTACGCGCTCTGATTTGAACATCCGGAACGGTAAAGACACATGGATTTGTAGGTGCATTTACTTGTCTTATATAAACTGTATAAATACCTGGAGTTGAAACTGAAAATACATTACTAGACTGATATGTAACACCATCCAAGCTGTATTCATAACCAGATGGCACTCCACTTACCGTAATACTTCCAGGAGTTGTACAGATTATATCCGTAGCAGTAACTGTTGGACTCAATAAATTCTGATAAACATTGAAGTAAAATTGATTAAAACATCCTCCTGAATAATTAATGGTCAATCTAAATTGTCCCGCAGTATTGGCCGTAAAGTTGGGGCCAGTCCCAACAGTGTTCCAAGTACAGGAAGGGTTTTCATTGGCACAATCCTGATCAGTGACAGCTGCACAGCTTGATTCGTCCAATTGTTCCCAAATAATTGAGGATGCTCCAGCGATGTTGGTCTGAATATCCCTAAAATCATTGGCACCACATAAAAATATAAGTGGCAACAATTTTCCATCGTTTGGACAAGTAACTACCTGATCAGCATATGGAATGACAGGATTTGCAATATTTCCACCAAAGAGTGACACATTGAAAGTCTGCACAATCGATTGACAAGGCGCTGCTGCTGTATTATGAACATAATAAGTGCCAGTGGCAGTAACTGTAATTGTTTGAGAAGTTCCAATGACCGGAGTTCCTGATGGATTTGTTGACCAAGAGTAAGCATCATAGCCATTTGCTGCTGTCAATTGAATACTATTTCCACATAGCAAAATATCTTCTTCGAAAGTACAATCATCCAAATCCGCTAAAAAATTAGTGGCTTGAGGCGTAATCAAACAGCCCGTATTACTACTGTAGCTAGGGTCATCGGTAATATGATAATTGGGATTAAAAAATCCACTATAGGATGCAAATGCTTGATTATTTATAATATTTGAACAAGCATCGGCAAGTTGGCTACAAGTTTCCACAGTCATGACTTCAATCCTTATTTCATACACAGGGTCATTTTCTTCAACCAAATAATCTTCAATATTAAAAATGATTTCCCTTGTTGCAGGATTGTAACTAGCAACTGTGACACCTGGAGGCAATACCAAATCTGTAGGATAATTGAAAATGATATTAATGGGCAAAACATCCCTGATTTGAAAATTTGTTGCATTGTCATTACCGGTATTTTGAAAACCAATGACATAATTCAACGGCTGTGACAATCCTACAGTTTGGCCACCGATATTATTTCCCATATCGTCTTCCACTATCTTGGTTAAAACGATATTTGGCTCAATAATTTCTACCGCAAAAGCAAATAAATACTGAAAGTACACGTCCTGATCACTTTCCAGACGCACTGTAGCTGATGTTGCATCATTTGCAATCACTGTATTACCAGGATTTGGCACGACCATCACACCTGTATCAAATCCCAATGTGTTAGTACTATTGGGATTTCTATTATTGACAGGAAGTGCGCTCAATTGCGTAACTGAACTATTGAAAAAATTGTTGGCAGGTCTATCCGCTGCAGACATTGGCACACCGTTAAGAACCAAGCGGTCATTATGGATTGGTTTATCACCTTCTAATGTTGCGAAAGCAAAATTAGCTCTCACGGGTGCTGGTGCCGGAATGGTCCTAAATCCAGAAATGGGGATATCCACATTTACCGAACTGCTGATGGCACTAAATCCGTCAAAACTTGTAATGGATTTTCCAGGTAGTGTCGGGTCTTCATAAACCACTAGAAGAGACCAACCTGCAGAATATCCAGTACCATTGTAAGGGTCAAATGTGCCTGTAGCTCCTTCTGCCGAAGACACGTTGGCCACCGTGTATGTTCCTAAGTCAGTTGCTAAACTAGTCACAATTGACGTAACATCTGCATAACATGAATACGGAAAGCTTTGTCCTGTAGCAGTTCCATTGGCATCATATATGACAGTTCCCACAACATCATTATAACCTCCTGATGGTCCTTTGAACTTTACATGGGTTATGGATTCTGCTCCACTTGTAACAGCTCCCCAATAGAGACCAGCGTACTTTATCTGATAACAATTAGGGTTTGCAATGTCCAAATCTGCACTTGAAGAACTAAATGTCGATGCGTCTCCGTCGATATCAATATATTGCATATCAACAGTATGATTATACACGGTATTATCATTGAAAGCATTATTGTCCGGTCCTAAAATGTTATTTCCAATTAACACAATGTCACCTCTTAAATCTTGATTGAATCGAGGTGTAAATGGCACATAATTTTGGGCAATCGATTGAAGGCCTAATAGCAAGAATGAGACTATAAGGACGATTTTTGAAAAAGTAGGTTTTTTCATGGCATGTTGGTTTTTTGTTTTTCTTTTTTCTCCAAGGGGCATTTTCAAAAAAAGAATTTGGGGCCTCAGTTATTTTCTATTTTAATTTTCTATTTTAACTATGGATAGCTTGGCATTATATGGCCTGCTTCCTTTTGATTTCAATGCTTCATTAGCTTGCTCAATATTGTCGAATTTTTGATAATAAATATAGTATTTGCTCGTATTGACATCATAGAAGAAATCAATGTCCCTGCGTCCTGATTCAATTGCTTTTTTAACAAATTCATCTCTTTTTTCCGTATCATTGTGAACGGCAACAATCATGTAATATCCATTGTCAACATTTTTCACATTCTTTAGAATCTGGATATTATTGCCTTGCTCTTCACCAAAATCAAAATCCTCTGATTTAAGTGGTGTTGAACTCAAAGAGGTGTTCTGTTTAAGGATACTTAAAGTTGCCCTATCTTGACGATAACGGTCCTCTTCATTATCATAAGCAGCACGCTTAATGCGACGTCTTCTCTCAAATTCGGTAGCTTCCTTAATATCTTCCAAGTTTGATGTCAAATTAGATCTTGTTTGAATTGCGGTCAATTGTTCCGCTTTTAATCTTTTGATGGATTTTTGGTAATATAGATTGACTGTATCGTTTTCCATTGTTGCAATTCTGACTCTTTCATCATATAAATCTTCCAACTCTTTAATTCGTTCATTGCGTGTGTTTATGGCTTCATCCAAATCCGCTTTTATCGCTTCTAAAGCCTTATTCTCTTCTGTTAGGCTTTTGAAAGGTTTTGGCTCCATATAAATACCTTTGTCGCTTAAGTCATTTTCTTCTTTTAGATCTTTAAGGTCTTGGTTTTTATTGGCTATTGCTTGGCGATATTTTGTCAACAATTCTGTTTGTCTTTGCTCAGAATCGTCTGCTAATTTTTCAATTGAATTCATTGAAATGGCGATATCATCGTTTGCGATTGGCGCTTTATTTTCAGCTTCTTTGGCTTTTGATTCTGCATCTAATTTTGCCTGTGCTTCTGCTTCAGCCTTGGCTTTATTTTCTGCTGCCAATTTGGCTTGAGCTTCAGCTTCAATTCGTGCCTGTGTTTCTGCCGCCAACTTTTCGGCTTCCATTTTTGTTTTGGCCTCGGCTTCTAACCTACTTTGTTCTTGCGCAGCAAGTCTTTCCGCTTCTAATCTGTCTTTTTCTTCTTGGGCCAACCTTGCTTTTTCAGCATCAGCTTTTGCTTTGGCTTCAGCTTCAATTTTAGCCTGTGTCTCTGCAGCTAATTTTTCAGCTTCCAATCGTGCTTTAGTTTCAGCTTCCTGTCTCATTTTTGCTTCTTCTGCCAATCTCAAGGCTTCTGCTTCCGCTTTTGCTTTATTTTGGGCATCTATTTTAGCTTGTACTTCAGCGTCAGCTCTGGCTTTAGCTTCTGCTTTCGCTTTGTTATCTGCTGCAATTTTAGCCTTGGCTTCTGCTACTTCTTTGGCCCTAGCTTCAGCTTCCAACTTGGCTTGGGCTTCTTCTTTAGCCTTGTTTTCGGCATCTAGTTTTGCCTGGGCTTCTGCCGCTAGTTTAGCCTTTGCTTCAGCCTCTTTTTTCGCTTCTGCTTCTGCTACTTTTTTCGCTTCTGCTTCCAATTTAGCTTGAGCTTTTGCTTCTGCTGCAAGTTTTCTATTTTCTTCGGCTTTAAGTTTTGAAGCTGCAGAAACGGGTTTTCTTCTTTTTTCACCTGAAATGAGTGCACTCATTTCATCTTCTCTAGCGTAATCGAAATTTTGGTTGTTTTTGAATTTGTAAGCCAATGTGATTTCGTGGGAAGGGCCAAAATCGGTAAGATCTCCAAGAGCTTTTTCAAAATTATATTCTATCGAAATTTCCTTTGTAATATTAAGTCCCAATCCACCTGAAGCTCCATATAGATTATTGTAACCAACTTGAGCCCAAATTCCTTTTGGCACAGTTAACATAGCGATTCCCGAAAGAACTGTTTTATCTTTTCGAAATTCTGACTTTATCAATCCTGAAAACTTACTTTCATCAAAAAACCCTGAACTGTCCATATAACCGGTATACATCATGTGGGCTTGAATAATTTTTTCTGGTTTATCGTAAATAACCTCGGACGAATTATGAAGCACAAGATTATTGAGTGACACCCCAAAATCCAAAAAACCTGTTCCATAGTTGATCCCTGGATTTAAGGTCAGCAAAAAGCTGGATGGAATATTTTCCAAAGTCGGATCGGGAAAATTTGTCACAACTCTGCCCTCATTGATACCGCTTTTAAAAGCTCCAAGATTGAGACCGAAGGTTAGATTGCTATCTCTTTGTACTCTAATGTTGTAGGCAAAATTCAATACGCCACCAAAAGTGGTCAATACGCCATAATTCTGCTGAAACAATCCAATTCCCATTCCTATATTTTCCTCAAACCTTCCTGAAAAACTAACCAAATAGGTCTGTGGTGCATCTTCAAACTGTACCCACTCTCTTTTGTTGGTGATACTGATATATTTATCCTGCTCCCTAACAAAACTAAAAGCTGGGTGAACAGCATACTGATTGTATGTCAATGAATTACGTATTGGCAATGCAAGTGTAATGGCTCCATCCTCTTCTTGAGAATAGAACGTCTGTAGGGAACAGAAAAAGACCGTTATCGCCAATAAATAAATCTTCATATCATTTAACTACAGTTATAGAGCCTTTTTTTTCTTTTTGGTTTGGTGCTTTTATGATATAATAAAAAACAAGTGTAATACCCGTTACATTCGATTGGTCCTCTGGCCAATTATTTTGATAATCATTGGTCTGGAGTACTACTTTTCCTTGATTGGTCATGATCATCACTTCGGTATTGGTACCACTTACATATTGTAGTGGAATTTGCCACGTATCATTAATACCGTCGCCATTCGGGCTTATATAGTTTGGAATATCTCCTACATCCGGGAATTGTTCGATTGGTTCCGTGATTGAAAAAACCAATTCTTTGGAAACAATACAACCAGATGTCTGATATACAATTACTTTATAGTCCCCATATTGTGTAGCTTCAAAAGTGCTTGTGTTAGCTCCTGAAATTATATTTCCATCCAAATACCATTCAAACTCTGGGTTGGAAGCATCGGTTGTAACATGAATGGTTAAAGTGTCTCCTTCTTCCACCATATTGGTTTCTGGGACATCGATGGAACTGTTAAACCCTTCACTCTCCAAAATGATGGAGCCTGAAGCTTGGCAGCTTCCTAAATCCACTTGAACAGAATATGTACCAGATTCATCAGTTTGGTACATTTGTTCTGTACCATCTGGAATAAGCACACCATCTTTAAACCATTGATAGCTATTTCCGCCCAATGTGCTCAAAGTTGTCATGCCTTGATCTGGGCAAAAAGGATTACCAAGACTCGATACTATGGTAGCATTTGCTTCTCCGGAAACTGCTTCACTAATGGTTACACGATTTGAAAATGAATCGGAAGTACAGGTACCATAATTTGTTTCAACAAAATATGTTCCTTCCTGAGTGACCGTTAATGTATTACCTTCTGCAACGAAAACAGATGTTGTTGGCCCTGTTTCTTTATACCAATTAAAAGTGAGTGAAGGATAGTTCAATGGAGAATCGTTATCACCATGTCCTGGATTATCTATAGTTAGCAAATAGCTTCCACCTGTACAATAAGCACCTGTAGAAACCAAATTATTGATAGTGAAAGGACTATCCTGAGCTTTATAATATGCCGCAAAAGCCACAGAACCCGAACTACTTGCTACTGGAGCTGTACTTTTTATCTTTAGCTTATAACCTTCTCCAGCGGTTGTGGTTGGCAAAGAAAAACTCAATGTTGCTGGTGAGGTAGTGATTGCTCCTGGATTTGAGGTAAATACAATCGTAGAATTAGAAAAACTTCCATCTGCATCGGACATTTCAATAGAAAATTGATTTGTTGGACCTAATGCAGATTGTGGAGAAAATACAAATGTTACATTATAGGTATTAAACGATGCACTGGCACAAGCCTGACTAAAACCCAGATTAGGTGTACCAATGACTATTTGGGCATTTGTCTGTTCTGATATGCACAGAACAATCAAACACAATCCAATAAAAAGTCTTTCGATTATAGTAGTTTTTTGCATTCAGTTTTTGTTTTGTAACCTTCAATTCGATAATTCTTATGTTGCTTTTAAATAAGTGAGCAAACCCAAATTACTTTAAACAAATCATTTAATTGAAAAGAACTCACCAGAAGTTTGTCAAGTGAGTTTTAAATTGAAATTAAGCAAAGTGAGTACCATTAGTAGTATTAAAACCTAATCTTCAGGGTCGTATTCATTGGAAGCTATGATTTTGTTGATTCTCAACCTAAAATCAGGACGCTTAGCATTTTTGGAATCAATGAAAGTTTCAGAATCAGCACTTTTGGAATACACATTAAAGAACGCTCTGTTACCATACCAGTTCTCTAGGTCTGCATTATTGGAATTGTGCTCTGTGAAAATATTTCCTTTGCAGTTATTGAAATACATTTCACTGAATTTTATCCTATCCAGATTTTTACTGTTGATTGAAATATTGCTATCCAAAATAACTGCTGGATTGAATCCAGAGATAACCGTTTTGTTCATCTTTAATGAAGCATCTTGCGCAATGTAAAGAGCTTCCTTAACCAATCCTACTTTAATATCTGCATACAAATCCTCACTGATGTTGACCAATGTCAAATTTTCTGCATTGACAAAGGTTCCTTTTGCTGTCAGATCAACTTCTTCTTTTTTATCGTAAGAAGCAATGTACATACATCTAGACCCATTAGAACCTGAAACGTATGGAGAGCGAATTGCTAATGAGTTACTAATATTACATTGGGTTCCATAATTGAATTCGTAATCATTGCTGCTAGATCTATAGGAAACCATTTTGCTCATATTGACGTCTCCACCCATGATATTGAAAGAATTACCCTCACTATAGCTGACCATAACATTTTCTATGATAGTTTTGTTTCCCACACCTGCTAATGTCAATGCATTGAAATATCCAAACTGTGGGGTTCTTTTTCCAGCGAATTCTATTCTAACATATCGTAATATTCCTGAATTGCTCTTTGGATTTGTACCTCCATAAGTAACATGTCCATAAGAGGTTGGTTTCATTCCGTAATTGACGGCTGAACTATTTCCAAATTTATTGATTGGGGCATCTCCCAGAATAAAAATCCCTCCCCAATCACCAGCTTTTTTGACACTTCTGTTTGAGGTGAATATAATGGGATCTGTTTCCATACCATCAGCAATGATAGTAGACCCCTTACTTATGATAAGAGACCCATTGGTTTTAAAATCGCCAATGATTACCGTACCTGGTTCTATCGTCAAAGTAGTGCTGTCAGTAACAAACACACTTCCTAACAACAGATAGATGTCCTTTTTGTATAGTTTAGTGTTTTTTGTGATATTCCCACTCAATATTTTTGTGGGTTCACCATATTCTGAATGAGCTGGTTTAAATTCTGTCCAAGAATTTAGCCAATTGCTAGAACCAATAATTCCTTTTTCTTGTTGGGCAAAAACATTGCCAACAGCAAAAAGTAACACGTATAGAATTAGAGTAGAGTTTTTCATAATAGGTATTTTAGTTTATAGATTAGGGTTTCTTTAGCTAATGGTATCAAACTTATAATTAAATCCCACGAAATACAAATAATATCGATGAAATGCATTAATTTTTATATCTTTATATTATTATTCTTACATTTAATATGTTATCTTATCATATTATTCCCATTAGAACATATAAATAAAGATTTTGGAACTCACTTAAAATTACCTTTAAATGGAAATATTTGAGCCCATACATCTATATGGCAGTACAATTAACTCTGTGTTTTAAATATTTGCTGGAAAAAATAAATGGGAGTAATTTTAAACTTAAATTCCAATAAAAAACCCCAACTAACAGTTGAGGTTTATAATTTTTAAAATTTAAGAAATCAATATTTTATCTATTCTTTTTAATATTTATTGAATTCATTATAGGTATGCAGGGATTTCAAGGTTTCTTCATAAAACAAGATAGCGGCTATCAAGTTTGATTTATCCGAATAGGGCAATACTTTCTTTTGAAATTCAATGGTACTGGCAAAATAAGTTTTTGCAGCTTGAATATTATCTTCTAATGCTTTTCTATTTTCTTTGGTATCAGGAATACCCAGAGAAGACATGGTCACACCAGGCTTGGTTGCAAATGCTATGTTAGGTAATATTTTTACAATGACTTCAATTCGCTCGTTATATAAGTCCAATAATTCGCCTTTTTGCATTTTGTCCAATTCATCGCGATCGTGATATTTAGCGATGGATACTTTTCCACTTATAATGCTTTGGGGTTCATTCTTGCCTTGGGAAAAACCAGCACCAGTAAGCAGCATAAAAACCAGGCTCAAAAAAGTAATTTTAGTTTTCATATTAGAGATTTAAGGGTTCAATGTGACAAATTTATGTAATTAAACGAAAAAAACAAGCGTTTTGTCGATTATTTGTAATAAATTATTTTTTATGGATGGTTGATTAATTAAAATCAATGAATTAGCTGCTATACATATTCAATATCATATTTACTTCCCAATGCAAAAATTCGCAAAAATATTTCCCAGTAAATCATCATTGGTGATTTCCCCCGTAATTTCTCCAAAATGATAGAGTGCCTGACGAATATCAATTGCCAATAAATCACCCGACAAGTTGGTATCCAGCCCATGTTTAACTTTTATGATTTCTTCAAAAGCCTTTAAAAGTGCATCGTAATGCCGTGTATTGGTAACAATGGTTTCATTGTTGCGCAATGCTCCTGTATTTATAAGGTTAAGCAATGTATTGGTCAACTGCTCTACTCCTAACCCTATTTTGGCAGACAATAATTGGATTTCTGGAATTTCAGATTGCATTTCTGCTACTTGCCCAGCATTCACTTTGTCTATTTTATTTGCAAGAACAATCAATGACTTCTGCGGATATTTGTTTTTTATTTTTCCTAGCTCGATTTTAAATCTCGAACCTTGAGCATTGAACTCCGTACTGTCGAATAAATACACCACTACTTGTGCTTGCTCAATCTTCTCAAAGGTCTTTCTAATACCAATGCTTTCCACCACATCTTCCGTGTCTCGAATTCCAGCAGTATCTATAAAACGAAATCCGATACCACCAATTGAAATTTCATCTTCAATCGTGTCGCGCGTGGTTCCGGCAATTTCCGAAACAATGGCTCGCTCTTCATTCAATAAAGCGTTCAATAATGTGGATTTTCCAACATTGGGCTCACCTACGATAGCCACAGGAATTCCATTTTTAATCACATTTCCGACGGCAAAAGAATCAATCAATTTTTTAAGTACGTTGATAATTTTATTTACCAACTTATAAAATGCATCGCGATTGGCAAATTCTACATCTTCCTCTGCAAAATCAAGCTCTAATTCTATCAGGCTGGCAAAATTGAGCAACTCATCACGCAACTGCTTAATTTCGTTACTAAAACCACCACGCATCTGCTGCATCGCTATCTTATGGGACGCTTCACTGTCACTTGCTATCAAGTCTGCCACGGCTTCAGCTTGGCTTAAGTCTAATTTTCCATTTAAAAATGCTCTCAGAGTAAACTCGCCAGCATTTGCCATCCGACAACCATTTCTCAGAAACAATTGCAAGATTTCCTGTTGAATATACAGACTTCCATGACATGAAATTTCCACTACATTTTCGCCTGTATAAGAATATGGATTTTTAAAAATGGTTACCAACACTTCATCAATCACACGAGCCTCTTCTACTATAAACCCCAAATGGACTGTGTGTGATTTTTGACTACTAAGGGACTTTCCAGACACAGATTTGAAGAATTTTGAACCAACAGCAATAGCATCTTTTCCCGAAAGTCGGATGATAGCAATTGCTCCACTTCCAGAGGGGGTTGCCAATGCTATAATGGTATCATTTTGAATCATGTCGAAAATTTAAACAAAAGTAGGGCAAAATTGCAATTTGCCACTTATAAACGCTAGATTCTTTAAGATTTTATTATCATACACTTTAGGAATACTTATTATATTTGTACCACAAAAAAAATAATTTAAGGAATGAAACATATACTTAGAATTTTGATGATTGGTCTTCTTTTGACAGCCTGTAACAAACAAACCAAAAAGATGGACGGCTACGTCATCAATGGAACTGCCAAAGGTCTTTATAATGGGATGAGAGTATATCTTAAAGCTGCGGACGAACGAGGTAGTCAAATGCCACAGGACACAGCCATTGTGATGGATGAGAAGTTTAAATTTGAAGGAAAAGTCGACTATCCACAAATGTGGTACCTTTCCATAAACAGTGTTGGTGGTTTTATTCCTGTAATGGTGGAAAATGAAAACATCGAAATCGTGTTTAACAAAGATGACATTGATGCATCTAAAATTTCCGGAACAAAGGCCAATGAAGCCTTATATAACTATACTAAAGGTTATAAAGAATTGATGGACAAACGCGTGAACTTGAACAAGGAATTCACCAAAACCTTGAACCCCAACAATAATGTCGATTCTATATCCAAGTTAAGGATAAATACTCAATTTGCAGAGATTAATCAACAATTGCAGGATTACCCCTATCAATTTTTAAAGACAAATGATGACAATTATTTTTCGCTGTCGTTAATAGAAAACATTCTAAAAAGCAATCCTGCTGACTTTGAGCCTATAGATAATGCGTATGCCAATCTTTCTACGGATGTAAAAAATTCTGTGTATGGACAAATGGTCGGCAGCAAAATAGAAGCCATAAAAAAGAAGAATGAAAGTTTGGCGATGCTTAACATTGGCAAGGTAGCTCCTGAATTTTCTGCTCCAGACCCTGATGGTAAGCAAGTGTCATTAAAAGACATTAAAGGAAAAGCCACTATTATAGATTTTTGGGCTTCATGGTGTGGTCCATGTAGAAAGGAAAATCCAAATGTTGTAAAAGTCTATCAAAAATATCATGATAAAGGTCTTGAAATCATAAGTGTTTCTCTTGATAAACCTGGACAAAAAGACAAATGGCTAAAAGCAATACAAGATGACAAACTGACTTGGCATCATGTTTCCAATCTCAATTATTTTAACGATCCGGTGGCACAACTGTACAATATACAATCCATTCCTGCAACTTATATACTGGATGCTGACGGCACAATTGTTGCCAAAAGTTTAAGAGGACAACAACTCGAAGATAAAATCGCTGAAATGCTGAATTAATAAAAAAGCCTTCAAAAATTTGAAGGCTTTTTTGTGTTATAATTTACCTGTTTTATGAAGGAAAAACAAAATAATGATAGGGACTGCCAGAAGTCCAATCATCAATAGATCAGTTTTAAACAAAGATGGCATCAACATTAAAGTCACTACAAAACCTCCGATAGCACCCCCAAAATGGGCGTCGTGTCCAATATTGCCGATACGTGTTTTCATACCGTAAATTGAATAGAGTAAATAGCCAATTCCAAAAACATAGGCAGGAATTGGTATTGGAATAAAAAACATATACAATTCCATATTTGGATACAGCAGAATTGCTGAATACAATATGCCTGTAACAGCACCGCTCGCACCCACTGCACTGTAATGATATTCGTCTTTGTGGAAATAAAGAGAAAGTAAATTACCCAATATCAAGCTGAGAACATACACAATTATAAAGTTGAGATTTCCCAAATTCTCGACGACAATTTCAGCAAAAAAGTACAATGTAAACATATTGACAAAAAAGTGCATCCAATCTACGTGCAAAAAACCTGAACTGAACATTCTTATCTGTTCACCACGTCGTATTGCTCCCACGTTAAATTTATACCGCTCAAAAAATCCATAATCGTTGAATCCTTTAAAGGAAATAATGGCATTCGCTGCAATAATGACAATAGTGACTAAACTTAAATTACCCATAAACCCTAAACGTATAATTATAATATAGCATATATTTGCTCCTGCAAATCTAATGTTTATTAATGCAATTTCTCATCTACATTCTAGTTTATCCATTTTTGTGGTTGATTTCCATTTTGCCTTTTCGATTACTCTATGCGTTTTCAGACGTTCTCTATTTCTGGGTGTATAGAATTTTTGGGTACCGTAAAAAAGTAGTAAAAGCAAATTTGAGATTGGTGTTTCCTGAAACATCTGAAAAAGAAATTCGCTCTATCACAAAAAAATTCTACCATCATTTGTGCGACATGATTGTAGAGGCCATCAAATCGATGACAATTTCTGAAAAGGAAATGAAAGAACGTTTTACATTTAAAAATGTGAATTTGATTACTGATATTGAAAAATCGGGAAAAAGTACCATTTTGATGTGTGCCCATTATGGAAGTTGGGAATGGATTTTCATTCTTCAAAAATATTTAGGAAGTAAAGGATACGCCGTTTACAAGCGATTGGCCAATCCATATTTCGACAGATTGGTCAAACGTATCAGAGCAAAATACGACAGTTATCTGATCACAACCAAAGAAACCATTCCTGTATTGATAAAGGCAAAAGCTGATGGGCAACTAACGATTAGTGGTTTTGTCTCCGATCAATCAGCAAAACCCCATAAAGCATTACATTGGGGACAATTTATGGGTTATAAAGTACCGATGCATACAGGTGCTGAAATGTTGGCAAAACGACTAGACATGGCAGTTGTGTTCTTTAGAGTAAAGCGTTTGAAAAGAGGGTACTACCAAACCACTTTTGAACTGATTACTTTAAATCCCAAAGAATTTAAGGATTATGAAATAACTGATAAATTCTTCAGATTAGTCGAAAAACAAATTGCCGAAGCTCCTGAATATTATTTATGGACGCACAAACGTTGGAAGCATAAAGACAGTGTTCCTGAAAAATTTAAATAATCACAATTCAAACCAGGCATTGATAGGTGTTTCGTGGAAAGAACTTTGAGATAAAGATTTGTGCACAAATTCATTGGAACATTTTACATAGTTATATTCAGTTGCCCAATTTGCATGATTGTCGGCTAATTCCTTTAAACTATCACAAACATATTTGATTTCCTCATTGGTAGTGGTCGGATGAATGGACATTCGAATCCAACCTGGTTTTCTTGCCAATTCGCCCAAAGAAATTTCATTGGTCAATTCATGAGACATTTGTTGATCTACATGTAATAGGAAATGCCCGTATGTACCCGCACAACTGCATCCACCACGTGTTTGGATTCCAAATTTGTCGTTTAATATTTTCACTCCAAGATTATAATGCAAATCATCAATATAAAATGAAATCACTCCCAATCGGTCTTGGTGCTGACCAGCAAGAATATTTAGGTTTTCGACGTGTTTCAATTCGTTAAAAATATAATCAATGAGTTCATGTTCACGCCTTAGTATATTCTCAACACCCATTTGCTCCTTCAATTTGATTGACAAAGCTGTTTTAATCGTTTGGAGAAATCCAGGCGTTCCGCCATCTTCCCTATCTTCAATATTATCGATGTATTTATGTTCACCCCAAGGATTTGTCCAGCTTACGGTACCTCCACCTGGACAGTCGGGAATCATGTTTTTGTATAATTTCTTGTTGAAAATCAAAACCCCTGAAGTTCCGGGACCGCCAAGAAATTTATGTGGTGAAAAGAAAATGGCATCCAATGACTGTTCTTCATCATCTGGATGCATATTGATATTAACAT
Source organism: Gelidibacter sp. (assembly GCA_041391925.1). GTDB lineage: Bacteria > Bacteroidota > Bacteroidia > Flavobacteriales > Flavobacteriaceae > JBPOFM01. The sequence continues at coordinate 8,816 of JAWKNA010000007.1, read as the reverse complement.
AAGGTGCAGAGCAGGCAAAATCCACAAAACAAACTCCTCCGTTTTGGTGCATCAGTTTGGCGATATCATGATAGGGCGTTTGGATGCCTGTCACATTGCTACCACCCACAACGGATGCAATTTTTATAGTGCAGTTTTTATGCTTTTCAAGAAGCATTTCAAGGTTTTCCAAACTGAACAATCCATCTTCACCAGGTGGAATTACTTCAACTTTTGCAATGGTTTCCAACCATGATGTTTGATTGGAATGATGCTCCATGTGTGAAATAAAGACCACAGGGCGAATTTCATCAGGTACATTGGTGTGCTTCTGAAGGTTTTCAGGAATTTTCAAGCCTAAAATTCGTTGAAATTTGTTGACCACACCTGTCATACCTGTACCTGACATAATCAGAACATCATCTTCACTGCTATTCACATGGTCTTTGATGATATGTTTAGCCTTGTGATAGGCTTTGGTCATAGCTGTACCAGAAACTGTAGTTTCGGTATGGGTATTGGCAACAAATGGGCCAAAATCATTGGATAATTTTTCTTCAATAGGACGATATAAACGGCCTGAAGCAGTCCAATCGGTGTAGATGATTTTTTTCTTCCCAAAAGGTGAAACAAATTCTTGATCAATACCGATAATATGCTTTCTGAACTGATTAAAATATCGCTCCAGTTCGGTTACTCCAGTATTCGGTGTTTGGGTAGAGATCATCGAAATAAATTAAAAAACAAAGGTACTAAATATTTGCAACTGCCTTAATTTCAGCAATGATTTTATCAGCCAAAGCATCTGCTTCGGTTTGAGTAGGAGCTTCAGTATAAATTCTGATGATTGGTTCTGTATTGCTTTTACGTAGATGGACCCAACTGTTGCTAAAATCAATTTTTACACCATCAATCGTAGTCAATTTTTCATTTTGATAATGCTTCTGCATGGCTTCTAGAATTCCATCAACATTCAAATTTGCAGTCAATTCTATTTTCTTTTTACTCATGAAATAGTTAGGGTATGATGCCCTCAATTCGCTGGTTTTCATTTTTTTTTCAGCCAAAAGGCTCAAGAACAAGGCAATGCCGACCAAAGCATCTCGCCCATAATGTAGTTCTGGATAAATAATGCCTCCGTTGCCTTCACCACCTATAATGGCATTAGTTTTCTTCATCAATTCCACAACATTGACCTCTCCAACAGCACTGGCTTCATAATTGCCTCCATGCTTTTCAGTGACATCTCTCAAAGCTCGTGTAGAACTCATATTGCTTACGGTATTTCCGGGTGTTTTGCTCAATACATAATCGGCACAAGCAACCAAAGTATATTCCTCCCCAAACATCTCACCGTTTTCATCCATAAATGCCAAACGATCTACATCTGGATCGACAACAATCCCTAAATCGGCTCGTTCATTTACAACTGCAGTTGCCAAATCTCCCAAATGTTCTTTCAAAGGTTCTGGATTATGTGGAAAATGTCCATTTGGTTCGCAATACAATTTTACTGTGTTAACTCCCAATCTCTCCAATAGCAAAGGAATAGCAATACCACCTGTAGAGTTCACACCATCTACAACAATCTTAAAATTGGCACTATCAATTGCTTTTTTATTGACCAACGGCATTTTTAGAACCTCATCAATATGCATATCGATATACGCTTGGTTTTTGGTGATTTTGCCAAGGCTATCTACATCAGAAAAATTCATAGTGTCATTTTCGGCAATTTCCAAAATCTTCGCGCCTTGTTCACCATTCAAAAATTCGCCTTGAGCGTTCAAAAGTTTTAAAGCATTCCATTGTTTTGGATTGTGGCTGGCAGTTAGGATAATTCCGCCATCAGCATGTTCCATAGGAACAGCAACTTCAACGGTTGGCGTGGTTGACAATCCTAAATCAATGACATGGATGCCCAATCCTACCAATGTATTCATCACCAAATTCTGAATCATTTCTCCCGATATGCGCGCATCTCTTCCGACAACAATTCTATAGGTTTCTTTATGTCGTTGTTGTTTTATCCATATTCCATAAGCTGATGCAAATTTTACAGCATCTATTGGCGTCAAATTATCCCCAACGACTCCGCCTATGGTTCCTCGTATTCCCGAAATTGATTTTATAAGTGTCATAGATTGATTTTCACATTAAAAGGCAAATATAATATTTCAAAATCGTAAATTTTGTATTGAACTTGTGGAATTGCATAAATCATTCTTTGTAATTTAGATGAATGAATTTTTTAGCGCATATCTATCTTTCCGGTGATAACGAATTGATAACTATTGGCAATTTTATAGCTGATGGCATTAGAGGGAAACACTACAAAAAGTTTTCAAAACATATTCAAATAGGTATTTTATTGCATCGGCAAATTGATACATTTACAGATGCCCATCCTATTGTGAGGCAGAGCACTAAACGATTGCATAAAAGCTATAGTCATTACAGTGGCGTGATTGTCGATATATTGTATGACCATTTTTTGGCAAAGAATTGGTCAAGATATTCTGAAGTTCCGTTAGAGGAGTATGTTGAAAAATTTTATGAAAGTCTGGAAACCAATTTTGAGCTACTCCCAGCTCGCATACAAAAAATGATGCCTTATATGATGGCTGATAATTGGTTGCTGAATTATGCCCATCTTGAAGGCATACAACGAGTACTGAATGGCATGAACAGGCGCACCAAAAACATTTCTGGAATGGACAGAGCTACTTTGGAACTTAAAAAATATTATTCGGAATTTGAAGCTGAATTCACTGAATTTTTTGAGGAACTCAGAACTTTTTCCGCATTAAAATTATCAGAAATAAAAACCGAATTCCATCTTTAAAAGAATTCATAAAGGGTATGAAAGCAAAAAAAATATTAAAAATTACTGCAGGGATAATTGTCTTTTTGACGCTTCCTACACTTCTTTTATTTGGATTTCTTTATCTAAAGTATGATGAGGATTTACCAACTGGTACCAAAGGCATACAAGCAGAGCAATTGGCAACCGAAATGCTCAATGCCTTGAATTTTGAGGCTTATAAAAACACTGATTATATTGAATGGACTTTTAAAAACAGACATCATTACAAGTGGAAAAAGAACGAAGGCACTTGTACTGTTTATTGGGAAGATTATAAGGTAATCCTAAATTTTAAGGCACCAAAAAAAAACAAAACATATGTTCATAATTTTGAAGTAACTGGAGAACAATCAGCTGAGCTGATAGAAAAAGCAACCAAATTCTTCAATAATGATTCCTTTTGGTTGGTAGCTCCATACAAAGTTTTTGATGAAGGCACAGAGCGAAGTGTGGTGACCTTAGAAAAGGGGAAAAAGTCTTTGTTGGTTACCTATACTTCGGGAGGTTCAACACCAGGCGATTCTTATCTGTGGCATTTGGATAAAAATGGAAAGCCAATAAGTTTTCAAATTTGGGCAGATATATTACCCATTGGCGGACTCAAAGCCACATGGAATCATTGGACAACAACTGAAAGCGGAGCACAGTTGCCAACATTTCATAAGATGATGGTTTTTGGGCTAGAGATCACGGACATCAAAGGAATTAAGTAAATATGAGAACTCTTTTTAATGTGGTTTATGATATTTTGATGTTCTTGTCAGAGTTAACTGGATTTAGCTATAAAGAGGTTAACATCATTATTTGGTATTGTTTGATTCCATGTAGTTGGGCCTTTTTAATAGACAAAAGTATAAATAAACACTATTTTAAGATAGTTTTTTTATTAATAATTGCCATTTTATTAATCTATATTAAAAGCTTTTCTAAATTTTGTAGTTGGTTATTTGACCTATCTGCAGATTTTTTGAGAAGTTTCAATGTATTGGGAAGTAACTATACCAATACGTCAGTCTTAATATGCATCTTTATACCTATAGGCATTTACATTTTTTTAATAAGAAAAGTATATTTTCAAATTAAATTTAAGAAAACTTAGATTGTAAACTCTGACTGAAGTCTACGACTTCTGCCCTACGAATTGATGATCTTTATGCTTAAACAACACATTAAAAGTCGTTAAGCTTCCATAACTGCGAGTAATATATTGCTGCAAATCTATTTTTTCCTGCTCATCAAGATTACTGCTGTTGATTTTTTGTTCCATTACCCGTAGTCGGTCACGAACCATTGTAATCTTGTGAAAAAATGTATCAATTGGAACCTCACTTGATTTTAGACTGGCATCTGCAGGTTCCAAAATAAGTTTTCCTCCTTTGAACTTATCAGCAATGGTCACCAATTCGGAGATGTCGCTGAATTTCTTTAAAATCTCCACCAAACTGCTTTCCACATCAAACAAACTGATGGTGTCCACATCTTTATCTGCCGCTTCTATGACTTCAAAATCACTATCCAGTTCAATAGTTTCCAGTCCGTTGTCAATAAACGTTACCCAATAGTGTTTAGAGGTAACATTTGTAACAACCCCTTTTCCAAATTCGCTATGATTGATGCGAGACCCTATTCCTAATAATTTCATTTATTTTGATTTAAAATTTGCTCCACAATAATAACAAATCCATTGCTAACCTTCACAAGAAATTAACAACTAAAATTGTACCTTTGCATCTTTGCAAATTTATGAGCCATTTCGACGATTCCATAGAAGTCAAAGGTGCCAGAGTGCACAATCTCAAAAACATAGATGTGTCCATTCCAAGAGAGAAATTAGTAGTCATTACTGGTCTGTCTGGAAGCGGTAAATCATCTTTGGCTTTTGATACTATTTATGCGGAAGGTCAACGTCGTTACATCGAGACGTTTTCGGCGTATGCTCGTCAGTTTTTAGGAGGTTTGGAACGCCCTGAAGTCGATAAGATTGATGGTCTTTCTCCAGTAATAGCCATTGAGCAAAAAACCACTAGTAAATCGCCACGTTCAACAGTGGGAACAATCACAGAAATCTATGATTTTCTTCGTTTGCTTTACGCTCGCGCAAGTGATGCCTACAGTTACAATACTGGCGAAAAAATGGTGAGCTATAATGATGAGCAAATACATTCGCTTATAAAGGAAAGTTTTAATGGCAAACGCATCAATATTTTGGCTCCAGTGGTCCGCTCCAGAAAAGGACATTATCGCGAATTGTTTGAGCAGATTTCCAAACAGGGTTTTGTAAAAGTGAGAACTGATGGCGAAGTCAAAGACCTTGTAAAAGGCATGAAACTTGATCGTTACAAAACCCATGATATAGAGATTGTCATCGACCGACTGAAGATTGATGATTCTGCTGATAACGATAGACGATTGATGGAAAGCATTGACACAGCAATGTACCATGGCGATGATGTATTGATGGTCCTAGATCAAGATGCCGAAGAGGTACGCTATTTTAGCAGGAATTTGATGTGCCCAACTTCTGGAATATCCTATCCAAATCCAGAACCTAACAACTTTTCGTTCAACTCACCAAAAGGAGCCTGTCCAAAATGTAATGGTATTGGTAAGTTATATCAGGTAAATGAGAAAAAGATTGTTCCAGATGAAAATCTCTCCATCAGAGCTGGAGCCTTGGCGCCTCACGGCCCTTATAAAAACAGTTGGATTTTCAAACAGTTTGAAACTATAGCACAACGTTATAATTTTGAATTGACAGACCCTTACAGAAACATTCCATCAGAGGCCAAACAACTAATTCTCTATGGTGGTGATGAAAAATTTTCCGTAGAAAGCAAAACACTCGGTGTAACTCGCGATTATAAAATAGATTTTGAAGGTGTTGCCAACTTTATCGAAAACCAATTCAACAATTCCGATTCAGCCTCTTTGACACGTTGGGCCAAAGAGTACATGGATAAAGTAGAATGTGATGAGTGCCATGGTACACGTTTAAGAAAGGAATCACTATATTTTAAAGTCAACGGTCAGAACATTGCCGAGCTTTCCAATAAAGATATTGTGGATTTGGCCGAATGGTTCAAGGATTTGAAATCCCATTTATCAGATAAGCAACTTCAAATCTCAGAAGAAATCATCAAGGAAATACGAACTCGATTGCAGTTTCTGTTGGACGTTGGGTTGGATTATCTTTCCCTAAACAGAAATTCAAAATCTCTTTCTGGAGGTGAAGCACAACGCATCAGATTGGCAACTCAAATTGGCTCACAATTGGTTGGTGTACTTTATATCCTTGATGAACCAAGTATTGGATTGCACCAACGAGATAACGAAAAATTGATTAAATCACTCGTTTCGCTTAGAGATATTGGGAATTCAGTCATTGTGGTAGAACATGACAAGGACATGATTGAGCATGCAGATTATGTCATTGATATAGGTCCCAAAGCAGGGAAACATGGAGGCGAAATTATCAGTATCGGTTCACCGAAAGAATTATTGACTCACCATACACTCACAGCAGATTACTTGAATGGTACAAAGGAAATTTCCGTTCCAAAAAAACGCCGAGAGGGCAATGGAAAATTCATTGAACTGAAGGGTTGTACTGGTAATAACTTGAAGAATGTTTCCGTTAAGTTTCCCTTGGGCAAAATGATTGGTGTTACTGGCGTTTCGGGAAGTGGTAAATCGACCTTAATCAATGAGACGCTCTATCCCATTATGAACGCTCATTATTTCAATGGTGTTAAAAAACCGATGCCTTACAAGAGTATTTCTGGTCTAGAGCATATTGATAAAGTGATTGACATTAACCAGTCACCTATTGGTAGAACACCAAGAAGCAATCCAGCAACGTACACCAAAACGTTTGATGAAATCCGAAGTCTGTTTGCCAAAGTTCCAGAAGCGATGATTCGAGGTTACAAACCAGGAAGATTCAGTTTTAATGTGGCTGGTGGACGTTGCGAAACCTGCCAAGGTGGCGGATTGAGAGTTATTGAAATGAATTTTCTTCCAGATGTTTATGTAGAATGTGAAACGTGTCAAGGTAAGCGCTTCAATCGGGAAACCTTGGAAATCCGTTACAAGGGAAAATCCATCAGTGATGTTTTGGACATGACCATCAATGAAGCGGTTGAATTTTTTGAACACATTCCAAAAATCCATAAAAAACTAAAGACCATTAAGGATGTCGGTTTAGGCTACATTACCCTTGGACAGCAAAGTACCACGCTTTCGGGTGGTGAAGCACAACGCATCAAACTGGCAACCGAATTGAGCAAACGTGACACAGGTAACACTTTCTACATTTTGGATGAACCTACCACAGGGCTTCATTTTGAAGACATCAGAGTGCTGATGAATGTGTTGAATAAATTGGTCAATAAAGGGAATACTATTTTAATTATTGAGCACAATATGGACGTCATCAAGACCGTTGACCATATCATCGACGTTGGCTATGAAGGTGGCAAAGGTGGTGGTAAAATTATTGCAGAAGGCACTCCAGAAGAAGTGGCCAAGCACAAAACAAGCTACACAGCAAAGTTTTTAAAGAAGGAGTTACATAGTTGAATTTTGGCTGCGGAATCTGCTCATTCTTCATTCATTTTTCGTGATAGCGTTAATAATATTTTCATTTAAACTATAAAAGTCTATCAAATAATCATTATTTTAGTGAAATAACTCTAAAACTAATTATTATGAGAGGTCTTCTTTGGTTAGTAGCCGTAATTTGTATCGTGGTATGGATGCTTGGATTTTTTGGCGTAGTTGAAGGATTGGGCACCAGTAGCTTAATCCACATTCTATTGGTCATTGCAATCATAGCAATCCTTTACAACATCATTGCTGGGCGACGTCCTTTATAACGGTCGTTACAGAATTTACAATTATCTAAAATAATTGAAAGGCAATACCATCATAGGAATTGCCTTTTTTTATCGACAATTTTTTTGTTTTTTTATTTAATAGTCCCTACAATATCTTTAATTGGGGCTAATTACTCCTTTTCTATTATTTTCTTTTTAAATTTGTCGGTTTGGATGGTCTGATGAAGATAATCAGTGAATTTCATACAAACCAAACATTAAACAACTAAACAACAAACAGTCAATGAGATTAGAAAAACACAGCAAGGCATGGAATGAAATCAAAACCAATGACTCTTGGGCCATCTTTAAGATTATGGGCGAATTTGTCAATGGTTATGAGAAATTGAGCAAAATAGGGCCTTGTGTCTCCATTTTTGGTTCAGCACGTACAAAGCCAGAACATAAATATTATAAGCTGGCTGAAGAAGTTGCAAAAAAAATTGTAGAACACGGTTATGGAGTAATTACCGGTGGAGGCCCAGGTATTATGGAGGCTGGCAATAAAGGTGCCCACATTGCTGGTGGAACGTCCGTTGGTTTAAATATCGAGCTGCCTTTTGAACAGCATGACAATCCGTATATCGACCATGATAAAAGCTTGGATTTTGATTACTTCTTTGTCAGAAAAGTCATGTTTGTAAAATACTCGCAGGGGTTTGTGGTGATGCCTGGTGGCTTTGGGACACTAGACGAATTGTTTGAAGCCATCACTCTGATACAGACCAACAAAATAGAAAAATTCCCTATTATTCTCGTAGGCACAGATTTCTGGGAAGGATTGTTGGATTGGGTTAAAAAAATCCTTTTGGACACTTTCCTCAACATCAGCGCAAAGGATTTAGATTTGGTTCATTTGGTGGATACGCCTGAGGAGGTTATCAGCATTTTGGATAGCTTCTACAAAGAATTTGAATTGAGCCCAAATTTCTAACATGCGACGCAATATATCACTTTTAATAGCCTTCTTCCTTTTCAGTATTTATTCGCTGTGGTCACAGGAGACTTTTAAGGTGATGTTTTACAATTTACTCAATTTTCCGTTGCAGGATGTGCCTGCCAATCGCATTCAGTATTTACAGGTTGTTATTTCCGAA